>CAYLYH010000070.1:0-1590 GCA_964388155.1 uncultured bacterium | reverse complement strand
ATAAGGAAACAAACATCACGCAAAACAGTTGGTTCGATGAAAGAGGTGCTTTTGCTCCGTTTCCATCAATGAGTAATACGGATGGCATGTTTGCCGCCAGATTGATTAATGAAATTAAATAAAAAACTAAAACAATATAGTTTAGCATTTGGTGTTGTATCTCTAGGTGTAATCATGTTATTTGAATTCATTATTATGCCAGCGTATACACGTCATGATAAAGGTCAATACCTTGTGGATGTAAAAGGAAAAACACTGGAAAACGCCATTTCCATTATTGAAGCTGAAGATTTTCGTGCTGTTGTGAGTGATACATTGTATACCAATAAAGTTGCTTCGGGAATTGTTGTCGACCAATATCCAAAACCACATATAAAAGTAAAAACAGGCCGAACTATACGTCTTAAAATTTCTACTTCAGAAAAATTAGTTTTGATACCAAATCTAATTGGGCAATCATTGCGAAGTGCAGAGATTACCCTCCAACAAACAGGATTGCGTATCGATACAGTGTATTCTGAATATAATCCGGAATACCCAAAAGGAACGATAGCATGGCAATATCCTAAAGCGAATGATACAATGAAAAAAGGATTTGGAATTCAGATTACTCTAAGTAAGGGCTTACCACCTGATTTTTATCAGGTTCCCAATGTGATCGGTTTGAGCTTGAATCAGGCGAAAGAACACCTATCTAAAGCGCGGTTGAAAGTAGGTAAAATTTCGTATCATGAAGATCAGGACTTGGTTCCTTATACTGTTTTGGATCAATCAATTAGCGAAGGGACTGTTTTAGACAGGGCCATGAAAATTAATGTGGTTGTGAGTGTATTGGATCTTCAGGATATCTTTAATCAACTGACCACAGAACCTTAAATGATCAGTTCAGCAGAACTCAGTCGCAAGCTGATTCATCTTTTTAACTTAATCATTCCCATTTGTTACTTTTATTTCATTCCGAATAAGAATCAAATGGCAGCGTTAATGCTCGTATTTGCAATAGTGTTTATTATCATCGACTTTGCGAGAATGCGTACTGTATTAGTTAAAAAGATCTTTAAACAATTTTTTGATACAATGATGCGAAAACATGAAATCAGCGGCCGATTTACGGGAGCGACTTGGGTACTGATAATCGCAGTTCCAATCATTTATTTTTTACCAAAGGAAATTGCAATATTGAGTCTTGTATTTATGTCAGTGGGTGATATTGCAGCTGCAATTATCGGTTTATCATTTGGTAAAACTAAAATGGGGAAAAAATCATTAGAAGGCTCTATTGGGTGCTTGACTGTTTGTATTTCTGCTGCACTTTTACTCAATCTTGTTCCTTTGATTGTTTCAATTAGCGGTGCCGTAATGGCGACGGTTTTTGAAGCGTTACCCATAGACATTGACGATAATATTTTAATCCCAGTTGGCGCAGGAACCACCATGGCTATTGTGAGTTCTTTTATCGTATGACATTTTTATCACCGACATTATTGTGGGGTTTGTTGGCAGCTTCTATTCCAATCATTATCCATTTGATCAGTCTGAGCAAGACCAAAGAAATGGAATTTAGTTCTATACGATTTTTGGAGGAAATGA
>CAYLYH010000069.1:0-1659 GCA_964388155.1 uncultured bacterium | reverse complement strand
TTATCTAAATTAAAAAGTTGCTTAACTCCATGTACACTTTTTTATACTAGGTCCAAAAACGTTATTGTATAATAATAAATCGGCTGGACAGCATACAATCAGTTGGGATGGAAAAAATAATGAAGGAGAAAAACTACCTTCAGGAATTTGGTTAGTAAGAGTTCAGGTTGGTAATCAGATTAAAAGTAAAAAAGTATTATTGCTCAAATAATATTGGTTTTAAAATGTATAATTTTATTTATCTGAAAATAAATTAATTAAATCTACTACTCGGTTGGAATAACCCCATTCATTATCATACCAATTTAGCGTCTTTACTAATCGCTTATTAATGACAGATGTAAATGGTGCATCAAAAATGGAAGAGTGGGGATTACCAATAATATCAGAAGAAACAATAGGCGTATCTTCATATTGGAGGATTGAATTTAATCGGTCTGTTTCACTCGCTTCTTTGACCGCTTGACGAATGTCATCGGCATTGACATCGGTTTTTAATTGAACATTCAAGTCTACAATAGAGCCGTCAGGGACAGGAACTCGCATGGCAATGCCGTCCAGTTTACCTTTGAGTTCGGGCAAAACAACGCCTACAGCTCGGGCAGCTCCTGTTGTTGTGGGAATAATATTTTCAGCGGCTGCGCGACTTCTACGCCAATCCGAATGAGGAACATCAGCCAATCGTTGATCATTTGTATAAGCATGAATCGTGTTGATAACGCCATAGTCAATACCAAAAGCATCATTCAACACTTTAGCCATTGGAGCTAGACAATTTGTAGTACACGATGCATTGGATACAATTCTATGATTTGGTGTGAGTCCCTCTTCATTCACTCCAATAACAACTGTATAATCTATTTCATCTTTGGCCGGAACCGTTAGAATTACGCGACTTGCTCCGGCGTCTAAATGGGATTGCAGTTGCTCGCGAGTCCTGAAAACACCCGTTGCTTCTATAACAACATCCACACCTAATTCAGTCCAGGGCAGTGCAGCCGGATTAGGCTCATTAAGCATTTTAACTGAATGGTTACTTGTTTTTAAAATCCCGTTTTGTACAGTGACAGTATCTTGTAACCGTCCCATGACAGTATCATATTTTAGCAGATAAGCCAACGCATCATCATCAGCCAAATCATTGATAGCGGCAACTTGAAAATCTTTTTGATTATTCAGAATGCGGAATACTGTTCGCCCAATGCGACCAAATCCATTTAAAGCAATTCTCATGAAGTTTCTTCCAAATCGCAGTATGCTTTTGTGAGTTCCAGAATTCTCTGGGAATAACCATAACCATCATCATACCAACAGATTGTTTTGAGTAGATTTTCTGCAGCTATCATGGTTGCTTTTGAGTCAAAAATCATGGAATGGCTGTCTCCGACCACATCACTGGAAACGATTGGATCATCGGTATATCCAATGATAGATGCAAGGGGTCCTTCTGAAATAGATTTCATGTGAGAATTTATTTCATCAATAGAAGGAAGTTTTTTCAATGCACATGTAAGATCCACGCACGATCCATCAGGGATGGGTACATTGAACGCAATGCCTTCTACTTTACTCTTAAATTGCGGAAGGATGGTTTCCACAAGTTCGGGAGACCGAGTCCTGTTTGGAATAATATTTTCCACTGCAGATCGACTGCGGCGT
>CAYLYH010000068.1:0-2152 GCA_964388155.1 uncultured bacterium | reverse complement strand
AACTTAAAATAGCCAATACAACTTGGTGGCCAGGTTATCGCAAACTAAAGCAATTAATTGCCGGCGAACTACAGGATTTTGTTTGGTATATGAAGCATTTTAGAGTAGACGAGTCTAAAATAGCCACTGTAATCGACAATGAACCTAAGCAGGCTTTACAGGCAATGTCCGTCACTACAGCAGAAGACTTTTTTGATGCTGTTCTTTGTGGTGATGTGGATTGGTTAAGTGATAATATCAGCTCAATGAGTCACTATATGTGGGAACAGGAATCTCATTTCGACGCAAAACAAATATTGGGTGGATTACGATCCAGAAAAGGCATTCGTATTGGCGAGCTGCATACAATTTATTGTGCAATTACCCATAAAAAGATGAATCTTGCAACTTTTAGGAATTTTTCCAGAGGATATTTGCCTAAAGTAGGGACAATAAGGGACGGAAATCAGACTTATAAAGGCATTTCTGTTGATTGGAGCTAAAATGTTACCTTTTGTGACGGCAATGTTACGGCAAAAATGCACGTTAAGTGTCGTAATAACAAAAGATAGAAGATTGTTACACTTGTTACCTTTTAAAACTTGAAATAGAAATAAATGTTTTACTTTTTAAAATGAAATACTTTTTTTTAATTCCAATAAAAAAAGGTAACAAAGGTAACAAAAGTAACATTTCAATGGTTGACCAGGTCTCTCACAATGAAACACAGTTCAAATTCCATCATTTGGATAACCGAACTAAAATAAACAACCCATTTTGGGTTTATACTAATTAAAATCAACAAAAACCATGGAAATACACTATGGATAAAGTAAATACAGAAATACTACGAATTAGCAACATAGGGGAGCTACTTCCAAAATACCCCCATATTTTTATTATAATGGCTGATATTGCACCAAAAACAGGTGCATCACATGTGGAGTCATCCCTATGATATCATATGGATCCAGACGAGCACGACGACTCGTGGCTACCGTATTATAAAGAAAAGCTGGGGTTAAATCTTGCTAACGGACTCGCACTTCAACAAAAATGGAATCACACGTTAAAAACGGGTGTTCATGTGGCCAAAATAGACCACGTATATAATATTGGCGACATTAATTACGCTTTTATTAGAAGAGAAGACAGTATATTGATCCTAAAAGACGCTCCACATCTCCCGCCTGATCGTTTAACCGTATCAGATGGCAGCGGGGGAAAGGTTTATTCGGTGTTCAAAGATAATCTTGCTTTACATGACGGTTATTTAACTGAAGAATTCTTACGAAGAAAGCTTGGTATCTATGACGAAGTTGAAAGTGACCAATTTGTAACAATTTGGAATAACTATATTGGAGATAACAATGAAGAAAGATCGTAAAAAGAAAAAGAAGCTTAAAAATTTGGGCTTTAAAGTATCTTATCCGCCGGCACATCGGACGACATTAAAGAAACTTCAGTGGGCATTGCCGCAGAATAAACTGCCTAAAGATGCGCCCAATGATATTGGGGTCCCTACAGGCCATGGCAGCGACTATGATGTCGTGAAGACTGACGGTGGTTTCGAAGTTTACTAATCCAAACTTCGGATCAAGGATTTAGGTTCCATACCCATACCCCCTACGAATTACCAGGTGAAACAGTCGCCCAGATAAGGTTTCAAATATTTGAAATATAGGAAAACACTATTTGTAAATTTTTTTGGTAAAAAAGAAACGACCTATTAAGGCCGAATCTTTTCATTATAAATAACCGGGTTATTCCGGTTTTTCAAGATAGCTACTGCGTCATCGAGAAACCTCACTTCGTGGGTCTTTCGATAACTCGCATAGTGCGGTGTGATCACATAGCCATCTTTTCCGTCTGAATGAGCAATAAAACTAGACGGTTGCCGTGCCATCCAGACATCGACTTCCGCTACGTCTTCCGGCGTTAACCGGGTGACTTTATCTAGTTCAACTGCGAGGTTCCGAACGGATGCACAACCGTTAAACGATAACAGGCTACCAAGGGTTAGGATTAAAAGTGTTAACTTTCTCATCATGTCCTCCTTTAGGTAGTCCGTTACTAACGTTACTGCCGTTATTAAACGGTTGTACGGTCACCGGTTTGGGTGTTAGATCTGTACCGAAATACTGGATTGAGCGATTGTGAATTCCTTCATCTC
>CAYLYH010000067.1:0-2167 GCA_964388155.1 uncultured bacterium | reverse complement strand
AATCTCCTTGACCCTTATCCTTACTTTATTGATCTTAAGTTATGTTTGTAATTATTTGATTAAAATAATTATACAATTTGACTTTTTGAGCTCTATAGTCTATACTTAATTATAGGGACAAGGATTCCCTAAATATGTAATATTAGAATCCCACCAAAATGTCCCGCATTTTAACATTTAACCGAGAAGAGAAAATGAAAATAGACTACTTAACGACGGATTTTTACCTGTCCTGTTTTCTTACTATTAGTGGACAAAACATTCGAAAAATCCGACGGGTCGGAAACTCCGCCCAAAAAGAATTTGTGTTTACAGATTCCGATAAACTCAGAAAGCTCGTTGATGAGTATTTCTGAAATAAAGCAAAAGTTGATCCAATGGTTTATAAGGACCAGATCAGGAAGGTAAAGTCAATGTTATATAATTCTTAACAATAAATCACTTTAAAAAATATGAATATTAAAATAAGCAGTTGTAGCAACTATGATTCTACAAAGGGAAAGGATCTTAATAATAAAAAGGTCGCCGAAGGATGAAAACTGAAAGAATTAAACTGGGATAAAAATACAATAGTAAAACTATCAACACAATTCGGAATCAGCGGAAACGAATATGTAGAAGGAAAGAGAGATGGAGCGCATTGGGTGGCTACCCACTCAATTATGCTGGATTTTGACAAAGGAAACCCTAGATCAGAGGATCTCATTGAATTGCAACAAAAATGGGAATTCGACAGCTATTTGTTTTCAAGCCAAAACCATCAAAAACCAAAAAAGTTGAAATCCGGCAAGACCGAGCCACCGGTTGACCGGTTGAGAGTTCTTATCCCATTATCGGAGCCTATCAGAGATGAATTTGACCGTAAAGCCGTCCAGCAAGCTATGGTAGCCCAGTATAATAATGTAGACAAAACCTTTATGGGTCAAACCAGATATTTTGCTCACGGAACGACAGAAGTATCCAGCTTCGTAAGTGATAGGGGAGCGATGAATTGGAAGATAATCCCAAACCTTTATGAGTCACTAAAGAAAAAAGGTCGGCCAAGTTCGACCGAACAATTAAAACAAACTTTTCGTTTGGATGATACGGTTTTAGATGGGAATAATATTGAGTATTCCATAAGCGAGCTCCCAAGTGATATTCCTATATTTTGTTTAGTATGTGGCAAAGCGAGCTTTAGAAAAAATGGATCACATAACGCCGTAAAGAAGATTAACAACGAAGGATTTCCATTCATTTATTGTTCGAGTTGTGATTCTAGGGGTATGGGATTCAATGGTTCTGGGGTATATAATCTGCATCCTGACGATATGTATAAGATGAAAACAGAGCAAATGGACGCTTTTGTTTTTATTGACACCTTAAAAAGTAAGTATTTCGGTTGTTGTGAAGAGCCTGGTCTTGATGAACATGTGATTCGCGATTTGAAAACACGTGAACACGTTGATCAGTTTAGGGAGTTCCATGAGCTTCCTAAACCAAAGGCCTATCCTCGAGCGAGGTACGAGCTGGTGTTCGACAGTGATAATATTGTTGATTATAACAACGGGTACGTTAATAAATACATCCCACCAAAAGTGCTTATTAGTCAAATTCCTGACACTTTTTCCGGTGAAATGCCCAAATATATCGGCCATTTAATCGATCATGTATTTGCCCATGATAAGATTGTCATGGACCATTTTATTAATGATTTTGCCTACTTTATTCAATATCGTCAGAAGATGACCACGGCCTACTTGCTTCAAGGTACCGAGGGTACCGGAAATGGGGTTTTAATGTCGCTTGTAATACAAGAGATATTTGGTCATAGGTATTGTAGTCAAACGGATCAGGATGCTTTTGGCGGACAGTTTAACTCATTTTTGACGGATAATGTATTCGTTTTAGTCAATGAAGTGTCTGGAAACTTCGCATCCAGCGATTATCAAAACTTAAGCACAATTGAGAAAATGAAAATCGCCATTACCGACGAACATATTCAGATTGAAGGAAAAAATAAAGACAGGTTTAACGGCAAGAACGTATGCTCATTCATGTTTGCAACCAATAGAAGACACGGGTTGATACTTGGCAAGGGGGATCGCCGATTTAGTGTGGCACCAAGACAGGAACTTAAAATAGCCAATACAACTTGGTGGCCAGGTTATCGCAAACTAAAGCAATT
>CAYLYH010000066.1:0-2210 GCA_964388155.1 uncultured bacterium | reverse complement strand
AAAACTATTGAGGAAAACCTGCAGGTACTTTGTGCAAAGTGTAATCGATCTAAGGGCAATAAAGACAATACAGATTTTAGAAAAATAGAATTAAGTAATAAAGATTCTAATTGCCCATTTTGCGGTAAAATAAATACTGTTGCAGAAAATAATTCAGTATTTGCAATCAGAGATAACTTCCCAGTTACAAACGGACACCATTTAATTATCCCCTTCCGGCATACCGATAATTATTTTTCAATGACTGAAACAGAGAGAACTGACGCAACTGAATTAATAAGACTTTTGAAAAATCGATTAGAAGAATCAGATGCAACAATCACCGGATTTAATATTGGGATGAATAACGGTGAGTCTGCAGGACAAACTGTAATGCATTCTCACATTCATTTAATCCCGAGGAGAAAAGGTGATACTCCTAAACCAAGAGGAGGCGTTAGAGGAGTTATACCTGAAAAAATGGATTATTAATTTAATGTCAACATTACAACGAGCAATTGAGATAGCAGTTGAAGCCCATAAGGGGCAAACGGATAAATCAGGTTTAGATTCCAACAGCTTAAGCTTATTGTAAACTAATTGCTTGTTTATTTCGTTCAATTACGTCAAATCCATACAATAAAAACTATGATTCATAACTTTCATAAGTGATGCTTTTTACAGTGTGAATTTCTCAACGGGCTTCGTCGATGTATCATCTTTGGCAAAGATACCGTAATTACCAACACCTTGTTTATATTTTTCTTCTATTTTACATTGCCAATGCTACAAATCGCTGTTTTTCCATATTTCAATACCTGGAATCGTATCAGGCGGGAAGTTTCCCCCTGCGCTCCTGATTCCAGGTTAAATCAGCGGTTTGTAGCGAACACCTGAGGCGTCAGGGGGATTGTTTTATAATCCTCTGCTCCACCTCATAAATTAACATTGAATGAGGAATGTTATGAAGAATATACTGCTATTATTGTTGTTAATGATTAGTAGTGGGAAATGGTCTTTACTTTATGGAAGAAATATACTATGAGTAAGTTGACCATTGAAGAAATTGAAGATAGAATAAGTGAACTACAGCATCAATTAAATGTTTATAATCCCGTAAAATCATTTTTTTCACCATTTATAATCATAGGATTAACTATTGGTATTATCATTTGGAAAACCAACGAATACGTTGAGTGGGAAATATACAAAGAATTTTCAGATATGTTGGCATGGATGGCTGTACTACTACCATTCATAGTTTCTTTCTTGATTGTATATTTATATATATCTGACTTGAGATCAAATATTAGAAACTATAAAGACGAGTTGATAAATGAATTAAAAGACGAATTAAGTTTGCAGGAAAAGATGTTATGGAATGAAATGTACGCTAAAAAGAAAACTAATGATTAACCATTATCACCATCATTACATACAAAACACCACACTGAAGGATGGTTGTATAATTGACTTAGTTGTGAATTACAAAATAACAAAATATTAAACAAAAATGAATACATCACAAAACGAAATAATCACCATCGCAACCGATTACATTAACAACGTTGATAACTATGAGTATATATTTATACGACTTTATGGCGGGTTGCCCTCAGAGTTCAATCCTTATAATTTTCCTCGTGATATAGATTGCTGGGTTGTTCAGTTTCTACGCAATGAGATTGGTTTGTTTTCATCGACGCTTGTAGCCGTAAATAAAGCCGACGGTAAAGTTATTTGGTATGGTAGTGCCGGAGATGAGGGCTAATATTTAAGAGTCAGGATACTGACCTTGCTGGTTATTTTTGCTTTTGAATCAATATTCATTGTTTAACTTAATCCAGTATTGTTCAAACTTTTTTGGTGAGAAATCTTAATATCCTATTAAAGAAGTATTGAAATTTCATCAAAAAATATACGCCCTGCATATATACATATACAAACACCCCGGCCGGGGGGACGCACCCCCCCCCTCTGCTTACAATGTTGAGGAAATTCATTTCCGGTACACCACATCCGGTATCCCCTTACTGCATCTATTTGACATTGTTTGATATTGTTTAACATTATCACCTATGAATTAGAATGATGGTTAAAACGTATCTCTCACCGTCGGAAAAGATAAATCTCCGTCGGCTGTGCCGCGGAAAGGAGTCGAACCTTCACACCCAAAGGGCACCAGATCCTAAATCTGGCGTGTCTACCAATTCCACCACCGCGGCGAATTT
>CAYLYH010000065.1:0-2288 GCA_964388155.1 uncultured bacterium | reverse complement strand
TCATTTCCTCCAAAAATCGTATAGAACTAAATTCCATTTCTTTGGTCTTGCTCAGGCTGATCAGATGGATAATGATGGGAATTGAAGCTGCCAACAAACCCCATAATAATGTCGGAGATAAAAATGTCATACGATAAAAGAACTCACAATTGCCATGGTGGTTCCCGCACCAACCGGAATGAGAATATTATCATCAATGTCTAGCGGCAACGCCTCAAAAACGGTGGCCATTACAGCACCACTTATTGAAACAATCAAAGGAACAAGATTGAGTAAAAGTGCTGCCGAAATACAAACGGTCAAACACCCGATAGAACCTTCTATTGATTTCTTACCCATTTTAGTTTTACCAAACGATAAACCGATAATTGCAGCTGCAATATCACCCACTGACATAAATACAAGACTCAATATTGCAATTTCTTTCGGCAAAAAATATATGATTGGGACAGCAATAATAAGAACCCAAGTCGCTCCGGTAAACCGACCGCTGATTTCGTGTTTACGCATCATTGTATTGAATAATTTATTAAAGATTTTTTTGACTAATTCAGAACGCATTCTCGCAAAGTCGATCATTATAAATATTAGTGCAAATATGAACATGAACGCCGCCATCTGATTCTTATCAGTAATGAAATAAAAGTAACAAATGGGAATGACTAAGTTAAAAAGATGAATCAGCTTACGGCTGAGTTCTGATGAACTGATCATTTAGGGTTCAGTCGTCAGTTGATTAAAAATATCCTGGAGATCCAATACACTGACAACAACATTAATTTTCATAGCCCTGTCTAAAACAGTTCCTTCGCTGATTGATTGATCCAAAACAGTATAAGGAACAAGGTCCTGATCTTCATGATAGGAAATTTTACCTACTTTCAACCGGGCGTTTGATAAGTGTTCTTTCGCCTGATTTAAGCTTAAACCAATCACATTTGGAACTTGGTAAAAATCAGGCGGCAATCCTTTACTGACTGTGATCTGAATCCCCAGTCCTTTTTTCATTGTATCATTCGCTTTCGGATACTGCCAAGCGATGGTTCCATTAGGATATTCGGGGTTGTATTCAGTATAAACAGTATCGATACGCAATCCAGTTTGTTGGAGGGTAATTTCTGCACTTCGTAATGATTGACCGATGAGATTTGGTATAGAGACTAATTTCTCTGAAGTAGAAATTTTTAGACGAACTGTACGTCCGGTTTTGACTTTCATGTGCGGTTTGGGATATTGGTCTACAACAATTCCTGATGCTACTTTATTGGTATACATTGTATCACTTACAACAGCACGAAAATCTTCCGCTTCTATAATAGCGATGGCGTTTTCCAACGTTTTACCTTTTACATCCACAAGGTATAGATCTTTATCATGGCGTGTATAAGTTGGCATAATAATGAATTCAAATAAAATGATTACAGCGAAAGACACCAATCCAAATGTGATTATATATTTTTTCATTTATTTTTTAATTCTATTTATCAATTTTACAGCAAACATGCCATCCGTATTGCTATGAGATGGAAACGGCGCAAAAGCACCTCTTTCATCGAACCAACTGTTTTGCGTGATGTTTGTTTCCTTATCTATGAGAAAATTAGCATTTAATTTAAGAAATGCATCCACCACTCCCCAATTTTCTTCCGGTTCAATTGAACACGTTGAATACACGATCCTGCCGCCCGGATTAAGAAACTGGCTCATGTGATTGAGAATGTTTGTTTGAATCTCAACAAATTCATGTATATCATTCATTGAACGACGCCAGCGTATATCCGGTTTTTTGCCAATGACTCCTGTTCCCGAACAGGGCGCATCGATCAAAATAGCATCCGCCATGGGAAAATTATCTTTTGAAGCATCTTTTACATCAATAACACTGTTTTTGAAATTCGACTCAAGTTTCCCCAATCTATCTGAATTATAATCTGAAATATATAGTTCACCTTTTCCATCCATTAATTCATCAATATAATTCGCTTTTGTTCCCGGCGCGGCACATACATCCAAAATGGTTTCACCCTGTTGTGGAGCCAATAATTCGACGACCATTCCCGCAGCCCTATCTTGAACGCTCATTTTACAGGCAAGTATCAAATTCCTCAACCCGGACAAATTGCGCATTACTTTATAAAAAATGTCTGAATCACTCCATAGTTGAATATCCACATCATGATCATTACAAAATGATAGCAAATCTTCATGGCTTAATTCCGCATCATTTCTGCGAATATCAATTTTGGGTGCTGAATTATAATGGTTAGCTAATTCTGTTGTTTTTTCTT
>CAYLYH010000064.1:0-2574 GCA_964388155.1 uncultured bacterium | reverse complement strand
GGATTCAGATAATGCCACTCAAATCCACGGCTTATACCAGTGTAAATAATTTGTTCACCAAAGCTTGCGAATAACTTTTTATTTTTTGATAACCACGTGAGTCTATGGCCGGCGATGTTTCTTTTTATTCGGTTACCGTTTAGTATAACATCTGCAAGAGACGAACGGAATATTTTACCCCTTTGTGTTTTTCCCGAAACAAGTTCGGGATTCAAGCACCCTATGACCCCGACCTTCGGTACGGGACAGGCACGGGAAAAAGGAGGTTCTAATAAGGAGGATTTTTTGTTTAACGATTGTTGGGATAATTCTTCTGAACCCAGTTGGCCGGAAAATATTTCCAGGCGAAATTGGCCGAACTTAAATTGCATATCAAAATGATCGTAAGAAGGGGGGGGCATGGAAAATGGGAGATGGGACATGGGAGATGGAGAAATATAATTGATGATATTTGATTTATGATTTTCGATATTTGATGTTTGATTTTCGATATTTGATTTAAAACCATTCTGCACTAAAGCTTCGGAGGGTAAAACTGACTGTCTTCCTATATCGATACCCGTGGAGGAAATTATAGAACCCCAGTGAACGGGGGCGCGGCCTAATTGGAATGTTAGCAGATCATTTTCATAACGTACAAACGCATTAGTAATTCGGCCGCTTATGCCGGAGCGGGTATAATCAACACCCAGTATATCAGAACCGTAAGGTTCATTGACAATAACCGGTTCGACCAGAATTGATAATTCTTCCCACTGACCCGCTGCCTGAATTGAGATTGATTTGATAGGGGCATTGTTCCAAAGATGAAATGCAGATATTGCTGAAAGTTTGACATTGGGCTTTGGGTGTGAGATTGAAGGGGGAACTTCAACTTGGTTCTGCGTGGTAATGGTTTGGTGGAAAGAGTCACCAGCAGTGAGGAGGCTAGTAAATAATATTGAGATGATTAAAGTTGAGGATTTGGTCATAGTGTGTCAGATATCAGAAGACAATGTTTGATTAAGAATTATTAGATTTTGTTTATCATTCCACCGCCGGATGTGGTTATGATTCCTTTGTTACTTCCCAATGACCACCTCTTGGAGGGCCGATTCTTTTAATTTTTCCTTGTTCTTTTAGTCTCGCAATGTGCTTTTCCACTGCCCTTGTAGATATTTTTAACTGTTCAGAAAGTTGCGGTATAGTAACTTGATTATCGCTTTTTATGATTTCAATGATTTTCACCGAACTTTTCACCGAACCTTTCACCGAACCTTTCACCGAACCTTTTTCTTTTAAAATTTTAAAAAAAACAAACATTCCATTTGCTATTTCATTAAACTCAAAATGTATTTCAGGATATGCTTTTAACTCTTTTTCGATACGTAAAAAACCAGTACCATACTTTTCAATTTCACCTGTTAAATAAAATGCTTCTGCAATGAGTTTATTTCGTAAACTTGATTGATAGTTTTTATTTTTGAGTTGCTCAAGTGTTAGGTCGCCATAGAGTTTTCCCGGACTAAATATTGTGATTTTGTCATCATAAATCTTTATTTGGACATCAGATGCATTGGTGTAATCCCGATGCACAATAGCATTTAAGACAGCTTCCTTAATGGCCTGTAACGGATAATTCCATATTTCCTTTCGCCGGATACTTCCATCAAATTCATAAGCAACCTGCAAATATGTTTTAATAAATTTCATTGTTTCGGTAGTGGCTTCAAAAAGTGTATTTGTTATTTGTCTATCATCAATAATGGTGGTATCATCTTTAAATCTACCTACTCTAATATTGTATAAAAGTGGTTCATTTGCAAAAAGTAACATAGCTGCATTGGTGGGCTTTCTTTTAAGAAAGAATTTTAATTTTTGCATAGTATTTAGATCTGACTCTTCAGAATAAAACCTTCCTGTGGAATTCACTAACTTCATAAAGTTACTTACTTTGTCCATACTAATAGCAGAAATAGATTCTTTTGGAAACTCATACGCGTCCCAGGAAAGCTGAAGGGATTGGAGATGCATAATTGAGATTTCAGTGATACTCATCCTATGATTACTATTTTGTTTCCTCTGATAATAACGCCCCTTGCACGACACCGGTTTCACCGGAAATTCATCTACTGTAATAATAACAATTGTTTTATTATCAATCTCCATTATCTCTGCATCGGGAATAATTGATGGAGATGTTGCCTGCTTGATTTGGTTAAGCCAATTCTGAACTGTCTCTTGCCCTATCTGAACACCGACTAATTTGTTTCCCGGAGCTACACCAATAACAAGAGCGCCACCCTTTGTATTAGCAAATGCTGAAACCGTCTCTATTGCTTCTTTATTAAAAGACTTTTTCGTCTCAAACGTATCGGATTCTCCAGTTTGTATTAACCGAATTAGCTCTTGCTTTGTCATTGGGTATTTTCTATTTACCATTGACTATTTAATGGGTTCAGATGAGGATGGGTGCGAATGATGGGTGAATAAAAATGACAATTTTTTAAGATATGTGATTGCTTCATGTGGGTTTTTAATCGGCTGTGGTCGATATGAAATCCCCATCTGTCCGCCAAGCGGACATCTTCCCCA
>CAYLYH010000063.1:0-2773 GCA_964388155.1 uncultured bacterium | reverse complement strand
A
This sequence comes from uncultured bacterium, assembly GCA_964388155.1. Classification (GTDB taxonomy): domain Bacteria; phylum Fidelibacterota; class Marinisomatia; order Marinisomatales; family JACNKV01; genus JACNKV01. The sequence goes on along the minus strand of CAYLYH010000063.1, from coordinate 2,772 downwards.
CTAACAGTTTTTTCTGTCTTCTGTCTTCTGTCTTCTGTCTTCTGTCTTCTGTCTCCTGTCTCCTGTTTCCTGTTTTTTCATTACTCACTTCATTCTCATTCGCTAGATGTTTCATTACAGCAGGGATACCGACAGAAAATACAACGATATTCGACACTTGATGCAGTATGGTAAATCCCAACCCGGATAAATAGATTCCCCATGTCTGCGGTGCATCAAACCCGGCGCTGATCGGGTAACTGAGTGTCGTAAGTGAATCAAAGATAAATGTTACAACAAACCCGACAACGCCTGCAATTCCGATTCGTATCGGAGAAAATGACGTGCGATAAAATACCGACCGCAGAAGTCCGCCGGTAAATCCGACAATCATCATACTAACAACCTGAGCAATGAGCAACGGCGGAAACATCAGCCCTGATCCAAATGGATTTAGGATGGAATAAATTGCTTCGCTTGTCCCGCCAATGATTACTCCCCATCGCAAACCAAGTGTAAGACCGGCAATGAAAATAATCAGTGTCATCAACTCAACATTTGGCACCATTAAAAGGGCATACCCAAGACCAATTGCCAATGCGGAAAACATCGCTGCTCGGACTAATTCTGTTAGCTGGGAACTGGGCATTGGTTATTGCCTGCCCGTCCGCCTGTCTGCCGAAGGTACGTAGGCATGTAAGCGAAGCGTAGGCGGGGTTATTGGTTGTTTTCTCCTCTTCTCCCCATCTCCCTCTCTCCTTTTCACCCATTCACCTTTTATCCTGTCCTTTGTACAACGGTGTTCTGAATATGTTTTTCCATGATGTCCACGCACCTTCTTCGGTATCCTCCTGAATTGCCTTGTCCATCAAATTCATTTTTGCGTCAAGATTATCAATCATGTGCAGCAACATTGCTTCCGGGAACGCCGGGCGTTTTGGGCTTTGCCATTCGTGTTTCCCCTGATGCGACAAAATCATGTGCTCTAATTTACGTTGAATATCTTCCGGAAATTTCTTCATCTTTTTGATTTCATCTCTCAGTACATCCCGTCCTAAAACAATATGCCCGATAAAATTTCCTTCATCTGTATAGCTGACTTCCAATTCAGAACCTATTTCTTTTAGCTTTCCGATATCATGCAGAAGAATTCCCGCCAAAACAAGATCCGTATCTAACGAATAATGCCCGGCAAGTACCTCCCCAATCTTTGCCATGGACAGTATGTGTTCTAAAAACCCTGACCGATAATTATGATGCATCAACACACTCGCCGGGTGGACAAGAATACTATCTTTATTGTCTCGATAAATTCGCCCAACAAGTTTTCGAAGGTGCGTGTTTTTCATCCTGCGAATAATATCGGTAACGTCTTTCCACATAGTTTTCGGGTCTTGTTGAGATGCCGGAACGATCAGCACAGGGTCGTATCCATACCGTCCATACGATTGAACCGACGCTTTATTGATGCGTGTTACCGTAAGCTGATTTTTGTCTCTGTACGAATCCACCACCCCTTTGATTGCCACCGGATCTCCCGCAGAGAATTTTTCGCTGAACTCCTCTACCTTACCCCAAACTTTCGCCGGAATTTGCCCCGTACGATCACGAAGAAGTAAGTCTAAATATAAATCTCCGGCACGTGTATGACGAAGGTGCTTTTCGACACAAAGATAAAATCCCTGTATATTACCGCCTTCCTTGAACTTTTCAATTGATGTGATTGTTTTCATATCTCATCCCTCCGAATAAGGCATTACTTTTAGATAGTTCTTAACCCCGAAAAAAACACGAGGTTTTTCCTCTAACATCTTCGCTTCCACTAGGAATTTGTTCCGTTCCGCGCCACTCCACATTTAACGCGGTAAACGCTACAACATTTCCGATTTCCCATTATTATCCGTGTAATCTGTGCAATCTGTGGTTTCTATTTTCCATGATACATCCGACATCGGTTTTTCGTATATTCTTGCCGAAGATGACCAGTAAGATTACACTTGAACAGGTGAGTTATGCAAACCCTAAGCACAGGATGATTCTTAATTCCTGTCTTAAATCGTGGTTTGCTAACCCCCGTGATTTAAATTTTACAGACCCAAGAATGAATTACCCGTTTGACTTCCGGCAATGGATCAAACTTGCTTACTCAAATGATGATACTGTCACGTATGTTTTGAAAACCAATGATTGGATTATTGGGTATTTCAGTTTGTTGCTTCCTCTCGGGAAACGTACAGCGACTCTTTTTCATGTTTTTATCGATCGTGGACACCGCGGAAAAAGATATGGCAACACGTTACTTCTACATGCTGAAGCAGAAGTGGCAAAACATAATTATAACAGAATTCGATTAAAAGTCCTTCCAAAAAATTCGATTGCCATTCGATTATATGATTCAGCCGGGTTTATCCAAACGGGAGTGGCAGACAATAAAAGCCTGATTCTCGAAAAGCAAATATAGCTCGGACAATTTGCCAACCGTCCACAATTTTACTTTCTGTTGTTTATATCGTTCATCAATAACGTCAGGTGTTCTGACAAAAACTTAAAACCGTTTTGGTTATAATATATCCTGCTTCCGGTGAATCTCTGTTTCAATCCTCTCCGCCCAATGAAGGACGGAGCAACTCCATCGAGTGTAAGAAATCCCCGTGTATTGGGGCTGTTTCAATCCTCTCCGCCCAATGAAGGACGGAGCAACAAACAGAATTCTACCTTAACGAAAGCTACCATAAGGTTTCAATCCTCTCCGCCCAATGAAGGACGGAGCAACACATGTCTCCGGGTACTGTT
>CAYLYH010000062.1:0-3302 GCA_964388155.1 uncultured bacterium | reverse complement strand
ACCATAGGGCTTCTTTAACTCTATGAGGTGGATACCATGTCCCTTTTGCTTCGGGCCAATTATGAAATAATCAGATTATTATTTCATAATCTGGTTAATTTCACCCTACATATTTTTTGGTAAAACACATAAATGCTAATCATTGGAAACATCAAACTGCCGAACCCTGTAATTTTAGCTCCTATGGCAGGAGTCACCGATACTCCGTTCAGACGTTTATGTAAAGAACAGGGAGCAGGAGCTGTGTACTCAGAATTTGTTTCCGCCCACGGAATTATTCGCGAGAACGAAAAAACACTGGAGATGATTCGCTTTACAACTTTTGAACGCCCGATAGGTGTACAAATCTTTGGGGACGATCCATCCGTGATGGCGAAAGCTGCAAAATTTGTGACCGATATTTTTCAACCCGATATTCTGGATATCAATTATGGTTGTCCGGTTCCAAAAATCACTAAAAAAGGTGCAGGATCGGCAGCGTTGAAAGATTTAGCGCTCATGGAAGATATTACCGTGGCAGTTGTAGAGGCTGTCCCTGGGGTTCCTGTTACCGTGAAAATGCGCTCAGGCTGGAGCTCAAACTCAATCGTAATTCCTAAAGCAGGAGAAATGCTGGAAAATGCAGGTGTTAAGGCGATTACGCTTCACCCGCGGACAACCAAACAAGGATACACCGGAATAGCTGATTGGTCGATGATAAAAATGCTCAAACAGGCTGTTAGTATCCCTGTTATCGGAAATGGCGATGTTACGTCTGTAAATAGCATGCACAAAATGTTGGGCGAAACCGGATGTGACGGAATTATGATTGGAAGAGCTGCCTTAGGAAACCCATGGATTTTTCGTGAACTGAATGCCGGATTGAAAAACGAACTCATTCCACCTCCTCCGACATTAGCAGAACAAATTGCGATGTGTCGACGGCATTTGGATTTACTTGTTAACTCCAGAGGTGAGCATATAGGTTCTAATTTAATGCGGAAACATTTTGGGTGGTATCTTAAAGGATTCCCGGGAGCATCGGCCGTTCGACAATCTTTGGTAACGGCATCGGATATACAGACAATGCAAAAACTATTAGCTTCAATTCCTACTTAAATTCTCAAGAAAAACGCCCACTCAGAAAATGAGCGGGCGTTTTCACTAATTCAGGTGTAACGTTGGTTATTATTTCAAAACATGTATGTTTTTCTCTTCGCATATTTCCTTTAGCTGTTTCGGCCAGATAGTAACGCTTACTTCGCCTATATGTGCTTTTTTCAGCAGAAGCATATATGTCCGAGACTGTCCGATACCACCACCGATACTTAACGGGATTTTATCGTTCAGTACCGCCTGATGATATGGCATGGACAGGAAATCATTCTGCCCGGTCATATCAAGTTGCGTTTTCATGGTTTCTGCATTCACCCGCACGCCCATCGATGTTAACTCATGCCGACGTTTTGTAATCGGGTTCCAGACCAAAATATCGCCGTTCAATCCATGCATGAGCTGTCCATCCTTCGTAATCGTTTCGCTGACCCAATCGTCATAATCTGCGGCACGCATCTCATGCGGATACCCGTCTTTCAACGTCCAGCCTATTCCGTAAATAAATACGGCAGGGAAGTCTTGCAGAATCTGTGTTTCACGCTGTTTTCGCGGTAAATTCGGATACATGTCCAAAATCTCCTCAGCATGGAGGAATTTCAACTCATCCGGTAAATTTGGAAAGCGGTCGTCCTTCAGTTGGGGGAACATATCCTGGACATGTGTTTCAGCGCCTTTGAACACTTTCCAAATCTTTTTCACGATATCCGTCAAAAAGTCAAGAGTCCGTTGATCTGCGGTAATCACGCGTTCCCAATCCCATTGATCAACGTAGGAACTATGGTCATGGTCTAAAAAATAATCTTTTCGGACGGCACGCATATCTGTGTTAATGCCTTCCCCAATTTCACACTCATATTGTTTCAACGCCCATCGTTTCCATTTAGTCGCGGCTTGAACCACTTGCGCTTTGATGCGTTTTTCCAAACCCAAACCGGCGGGGAAATCGATTGGGGTGCGAGAACCATCCCTGTCAAGATAATCGTTCATCCCGCTGTCTTTATCCATGATAAGCGGAACAGAAACCATCATGAGGTTCAATTCTTTATTGAGATTCTCCTCGATATAGTTCTTTACAGCATAAATTGCCAATTGAGTTTCTTTAGGATTCAGCAGCGATTGATAATTGTCCGGCAAGACCTTCTTCACTTGTTCGTATGTTCCGATTCCCGGGCCTGCTAAGTCCATTTTCTTCAGATCTGATTTGGATTCCATGTGTACCTCCGTGTTTGATTTGGTGAGATAGATGACAGGATTATTTTAATCCTATCTTCACGTATTCGTCTATAAAAAACAAAAGGGTTAATCGCCCTTTTATTTTTTTTGATTGATTAGATAACCTTATAAACCAGCAATCCAACCATGACAATAAGAGAGATGAAAATCAACGAGACACCTATATTGCCATTCTTGATTTCTTCCCACTCATCAATGTCTGTCGAAAGCCAGTCAAAAACTTTGAGAGCTATCCCAATCCCAAAGGCAAACCCTACGGCGGCTACAATTGACCAGCCGAGAGCTCTTGCATATTCGATTAATGTTCCTGATAATGATGTAGGATCTAACATATTTCCTCCTTTAATGTGCTGTCATGTTTATTTTTCGCATAAATGCTGCGGGTTCTACAATCCCATTGGATAAATCCATAATCTGCTTCAGAGTCGCCGTAGTGGAAATAACCGTATTATTTCTGCCCATGAGCAACTTCACTCTCACGGTAACTAAAGATGGATTTAATGCTTCATAATCTTTGTTTTTATCTTCCAGATAATTTTGTTTCAAAATAGCACCACCGACGGCAAGATAACCAACTAGGATTACTCTTTCAAAATTATTCCGCATACTGTTCAGTGTTATAGTAAAATGATTATCGGCAAAATTCATATCACGAAGATCAACGTCTATACGATAGGTTGCACATGTGGTACGGACACATTTATAAAAAGAATAACTTGCGTACAAACCCTGCACACACAGCAATAGGAGTACAATGACAACTATTTTTTTCATGTTTGTTCTCACTTCTGATTTAGATCAGAGAATTATGAACACAAGTTTAACAGGGTATCCAAACACAAATCAAGTATTTATCAAAATATCGACGACGTTGTAAATGGGTAGAATAACCCGTTGTGCATATTAGAAAAAGAGAAATTAGCTTGAATTATTCATCAGTATGACGACATTGTTCACAAGGATTTCCTATATAT
>CAYLYH010000061.1:0-3494 GCA_964388155.1 uncultured bacterium | reverse complement strand
AAAGAACCGGCGGGCAGACAACTGTGGGAAAGGAAGCATCGAGTAACCCACGAATTCATTCGTGGGGCTACAAGAGAAGGAGAAAAGAAAACCGTTTTAACGGTTTATAGAAGCGAGACATTGTGAGTCACTCTTATACAAACATTTGGATACATGGAGTTTTCGGAACGAAAAACCGGCAACCGCTACACAATTTGGAGAAAAACCGTTGAAACGGTTTCACAAGTGTTTTATTGATTGGCTTCCCACGAATAAATTCGTGGGCTACCGCCATCAAAGCAATAAGCAGAAATTAACCCATAGTTTCCTGCTTGCGTTTGTAGTCATATCAAAATTAGCAGTATTTCAAAAAAAGGAAATTCGAAAAACAAATTATGAGAATGAATGGTGGTTTTCTGTGGTTGAAGACCTAACAGAAAGTTCAAATCCAAGAGATTATTGGTACAGACTTAAGAAAAGAGAGAAAGAAGGCTCTAATACTGAGTTGTCGACATTTTGTCGACAACTGAAATTATTGTCATCTGATGGGAAAAAATACCAATCAGATTGTGCAAACACAGAGGGTCTTTTTCGTATCATCCAATCCATTCCATCGCCAAAAGCAGAGCCGTTCAAACGCTGGCTGGCAGAAGTAGGGTATGAACGAATACAAGAAATAGAAAACCCTGAACTGGCAACAAAACGAACAAGAGCCATATTCAAAGCAAAAGGCTATAGCGACGATTGGATAGAAAAACGGATGCGCGGAATTGCCATTAGAGATGAACTGACGGATGAATGGAAAAAACGAGGGCTCAAAGAACAAATAGACTATGCAATCTTAACGGCTGAAATCAGCAAAGCAACTTTTGGGATGACGCCAAGTCAATACAAAAAATATAAAAATCTGAAGCGAGAAAATCTGCGAGACCACATGACAGATTTAGAGCTTATCTTTTCTATGCTTGGAGAAAGAGCCGCCACAGAAATAACACAAACAAGAGACAGTCAAGGTTTACCCAAGCTTCAAGACGATGCACAAGAAGGCGGAGAAATTGCAGGAGATGCAAAAAAAAGCATTAGAGAAAAAAACCGGCAAGAATATCAGCACAAAAGAAAATTATTTGGAACAACCTGAACAACAAAAAAGGTTGAACCACAACGTCAATAAACACTAAAATCACGAGAAATAAAATGCAGAAAAAACAATCAATCTTAACAATATGCACAGCTATTGTGTGTTTCATCGTACCATTATTTGCAGAAACCGATTACGCTTTTTCATCAGTGGGTGAAGTCGATTCGAAATTACCGGAAGTAGAAATAACATTTCCCGCCACCGGAGATGAATTAACGCCCGGGTCAACGATTCAGTTGGCTTACAGTGTTTCAGAAGACACAGATTATTCACCGCTTATGGGACAGGTGTTTATTGACAACGAGCATAATTCTGATTACGATTTTACGCTAAACGCCGGTGAGGTGAATTGGGATGTTCCGGCTATCAATCCGCAGAATGTGTATTTGAATCTCACGGCAACGGATGATTACGGAAATACCGGTGCAGGAAACAGCGGTGTATTTTCCATCGGAACGACAACCGATTACGCTTTTTCATCAGTGGGTGAAGTCGATTCGAAATTACCGGAAGTAAGTGTACAATCGCCCAATGGTGATGAGACATTGTTTTCGGGTAATACGTTTGCTCTTTCCTGGTCGGCTTCTGATAATAGTTTTGGGTCTGCTCCCATAAATATTGATTATAGCAGCAACAGTGGTGAGTCATTTACCGAGGTTTCAACAAACGAAACAAATGATGGTACATATCCGTGGGTGATTCCTGCAAACCCGACCGAAGAAGGTTTAGTGCGAGTTGAAGCTTCGGACATATATGGTAATAGCCATTCAGATGTATCGTCCTCAACATTCACCATTCTTGACCTTGCGATTTTACACATTTCCACCTCCGGTTCAGATGAAACAGGTGATGGGTCGGTTAGCAATCCATTTGCCACATTTCAAAAAGGAATTGATGTAGCAAACAACGGCGACACAGTTTTGGTTGCAGACGGTGTTTACATGGGTGTCGGCAACAAAGACCTTTCATGGTCAGGGTTGGAAAAGCATTTGGTAATCCGCTCGGAGAATGGGCCTGAAAGCTGTATCATCGATCTGCAAAACGACGGCAGGGCGTTTACGTTTAACTCAACCCCGACCAATCTTTGGATATCTCGTGAAGACGTGATTGAAGGATTTACCATCCAAAATGGTGGGAATGTAACTTATGGCGGAGCGATATATCTGTATTACGGATATAATAATGATTTGTCTCCCACTGTTCGGAATTGCGTTTTTAAGGATAATTCAGCAGGAAACGGCGGTGCGGTATATGCTGACGGTGCTTCACCCTTATTCGAAGACTGCATATTTAAAGACAATACGGCTCAAAGCAACGGCGGAGCGGCGTATTTGGGTTCAGCCGGCGGGAATAACGGAACGGAAATTCTTGGCTGCACCATAAAAAACAATCAGGCAAATACAAAAGCCGGAGGTATTTACTTCTCAAATATCAGCAATGGTGCAGGATGTTTGATTGAAGAAAGTCTGTTTAAGGAGAATCAATCATCTTATGGCGGGGCGATGTATTTTTCAAGCGCAAGTCCAACACTCATCAATAATTTGATCATCAATAATTCAGCCTCTAATGCAGGCCCGGCGCTATATATCTACAATTTTGACGGACCGGAAGTCATCCACTGCACCATTACGGATAATGCCGGCGGGGAATATGCGGTGTACAATCATGCATTTAACGGCACCATTGACCCGATGTTCATCAATACGATTATTTGGGGAAACAGCGGAAATGTAGGACCCGAAGGTGGATCTAATGCACCGCAATTTCAGAATTGCAACATCGGGTTTGGATTGCCGACCGGAAGCAACGATCTTGGCGGTAATATGGACACTGCACCGTTATTTAATGACCCGTATATTCAGGATTACCATTTGGAGAACAGCAGTCCGATGATCGGAGCAGGGATGATCCTCCCTGTAGAAGACTCCGTGGATGTTGACATTGAAGAAAGCCCTCGACCAAACCCACCCGGTAGCAACCCGGATATTGGGTGTTATGAAAACAGTTTGGGAACCCCATCCAGTGGATATGAGTATTTCAACCTGACGTATAATATTAGCGGGGAAAATATCAATTTAGACTGGGATGATGTCTCAGGAGCAGATACATATTGGGTATGTCGTGATGTAAACCCGGGAGTTTCAATGGAGGATTATGTCCATTCAGAGTATCCTGCATCCAATTGGTCAGATTATCAACCCTCCGGTCAATGGTATTATCGGATCTTTGCGATGATTCAATCTCCTTCCACTCCGATTGGCGAAAGTAATGAGATTTATGTGGATATGGGTGGAAGCGGATCGACTGATATTACAGTAAACTACCCCAACGGCGGTGAGATTTTTCCGGCGAATGAATGGAGAACTATCCAATGGAC
>CAYLYH010000060.1:0-5211 GCA_964388155.1 uncultured bacterium | reverse complement strand
ATGGGACTGTTTGGCGGATTAGCGTTCTTCCTCTACGGCATGGAAAAAATGAGTGGCGGCATGAAAAAAGCTGCCGGCGACAGTATGCGAAACATCCTTGCTACGTTGACAAAAAATCGTGTGATTGCTCTCGTCGTTGGTGCATTTGTAACCATGGTTATCCAAAGCAGCAGCGCAACAACCGTGATGCTGGTGAGTTTTGTTCAGGCACAATTGATGTCGTATGCTCAGGCACTTGGGGTCATTATGGGGGCAAATATCGGGACAACCATTACCGCTCAGCTGGTGGCGTTCAAATTAACGGACTACGCACTCTTAATGATTACCGTCGGGTTTATTCTGACGATGTTTTCTAAAAAGGAATCTTACAAACATTTCGGAGAAGCATTGCTTGGATTCGGGATTTTATTTTTTGGGATGAAACTCATGTCCGATTCAATGAAACCCTTGCGAGGCTTCCCTCCTTTCCAAGAATTAATGGTCGGATTAGAAAACCCCTTTTTAGGACTTCTGATTGGAGCCATATTTACGGGACTAATTCAAAGCAGCTCTGCCTTTACAGGGATTGTCATCACCCTCGCCATGAACGGATTAATTACTCTGGAGGCGGGAATTCCGTTGATATTTGGTGCAAATGTCGGAACGTGTATCACAGCAGGATTGGCGAGTATCGGTACCATTCGAGGTGCCAAGCGAGTCGCCATTGCGCATGTCATGTTCAATCTTGGAGGTGTGTTGCTTTTTGTCTGGTTTATTCCGTATCTGGCGGATTTTGTTCGTACATTATCTGCGGACACACCGCGGCAAATCGCAAACGCTCATACGATTTTTAATATTACCGTCGGTTTCGTATTTCTTCCGTTTACAACCCTATTGGCAGCATTAGTTTATAAAATACTCCCCGATAAAGAGGAAGAAAAAGGCGTTGTCCCCGCTACGTGGCATCTGGACGACAGTCAAATTTCTCATCCGGCAATTGCTGTCGGGCTGGCACAAACCGAAATGTCCCGGATGATTAAAATCCTTGGAAGAATGCTAGATGCCAGTATTGTCCCATTTATGAGTGATGAGCCGAAGCAGGACAAAATCTACCCGCAACTCTCATTGATTGAGGGCATTGATATGCGGGAAGAAAAAATTGATTTTCTCGAGGAGAATGTAACCAACTATCTATTTCAGGTCAGTCGTCAGGAATTAAGTGATCTTCAGGCAAAAGAAGTATTTGCTATGATGTCTATCGCAAACGATATGGAAAGTATCGGCGACATCATTCACCGAAATATCGTTCCGTTAATGCACAAAAAGCACGCATTGTCTGAAGCCTTTTCTGAGGAGGGGCAAACAGAGCTGGAAGCGTTTCACCTGAAAGTCATAAAGCAAGTCTCCCGATTGAGCGATGCTTTTTCTGAACTAAATTTAGAAACGGCACAAAAAGTGATAAAAAAAGACCGAAAATACCAAAATCTTGAAACGGAGTATCGCCAAGCTCATTTAGAACGTGTACAACAGAAAAAAGCAAAATCCGTTGCAACACATGAAGTGCATATGGAACTTATGGATCTCCTCAAGCAGATCAATGTGTATATCGGAAATATTGCGAAAACAATTTTAGAGATTAAAAAAGATAGTAAGAGCTAATAATCAAAAACAACCATGGAGAAAACACAATGAAAACAGTAAAAATATTCACAATATTGATGATGATGTTCGGATGTTTGCTCTCTCAAGAAAACACGTCTTCCGGGAACACCGAATGGAATAATGGGATTATGCATTTCAAATCAGATGATGGAAAATTCAGAACCAAATTTGATGTGAGAATGTTTATTCAAGGTGGGAAATTTTCTGATGATTCAGAAGATGTCATGAGTAATAGTACACACTTGAGAAAAGGACGATTTGCCATTAAGGTAAAAATGTGGGATTACTGGCAGGCTGAATGGGATATGGATATTGCAGATGTAGCCGTTGAAATCAAGGATATGTGGGTTGCATATACCGGCTTGAACAATGCGTTCGTCAAACTTGGCAATTACAAAGTCCCCTTTGGATTAGAGATATTGACGTCTTCCCGTTATATCAGTTTTATTGAAAGATCATACCCAAGTATGTCTTTCAAAATGGGGAGAAGAATGGCTTTGGGATACACAAAATGGGGTGAGATGTGGAATGTGAGCGGTAACTATTTTGGACAAACTTTTTATCCTGGAGATCGAAAAGATAAAAATGATGAAGTCGGTGGCGGTTATGCATTTCGACTTGCCGCGGCACCACACATTGGTCCGTTATTAATACATGCTGGTGTTTCTTACGCAAATTATTTGCCCGATGTTGATGAAGCAGCAAATAGGGTTGAATTTAAATCTGAGCCCGAAAATAAGCTAGGAGACAGTGAACATGTTGACACGGGTGTTATCATGAATGTGGACCGTGTAATACAAAAAGGGTTGGAAGGCGCTGTTCAACTGAATAACTTTTGTGTTCAGGGCGAATATATGCAAACCGACGTGAATCGCTATGGAGAGTTTAATGAAGTCCCTTATAACGATGCTTCATTCGAAGGTAGCTACGTATTTTTCAGTTGGTTGGTTACCGGAGAAAAACGACCATGGGATAAGACACAGGGTGAATTTGGACAGGTGATTCCGAATAGCAATAAACTCGGTGCATGGGAATTGCTCTTTAGGTACAGCTATGTTAATCTTTCTGATCCCACCGCAACCGGTTCCGGCCATGACGGTGGAATATTAGGTGGAAAGGCAATAAACACCACATTTGGATTAACCTGGTATGCTAATCCAAATGTGAAATTCATGGCAAATTATATCATCACTGATAATTCAATCAATGCGGATGATGAAGTCAGTGGTGGGGATTACGATTTCAACTCAATCTTACTACAGGCTTTGATTAATTTCTAAATAAACACAAAGGAGTTGACGATGAAAATAATGAAATTTCTCACAATTTTAGGACTGTTGCTCTGTATGAGTTGTGATATCGACGAGTCTGTTATAATTCAGGGCTGCACCGACAGTAGTGCGGGGAACTATAATCCTGAAGCAACTAATGACGACGGAACCTGTTATTATGGACCGGTTTTGTTTATCAATGAATTCATGGCGAGTAACGATACCTTTATTGAGGATCCGGATGATGACGGCACAGATCCTTTTGATGACTGGATTGAGATTTACAACCCAAACAACGAAGCTATTGACATAGGAGGAATGTATCTTGCCGACGGAAATATGGAAGGTCATAAAATTTCAATTGAGGACCCAACTAAAACTACAATTGAAGCAGGTGGATATCTAATTATCTGGTTTGATAAAGAACCCGAAGATGGTATTTTGCATATTTCTGAAAAACTGGGCGGTGATGGAGATGGTATCTATTTGTATGATGTTGACAGTACAACCATAATTGATTCTCACGAATATTCACAACAGTATGGGGATGTTTCAATGGCACGACCAATAATGGCTGATCCAGAAGCTCTCTTTTTCGGAGAAAATCGTGATAACTGGATATTGACTATGACACCCACACCGGGGGAAGAGAATAGCATACAAGAACCTGTTTTTGGTTGTACAAACCCCGATGCCGTGAATTACGATTCAGCTGCGGATCTTGATGACGGTTCGTGCATCATTGAAGGTGTTTATATCAATGAGTTGTATGAAAATGGAGAGTGGATTGAACTTTACAATAACATGTCTGAAACTATAGATATTTCAGGGTGGTTTATCCAGTTGGACGAAGATAGTTGGCAGATACCGGTAGATGCTGTTGGCTCTGAAATCGCATCCGGTAGCTTTATGATTTTCTGGGCAGATGAAGATGATGATTTTCCTCACCTTGGGGAAGAATTGACACTTAATTCTTATGGTGGTACAATTGCTTTGTATGAATCTGACGGAACAACAATGGTAGACTCAATTGGGTATACTGAGCAAGATGATGAAAAGTCTTGGGGACGTTTCCCCGATGGGTCTGATATATGGAAATATACGACACCAACTCAGGGTGCTGCAAATGAATACACACCGGATATTGTGCTGACCGGTGTTTTATTCATCAACGAAATCCTTGCTAGTAATGACAATGCAGTAACTGATGAATTTGGTGAATATGATGACTGTATTGAATTGTACAATTCCGGTTCTGAAGCCATTGATATTGGCGGAATGTATGTTTCAGATAATTTAGACGAATTAACAAAACATCAAATTCCAGAGACTAATCCGGAGTTGACTTCAGTCCCTCCGGGCGGGTTCCTTGTTCTATGGTTTGACGGTCAATCGGAGCAAGGTGTTCTTCATGTTGGTACAAATTTATCCAGTGGCGGAGAAGATGCCGTATTGGTTGATGCAGATGGAACAACAATCATTGATTCTTATACATTTGAAGCACAAACAACCGATGTTTCTATCGGACGATCACCGGATGGAAGTGATAATTGGGTGGAATATGACCCGCCTAATCTTGGAGAAACCAATCCTAATCCCTGATGAAATTTATCTCATCAAAATTGGTATTTCTGAATATCGCTGTAATCTTTCTGGTGGGGTTATGTGCAACGATGGTTAGTTGTGATATCTCCGAAGGTGGCACGGTAGTATTTACTGATGAAAGGCTGGAATTGATTCATGTCTATGATTTAGATGTACCAGAACCTTCGGGTTTGGCACTGAATGCCGATAAGTCTGCGCTTTATGTGGTGAGCGATCCGCTTGACAACAGGGTTAGAAAACTCTCGCTGAATGGTCAAGTACAAGGCACATTGGCATACACCGGAGACGATCTTGAAGGTATTGCCTTTGATACTACAGATTCTACACTTTGGGTAGTAGAAGAAAGAAAGCGTGAGATTGTCCATCTGGATACATTAGGTAACGAATTGGATAGAATTTCGGTATCTTACACCGGAAATGAAAATGCGGGATTTGAAGGAATTACTTTAGGAGCAAATAATAATTTTTTTGTTCTGAATGAGATGGATCCCGGCATGATACTCAAAATTGATGCGGGTGCTTCAATTTTGACTGAAACAGAACCCGGGACTGCGCTGGATTATTCCGGCATTTGCTATATCCCGGAAATGGAAAAGTTTTTTGTCGTGAGTGATGAGTCTAAACAATTGATGATTTTCAATGCAAATTTAGTACTGGAAGATGTCCTTATTTTTGCTATTGAAAAGGCGGAGGG
>CAYLYH010000059.1:0-6229 GCA_964388155.1 uncultured bacterium | reverse complement strand
CCAAATCTGCCGTCTCACCGGGATCTAAACGACCGTTACCGTTATCATCATTGGAGATTGTTACCGACCCAATATCAACTACAGGAGAATAGGCTGTGAAGTTCATTTCTCCCGCCCAAAAATCTTGATCAGCTGTAATTTCAGCAGTTATAACAAATGCGTGATCGTTTGTGACATCATTACTTACTAAAAACGCACAAGCACCATTGACTGTGATCGATTGGTTAGGCTCTATTGTGTCGTAAAAACCTGCACAATATCCGGGTGTGATATAAATATCATCGGAATTAAACGTTGCTGTAACATTCGTTGCGGGTTCTACTCCAACATTTGTTATCGTAACATCCACCAATACTTCTTCTCCATATTCGATAATTTCATCATCCTCAGTATGAGGAGTGACACCGGAAATAATGAGATACGGTCCATCCGGTGCAACAACATTTATGTTTTCTACAGATGTAATTTTGTTAAATGCAGTTACGGTCAACACGGCTGTCCCCGGACTTTCTTGTGGCTCTTCCATTTGTAATGTAATCTGCCCGGAAGCATCGGTAAACCCTGAGGCTAACAATGCACCATCGCGCGTTAGAGAGATCAAAGCGTCCTCAAAACCGACCGAAACATCATAGGAACTCATCCCGATAAGAAGCGTCCCTGTATGAGAGATAGTCATCGCCTGTGGTGTATCCGTTCTCACCTGAAGAGATGCATCACCAAAGATAGTCCAAGTAAGAAACATCTCTTCACCGGTTCCATCCTCGGGATTCCCTGGGTGATATACATCCATCATATTACATGACCCGTTAAACCACAACCCACCAATGGTATTTTTTTGATCTAATTCAACGTTGTTTGAATAATCCCAGCCAACAAGTAAATCAATAGCGTGGTCTTGTCCGCGCATCGGCGGTGCCCAACTCTGGTTGATGGTGGACGCATACATTGCCATTGCGCCGGTAGGTGCCCCTGTAGAGAAATTTGTTGCTCTCAGCCAACTTTCTGCAAAACACGTTGTCGAAGAGAAATTACCATTGACACATGCAACGGAATTAATAAAGGGTAGTTTATAATCATTTTGTAATTGATTAACATTCGTGTTTGAAAATCCGGTTGTGCTCCAAGAAGTTGCCGACCCATGCCCACAGTAATTTATTATACCACGACCCTCATCTAATCCATTCAAAATATCAGAAATATTTCCACCATTTGTTCCATAAACCTGATCAACTTGTGTATAGCCAAACGTCATAAGTTTTTCTCGAATTACATCTTGATGCTGCCAATCTGCTTCACCTTCATCCCCTTCTCCTGCACCTTCTTCAGAGCCAATTCCAATTCCTTTTGCTAACCAATCGCCGTCCACAATATCTCTTTCATAATGAATGGTCCGTTCTACTTGCGTCTCTACGTGACTTGTATTTTCGGCAGAAAACCGACCAATAAATATCTCGGGATAATTATCCTCCCCCTCAAGTAAAGAATAACTTGGGTCAGAATCTTCGTTGTTAAAATTCATGGGCGGTATTTGTGCAGCATCGCCAACCAATTGGACAAATACTAAATCATTGTTCGCAAAATACTCACCTTGGATAAATGATTTAATACTGTTCGCATTGGATCCAATATCCGCCACGTCATAAATATCGCAACGAATTCCTTTTTGATTCTTCCAATCAACGAAAGGCTGCATTTCTGCCATAAATGCTCCGTAGGAAATCACAATCATTCTACCCTGTTCGTCAATAGAATCATAACGGACCTCGTCAAAATTAAGAAAATGCCCACTATACAGTCCTTCAAAATATGTATTATATCCTTCGGACAGTCTTGATTTAATATTAATATTATCACGCCCGACTGTATTGATTTCCAACACCAACTGATGATATACCCTCAATATTTGAGTTTTTGGATTATATTGAAACGGAAAAGCTGTAACGGTAATTCCGCGAAAATCACGTAAAATGTATGGTTCTCCTAATCCTGAATTTAACTGCGGATAAAATGAGTCTTTTTTATACACATCAGAAAATGTATAAGGAACATCATCCGGATTTTGGGAACGAGATATCATCCCTTTGGACGGTGCAATCGGAAAATGATACTCCGTATAGTCCTTCTCAATGATATTAACTTCAACTTTTGCATCATCCGGAATGATAATACTCCGTGAGATTTTTGGAAGTTCAGGAGCACCTTTTTCGAATGTTACAGCTCCACCGGATAAAAACAGACGATAATATGTCTTACCATCTATCTCAACCGCACTGCGTTCAAAACTGCCAAATTCATATGAAATAGTTGTCTGCTGTTTATTTGAATTTAGAACATCAATGCTAAACGTGTTATCATTGATGTTAATTTTTTCACCAAAGCTTATTCCTGACAGTAAAAGAAAGAAACTGATTATCTTTATGTTTTTCATAATTGTATTCCTACTTTAAGTCGTTTTTATTTTGAGTTTGTTCTGAAAAGGTGTTTTTTATTAGCTTTTTTCACATTAGCGTGTATTCGCATAATTAGCGGTTTTTGAATTGCTTTCCTATTTCATCAAGATTAATTTTTTCATATCAGTAAAATCATTTGTTTTCAGGACACAGAAATACATTCCGCTTGCTACGGATTCTTCGGCATTATTTTTACCATTCCACATTACTGAATGAGTCCCGCCGGTTTTATTTCCTGTATGAAGTGTTTTTATTTTCTGTCCCATCAGATTGTAAACTGCTAACGAAATGTACGACATTCCCGGCAATTCATAGGTGATGGTTGTCACAGGATTAAACGGATTCGGATAAGCAGGCTTTAGGGAAAAGGTAGAAGGGAAAATGGGAAATGGGGTTTTGGATAATTGATAGTTTGTATTTCCTGTCGGTAGCTCTAATACTCCAGTAGCGTTTAATGTGTATTCTTTTCCGGTTTCAATATTTATCATTTTCCATTCATAACTTTGCGAAAGTTTGGAACTTTCGATAAGTTTCTTTTCAACAATATTGTATTCAGCCAGGATAGATCCTTCGAAAGATTGATTAATTTCAATCACACAATCATCACCTTCACATAGTTTTGTATCACCTATAAAACGTATATCCGGTGCACCAGTGGGTGGTTTTGGTGGTAAACTGTAACTGAGTTTATTCTCTTCAGGAACATCTATACCAAAATAAAGCGTCATCCCGTTTATCGTTAATGTATTTGCATTATTAAGATCCTGCACGGAAGAAGTATTCGAACGCGACGATCGTGAAGAACCGGAGGTAATTGTGATTTCTCCATCAGATAATGACCGCACCCAATATCCCTGCCCGGGTGAAAGTGTCTCAGCGCTTGTATATCCCGACGGACTGAACCCGTACACCGTATACGGCACAATAATTTCACTCAGATCATTAATATCATTCACATTGGTTTCTGAGTGAATCCCGGATATTAAATTCCATCCTTCTTCAAGCTGGAGCGTGAGTTCATCCGTGGAAATGCCTGTAATTTGATAATCCCCCGCATCGGTAAACCTCAGCCAATATCCCGATCCCATTGATAGTTCTGCCGCTGATGAATACCCTTCTGAACTGTATGCGTAACACGTGTTCTCAATTGCATTTGGATACACATCAGTTGGAGCATCATTCGTAACGTCCAGCGGTAATCCAACAATATTCCAATCCGCAATATGAGCTGTGCCCACTTGTATAAACTGTGGTGGAAGTGTAATAAAGTCAATCCACGCCGCGTCGGCACCGGAATCAACAGCTCCATCTTTCCGGTATCGCCATTCGAAAGTATGCAATCCATGAGAAACAGCGTAAACTTCTTCACTCCAGGAGACTTCCCCATCCCAGCGGCCGTGTTCCACATTATCGATAAAAAATGCCAAATAATCCCAGTCGTCATCGGGATCCTGTTCACAGGACACACGTTTCCAAAATCTTATTGCTCCGTCTTCAACAACATTTAATTCCAAAAATAGTGAGGATGTTTGATTCGATCCGATATCGCCGGATTGAGCACATGAGGTTCCGTTCATCGGATTATTATTATCAATAGTCCAATCGGCATTTCCTCCAAACGTCCAGTTATACGCATTAAAATCTCCCGTTTCAAAATCTTCGTCTGCGGGCGGAGTTGTGGTAAAACTCCAGACAGAACCTTCCGTGGTTCCGTAATCATTGGTCGCATTGACTTTCCAAAAATATTCAGTGGAAAAATCCAGTGGCAGCAACGATGTAAATGATGATGACGTAACATGTTCGCCGTTGAGGATATTTGACGGCGGATTATCTGTACCAAAAAACACGTCATAAGAGACTGCTCCACCTCCATTGGACCAGTAAAGGTCGGTGGCTGTACTGGCATAGTGTGAAGTGTTTTCTGGATTTGGATTCCACGCCGGATTTGGCGGAACAGGATCGATGAATATTGAATTTACAGCTTCATAAGCATCCACTCTTCCGGAGCCGTAATCATTGTTTTTTCCGGCGCTTCCCAGATGAACGGCAGTTTCTTCGATAAATTGGCTAATCTGCTCCGGCATCAACGCGGGTTCTTTGGACAACATCAACGCCATCACTCCCGCCACGCAAGGTGTTGCCATGGATGTTCCGTCCCACCCGCTTTCGTAGCCGGTATCGCTGTAAGCTGACAGAGATTTAATATTCACACCGGGTGCGGAGATATCCGGGCGAATCAAACCCATTTCCGGGTCATACGGGTAGTCGTTAAATCCGCTAATGCTGATCCATGTTACCGGTCCGCGGCTGGAGAATGCGGCAATGACATCACTGCTATTTGTGGCACCCACGCATACAACGGCTGAAACTCCGCCCGTGAGTGTTTGGTCAGGATTTAGCCAGGGAGGAGGAATATCCCCGGGGGTTGCCACGTTATCAGGAATCGGATATGATCCTTGATCATTCCCGGAATTTGCTGCTGCAACCGAAGCAATGAGCCCGGCGGATAAAGCATTGTTCATTGCCGTTCGCCACGCTGCACGATCCGGTCCCCATGAGTGCATCCATCCAAGAGAGATGCTCATAATGTCCGCGCCGCGTTCGACACTAAATTGTATGGCTTCCCACACATCAGATTCATACCCATTCCCCGTTGCATCTAAAACTTTGCACGCCATAATCATTGCATCCGGTGCCATTCCGGTTTGAGACCCGGCTGTACCGTCACCGGCGACCGTCCCTGAGCAATGTGTTCCGTGTCCGTGATCGTCCATGGGATCATTATCATCATCATTAAAATTGTATCCATGATGCGGATAGAACAGACCGCCGTTCCACATGTGATCCTGAAGATCCTGATGATTATAATTTACACCGGTGTCAATCACAGAAACCAACACGCCACTGCCGGTATATCCCATCGCCCATACATCGTTCGCATTTACCAACGTAACATTCCACGTAATTTCTCTATTATTGGGATCGGCTCTATACTGCACAAAATCTTCCGGTTCGTTGGATAATAACATATTTCGACGTTCATCATAATCGATTCGCAAAATATCCCGGCGATTTGCAATGGACTGAATTACTGACGGTGTTGCAGAGCATGTGATTACGTTTGCAATCCAAAGAGGTTGAATGCTTGTGACTAAATTGTTTTTTGAAAATGATTGTAATTCACCCAGCAAAGATTTTTGTTTGTCATCGGAAAACTGCTTTAACGTGTTGATAACATGAGCCCTTCGCGCAGATTTTATCATATTTTTCGCTTCAGAATACAGGTGTTGTGTATCAATTTGCTCTGTTAAGAGAATATTAATTCTGATGAGTTCGTCAGCCTTGGCAAATTCAATCCGATCTCTTAACGGCGATGTTATCAACGATGGCACCGCACCTAATCCGGCGACAAGTAACAGTTGGAGTGTTAGAAAGAATAAAATTTTGTATACGTATTTTCTTAGCATGGCAGCTACGTCCTTTATCAATTAGTGTGAATTATTTGGAAATACAAAAAATCATGATGTTACTTTAACATCACTAATTTTTTGGTTAAGATTTTGTTGCTGACTTTCAGCTGATACAAATACATCCCTGATGCAACCGGCTTACCGTAAGTGTCTGTGCCATTCCAAATGATGTGATGAGTACCTGCCGGTGTATTACCATTCACCAATTCCTTTACCGTTCTACCCATCAAATCATATACAGTTAATTGTACGATACTGATAACCGGTAACTGATAACGGATTACGGTTTCAGGATTGAATGGATTCGGG
>CAYLYH010000058.1:0-8329 GCA_964388155.1 uncultured bacterium | reverse complement strand
GATAAAAGCAAAATAAATTTTTCTTTATCTGTTCAATCTGTGTTCCGAATAATAATATGAGAGATATTTATCAAATAAACACGCTTCTAACAGAAGAAGAATTAGCCATCCAAAAAACAGCAACTGAGTTTGTTCAATCTGAATATTCCCCGTTTATTCAACGGCATTTCAGGGATGGCTCTTTCCCGACAGAAATCATACCGAAACTGGGGGAACTTGGGTTTCTTGGATCTACATTTCCGGTGAAATACGGCGGGAGTGAAATATCAAATGTTGCGTACGGCCTTTTGATGCAGGAACTTGAAGGTGGCGATTCGGGTCTACGTAGTTTTGCCAGCGTGCAGGGCGGATTGGTGATGTACCCGATTTTCAAATTCGGCTCAGAGGACCAGAAAAAGACGTGGCTTCCACGTCTTGCTTCCGGTGAAGCGATTGGGTGCTTCGGGCTGACGGAACCTGAACATGGGTCTGACCCCGGCGGAATGAAAACAACTGCAAAACGCGATGGTCGTGACTGGATTTTGAACGGAGCAAAAATGTGGATAACTAACGGTAGTATTGCCGATGTTGCAGTTGTTTGGGCAAAAGACGAGAACGGAGTCGTTCAGGGATTTTTGGTTGAAAAAGGTGCGCCTGGATTTTCAGCGCCGGAGATGCACGGAAAGCTGAGCCTACGGGCTTCAGTAACCTCTGAACTGGTGCTGGAGAATGTCCGTATCTCTGAAAAAAATCGTCTTTCAAGGGTAAATGGATTAAGCGCACCACTGAGTTGCTTGACACAAGCACGTTACAGCATTGCCTGGGGCGTGATTGGTGCCGCCATGAATTGTTACCGAACGGCGTTGGATTACGCAAAAACCCGTAAACAATTTGGAAAACCAATTGCAGGGTTTCAATTAACGCAGAAAAAATTTGCTGATATGTTGACAGATATTACCAAAGCACAACTATTGGTAGTTCAGTTAGGGCGTCTGAAAGATACCGGAATGATGACGTTTCAGCAGGTATCCATGGCGAAGAGGAATAATGTAGCAATGGCGATGAAGGTTGCCCGAACCGCACGCGGAATATTAGGCGCGAACGGAATTACAGATGATAATCCCCTGATGCGGCACATGGCGAATCTTGAATCGGTATTCACGTACGAAGGCACTCACGAAATGCACACGCTGATTTTAGGGGAAGTCATCACAGGATTAGAAGCATTTAAATGAGTTAACAATCGAAAGTGACCAACAATGTTTGAATTAATAACGAAAAAATTTGTTCCAAATTTGAGAGAATCATCCCAATCCTACCGCACACAAATCGGCAAGTTTCAGGGATGGGTTTCCGTCGCAGTGAATCTTGTTTTATTTATTATCAAATTTACCATTGGATTAATCACCCGTTCCGTCAGCGTTATTGCCGATGCGGTGCACACACTGTCTGACGTGATTTCATCCGGTGTGGTGATTTGGGGATTTCATGAAGCCGAAAAACCGGCGGATGCAGAGCATCCTTACGGACATGGGAGAATGGAATATATTGCCACACTCATTATTGCTATTTTACTTATCGTTACCGGAATTGAATTTATCGAATCTTCTGTCCATCGGATATTGAATCCCGAACCGGTGAATCCGCAATGGTGGATGATCGCAGTTATTTTTCTTACCATTTTTATCAAGGAAGTCACTGCACGATATGCGGAGTTTTTATCTTCCTTAATTGCCTCCGGGACTCTCCATGCCGATGCCTGGCATCATCGAGTTGATGCAATCTCATCCGTTTTGGTCGTAATTGCCATGGTTGCCGGGAAATTCGGATATCATGCTCTTGACGGCTGGATGGGCTTTGGAGTATCGCTGTTCATAATCTGGACAGGGTTTGAGATTGCTAAAGAATCTGTGGACGATCTGATTGGTGCTCCTCCGACTGAGGAAGAAATAGATGAAATTCGTAATTTAGTGATGCCGATCGACGGGGTGCTTGGTGTACACGATATCACCGTTCACAGCTATGGTCATGATAAGTTCATCAGTTTGCACATTGAAATTGATGCGGATGAATCCCCTGCCAAAGCACACGATATTGCCGAAGATGCCGAAGAAATCATTCACAAGAAAACAGGGGCTGAACCAACTGTGCATATGGACCCTGTTCAGCCTAACAACCCGTTGGTAAAACAAGTACAATCCTATTTAGAAGAGAATTGGTCTAATGAAGAACATATTATAGGTTTTCATGATATCCGCATTGTTGATACCGAAAAACACCATGTCATTTTATTTGGTGTTAATACGCGTCTGGAGACGACAAAAAGCGAAAAGATTGACTGCTGTAAACGGTTAGAAAATTCCGTAAAAAACACATTCCCGGAGTTTGAAGTAAATGTAAAGATCTCGTCTTTGTCGAAGTATTAAAAAAGCCCCTGAATTCCAGAGGCTTTTTTATATATAATTATGACCTTGGGTCCAACTTTCGCCTAAGCTTTATCGTCATCCCCGGATAGAGAATTCCATCATTGGCATCGATGATCTCTTCGTTGTCCCAATAAACGATGATCCACGATTTCTCATCTCCGTAAGTTTTACCAGCGATTGTCCAAAGATTATCCCCTTCTTTTACTGTGTACTCTGTAAATGTTGGCTCAGCATTTTCCACTTCATCAATAGGTTTTTTCATGTCCAAAAAGTGGTACGGATAAATCAAATTAGGATTATCTCCAATTTCTTTTCGGTTCCACTCATAAATATCCCGCCATCTTTTCCAGTCACCATATTCTTTTTTGGCAATCCGGAACAGGTAATCCCCCGGGATAATCATATATTCTTCCCAACCGAATTTTGACGTTATCGGGACAGGTTTTGCGATTTCTGTGTTTTCCGCAACGGCGAAGAAAGATTCTGCAACAGTATTGTTTTCCTCTACAGATGTCGTCTTTCTGGCTACAGGTTCTTCTTTTGGTGAGTTTTCCTCCACGGGGATAGATGACTCTTCCACTGTTTGAGAGACAATATCTGTCTTGGAGGTTACATCCAAAGATAACGGAGCAGAATCGGTATTCTCCAAAGAAGAAATCTCATCAGAAACAACTTCAACAACAGGTTTTGATTCAACGTCAATAATTTGTGTAACTTGCTCCTCTGCAACGATCTGTACAGTAGATTTAACTATCGGTTCTCCTTGCGAAAGAATCTTTTCAGAATTATCACGTTCAGCGAAAGGGGTAGGTTTGATGTCCAAAACATGCGTCTGTACAGGTTTGGATACGTCTATTGGTTCAGAGGATTTTAGGGAGACGGGTGTCTCCTGTTTTTTGATAATTACAGGTTCTTGATTTGAGCTCAAATTCAGTCGATTTGAACTGGAATCTAAATCAGGGGTTGACAGCGTTTGCGGTGTCTCAACGTTAATATCGGGTACGGTTTGTGATCCGCAGGATACAAATATCAACACACCTGACAAAGCCATCAACAAGATTGAATTGGTACGGCGCATAATTCTCTCCTTGAGGTATTTTGTCAGAAGTATATGTTTTTCAGGTAAAGAAGTTCCCAATTATTTTATATTAATGGCAAAGATTAAAAAGGAAAAAAATGTATAAATCCGCTTTAAGCGGACGTTAACACTTATTGTTTTTCAACCAAAGAGGCATTAATAAAAATTTCAACCCTTCGATTTAACTCACGACCCACTTCATGACTATTATCAGCAATAGGTCGATACTCACCGTAGCCTGCAACAGCAAATTGAGATTGTGGTAATTCACTTTCTTTTTGAAGAACCCGCATAATAGATTGTGCTCGGGCAGCACTCAGTTCCCAATTATTTCTGTAATCAGAACCGGGAATAAGTGGAGTATTATCCGTGTGCCCCTCTATACGGATTTCCACATTCCACTGAAACCCAAATTCATCAAATTCTTTCAAATATTGTTTATAGGTGGGTATGTTATGTAGGTGCAAAATATTCAGTTTAGAAATGGCCTGTGATATTTTTTTTAGTTGAGAACGAAAAACAGGGAGAGGTTCAGCTTTGCCGACATCAAACATATTTGGATTTTGCAGTGTAATCCGGATACCTTTTGTATCTTGGGAAATTTGAAAGGTGTCATCATTAAATTGATTAACAATATGATTTAAATCTACCATCCCATTCTCAAGGCGTTGATTGACCCATTGATGTACTTTAGAAATATCCCCAGATCTCATAACGAGAACCATAGTAAAGAAACAAATAAGGAGTGTAGCAACATCCCCGTAAGATAGCAACCACGAATCGTGTGCATGACTAGAGACGGAAGAGAGGTTTTTACTGTTTGCCATTCATAGGTACCATCTGGATATTAATATATATCTCAACACGGCGGTTTTCTTCTAAGTTCTCACGGTCATGCAAGGGGTGAAAAGAACCATACCCGGCTAAAGAATATACTGGAGCAGGTAGATTCATATTTTTTTGAAAATAACTCATTACGTTACTAGCTCTTGCAAGACTGAGAGACCAATTATTTTTGAATCGCTTTGTCAGAATAGGTCGCCGATCTGTATGCCCCTCAATAACAACATCAATCTTCAAATCCATCCCGATATTATGCAAATATTCAATAGTTTCTGCGTACTGAACAGGGATTGTTTCTATTTCCAAACTGTTTAGAATGTCTGCGATAGTTTTTAAATAAGGAAGAAACTCCGATTTAATTTGGTCGTCTCCCGAATCAAACATAGAAATCTGACTTTGACTCACCGAGGGGTCTATAAGAGAGGAAGGGATAAGAAGCTTTACTCCTTTAGTAACTGTATTTTCTATATGGAGCCAGTATAGCCCATTCGTATCTTTTTGGGAAAGAAGACGTTCGTGAATATTTTTTTTTAGACGATCAGCAATTTTAAATTTGGATTGTACAGCTTCTTCTGCACTAAAGACAAAAAATATAAAAAAGGCTAATAATGCGGTAATTAATGAAGCATAGGTAATCATCCATCGTGTTCCCACAGACGTTCGAATGGATTTGATATGCGTCATGAGGTTTGCCGATATAACTCTCGCGATTCTTTATCTGCAAATGTAATTAGCTTTTCCTGAATTATCATCCAATGTTCTTTCTGATGAAGACTCATAATACCGGTTTTCATCATTTCGCAAATATGAACCTCCTCATTTGTTCGGTTTTGGAGCTTGCCTGCGATAGGGATAAAAAAGAGGTTTGACATTAATACGCCATAAAACGTTGTGACTAAAGCAACCCCCATATTTTGTAATAAGCCATGCAAGGGATCACTGGTTTGAGTTGCGTAGCCGGCAACGGAGCTGGAAGTTGCTTCTCCGTGCATCATAAGAATAAGCCCCATAACTGTTCCCAAGAGCCCAAAAGCCGGAGCGTATGATCCCATGTTATAAAACAATTCCCAGCCTCTCTGATGGCGTTTTATCATGTTTTCAAGTTCGTTATTAAGAAATATTTCTAAGCGATTTTTGTCTTTTTCAAGGATAGCATATTCAATGCCAAGACACATATAACTGTCTTCAATTTTTGGGAGAACTTTTTCTAATTCAGCAAGACCTTTTTTCTTAGATAATTTACTCAGATCTATAAATTGACGGATAACCTCCAGCGTGTCTTGTTGGTGTTTTCCTATAAATGCCTGCCCGGCAACCCTAAACATTTGAATAACAGTAGAAAATCGGTAGTTTACCAATGTTGCTGCAAATGTACCTCCAACGACAATAGCGATTCCTTGTAGTCGAAAAAAAGTGGGCGGAATCTCGCCGTTAGTGCTGTCAAACATACCAAATCCAACTAATCCAATACCGACAAGCAACCCAAATATAGTAGCTAAATCCATGACACCTCCTCAAAAAATAGTTACATGCAACAGATGATATTTCAATCTATTCAATGACATAATCTAATTCTTTTCTTTTTTCTTTGAAAGATTTTTACTGGCAGAGTAGAGAATGTCTTCCTCTTCTTTTGTCAATTTCTCATAACCTTCTTTACGTACTCGGTCAAGTATCTTCGAGACGGTTTTTTCCATCTTGGCTGTTTTCTGATGCCGTTTTTCTGCCCAATGAAGCCGTAATTCAATGAATGATTTTCGAAGTGAAAGTAATAATTTATTCCACCGACCGCTAAATGTTAAATACATATACCCGATGACCATCCCTGATAAATGCGTAAGATGGCTGATATTCGAGTGTGCTCCCCATGAGGAATAAAATGCAATTGCACCAATAATGAGCACAAACCATTTTACTTTAATCGGGATAACAAAATACAGTAATACAGTTCGATTTGGAAACATCATTCCATAAGCAAGAAGGATACCATAAACAGCACCACTTGCACCGATTAGGATCATGTAGGAATTTGATATATTAAAAACGAGCCATACAAGACCGGACCCCACGCCCGTAATAAAATAGTATTTGATAAATTTTGTTCTTCCCCAAATGGTTTCCAGCTCAGAGCCAAACATCCACAAGACCAGCATATTAATAGCAATATGCCAGACACCTCCGTGCATAAACATATATGAAAATGGTTGCCAAAACATCGGCCAAACTGTTTTTGGCGACAACCCAAAGACACCAGATAAATTCAACGGCAGAAAAATTGAATCTATGATAAATAAAATAACATTTACACCGATTAGGATTTTAATTGCCTCGGTAAACACTTTAGGCTTCCAGGAAAATTGTCCTTGTTGAGACTGGAACTGGTATCTCATCTAATTTTTATACGTCAGTGAACGCACTCTTTTACGATTTAATGGATTTAGCAAAGGTGTCATTCTGCTTTGGGGAGCCTCAGGAACCACGAGTTGGGGCATCTTGAAAATACGGATGTTCAATGCAGGCTCTTTTTGGAGCTCATAGGCGATACTCACAAACAAATCGCGAGGGAATACTCCCTTTATTTTCGTGAATCCATATTGGACGAATCCATCCCGTATAATTGTACTGCAGCTTCGAGTAAAGAAGTTAAAATCTCTGTACTTTTCAGGGTCTTTTATATGAGGTACAGATGAATGTATTTCAGTTAACTCCTGATGGTAAATACCCGCCAGGCGTTCGGTGTCAATTCCCTCAATGCGAAGCACGTGAATTGTACGCATAAAATTTCGACCGAACTTATCAAAAAAGGCTCTCCCGTCTTCTAAAATTTCGAATACACCATTATTGGGAGAGGGTGCAAATTCACCAAGAGCCGGGCGATAAAAATATTCTTCTTTTGCCATGACTTCGTTTTCATTTAACAAATGCGAAAAATTGAAAATTTCACCATTAACATTGACTGCATTATGACCAAACGTCGATGCAATGTATTTTACCAAACTTTCATTATAGTAGAAATCAACAAACGGTGTTGTCGGAGGTGGTTCATCCGGCCAGAGAATAATAATCGGGGAGCCGGTTTCATAATCTCTTTGAGGAAGATATCTTCCGCAAAGTTTTTCTCCCATCCAGTGATGGAGATATCCGCCCCAAATATTTTTACCTTTAAAATGGTGCGTACCATCTTCATCCAAAAGAAAAGTTACGCCGCCCATTTGCGTGAGTGTACCCGTTACTGTGTCGTTTTTCATAAGAGAATCTTCTTTAATACATCCAATGATTTCAAGGATTTAATTCCTTCAAAGTGATAGTGAATTTGTGCCAAAAGGTATTGACTAACAATCGTCTTATCTTTTTGTGTTACGGTAAAATTAGGCAAAGAAGAAAGACGGGAGGTTTGCAGTTTGGTTAGAATTATTTTACTGTTAGGTCCGCTGTTTGGATCCGGCAGGTTCATTCCCGGAAAATCGTTGAGGGAAAGGTCAGGTTTAAATCCAAGTTGCGTAAGCAACTGCATTTCATAATACCAATAAACAATATTTACAGGAAAACTTTGTGCATCCAGAGCTCGAAGACACGTGACTAATTCATCAAAAAGTTCCGGATGCGGGTCGTGATCTGTGATAGCACGTTCTGTCATCTCGAGGATAGACAACCCGATTGACATGGGCTTAAGATGATTTTGTATGTTTAGCCAAAGTTCTGAGAAAGAAGCTTTGGACACTGTTTGAAGGTCTCGAGTTTGTTTATAATAAAACATCAAGTCTAAATAACTCATTGGCTGGAAGTACGCCCCCATTGGATTTTTCTTCCGGCGAGCACCACGAACGATAACACCGATTTTCCCCATCTCGCGGGTCAGGCATCGGGAGATAAGGCTGGTATCTCCGTACGGAAAGCTTTTTAAGACGATCGTCGGAGATTGAAGAATCATTGTGAAGCGTAATTATGTAGGGTCATGACTAGTTTAGCGGTGTATTTCGAAAGATTTCGAGTAATATTTGGT
>CAYLYH010000057.1:0-8599 GCA_964388155.1 uncultured bacterium | reverse complement strand
CCCGAATCCATTCAATCCTGAAACCGTAATCCGTTATCAGTTACCGGTTATCAGTGATGTACAATTAACAGTCTATGATTTGAGAGGAAGGGAAGTCTTGGAATTGGTGAATAGTAGAACACTAGCAGGTACTCATCACATCATTTGGAACGGCACAGATGCACACGGTCAGCCGGTAGCATCAGGAATGTATTTGTATCAATTGAAAACGAATGGATTTGTAGAAACGAAGAAACTGGTATTGATGAAATAATCAAAGAAAGACGAGAATATGAAACAAAATAACTACATAAAAATCACCTTAAGCTTAGCGTTAATCGGAACCGGCTTGTTGTTTTCGGCGGCGATAGAAGATCAATCAGATGACACCTTTATGTTTTGTCTGAGGCCAAGCACAAAACCGTTAGAAATCCTGCAGGCTTACAATCCGCCAAAAGTGGATAACGTGGCTGTGCAGCAATTTTTGGATGAGCATAATGCTGTTAAGATTGAAGCATGGATTCCGCAGGCAGACCCAAGAGATCACGACGGGGATGTATACTTGAACCGGATTTACCGGGTGTACCTTACCGAAAAAGACAGGGTGCAAATTTCAATCGCCAAAGATGGTATTACCACGCTCTCCTCTGTCTTGTCATCTGAGTATGATTATATTCGGAAACCAACGTATGTCCCGAATGACCCGATGGTTGGACAGCAATGCAGCCTATCTGCGGTGAAAGCATTTGAAGCTTGGGATTTCTTTGTTGAGAACGGGCAAATTCCGGGAGACCGTCATGTCCTCCTTGCAAGTGTGGATACCGGTGTGGACTATACACACCCTGACCTGCAGAACAATATTTGGATTAATCAGGGAGAGGTTCCATCGAGCATATTTTCGACGGTAGATTCTGACGGAAACGGATATGTGAATGCTGAAGAAGTCGTGGCATATCTGGTGGAAAATAATATGGATTATTACAGCGGAGACGGAATTAATTTGAGAGATGCGCTTCAACCTGCTTCACCGTTTACCAACAATTCAGACGATGACGGCGATAATTATGTGGATGATCTAATTGGCTGGGATGCGTCGGGATA
Organism: uncultured bacterium; assembly: GCA_964388155.1. Classification (GTDB taxonomy): domain Bacteria; phylum Fidelibacterota; class Marinisomatia; order Marinisomatales; family JACNKV01; genus JACNKV01. Next base: position 7,519 of record CAYLYH010000057.1, on the reverse strand, counting down.
TTCTGGTGCCGATGATAATGACCCGATGCCGAAAGCCGGTGTACCTAACAACAGCACCTGGGCGCACGGGACCCATGTTGCCGGAATTTTAAGTGCAGTTACGGATAATAATCTTGGAATGGCATCGACGGCATTTCGGTGCAGTGTGATTCCGGTGAAATGCTCTAGAGAAAATCAAGGAACGGAACCCTATGTGAATGATGGCTATCCGGGGATTTACTACGCAGCCCGCGCAGGATATTATGCCGGAACATTTACGATTATTAATAACAGCTGGGGAAGTGGCGGTTTTAGCAGTTATGAGCAAAACCAAGTCAATACTGCACATGACACATACGGAGCCGTTATTGTTGCGGCCGCGGGGAATGGTCAAGATTACCCAAATTATGGAGAGGAATATGCTTCCCATTATCCGTCAAGTTATAATAATGTCATTTCTGTAGCTGCTATGGGATGTAGTGGAACTTGGGGACACTGGGCAACTTACCATGAATCTGTTGACCTTTCCGCTCCCGGGGAAGGAATCACCAGCTTAATTATTGGAACGGGATATGAATCTTGGGACGGTTCATCTATGGCAAGTCCGAACGCAGCAAGTTGTATTGGGCTGTTGAAGGCATTTTATCCTGAATGGGACAATGAAACGTTAGAGACAAGAATTGTTGAAACTGCAGACCCGTTGATTTATCTTTTAAATACCGAGGATTATTTACAAAATCGTCTGGGTTCAGGAATGGTGGATGTTTACAAAGCCATCGGCGCTACGATTTACCCGAATATCACCTATGTTTCGCATATATTAATATTAGGAGAAGGAGACGGTGATAATGTCCTAAACCCCGGAGAGACAACTCAATTGCGTGTGACCATAGAAAATGAAGAGGGATGGGTAGATGCAATGAATGTTTCTGCGACCCTGTCTTGCTCAAACCCGGATGTGACAATTACTGACAATAGTGCAGATTACCCCGGTATCATTTACGCCGGAGGAGTGGGTGTAAATTTGACGGATCCGTTTGAGTTTGATGTTGCAGATGTCGTCGATCTTGGTGAGATAGAGTTTCAATTGAGTATCACAGCAAATTTCGGGCAGGAACATGAATATGCAAAAACCATTTCCTTCACGATCTCGGTATCGCTAAATCAAGAAGGTTGGCCTTACGTAGTTGGTGATCAGGTTTGGTCTTCTCCGGTTGTTGTGGATATCAATAATGACGGTGCTAACGAAGTTATTTTTTCAGACTACAGCGGTATTGTAAGAATTATGACAACATCCGGTGAAGAACTCAGCAGCTTTGATACCGGGAATCAAATTTGGGGCTCTCCGGCAGTTGCCGATGTTGACAACGATGGAGCATTGGAAATTGTGGTTGCATCGAAAAGTCGACATGTATTTGTCCTCGATCAAAATTGCAGCATAGAAACAGACTATGACGCAGGGCAATATCTGATGGGGACACCGGCATTAGGTGACATTGACGGTGACGGAAACCTCGAAATCATTTTCGGTGGATATTCATCTCCCGGGAAAATTTTTGCCATCAACCCGGATGGAACGGATGTGCCCGGATTTCCGTATGAACTGGGAGAAAAAATCCAGCGCGGTGTAGCGTTGGCTGACTTTAACGGAAACGGTAAAGTCGACATTGTTTGTGGCACGGACGGAGAAAGTCTCTGGCTGATTTACGATGATTTAACCGTCGCAGACGGATTCCCTTTTACGGTTTCCAGCGATTTTAGAACCGCTCCGTCTATTGTTGACGTGGATGGAGAAAAAATAATTTTCGCCGGTTCACGGAACGATAATTTCTATGCAGTAAACAGTAACGGAGAATTACGGTTCGAAATTGCGTCGAATGATGATATGAGTACATCCCCTGGCTTTGTTGAAACATCCGAAGGAATTGCTGTGTTTATCGGATCGGAAGACGGTACATTGTTTGGTGTGGATTTAAATGGTAACCCCCTCTCCGGCTGGCCAAAAAACCTCAGTGATGACGTGATTGCTTCTCCGGTGTTTGCAGATTTAGATGGCGACGGTTTACCGGAAATTATTTCCGCAACAGTAGACGGGAATCTTTACGCCTATAAATTGAATGGTGAAATGTATGCGCATTTTCCGATACAAAATACATTCCCATATAAAGGTTCACCAACCATTTTTGATACCGATAACGATGGAGATTTGGAGGTCATGATTGGCACCAGTGCTTCGTTGGAAAACATCGACATAAAAGAATCCGGTAGCGTTTTCGGTTTTTGGAATATGTACCGCGGTAATTTAAAGCGGACAGGATTGTACAGCATGACCACGGGCGGGCCTACATCTGTCAATGTGGACCATTTATCCGGGTGGAACCTTGTCGGACTCCCGATGAATATGGAGAATACACATTATCAAAGTCTGTTCCCGGATGCTCTGGAGGGAACGTTGTTTTCATTTGATGGCGGATTTATTCAGGAAGAACAATTAATTGTCGGCGTCGGGTATTATCTTCGCTTTCCATCGGATGGGGTGAATACGATTACGGGTACGTCGATATCATCCGTGATGGTTTCTCTATCCGAAGGCTGGAATTTATTCACAGGAGTCACCGCACCCGTGAGTGTGGATTTAATTCATGATCCATTAGGAATTATCATCGGTGGGACAATCTATGAATTTAATGGAGGATATGAACCCGCCGAGATTTTATATCCCGGGAAAGGCTATTGGATTCGAACATCCGGTGAAGGCAATATTACAATTACATCAGAATGAGAAAGATTCTATTAATAAACATCGAACAGTATATATTTTCGCATATTTTGCGAAGATAGGAATTGTCATTTGTTGAATTTTGATGTACAATCTGGTTCAATAATTGATGGAAAATACTTAGTTTGATACTTCACAACGAACATGGAGGAAACATGAAACAGTTAATTAACATAATGCTGATTGCCGTTTTTGGGTTAGGAATTGTATTCGGTTCTGCGATTCCCCTACACAAAGCACCGGTAAAACACAGTAAAGTATATCAGCCAAAAATAGAACCGGAAGCATCAGTAAATATCCCGGAAGGACAACCTTCGGGTCCTGTTTACACCTATCCGAATGACAGAAATTCATTCAATTTTACCGTAGTGGATTCTTCAAAAAACGGATATGGAATGATCGTGGCTCCTACACGTCCGCTTGCCGTTCATGAGAACGGATTTTTCTTCGTATATCGACAGTGGGCGGGAGAGAACGGAACCAGCGGACAGATTGGTGCTGCCTATTCTGAAGACGGTATTGACTGGACTACTTATCAAAACCTGAACCCCGGGATGGGAATCGGACGGTATCCCAGTGCGCTGGGAATGGATGACTATCCTTACGCATTTTGGAATGAATATACCGGAATAGGAGACGGTTATGGCGGAACTCCTTATTATACGTGGGATGAATTCGGATGGGACGGCGGTTCCTTTGCAGATGCATCGGATGTGGATTTAAATTGGGACGGGTCGAAAGATTTATGGGTTGGTTCACCTGATTATTCCTATGGTAATGGTGCTCATAACTTTAACGTAGCGTATGCTGACTGGACGCGAGAAGATAAATTCGTATTTCATTCTGAAGCCTATCAGGATGGAGAAATAATTTTTGGAAATGAAATTAAAGTCATCGATGTAAATGCCGATATGGTCGGTGGAGATGAAGAAGGATCGTATACATCTTCTCCTACGTTAGATGTTAATGATAATGGATTCGGTTACGTAGCTGTCTCTACCTATTTTGATGGTGCAGATGTTGGTGCAAGCCCGTATGTTAACACACATACGATCGCCTTCAAAATGACTGAAGATTACGGAGCAACATGGTTCGGCGGACAAGAAGGAACGAATTACTTCTTTATAGATGACAATGTGTTTGAGCACATGCTGAATAATGGTGCTTATCCTGATCATTACGGTCCTGATAACGACCCATGCGCTGATACAACAATCACGTGGGATCAATTATTTATTGCATACGATTTTGACATGCGTGTTGACAGTGATGGAAATCCGCATTTTGTAACGAGTGTGCTTCCTTCTTCAGATGGAGGAATTTATACATCCATTACAGACGCCATCGGCTGGTGGCATTTTTGGATTGACAAAGATTATCTTCAGTCTCCGGGATTTGTAAATACACCCTTAGGATGGAATTATTCCTTTGTGTTGGGTACGTCAGAATCTTTCAGAGATTGGGATGACTATTTTGCCAATGATTATTGGTATCAGTCGTTCTTCCCGTCTCTGGCGATTAGTGGAGAAAGCGATGATGTTATGTATGTCGTTACCAGTCTGATTGAACCGGGTCCCTTTACCGTCACCGATGACGGCGGAACACCCGACGACGGATGCGATGACTGGGGATACTTTTTAGAATGGTCTTTTGACAATTTTGTGATTAAAACAGAAGATGCCGGAAATTCATGGTGGTGCCCTTATCAATTTGAAACACCGGATCCTGACACCACAGATGAAGATCGCCCTGATGAAGTTTCTGCTCATGCCTCTCCGGACGGTGCAACAAATGACAGAGTATATTACTCTTACCAAATGCCGGATTATCCGTATGGTTCAACAACCGGCGATGTGGACCACCCTGCCAACTGGAAAAACCGTGTGTATGCCGGATGGGTTGATTTAGAAACCGAGCCAAATTGTGGAGATGGCTGTGAAACAACGGTCGAAAACAATGCCGGCTGGAACTTAGTTGGATTAGCCGTAGGTGTAGACGATCCAAGCTACCAGTCTTTGTTCCCGAATTCGATAACAGGAACATTGTATTCGTTTGGTGCAGGCTATCAATCGGAAGAATATCTTCTCCCGGGAGTTGGATATTGGTTGCGCTTTAACGATGCGGGTTCAAACTTTGTTGAAGGTCCGTGTCTGGACGATATCACTATTTCATTGAACGCCGGTTGGAATTTAATGTCTGCCGGGTCTTACAGTGTAGATGTTGCTACAATCTGTGACCCGAATGATATTATTGTTTCAGGGACGTATTATACGTTTAATGCCGGGTATCAGCAGGTAACGACGCTTGAACCGGGAAGTGGATATTGGGTGCGTACAAACGCCGCCGGTGATGTCTCAACATGCGGTACCGGACTGGCACGTACAGTCGGAGTTGACAATCTGATGGCAGATGCAAATTCCATTTCATTTAATGGAACGAAACTGAATTTTGGTGTAAGTATCCCTGAAAAGGCAATGCTCAGTTACAGCTTACCGCCGAAACCTCCGGTTGGTGCATTTGATGTGCGATTTGCCGGAGATTGGTATGTTGCTGAAACCGGTGGAATCATTGAAGTGATGAATCCATCAGAGACGATTTTAATGACATATTCTATCACAGATGGCAATGTATGGACTCTTGAGAGTGCGACGAACAGTTACACGCTTAGCGGCGAAGGAAAAATGGACATACCTACATCCAATGGCTATGTGCTGACAAAGGGTGGCATTAACACGGCACCTGAGACGTTTGCATTAGGCCAGGGATATCCTAATCCGTTTAATCCTGAGACCACTATTGATTACCAGATAGCCAATGCAGGTCATGTTAATATCGTGATCTACGATATGCTTGGCAGAGAAGTAAACACCTTAGTCAACGGATATCACACTCCGAACATGTATTCTGTTGTTTGGAATGGAACCTCCAATGATGGAAAACTCGTCCCGAGCGGCGTGTATTTCTATCACATGACAACCCAAGGGTTTTCTCAGGTAAACAAGGTCATGCTGCTTAAGTAGCGCCGAGAAAACATCAATCTGAAAAGAGGGCTCATAATGAGCCCTCTTTTTTTATCCGAAATACTGGAAATATTGAGTACATTCTACCCGAGTATGAAGCGAATATGCCCACTAATTCTATGGATTGCCATCTTATTTGGGCAACCATCTTACCTTTCTGAGTATGAAATTCAGAAGGAGTGGAAAGACTACGCACAGTTTCAAAGGCATGAGCTTTTGTCTTTCTGCGATTTTTTGTTTGAAAATGGCTATTACGACCGCGCACAATTAAGCCTGTTTCGATATTTATACAAATATCCTGACGATCAGCTGGAACCGATTCTGTACTACTATATTGCAAGGTCTTATGAAGAGCTTCAGAAATATGATTTAGCCATTGAGTATTATTCGCGATTAACACAGAGTGGGGATTCTACCACCATTGCTTTTCAAAACGCAAAATACAGAACGACGTATCTACACTTGATTCAAAATAACATGAAGAAGGTTTATGAAGAAACTGAGGGTAAAGAAGATCCGTATTCCCTGATATTCAGAGGATATGCTCTTCTAAGTGAATTAAAGTGGAGCGAAGCAAAACAAACCTTATTAGCCGCAGAAGAACGGTTTGATCATGCATTTTATTCGGAAATGATTGCTCCGTTACTTTCATCGATAAAGACGGCACAAACTATGCCTAAAAAGAATAGAACGTTAGCCATGGTTGCTTCAGTTATTCCGGGTGCAGGTCAGTCATATTTAAGAAACTGGAGAGAAGTTGCAGGGACCATGGGTACGGCAATTCTACTATATGCATTTACAGCAAACAATAATACTGTAGCTGGGAGTTTCACCTATCAGGACGCGTTGAGTAACACCGTCGCCTATTCCAATTCGGTACGGACGACGTCTTCTGATTGGAGCATTCCACTCAGGCGTCGAATTCCAATGACGCTTGGCTCAAGTAGCATGGATAGTCGAATCTTGGTTCCTCCTGTATTCATCGGCATTGGTTTGTATGTTGGGAGCATTATTAAAACGATGGATGATATAGATTTAGTAAACAGACAGTCGGTCATAAAATTTATTGTTGCAGAGATGCTCAAACACCCAGCGTCAAGGTTTTTGGATCTTCATGAACCTGAGTTGAGATAAAATAGTGTATTTTTAGAGGAAGGACATTACCTTGGGAGTGCATTTATCTTTGCTAAACTGGTTGTTGGGTTCGCTAAAAATTAATTTAAATATTATGAGAATATTTATTGACACAGGTGATATTGATGTAATAACTTTGTAGGCTTTGAGCGGGTTATATACGCTCGATTGCAGAGATTTTTGAAAATTTAGGTATGCGTGGGTCTCAGAGACTAACCAGGACAAACTCGGCAAGCTAACCATATTAACCATACAATGGAGAGTTTGATCCTGGCTCAGGACGAACGCTGGCGGCGTGCTTAACACATGCAAGTCAAGGAGAAAGTCCCGATTCGTCGGGGCAATTAAACTGGCGAACGGGTGAGTAACGCGTGGGCAACCTACCTCAGAGATTGGGATAACCCCGGGAAACCGGGACTAATACCGGATGATATCCAGAGTGCTTTGGCACACAGGATTAAAGCGGGCTTCGGCTCGCACTTTGAGATGGGCCCGCGTCCGATTAGCTAGTTGGTAAGGTAACGGCTTACCAAGGCGATGATCGGTAGCTGGTTTGAGAGGATGATCAGCCACACTGGGATTGAGATACGGCCCAGACTCCTACGGG
>CAYLYH010000056.1:0-8881 GCA_964388155.1 uncultured bacterium | reverse complement strand
AACTATCTTCGTCTTATGTTTTTAATCCCGTCACCTCGTATACAAACGTTTCATTTTTTCAAATAGTGTTGGTTTGGGTGCTCGATATTCTCCTTCACCCGGGTCAATGTAATCTCCGGCAATTACGGCTTTGGGGTTGGTTGTCACTAATTCGTTTGCAAAGTCCTCTCCAAGATAATCCGTAGCGATGTCGATGGCTTCTGTCAGTTGAAAGTTCCGCTTTCGATCGTCATGAGCATCAGATCCGATGATGTGAACCAATCCTTGCCTGACAATCTCATTCGCGGCTTTTTCCGATGATTGTCCCAACGTCCCGACCAAACTCCCGGCATCCACTTGGATGAGACACCCGGATCGGATGAACCTTCCGACCAATGCCGGATTCTCCTGCACCTTTTTGTACCGCTCAGGATGTGCAATAATCGGCGTAACTCCTGCGATATTCATATCAAAAAACATCTGCCAGCAACCTTCTGGAATGGTTCGGGTGGCAAATTCTACGAGCATGTATTTTCCGTGACCAAACGTCAGCAGCGGATTGTCTTTCAATTCCATCAAATTCGGCAGGTAGTACACTTCTGCACCTAAGTGGAGTTTGATGTTGATTCCGTCCGCATCTATCGCCTTTTGCAATTCGTCAATCTTAATTCTTAGATCTTCAATCTTAAATGTAATTCCATCCATCCGCGGACTTTGAAAATGTACGGTATTCACGACATCAGTGATGCCTTGTTCAGCGGCCGTCCGCAGCATATTCAGTGACACCTCTGTACTTGGAGAGCCATCATCCGTGGCCGGGAGAACATGGTTGTGGAAATCAATCATTGATAATATTGAATTATGAATTTTGAATTATGAATTCTTTTCTTCTTCGGAAGAGGTCTTAACGATGGAAGTAATAATTTTACCTATTTCGATACTGTCGTTTAATAAATCATCTTTAGATAAATATCCGGATTTCCTCAATAGCTTGAGCCAATAAATAGTCTCACGGGAATCTTTGGAAGCAATACTCATTTTTGAAATAAAATCTTTGTGACTTTGACCTGCAATCGCCCCTTCTACATTAGCACCAATAGACGTTGCAGACCTCAATACTTGCTTTGATAAAATGTATTCTTTCTTTTCCCGGGTCAGATATTTATACATCTCAATAATCTTAAGTGAAAAATCAAACGTCTTATCTCTAATTATATTTCGTTTAGCCACGTCAATTCAACATTCAAAATTCAAAATTGCTTTTGGATGGTGCTCCGCCACCTCAGTCACATAAAACTGAGTCGGCTATTCCACAGTGAAATATCCTTCTACCACCGGATTTCACGTGGCGTGCGTAGCTAATTATGTAAAACGGACGTTAACCCACCGAGAAAGAAAGTCTGTTTCAGACTACTTTGTCAGGGACGAGTTTTCAGTCCTATGGACGACTTAAGGGTGAGTGTTCAGTATCGGGCGTAAATAACCCGTTGGCATCTTGCAGAAAACAGCTGCTTCTTCAAAAAAAAATACTTGACACTGACCCTGTCGTTTCTATTACTGTAAATCCTTTAGCTTTGAACGGCGTTAACTTATAACTTGGTTAAGTATACTGTCAATATGAAAAAAAAAAAATCAGCTGTTTTTTCTTTTAGAACACTACTAAGGAGCAGATGAATGTAATCCCTTTAAATATGAGGGTTACAGAGCGATATTATGAAAAAAGGACTGTTTTGTTTGCAAAACTTATTTTCCGGGTTATGATTTGGCCCCCAACTTGCCGCCCGTATTTTAATTATCCATAAAACATGGTGTCTGTGTTCTCACGATTCACCACTCACTATGTTTTAGACTTAGTTTCGATTATTGTCTCTGATGTACGCTTTAGCATCTACGGCATGGGTTACCGGATTTCTCAAAAGTCGAATGTTGAAAACCCCAACGAAATATGTATCTGTTTCCTGAGCCCCGAATGTACTCCTAACACGCGTATTCACTCCACCGGACATCGTGGTCGTCGTTTCGAACGAAAGGTCAGACTCCCCGAATTCCTTTTTCCCGACGTGCTTATAACTGCTGTCCGCAATGACAATAAAATACGGATATCCGTTCTCCACCGTCACCTCCGAACAGCGATAAATGAGACGGGTGCGAACATCCTCTTTGCCATGACGGACATTCCCTTTATACGTGACTTGAATCGTATTCTCATCAATGTGTTTTTCACTATAACCGCTGTTGGCTTTCATTGGTCCGTAGGTTGCTGTACAGCCGGAAAATACTAAGGCTAAGACTAAGGTTGAGCGAAGTGCCCGCCTGCCGGACGCGCAGGAAATCCCGGCGAATGTCGGGGCTGAGGTTAAGGTATGGATGTTTTTAATCATGGGAATTGGTACGCTGATATTTCAATTCTATTTTATTCTCCCGGGCTTCGTGCAGCAAAAACGCATATTTTCTCCTCGCAGAAGACAATTTGTGCGTTTTTTTTATGGCTGACGGTAATCAGCGAATAACGATGTTCTAACGGTGTGTTTTACCAAGTGGAATTTGCAAAGCAAATATTCCACAATGGCGGTGCCTAAGAAATTAGGCTTGTCCGCTAATGATGTTCAAGCGGGCTAAACGGTAGGTCAAATAAGTGGTGTAATTTACGAATAAATTAGCACATCACTCTTCTAAATTCTCTGAAATGTTCACAATGCTACTTTAAATAAACAATCTTACTGACTTCATCATAATTGGATGATGACAACTTTACAAAATACGACCCTGATGGGATATTGCTATTTGGTTTCCAATCAAATTGATGATAGCCCGTATTGAGTTTTTTATTGAATAATACTTCAACCAACTCACCTTTTATATTATAAACTGATAGATCAAAAGTTTCTTGCTGTGGTAACTGAAATGAAATTGTGGTAGAAGGATTAAAAGGGTTGGGATAACACTCAAATAAGTGAAAACTATTTGGTAAGTTTACAGTTTCTTCTGTAATAGACATTATACTCTCATATTCAAACGCTCCCATATCAGGTGCAAAACCGATATATTCATCTTCACTCATATTAACCAAAGTATCACCTTCAAACACAAAAAAGGAAGTGCCTACATCAATACAAGGAGAATTTGGTTGTAATGTGTAATCGCCATTTTCAAGGTTGTTGAAAAGGGGGTAGATGTCAATATTTCCTCCTAACCAATTGATTATATAACAATCTGAATCTCCACCGATATTATCTGCTCCACCTTGAATATTTGAATAAGCCACTGTAACAACTGCTGGAGTATAACCCCCATCTAAAAATATTTGTTGCGGTGTATTCCCCCAAAGAATACTATTAACTAATCTTGGGCTAGAACCCGTATAAGAATCAATTCCTCCACCTCCAAAACCGGCAGAATTGCCACATATTGTAGTATTTACTAAAATTGGAGAAGAATATCCATCACATTCAATTCCTCCACCATAACCAGCTACTTCATTATGTGTTATAACATTGTTTCTTAATTTTGGACTTGATGCCGAACAATGAATACCACCTCCACAAGTAGCAGAATTATCTTCTATCATTAAATTAGTTAAGATGGGGTTAGAACTGCTACAATAAATACCTCCACCAAACTCTGCTAAGCCATTTCTAATAGTAAATCCGTCTAAAACAGTTGTATCATCTTCACTATTTTCAAAAGTCACGACAGACCCATTCTGATTACCATCAATAATTGTATTCTCAGCACCTTCAACAGAAGTAACCACAATATTTTTACCGTTGAAATTGATATTTTCGATGTAAGTTCCATTGGCTACTAAAACCGTATCACCATCAACGGCTGAATCTATCCCTGCTTGAATTGTAGGTTGGTCTGCGGGGACATTGATTACAGATGCAAAAAGCAAACCGCTAATTACGCTAATTACACAAATTAGTTTAGTGATTTTTACTAAACGGTATTCAGTTATTTTTTTGTAAGTTTTCATTTTCACCCCCTATTTCAAAAGTAACATTTTATTTGATTGAGTAAACACCTTCCCAGTTTCACTGGAAATGGCTGTAAGTTGATAGAAGTAAATTCCAGTAGCAACCTGCTTTCCAATATTATCTGTTCCATCCCAAAGCGATTGGTATTTTCCACCATCAATATTTCTATCTTCTAACTCAGCAATTACCCGTCCATTTAAATCAAACACTGTTAGTGTAATTTGGCTTTGTTCAGGTATTTCATATTGAATTGTGGTTACTGGATTAAATGGGTTTGGATATGCATTTAACAAAGCAAATTGATTAGGTAACTGGCTGTTTGATTCTGTTGTAATCTGTGAATCACCGCCATATAATAAACGGAACAATTCTGCTACATCTGACTCTGAATACTCAGAATAAACTTTAGCAATTCCTTGTTCAAGTATTTGATTTGCAGTAGGTTCATTAGGATTAGTTCTAAACAACAACGCACCATCACTTTCTTCAAGTAGCAATGCCAATTCAAGAATATAATATGGCTCCAAATCTGTGCCTTCATATTCAGCAATTAATTCTTCCACTGTTTCGATGGCTTGCTCATCAGCATTAATACTTTTATATGCCCAAATTAATTGTGTTTGAGCAATAGTAGAAATGGCTTCATTGTTTCCAACTTCTCTCCAATATTCTAATTCAGAAATTAATGATTCAATATCATTTTCTTTTTCATAAGCTCTGTTTATTCCACCCAATGCTGTGATAATGCCTTCTTCATTTGGATCAGTTTGTAGATACTCAGTGTATTTTGAACGGGCTTGAGGGAATTCACCCTTTTGTTCTAAAATTAACCCATCTCGTAGCAAACGAATTTCATCTTCTTCTACAATTCCAATCACACTGGGTGCTGTTGGTGTAGTTGAAATACGACTGCCAGAAATATTATCAGGTTCTGCTTCTTCACTTAAATCACTATTCCAATAATTAACTTCTGCGAATAAGGTCCTGTAGTTTCTATGGCTGGGTTCATCTGGCCAATAGGGTCCCGCATAACTTCTGTTTAGTGATATTCCATTATCGTGAAAATGATTGAGTCCACCATTAATTGTAAAATTGTTTTCTGAATAAACACCCAAATTTGGTGATCCCATAAACGCAACAAAAATTCCTGTTGTGTGGTTATCAATTTCATTGTTTACTGGATAATTGAATGGAACACCATTCACTGAGGTTATTAGTTCAGGTGAAGAACTAATCATATTAATTCCTGATGCAAGTGAACTGGCATTCATCATACCGTTATTGTAAATATGATTTCCTTTAACAACAGAATTTGAACCAGACATCATCAAAATACCAATGTAATTGTTACCATGAATATCATTGTCAATGATATCTGGACTTGAATGACGCAGGTTTATACCGAATGATGTGTTATCAGAGATAATATTATCTTCGATAACAAATTCGTTATCTACATAATTCAATCTAATCCCAACAACATTATTTGAGATTATGCAATTTCTAATATGCCCCGTTGCATTATCAGCTGAACCAATTCCAACTTTATCAGAACCTGAGATATTAACAAAATCAAATTCTACCGTGCCATTTGCATAAATACCTTCCCAAGCGTTACCCATAATTGTTACTGGATTATCTTCTGTTCCACTAACAACTAAATCACCATTGCAAATAATACTACTATTTTCACTAGCATGGATAATAGTCCCTGCTCCAATAATTAAAGTTGCATCATCTTCGATTATCAATTGGTTTTCAGATAATATACTTACATCCGAATTTGATTCAAATGTCAATGTAGCTCCAGAACATACATTTACAGTTTTTGGTATTCCAATAATCCCTCTAACATTGTAGTTCCCAATAATTGTTGATGGAATTAAGGTCGGATATTCTAATGATGTTGTTGAACCAATATTTCCTAAATCAGAAGAATCAGGTACCGCACAAAAAGGTCCCCAATGACAATCACAAATAGAGTCTTGATAGAATAACCATTCTTTACTTTCGAGGAATGAAATAATACTATCATTATTTAAATCTGCATTTGTATAGGGTTCGCCATTGTTTTCTGGATATTGGGTGTAATATGCTGGAGATTTACCAATTGTGGATGAAAACAAATGAAAATTGAATTCACCATGAGTGTATGTATGCAAACTAATGATTTCATTCTCAACAGCTTCATCACAATATATTTCAAAATCATCTGTCCATGAAGCGAATTGGTCAGCAGGTTCAGCTCCTGTGTCGGCATGTGATGCTGTAATTATGAATGTATCTTCACCTTCAAGGTCATCAATAAATCCACCTGAATTGCATTGTTGCATCCAAAACACTTTCTTATTCGCATTTATTTGATCGGTTAGGGCTGCAAATTCATAATCGAATATTCGATCGTCTATTAACCCTAGTAACACATGATCGCTGTTTGGATCAGGATAGCCATGGTCAAATGTCCAGACGAAAAGAAAATCATCTTCAGTTATACGCGGAAAACCGTTGCTTCCATTGGCAAGGCCTGTAAATACATCATTCACATTTGCACTATCTGCAGGATAATCGGTAATTTGACCACCTTCGCCTAATATATGCTCATAATTATCTAATGGTGTATATCTATCAGCCCAGTTCTCAGGTAAATCAACATCTGAGTCAATTGGATAATCAATACCGCCAGCAAATAGCACAAACACATTTTCATTTGAATAACCTTTTTCGGTAACAAGAATTTCCCATAATAAATAAGTATCATTCCAAAATTCCTCCATTGGTCTTCTGTCCCTATCTATATTATTATTAGTTGCCCAACTTCCTGAGTAGTTTGCACGACTTGTATCTGCATAATCACCGGTTATCAAAACTGCATATTTTTCAGATGCAATAGATATACTAGTTGATAACACCAAGACGAATAATACTGCCAGATATTTTATTGCTTTCATTTGTAAATCTCCTAAAATTAAGTGTTGCAAATTTATGAATTATTTAGCATATGTTGGTCAGGATATCTGATTAAAAAGGGTGATTCACGGAGAGTTGAAATCATCTTCCTTCACAATCTCCAAAAACTCATCCATCCCAATCACCACATAATCTTTGCTTCTGTTTCTTGCAAAGACCACTATCGGAGTTTTATCATTCTCACAGTCTTCCTCAGCCTGTTTTAATGCCTTCCAGATGTTGAGTTTCTCCTGTTTTTTGCATTCAATATGAAATGGCATATCATTTTCAACCGCTTGAATATCACCTTTCCAATCCATTCCACCTGAGAGTGGGGTTCTTCTAAGTTCTCCATAAATCTTCCCAAATGCTTTGGCAATCTTTCTCTCATAATTGGCACCCTTTTTCTGTGAGTTTATCATTTTATTGCCCTCACATTTAGTCTGGGTGAATATGATACATCAGCAGTTTTCTTTAATGCTGTTTCAACGGATAACTTTTTCACTTTGTCCCATTGTTTTTTCTGTTCCTTTAAAAATGCATCTAATTTTGTCTTTTTAATTTCTGTAATATTTTCTTCAATAATTTCTCTATCAAGTTCAATTAGATTATCTAACACATCCACCGTTTTAATTCTATCAGGATAAGACACTTTCGTTGTTTTTCCCATCGCATATTTATAGCCGTGTAGTTCAAGAGATTCTTTGTTTAGAAGTCCAACTTTTAACACACCACCCAGTTTGGCTTTTCGAGAATACAGGATTTTAGCCAAGTTGGATACTTCCTGATATTCTTTGGCAACAGAATCTAAATCATTAATATCTTCACAGATAAATTCTTGTTTACCTAAAAGTGCTCTTTGAAACACACCACAATTCTTACGATGGTCACAGTAGATGCAATTAGTGTTGAGTTTAGCATTAAACTCAGTGGCAGTTTCAAGTTGTGTGCCAACAGATTTAATATATTCTACTGCTGTATCGAGTTGTTCTTTACTTCTTTTGGTATGCATTGAAAAACCATGCCTTAACATATCAAACCGACACACAATTTTCTTATCAGGATACAAATCTTGAAGAGCAATTGTATAAATAGACATCTGCAGATTATTATCGGTTTCTTCTCTTGAAAATATCATTCGATTGGTTTTGTAATCGATAATTTCGATAGTATCATCATCAATTTGGTCAACTCTATCAATGTATCCAATCACATCAAAACCTGCGATATTTAGCCGTATTTCTTGCTCAATGCCTAAGATATTTAGAGAATGTACATCAGGATTGTTTTTCACCCAGTTAATTAACATCTTTCGACCTTCATCAAACATTATTTGATCGGTTAATTTCTCATTAGTGTATTCTGTGGTAAATACCTCTAAAATTGCATCCTCACCTGGAACTTGTTTTTCTACATAATCTTCCAGACATTTATGAATAAGTTTCCCGAATATCAGTGGATCTGTAGGCTCACTTCTATGTTTATCAATGTAATGTAATTTGTATGATAATGGGCAGGTTTGATACCTATCCATTTTTGAATAACTGAGTCTGATGTTGCTCATTGTAAATCTCCTTCTGTTTTGGTTTTATGGTTTTTCTAAGTTGTGCAAGTTTCTCTTTTACTACATCCTTTTCATCACCAATTGGTGGTGGCATGGGACTTGGAATATCATCTATCTCCCAATCTTCCACAATTTCACCATCAAAAGTCTTTTTGACTAAATGGATTTTCTGTAAAAACTCTGCATCTTCGTTTTCAATGAGTCGAACTTCTTTTATTAGATAGACAGGTGCCCTATCTGTAACTTTATTCAAACAATTTTTATTTGAGACGATCCACAAGGTATCATCTAAAATCTTTGAGTAAATTTTTATAGCAAGGTTGGAATTGATTAACTCTTTCCACTCGTTTTCTGTAAGTTTTTTTGGTTCTTCACAATAAACGATACTTTTTGTTGTGAAGGTTGTAGATATTAA
>CAYLYH010000055.1:0-9161 GCA_964388155.1 uncultured bacterium | reverse complement strand
GGTTAATGAGAGTGACACGACAGAACAATTTACAATTTACAGTTCATCTTCTGATAGCTATTCACAGTTTACTTTCGACTTTATGACTTTCGACTAATCTTTCACGACCTTGGGAGTTCCTAACTTAGGATGCTGACCCTTCCCGGGTGTTGTGGCAAAGCCCTGATGCATTATGCGTTGGGGCTTTTTGCATTAATGTTGAATTGTAAATTTTGAATTATGAATGAGTGATCAGCGACAAGTTAAATTCCCTACTGACGACAGTTATTATTCCCTGTGGTATAAAGATTCCGATGGAATGACAACACTGTAAGTTGGTTTAACCAAAGAGTTTTATTAAAAATACACCTGTTTTCTGAGAAAACAATATTGGCTATTCATTCTTGTAAGTAATGTAATCATTTGCCAATTTGTAAAAACGAAATAATAAGATTGGTTGCAGTGAAATAATCTTGTACATTTAACCA
This sequence comes from uncultured bacterium, assembly GCA_964388155.1. GTDB lineage: Bacteria > Fidelibacterota > Marinisomatia > Marinisomatales > JACNKV01 > JACNKV01. The sequence continues at coordinate 8,694 of CAYLYH010000055.1, read as the reverse complement.
CCAAAAATAAAAGTCCCCCGCGGGTTTCCCCGCGAAGAACTTTCATCGTTAAACGGATTTACCGGTATTACCCTTGCCCGGGGTTGCTATTAGATCCGTTTTTCTTTTTGCGGGTCGGTAATGTATCCAAACCGAACTCCACAATCCGCGCATCTCTTTTCCCGAAATGGGCATAGATGCTGTCCCGCATACGGCGGGTAATCAGAATCGATTCATCCCGTGTCGCATTTAGGTTCTGGGTTGCAGCTTCCGCATTCCCCTTTGCTTCGATTTGCGATGCTAGGGAAGTTTCCAGTTGTGAAACCGCTTCTTCCAACTCCAACAGGGATGGTCCTGCAGGGGTATAGGTTTCCGCGTATTTCGTCAATCCGGCTTTGATTTGACGCATTTGCGCCAGTAGCAGTGCCGGTCGGTTGCTTATTATTGTAGCCATATTATGGCTCCTTTCTGCTTTCACTGCCGTATCAGCTTCCACATGTTGTTTTTATGTTTGTCTCTCATCGCGGTAATACGGATTAACGATGAAACACGCTTTGTCAATTATTAAATTGACACCGGAATCTATGCATTGAGAAAACAAAGCACAATTCTAAAAGAGAAATAAATGCAATTACCGTCGTGATAAACTATTTATATGTTGCATAAACCGCACATTAATAATTGGTATAGCCGGAATATTGCTTGACTTAAAGCAAAATATGGGGTAATATCGTGCTGTATATGCACATACTTTATTTGCAAAGGAGGAGGGTTATGTCGCATGAACCATACGTTGCCATCGTCATTGATGTACTAAAACGAGCTCGAAAAGCAAAAAAGCTATCCCAGGAAGATGTCGCAAAAAAAATCGGTGTATCCCGATTTTCTATTGCCAGGATTGAAAACGCAACTCAGAACATATCGGTCCATATGATGATGAGTTATATCGCAGCCGTCTCAGATAATGCTTTGCGATTACTTGATGACATTAATCGGCGTTATTTTTTGCAGTCTGAGGGTTTATCCCGGCATGAAGCAGCGTCAAACGTGGTTTATAATTCAGATTTGGACATGTCGGTTTCCGATTGGATGATGCCGGTTGGGTTCGACGTATCCCCGTATTATGAATCGGTGGATTATCATCGTCCGGCGGTTGAGTCCTATGGCAATCAGATGAGGACATTTATCATAGATCACCATTTGTTCTGGCATTGGGTCCCGGAGGATAAATTATCCGGGTTGAGTTTATCATCCGTTGTGGCAGCGACGTTAATTCAGGGATCGGCAACTGACGTGAAACAGTTGATCGAGATATTGGGTGTTCAAACGGCGGCGGAGGTGTTTCGGTATACGGTAAATAAAGAACGACATGATTACCCGGGTAACATCAAAACATATTTTATGCACTATTTTGATCGCCATGCACCGCAATATTCTTAACAGAAACCAACTTGACTTGCTTCCGCTGATTCATCGGTTTTCATCGGACTATTATTTGGCGGGAGGTACGGCCATCGCTCTGCAATTGGGACATCGTCGTTCGATTGATTTTGATGTGTTTCACCATGGAAATGTACGGTATCAACGCATCCAAAACATATTAAAACGGGAAAAAGTGGCTATCGATCGTACGCTTTGTGCCACGGAAGATGAGTTTACTATTTGGGCGAATAACGTTAAACTCACGTTTTTAAATTACCCGTATAAGGTTCCGCACCAAGAATGGTTTGAGCATTTTATTTCGATGCCGAGCCTCTTGGATCTTGCCGCCATGAAAGCATTGGCGATGACCCGCCGCTCCAAATGGAAGGATTATGTGGATATGTATTTCCTGCTACAACGATTTTCATTCATGGATATCACTAAACGATCAGCGGAATTATTTTATCCGGTATTTGATGAAAAATCTTTTCGAATGGCTTTAGATTATTTTGAAGACATCGATTATACGGAAGAAGTAGATTATCTGACCGACCAAATCCCGAGAGAAACCGTTCAGGATTTCCTTTCTGAGATTGCCATAGATCCGCTTTAACGTCAATTGATAATTGGGCTTTTAGGCTTCAGCCTTTTATAAAAAAGCTCATCATCCCGCAATTCAAAAGAGGAGAGGTTGTAGCGAAACGGAAATCCCGATTTATCGGGAAATCTACATTATTTATACCACGGAGTTATGAATAGATGACGGTGTAGTGTGATTAATTGTTTTAGTTGTTCTTTTGAGAATGAAACTCAACCGAAGAACAATTTATAATTATGGGTTATCGAAATAACCCGTACCCGAAAACCTCTTAAGGATGAGGAATGGATTGTTGGATGTGTGATAAATTGGTGAGTGAATTTTTCCGTTATATTCTGATCTCCATATTTCCATATCATCTTATTCATAAGAGAATGCTTTGTTAAAAAAAAACTATGTCATCCCGAAGCTTACAGTCCCAGGCACGTCTTCAGATTCCGCATTAGGGTAACACGAAGTGTCGGGGAAGTGTCGGGAGAAGAACGTCTGAGGGATCTACGTAATTAAACCTGATACAATTGAATAAAACACAAAACTTAACTCCGCTTACAAAAAATGTAGATTCTTCACTCCGTTCAGAATGACAGTGTCTCTTTTGATTATTATAAAATCCTGAAAGGTTTTTATTTTAGTTTTAGTCATGGATTTCAAATCTGTGTAATCCGCCTGCCTGTTCGTAGTGAAGCGCAGACAGGTGTAATCTGTGGTTTAACTTTCAACTGCAGTATTTCCACTGGCAATTTCCCCTTTCCAAAAGGGAGATTTAGAGGGGTGTTTATAAAACATATCGATTCCATTTTACATTATTGACTTGTCCGCCCCCGGAGTGATTCTAAAATATCCACTATTCTTCCCGCCGCTTTCCCGTCCCATAATTCCGGGCAGAGATTATTCTCCCCAGAGGATGTCATCACCTGATCGACTTCATTTGGGATGTTCACGTAATTTGTCCCGATGAGTGTATTGGTACCCTGCGTAATCGTTACCGGGCGTTCGGTATTATCGCGTACCGTCAGGCACGGCACACCAAAATACGTAGACTCTTCCTGCACTCCGCCGGAGTCGGTGAGGATGACTGTCGCATCTTTCTGCAGACGCATAAAATCAATATACCCGATTGGGTCCAGCAGATGAAACTTCGGATTGGCTTCCAGTTGTTTCAGTAATCCGAAGCTGTCCAGTTTATTGCGGGTCCGCGGATGGATAGGAAAGACACAGTCCAGGTTTTCTGAGACAGTATCCAAGGATTGTACTAGCTGCTTCAGATTATTATTGTCGTCCACATTCGACGGGCGGTGAAAGGTCATTAATGCGTAAGGACGGTTCAACCCCAGCGCATCTTTGATTGTGGATGTATCAAAATGACGTTGAAACGCTACCAGTGAATCGATCATGGAATTTCCGACAAAGTGGATCTTATCGCTGGAAATCCCTTCGTTATTGAGATTGGTCTCTGCTTCCGGACTGGTAATGAAAAGCATATCGGCGATTTGATCGGTAAGGATGCGGTTGATCTCTTCCGGCATGGTTCGGTCAAAACTGCGTAATCCGGCTTCTACATGCGCCACCGGGATATGAAGTTTCACTGCAGCTAATGCACAGGCAATGGTGGAGTTTACATCCCCGAACACGATGACCAGATCAGGGCGGTCATCAAAAAGTACTTTTTCAAACCGTTCCATGATTATAGCGGTTTGTTCTCCGTGGCGGCCTGAACCGACCTCCAAATTGACATCCGGGGATTTCATGCCCAGTTCATCAAAAAAGAGTGTGGACATATTATGGTCGTAATGCTGTCCGGTATTGATGAGTTTCAGATCGAAGGTGTTGCGTGCATCCAGGGCTCGATACACCGGATTGGCTTTGATGTAATTCGGCCGTGCCCCGACAATGAGGTGAATTTTAGGTTTTGTCATAAGTAATCTGCTTAGATAATATTTCTGTAAATGTGTCTGGTAAAGTTACTCACATAGAGTCAGGTATTACAAAGAGATAAGTTCCTCAATAAGACAATTAAAATCATTCTTAAAATTTTCTAAGAAGCGGGTGTCAATAATTTTTAAATTACTAAGTGTAGGTGCTGGAAACGTTTTCAGCCGCAGAATAAAATCATCATGATTAAAACTGACTTTATCGTGAGAAGATTTTAATATTTTGTCCCACGAAAAAGAGTAATATTTCCAAATAAGATATAAATCGAATATATCCTTTGGATTATCCCGCCCCATGATAGCAGTTATTTTATTGCTTAATAGATTTTCAATATTATCAATGATATATCCATTCTTTAGGACAACAACGTCTTTATATCTAGATGAAACATCATTAATAAAATCAACCTGTAGCAAACTGTTAATTTTTAAACGTATAAAATTTTTCGATTCCACATCCGATTTGAGCTTAAATGTATCTTGTAGTGCCGCTTTTATATTCTTTATCGCAAAACCAAATCTGGTAGAATCGTGCGTAAAGAAATCCAAATCATCTGAATAGCGTTTTTCTTTATAGAAACGATGAAGACATGTCCCTCCGGTTAAATAAAATTCATTTTCTGTTTTAAAGACAGTATCAAGAACTTCATCTTGGAGTTGATAGAGTTTTTTATAATCTATATTGTCCATTTTAATTCGTTGATTAGTAGGGGGTGATTCAAAAAATAAACGGCAGCCATATTTTTTCGTCTAAAAGCATAGTCCGAATTGAATTGGGGAATTTTAAATAGTTCTATCATTTCGTTCAAGTCAGCTTTATGAAAAATATTTAAATCAGCAAATAAATGTGTACTGTTGAGTAATATTTTACTAAATAAGTACTCCTTTTTCTTTTTATCAGCGCCATTAATAATATTATCAATACGGAATTCCGTCATTTTTGAATCCCAAAAGCAATCTTTTATTATGTTGTCATATCTTGGCATTTGAAAAATATTTCGATTTTTATCAGAGTCAACCATCAGTTTATGCCGGTAAACTTAAACATAAATCCCCTCTTTTACAAAATATATCCTGATGATTATGTAATCATTTTGAAGAAGACATATTCAAAACGTTTATACTAACCGATGATGTCCCCGAAAAGAGATTCATTAGCATCATTAAACTCATTGCTCAAAATGATAGATTTCTGCTACAAACTATTGTGGATGAACTTCATGTCTCAAAACGAACCATTCGGAGAGATATTAATAAATTGAAAGAGCAGAATAAATTGCAACGCATCGGGAGTGAAAAAAATGGATATTGGAAAATCCTGAAATAACCCCCACAATCAATCGATACAAAAAGGGCAGCTATTAGTTGCCCTTTTTTATTCCAGCAATCTTCCCATAATAATTCGGTACAAATACTTTGCTTGAAGTTCGCAACCGCTACGTACGGGTGGCAAGAAGGGGAAAAACTTGCAATTATCTATTGTAAAGATATTGATATGTCTTGATCTTATAAGGTATCGTTAAGTGTGAAGAACCAGTAAAATACACATATACAAATGCGTGTATTTCGTTATGCTGATAAATACGTATTAAGTTTTGCAGTTATCGTCGGATTTTACAGAAGAACCGCTCAAATTAGGCACACATCAAAAACGTTTGAAAAAATAAAAAAAAGTTTTGTTGGTAAATTCTGTAATTATCGTATATTCGCGGGCTTGTATCATAGACGATTTCTCTATAACGCTACACATGTGGGTTACAAATATCGTGATGCAGGCACCACCTGTCAGAGAAAAGGCAGGCAAGCCGGATTATATTGGCTTGAAATATGTTAAAAAAACAAAAGGGATAAAATGCCAGAAACAAAACAAGGAACCGTTAAATGGTTCAATAATTCCAAAGGGTATGGATTCATTGAATGTGAAGGTGAAAAAGATCTTTTCGTTCACATGAATGATATTCTGATGGATGGTTACAAAACACTTTCTGAAAAACAAAAAGTTGAGTTTGAAGTTGGTGAAGGAACCAAAGGACCTGCTGCTAAAAACGTTAAGCCTTTATAGGTGATTTCCCGCAAGGGAATCAAAATAGAATTAGTGGTAAAAGCCACCTCATTTTGAGGTGGCTTTCTTTTTATGGGTCATCGCAATAAAACCCGTACCTGAAAAACTCTTAAGAACGGAGGGATGAATTATTGGATGGTAAATCAAAAAAATCAAATCCCAATCCTCAAATAAATTCCAAGCTTCAATTTTCAAATCCGAAACCGCTGTGTTTGTGATTTTGATATTTTTCGTAAACACCCCGAATCCATTCTCTTTGTCTGGCAGGCGGTCTCCCTTTCTCCATACTCCTGCTCTCAGTCTTCCATAACCCCCTATTTGCTCATTTTATACAGTTGGTTGATTAGGTACGCAATGCTGTAATGAGCTCTTTTTATTCAGTGTATTAGAAGTTTAGGGTACTCCCAATACATCTGTTATTGCTTGTTTAATGCTGTCTTTTGGAAGAGCGCCAACTGACATTTGAGGTTTATCACCAGCAGGGACAAACAACATAGACGGAATGCTTCGTATTCCAAAAGCGCCGGCAAGTTCTTGTTCCTGCTCTGTATTAACTTTATAAATATTTAGTTTGCCGTCATATTCCTCTGAAAGTTCGTCCAAAATCGGAGCGACCATTTTACAGGGCTGACACCAGTCTGCATAAAAATCGATTATACAGGGAAGGTCTCCTTCAAATGTCCATTCTTTGTTTGCTTCATAGTTGTAGACTTTATCCTGAAAAGTCTCTTTTGTCAAGTGTTCTACCATTATTATTCTCCATTGTTATTGTTTAATGAATTAGTTCTATTACATAGATACATTAAATGAAAAATGGTTACAAAGAAGGCAGCTTTCCAGCACAGTTTATGAAATTGGGGAACTTTAAACTTCCTGGAGTATGATGATCGATATAACGGCTCATATACTATCTTTATTCATTACAGAATCAGTGCTGACATATAGGATAAATACTTTGGAGTAATTATGTAAAATATTTTAAATTCTACTTCAAAGTAGATAATGATTATTTCAAAAACATCCGAATATGCTATGCGTGTGCTGCTGTACTTAGTTGAGAATTGCGATCAGGGGCTGGTTTCAGTCAATACTCTCCATAAACAGTTGAATATACCGTATAAATATTTGGGGAGACTAATGTCTAAACTTTCAAGAGAAAAATTTGTCGTGTCCGTAAGGGGGAAATATGGAGGATACAGACTGTCAAAAACAGAAAACCCCATTTATTTAATTGATATTGTTAATGTAATTGACGGGAGTAAAACTTGGGAAAACTGCATGTTTGGATATCCTTCGTGTGACGGAGACAGCCCTTGTCCTTTACACAAGTATTGGGAAAACCCCAGGAATGAAATAATGAAAATGTTTAATAATGTTTCCATTCATGATTTGGAAGCAAATAAGAACCTTTCAATATTGGAAAATATTAGAGAAGAAAAAGGAGAACAAAAATGAATGAACTAAAGTCCAGGATCAAGTATTTATTTACGACGACAAACGGATTGATTTTAGGTAACATCGCAATTATTGCTGTGATTGTAGCAGTATTTGGTACGCTATCCGGTCCATTGAAAGAATGGGGTGTCGGTGGTTTTGTCGAAAAATTACTTGGGATGGATCTGCAGCCGCAGGAGCGTGAAGGCAGAATTATTATTCTATATCATTCGATCGCCATTACATTCTTATCCTTATTGGTTTATCTCATTCTCGATCTAATCAAAATGACGGAAAGTCAGATTAAAAACATTCGAAACAGTATTACCACCGGTTGGATGATGGTCGTATTTTTTGGACTGGGATTTGCCTATTGGGGTCATAATTGGGCCTTCCATGCTTTATTTATCGTCGGACAAACTCTCGTGTTTTATGCCGGAGTTTTACTCGCCATTGCCCTCTGGCCATGGAATAAAAATTATTATTCAACCGATACCGAATATGCCCATACAAAAAGTGGTTTCCCGTTAGAACGTGCAGCGTTTTGGGTTATGGCTGTTGCAACATTAGGATCAGCTGTATTTGGAGCTGTAGCCGGTGCGTATTTTAGCAAAGGATTTGAGACCTTCCTTGCAGAAAATGGAGTGCGACACACCTACCATTCTCCGTTGCAGCTAGCAGTGATTGGACATCTTCATATCATGCTGACCCTGATCGGGATCGCAACAACTTTGATTGTCGGTCGCTGGTTTGACTGGAAAGGAAAGACTCACCTGATCGGGATGTGGCTCTTTATTGTTGGAACGATCATTTTAACGCTAGGTGTTTGGCTCGTGGTTCCGTTTCATCTTTATGCACATACAATCATTTATGTTGGTGCTGTTTTTGCCATGTCCGGAGCTTTGATGCTTGTCATTTATGGATGGGGTCAGTTAATGGGCTTTGGACAAGGGAAAAAAGAAAAACTCGGATTCTTCAAACGGATAAAAGCGCTATTGTCTGATCCGTTAAAATTTGGATCCCTTTGGCAAATGGTGTTTATGAACTTTACCGTAAGCGGTGTCGGAATTTTTATGGCAATCAAACTGGAAAAGATCTTCCGTGTTATTCCCTTCCGTGAAGAAAGGATAACGCTAACAGGTCATTGGCATATTTTGGCTACATTAACCGGAACGATCGTACTGATGTATATTTTGAGTGAAATATTCCCGCTAAAAGGAAAGATCCGAAAATTTGTTGGATGGACGATCATTCTTGCTTCAGACCTT
>CAYLYH010000054.1:0-9245 GCA_964388155.1 uncultured bacterium | reverse complement strand
ATTGTCATACAAGAACTTACAGCCTTTTGTCTTATGCATTCTAGTCATGACCCTTTATTTTTTTTCATCTAATTACATCTCAAAAGTGATTCTATTTTTTTATATACGTCATCGGGTGTTATGGAGCTCATACACTTTGAGCATAGTCGCCAGTGCTTACGTTTATGGGGGCATGTGTTTTTTGGCTTAATAATACTTCCCATGTCTCCTTTTGGTCTGGTTAACTCAGGATTTTGCGATCCAAAGATAGCCAATGATGGCGTGCCCATTGCCACGGCTAAATGCACAGCCATAGAGTCGGACCCAATTAAAAGTTGAGCGCCTGATAACCATTGAGAGAATTCCAATAACGACCCTTTAAATATATTCATGTTTGGAATGGTTTCGCTCATTTTTTTAATAACGTCTACAGTATCCGGTGCACACACAATATATACTTTATATTTTTTTGATAAATGTTCGTAGAGCTCTTTCCAGTATTTTATGGGCCATTGTCTTTCAGGGTGATTCGCCCCCGGATGCAAAACGATGCGATCGTCCATGTATTGCACACTCTTTTTCTCATCATTAAACTGAGATGTTTTCGGAGACACTCTAAACGATTTTAACAAGAATAGTGCGCGGTCAACCTGATGTTTATTAAACGGAAATTTCTGTGGATGAGTGAGCAAATACTTTCCACCGGTTGCCGTAAACCCGAGCCTGTATCTCGGACAAGCACTTCTTAACAAAAAAAGATTCCGAATATCCCCTTTAAAATCTATACCAAAATCAAATTTTCTGTTTCTTAATTTATTAATGACAGTAAGTGTCCTCTTCCATTTTGCAACGGATGTCCACCCTCCGACCCAAGGAGCAGAAAATGAGATGATCTCATCCGCATCTGTAATATTTTTAGCTAATTCTTTTGCTGCGTTATTTGTTACAAGAACAATTTTTGCCTTGGGAAATTCTTCCTTCAGTGCTTTAAGCGCAGGAATAATTAGAATCACATCCCCAATACAGTGATACTCCGTTACAAGAATTGATTGGATACTCTCTTTATCAATTGGCACATTGTATGGATGGTGGGAAAACAATCTCCAGCCAGGATGAAGTACTCCACTGAGAAACCTTGAAATCCTCAAAAAACTCTGACGATAAACTTCCTGTTTCACGTGTCTAATCCGATGGAATGATAATATTCATATAAACGTTCGACCACATTATCAATGTGGTGATGCTTTTTCACCCATTGTTTCCCCTTCTGTGCATAATTCTGAATGGCGTTCCTATCAGCAACCAACTCTCTTAATGTAGATGCTAGTGTATGCTCTTCTATATGAACAAACGGATGATCGGGAAGAAAGAATTGATACTCCTCATTCATTTGAGTCAGTGTACACATTCCCATCGAAAGGGATTCCACCGAATTCATCCCATATCCCCAACCGCCTTTGTCACCAATTTGATCTATAAAAATATCTGCCTTTTGTTTTCGTTCAATTGCCGTTTTATGCGGGAGGTTTTCCACAAGGTCAAATTGAATTAATCCTTCTGATTCAAGTTTTTTGCAGACTGAAATTATTGAATCTGATCCTTTATAATATCGATTGGTTGGTGCGTGACAAACGCGTATTTTTTTATTCAAGCCTGTTTTTACTGAAAACTGTTCTGTGTTAAAGGGGAGAAACAAATAATGAATATTTGGATGTTTTTTTAAGAGATCCACTTCATTCGTGAGGTTTAAATCACTAATCGCATCTAATTCCGGCATCACACCGCGTGTCCGAAGGTCTTCGCCATGGTAATGACAAATGATTTTAACGCCACGCCGTTTTAATTCTGCTGCGAATGAGGAGTCTTTGAAAAAATCCATCCCGGATTCAAAATGGACAACATCAAAATCATAAAGGTTGTGTTGTTCAATTGCCTTTATAATTTGTGGTTTCCAAAGTTGCTCTTTTAGAAGTAAAAACCATTTGTCAATCTTCCCTTCCGGGCTCCAAGCAGGAGGGAATCCAAACTTCTCTTTTCTGTACCCCAATTTACCTCTATATAATTTGTAAAACTGATGCCGTGCATGAGCCAACCAAGATTTTGTAAAATTAAACGGAAGATGAAGACAAATATCTTCATCAAAGTTTTTCGGTGAAGAAAAAAATGTAACCGTTCGGCATGTGTTTCCTTTCGCTTCATGTTGCCGTTTCCACAGGCATAAGGTTCCCACGGTGTTTTCAGGAGAAATATACAGTATTTTCATTTTTCAACTCAACACTGCATTCAGAAACGTAGGTTCCACGTGCGCCCAATTATATTTTTGTTTCACCATTTTTCTGCCGGCATTTTTCAATGTGTTTCTTTTCGCTTCATCATTAATTAATATGCTTAACTTGCCGGCTAAATCCTGAACGTTTTCGGTTTCAAAATAATCAATATTCTCTTTTCCAACTTCACGCATCAACGGCAGGTCGCCGGCAATTACAGCACAATCACACATCATGTACTCAAACAATTTTATCGGGGCAGCAACTCTAAACATCGGTAAATCACGAAACGGAATAACACCAATATCTGCGTCTTGAATTTTTTCAATAATTTCATCATATGGTATGGAGTCATAAAAAGAAATTACTCTCTCTAAATTCAATTTCCTGACCTGCTTTTCAAATAACTTTACCGTCCCCGTTAGGCGTTCTTTTCCATAGATATCCAGCTTGATGTTTTGCTCACGCACTTCTAATAGACTCACGGCTTCAATTAAATCACCAATTCCTCTTTCGATTGATATTTGTCCGTGATAAATTAGATTAATTGTGCGGTTTGTGTCTCTTTCTTTATGGAGAATCAACCTTGGATAATTAGGAATAAAAACTGTTTTAATCCCTTTTTGAGTATATCTGTCAACAATCACAGGACTTGGAGAAAGCGCCCTATCCACATTCCGCAAGTGATATTGCTCATACACCCGCAACCCCCAATTAATTATGTTCTTAATCGGTGTTGGTTTGGTGGAAAATGCATCCCACATTTCAATATGTGCTTCATGAATATCATAAATAAAATCTGTCTTAATCTTCTTCTTTATTTTTAGACTAAGTGGGAGCAACTCCATCTCATGCCCAATTACTTTATCAGGGTTAAACTCCGTGGCATAATCGACGATTTTCTTTAAAAATTCTCTTAGTGTGGAGACGCTATAATTAATGTGTAGAAACGATGTGTTTGCAGACAGAACTTCATGTTGGTTTTTTGTCACCAACACAACATGATGACCCGCGTCTAAAAGCGTGATGATTTCTTTATGGTAAATTCTGTCGTCGGATGGTTGATGCCCGGCTGTAACAACCAATATTTTCATGACGATTTAAATATCCGTTGGCGTTCACCTTGGTTTAAAAATCCGGTCAAAAGCAAACCTGCAGGATAACTAGCAGATAAAAACAGTTTTTCTATCATTGATAAATCATATACGAGCAAGACAAAAAAGACGACACCCATAAACACAATGATTTTGAATAATCGCAACCATTCATACTGCATCGGGTAAATCTTTTTATTGATAATATAAAGAGCAACGCTCATTCCGAAGAAAGATAGACACGTAGCAATCGCAGCGCCAATAGCCCCGATGTAATGAATGAGAATGATATTTAATCCAACATTCATTCCTGCGCCGATTGCACGAACCACGGCAACCCACTTGGTTTTTTCTACAAGGAACACGCCGGGGAGTTGTAAAGAATAGGTAGCAAAAAAGAAATATCCCAATGCAACCCAAGGGACAAATACAATGGACTCCCAATACTTAGATCCATACAGAGTTATCCCTCCTATATTTAGCTGGACAATGTTTTCAATCCAAATAATTAACAACACCCACACAAATCCCATCACAGCCAATACATAGGTTGTGATTCTAGCAAAGAGTTTTTTTCTGTCTTCTCCTTTTTTCGTTTTCAAGAAAAATGGCTGCCAACCCATATTAAATCCCATAACCAATAGTAGCATCAACATTCCAAGTTTATATCCTGCACTGTATAATCCCACGGTTTCCATGTCCGTCATATATTTTAAAATGTACCTGTCCGCTAATTCCATAATCATGGCAAAAATCCCCGATGGTAAAAACGGGATACCAAAACGAATCATTTTCCCCCACCGCTCCCTTGAGATGGCTTGAAGTTGAATTCGTTTTAACACATATGGTAAAGTAATTAAAAACAACGTGATAGACGTTATCAGATTGCTTAATAAAACACCCAAAATTCCAAATTCCAGTTTCAATACAAACAAAAGGTTCAGGAAAAAGGAAAGAAGCACATTTATAAAACTGATAGAAATATAGTGCGTGGGTTTTTCTTCAACCCTCAACAACAATGTTGGAATAAACCAGAAAAGATCAAAGGCAAGAATCAAACTGATGATCGTAATAAAGTTTGGATAATTACTCCCGAGGAGAATACTGGAAAGCGGTTGTCGGAAAAGATTGAAAATTAATACAAAAATTCCGGTGGTTACTAAATAAGATAAATATGCTGTAGATAAATATTGTTTCCTTTCTTTTTCATTAGCCGGTGAATAGTATTTCATTAGAGAAGAGTCCATCCCATAATGCAGAATAACAATCATAAACCCAATAAACGTATACGCCAGAGAGATGACCCCGTAATCACTTCTGGTAAACACATTTGTGTACAACGGAAGTAATAAAAACGTCACCAATCTTGCTAAAATATGACCGGCACCATATATCAATGTATGCCGTGAGAGTTTTAGGATGTCCGAAAACATATTGAGCTATAGCGCTATTTCGAGCGTATCACGAAACACACCGCTGGAACCAAAATTCTCCTTAAATCTCGCTAGACCAAAATTTGGTTCACCTGCGACTGTAAATATCCCAAAATCAAACACTTTGATTTTTTCGCAGATTGCCCATTCAAAGATGTTGTGAAACAACAAATTTAATGCTCTCGTTTCTTGATAAGCTTCATCATGACTTATATAAAACGCCAAAACAACATCATTGTTGCAAATAAAATTCACCACTCCGGCAATCATTTTTTCGTCCAAAAATGCGCTAAACAAATGGATTTTGTCCGGGAAGATTGCTTTTAACTTCTCCAGTTCTTCCAGTGTGTGGGTTGGTGTAACTCCGTGCCGGATAGATAAGTTTCTCTCTAATACCTGATAAAAGGAGGCAAAATCGTCAGATTGCCTAATCATGATTCCGTAACGCTCGGCTTTCCGAACTGCACGGCGATGAGAAGAACGAAATTTCTTTAATTGATCTTCGATAGTTGGTTCAATAAATAAGATACTGGACACTTCACGTTTCGCATAAGTAAATCCTTGAGACAAAAGCGAAAAATCAATGTAGCTGGATATCCTGCGGTTATATATCGCCGGTGGCAACGTCAGGCGGATTCCGTCCATACCAATATTTTTTGCATACGCCTTTAATATTTTCACCAAATGAATTGCATCCGAAAAAGAGAGATCTACCGGCGTGACAAAAGACCCATAGGACGATCCGGAATGTGATACCAACATCTTCTTTCCTTGCTCAATGCGCTCAGCAGCTGGAAAAAGAACAAAGGGTTTATCCTTTTTTGTAAAAATCAAACTATGGTCAATAAACCGGTCTTTCGGATGATATGATAAAAATTTACGCAGATGGAAAATGGTTCCATTGTTCCCCGCTTCTACCAACGATTCCCATTCAGCGCTGTCTTTGTCCTGATATGTGTAAATGTCCATCATAGTTTCGCAGGAGAAATTAGGTGATATTATATCTAAAAGGAAACCTGTTTGTAACTCCGTTGAAGACACTTAATTTTCTACCCTAATTTTACAGGAGAAAAAATGAATATACCAACAATATCCGTTATGCACGCGCGGGAAATTTTAGATTCAAGGGGAAATCCGACCGTTGAGGTGGATGTAACATTATCTGACGGAAGCTTTGGAAGGGCAGTCGTTCCATCCGGTGCATCTACCGGTGAACATGAAGCTGTTGAGCTTCGCGATGGGGACAAATCCCGCTTTATGGGTAAGGGTGTGCAAAAAGCTGTAGCAAATGTAAATACCGTTATCAAAGATACTGTCATGGGACTTTCAGCCACTGACCAGTCTGGGTTAGACCAATGTATGATTGATTTGGATGGTACGCCCAACAAATCAAAACTTGGTGCAAATGCTATTTTAGGTGTGTCCATGGCAACGGCATACGCTGCCGCAAAAAGTCTCGACCTGCCACTTTATCAATATCTTGGCTCCAAGGATGCAAACACGCTCCCGATTCCGATGATGAATATCCTCAACGGCGGAAGTCATGCCGACAACAATGTGGACATTCAGGAATTTATGGTTTTCCCTATCGGAGCAACTTCATTCTCTGAGGCACTTCAGATGGGAGTTGAAACCTTTCATCATCTAAAAAAAGTGTTAAGCGGTCGGGGTTTGAACACCGCCGTTGGTGATGAGGGCGGTTTTGCTCCGGATCTTCGTTCTAACGAAGAAGCCATAGAAGTGATTTTAGAAGCAATTGAGAACGCCGGATACACCCCCGGGAAAGATATTGCCATTGCGCTGGATGCCGCTGCAAGTGAGTTTTACAAAGATGGAAAATATATCCTGGCCTCTGAAAACCGTGTACTTTCTTCCGATGAAATGATAAACTTTTTCAAAGACCTTGTGTCAAAATATCCGATTATCTCCATCGAAGACGGTTTACACGAAGACGATTGGGAAGGCTGGCAAAAACTGAATGCAGAACTTGGGTCAAAAATCCAAATCGTTGGAGATGACCTCACCGTTACCAACATCTTACGGTTACAGCGCGCAATTGATGAAAAATCCATGAATGCAATTCTGATTAAACTTAACCAAATTGGATCTGTAACCGAAACAATTCAAGCCATTGAACTTGCACGGAAAAATAACTATGCTGCGGTAATTTCACATCGATCCGGAGAGACCGAAGATACGACCATCGCAGATTTCGCCGTCGCAATGGGCATGGGTCAAATTAAAACAGGATCTGCATCACGAACCGATCGGATTGCCAAATACAATCAACTGCTTAGAATTGAAGAAGAATTGGGAAGCAACGCCAAATTTCCCGGAACTGAAGTGTTGGGTAAATCTTGAAGCGATACCGCTCCATGCAGCGACGGAAAAAACCCCGTCACATAAAAAAACAAACGAGCGACGCACAAAAACGCTTGGTTCGATGGGTGCTATTTCTGGTGGCAAGTATTCTATTGGTTATCTTTTTCTTTGGAGATCACGGACTCTACCAACTCTATCGCCTAAGAAGCGAGCGCAAAGCCACACAGTTACTCATTGCCGAATTACGAAAAGACCGGCAAGTGCTTGAGGCAGAAAAAACACGCCTAAAAACAGATTCCGATTACCTCGAGCATCTGGCGAGAGAAAAATACCGCATGGCAAAACCCGGCGAAAAAGTATTTAAAGTCTTTGAAAAAGAATCAACTGAAAAATAAAGTCACCCATTTAAATCACAGGAAATTTATGTCAAAAGGAATCACATCACAAAAACACGATTACGCCGCATGGTACACCGACCTTGTCGTTAAAGCCAAGTTAGCAGATTATAGTCCGGTTCGCGGGTCAATGGTTATCAGGCCTTACGGGTTTGCTCTATGGGAAAACCTTCGAGATGCACTGGATAAAATGATTAAAGACACCGGGCATGTCAACGCCTACTTTCCGCTGTTCATCCCGAAATCCTTCCTTTCAAAAGAGGCGGAGCACGTCGAAGGGTTTGCAAAAGAATGTGCTGTCGTTACTCATCATCGGTTGCGTACATCTGAAGACGGGAAAGGGGTTGAGGTAGATCCGACTTCTAAATTAGAGGAGGAACTCATCGTCCGACCCACAAGTGAGACGATTATTTGGTCTATGTACAAAAAATGGATCAACTCTTATCGAGATCTCCCGCTATTGATTAACCAGTGGGCAAACGTGGTTCGGTGGGAAATGCGCACCCGCCTCTTTTTACGAACATCAGAGTTTCTGTGGCAAGAAGGACATACTGCACATGCGACCGCTGAAGAAGCCAAAGAAGAAGCGTTAAAAATGCTGGAGGTTTACCGTCAGTTGGCGGAAGATTACTTAGCCGTTCCTGTGCTGACCGGATTGAAGTCTGAATCTGAAAAATTTGCCGGTGCTGAGCACACCTATTGCATCGAAGCCATGATGGGGGACAAACGAGCGTTGCAGGCTGGTACATCCCATGATCTTGGTCAAAATTTTGCAAAAGCATTTGAGGTCACCTATCAGACAAAAGACAATAAAGAAGAATTGGTTTATGCCACCAGCTGGGGTGTTTCTACGCGGTTGGTAGGTGCTGTTGTCATGACGCACGGAGACGACAAAGGGCTGCGTCTTCCGCCAAAAATTGCTCCGACTCAGGTAGTTGTTATCCCCATTACCCGCACGGATGAAGATCGCACTAACGTAGAAAACTATCTTGAAGCAACCTTAGCTGAATTAAAAAAGAATGACGTACGTATTCACGTTGACTGGACAGACAGTTCACCCGGATTCAAATTTAATGAATGGGAAATGAAGGGTGTTCCCATCCGATTGGAAGTCGGCCCCAGAGACATGAAAAGCGGAAACGTGGTTTTGGCTCGTCGTGATACCGGGGAAAAATCTATTGTTGATGTAATAACACTTACAGCACTCATCCCCGAAATGCTCGATGCTATCCAATCTGAGCTCTTTGAACAAGCGAAGACATTCCGTAAAGCGAACACACACACCGCTTCTTCCTATGCAGAATTCAAGGAGATGATTAAAAACCAGGGTGGATTAATTCGGTGCGGTTGGGACGGAACTGCGGAGACAGAAACCGCAATCAAAGAAGAGACCAAGGCGACCATTCGGGTCATTCCTTTCGATGAAAAGCCTGCCAACTTAACCTGTATTTATTCAGGAAAACCTGCGAAGCATGAGGTCGTTTTCGCTAAGGCATATTAGCGTGTAATCCGAAAACCGCTAATTACGCGAATATACGCTAATGCTAAATATCTATCTTCCATAATATTTGAAGTTACCTTCCTCATGCTTTGTGATATTACCTTTGCGGAGTGGACTCATATTAAATTGATTATTATGCAAAACGTAACATTTACCGAATTACATATTTACCCCGACCAGTCGGGGCAGGCTGTTTTACATAAGGGTCATGACTAGAATGCATAAGACAAAAGGCTGTAAGTTCTTGTATGACA
>CAYLYH010000053.1:0-9605 GCA_964388155.1 uncultured bacterium | reverse complement strand
ATTACTCGAAATCTTTCGAAATACACCGCTAAACTAGTCATGACCCTAAATAATAAAATGAAATTACCTGAAGAGGTAGCCGCTTTATGCAAAATGGTAGCTGAACCACTATGTGAAATGCGAGATGTTCTCCCATATAAAACTCTTTTTTCATGCGTAACTTCTATTAACAGAAAACTGGAAAAAAGATTTTTTAATATAAGAGCTGAGCCATACCTAATCGATGAAAAATCATGGGAACAAATAAAGGATTCTTTAAAAAACATCCTGAATGGGGTAAAAAGAATCATTCTCCCGACTCTCTCATGAAAAATATGATGGAATGATGGTTTAAATCGTTAATAGGATTCTGAACGTATCATTGCAGTTGCAGGTGCTTAAGCACCTGTCCAATCGTATCCCCACCGGTCATATCCAGTAATGTATCTGCCAAAACGATACACACCATTGCCTCCCCGACGATAGACGCTGCCGGGACAGCACAAGAATCCGTACGCTCTTTATGCGCCGGTTTTGGTTCTTTTGTGATAATATCTACTGATTTTAACGGTTTTGTGAGTGTTGGAATCGGCTTCATCACGGCACGCAGGACAATCGGTTCACCATTGCTCATTCCACCTTCAATTCCGCCGGAGTTATTGGAATATCGAATATAATGTCCGTTTTCAAATCCAATTTCATCATGGACTTCACTTCCGCGTTTTGAAGCTAACGTAAACCCGCCACCAAATTCAACACCTTTGATAGCATTGATCGACATAATTGCTTCAGACAAACGCGCATGAAGTTTCCGATCCCAATGCGTGTACGATCCTAATCCAACGGGAACGCCTGTGGCAATAACTTCAAATATACCCCCGACAGAGTCTCCGTCGTTCATTGCATTCTGAATTGTTTCAATCATCTGGCGTTCTGCCTCAGCGTTAACACATCGAACGGGAGATTGATCTGCAAGACGATTGATTTCTTTCGATGTTATTGTTTTTTGAACAGGCGTTTCATCCTTGATAGTGTGAATCTGTACCACACGGCTTCCAATTTCAATCCCAACATCCTTCAGCAGTTTTCGGCAGATGGCGCCAATGGCAACCCGCATTGCCGTTTCACGAGCGGAAGATCGTTCCAACACATTGCGAATATCGGTAAATCCGAATTTTTGGACGCCGGCAAGGTCCGCATGCCCCGGACGCGGAATCGTCACTTTCTTCTGGGGGTTTGTCGGTTCATCAACCGACATCCTTTCTTTCCAGTTTTCCCAATCTTTATTTTGGATAAAAAGTCCAATAGGCGACCCCAAGGTTTTTCCAAACCGAACTCCGGATATGATTTCTGCGTGATCCTGTTCAATTTTCATTCGGTTTCCTCGTCCAAACCCCATTTGACGACGCGAAAGATCCGCTGCAATAATTTCCTCAGAAATTTCAAGCCCGGCCGGCAGTCCTTCGATGATTCCCACAAGTCCTTTGCCGTGAGATTCTCCGGCTGTAAGAAATCGAATTTTATTCATCATAGTTTTTTCTCAAGATAGTGTATTAAATCAATAATGTTTACCTGCTCCGATAACGATTCATTGAACCAAATATCCATAGCAGCTAATCCTTGTAATACTAACATGGACATCCCCGAAATAGATTCCGCTCCAATTTCATTGTACAATTTACGAAATTGTGTCCACAATGGAGAATAGATGATATCCACTGCAATCTGACCTGATTTTACATACTCTTTCGGAACCGGACATTTATCTATATTTGGTGACATTCCAGCTGAAGTCCCATTTACAATGATGGCAGAATTCAAAATATCTTTCGGAATATTTTCCCATTGTGCCACTTGAATATTAGTATCAACAAATCTGTTTTTTAATGATATCGCCTTCGTTTCAGTTCGGTTGATGATAAAAATACTCTTTGCTTTTTCTTGAGCCAATCCGTACACCAGCGCACGGGCAGCACCTCCTGCACCAACGACGACAAAAGGTCGGTTAGAAATATTAATATTTAATTGCTTCAACGACTGTATAAAACCAATCCAATCTGTATTGTAGCCTTTCAGTTTTCCATTCTTTGTACTGATGCAATTCACAGCACCAATGGCTTTAGCATACTCATCTATCTCATCTAAAAACGGGATTATCGCTTGTTTATGCGGAATCGTTACGTTTAATCCGTCAATCTCTCCGCCTCGCAGTTTTGCCGGAATTGTTGGTAATTCATCAGAACGAACTCGAAGTGCCTTGTGGTCTGCGTTTAGTCCGATATCGCGAAATACTTTTGCATAAAGCGCCGGGCTCAGGCTGTGAGCAATTGGATTTCCGATAACCGCAAAATGTTTCATGCAAGCCGCTCTTTCACTTGATGCAATATTTCTTGATTTGCACACAAAGAAACTCTTACAAAGCCTTCTCCGTTTTTTCCAAATACTGAACCCGGAGTGACAAAAACATGGTGTTTCTCTAACAGCCAGTCAGAAAAATGATCACCGTCTTCATACTCTTTAGGAACCTTTGCCCAAACAAATAACCCTGATTGATCTGGTCTGTATCGACAACCTAATTTATCCAATATTTTGTGGACGATTTGTTTACGTATTGTGTATTCCTGCCCAAGACTTTTCATCCAATGCGTCGGACTGTTCAGGGCTTCGATAGCAGCCTTTTGAATTGGAAGGAAAAGCCCGGAGTCAACATTACTTTTTACCTCTAATACCGGTTGAATAAATTCGGATTTCCCTAAAACCATTCCGACTCGCCACCCTGCCATATTATACGTTTTACTGAGAGAGTTTAATTCCAAAGACGTCTCCTTTGCCCCGGGAATAGAAAAAATGCTTTTCGGGTGCTCATTCAAAATAAAACTGTATGGATTATCATGACAAATAAGAATCTCATGCGTTTTCCCAAACGCGATCAGTTCATTAAAAAGATTCTTATCACCTCTTGCTCCGGTTGGCATATGCGGATAGTTAACCCACATAATTTTCACATTCTCCAATCCGTTGGAAACTATTTTATCAAAATCAGGAAACCAACCATTTTTTTCTGTCAAATCATACGTTTTTGGACTCGCACCTGCAAGATAGGCTGCAGATGTATAGGTCGGATAGCCGGGGTCGGGGACGAGCACTTCGTCCCCGGGATTTAAAAATGCCAGTGAGATATAAACGATGCCCTCTTTTGAGCCTCCCAGCGGAAGTACCTCATCCACAGGTTGCAAGGGCACATCATAATGCGTTTGGTACCAATTCGCGATCACTGTACGAAGTTCCATTGAACTTCTGTAATTCTGATATCCATGATTTTTGGCCCGGCTAACGGCGTTCGATAACGTTTCCGTCACCGATATGGACGGAGGAATATCCGGGTTTCCAAGTCCCAAATTGAGCACGGGTGGAAATCCCATTTTATCTATTTCTTGCAGTTTTTTTGAGAAATAATACTCTCCAACCAGCGGAACTCTCTTTGCCGGTAAAATTGTCATTTCAACTCACTCTCTTTAAGTAATCAAAAAACTGCGGAAAAGAAATATCAACACAACCCGGGTTATCAAGATTCACATCACTGTCGGCCACAAGCCCGGCAATTGTAAATGCCATCGCGATACGGTGATCATCAAATGTTCGTACATCCCCACCTCGAAGCTTTGTCGGACCTTTGATGATAAAGCCATCATCTCGCTCTGTTATTTCTGCGCCCATTTTCTCCAAATTTACACAAATAGCATGGATGCGGTCACATTCCTTTAACCGAAGTTCTGCAGCACCGCTTACTTCTGTGACCCCTTCTGCCTGTGTTGCCAGCACAGCCAAAATTGGAAGCTCATCAATCATTCCCGGCACCATTCCTTTTGTAATTTCAATTCCCTTGAGTTGGCTGAAAACAATTTGGATATCTCCACTGGGTTCTCCATTTTCACTCGATTGATTCAAAACCTTTACCTTCCCACCCATCTGTTTTAATACTGTGTAAAATCCGGAGCGAGTCGGATTAGTAGAAATACCTTCCAATATCAAATCAGACTTTGGACATATTGCGGCGGCGGCAGCAAAAAAGGCAGCCGTCGAGGGGTCTCCGGGGACAGTCATGTCAAATGCATTCAGGTGTTTGTTCAGTGGAAAAACAGTAATCGAGTTTCCCTGCACTCGGATATCCACACCCAGATTGCTTAACATTTTTTCTGTGTGGTCTCGGGTCGGTATTGGCTCAACAAGAGTGGTGGGACTGTCGGTTCCTAATCCTGCCAATAATATCGCAGATTTCACTTGTGCGCTTGCAACGGGTAACTCGTAATGAATTCCGGTAAGATTTTCAGCTAATAAGTTTAGCGGAAGACCATTCTTTTTGCTGTAAATTTTCGCTCCCATTTTTGTCATTGGATCGACGACACGTTTCATCGGCCGTTGCGATAATGACGTATCCCCTTTCAACGTTGCAGTCACTTTTTGTCCGGCAAGTAGCCCTAATAAAAGCCGTGCAGTTGTTCCGGAATTCCCACAATCCAAATCAATCGATGGAGAGTGAATTTGTCCGCCATGAATAATCACACTATCACCATCATCGGAAAATATTGTTCCGCACGCTTCTAGACACTGTTTGGTGGATTCTACATCTCTGCCCGTGGATATATTATTGATTTCACTTGTCCCTTCCGCCAATGAAGCAAACATCAATGCCCGATGAGAAATCGATTTATCCCCGGAGAATTTCAGTTTACCACGTATCACCATTTTGACCTATACTTAATTCTTCTGAAATGAGAAAAGCCAATTCAATTGCCTGAGTTGCGTTCAATCTCGGGTCGCAGTGCGTACGATACCTATTGGATAAATCATCGTCAGAAATATCCGCAATTCCCCCTGTGCATTCTGTGACATCCTGCCCTGTCATCTCCAAATGAATGCCTCCGGGGTGTGTTCCTTCAGCATGGTGAATTCTGATATTGTGTTTCACTTCAGAGAGTACGTGTTCAAAAGGACGTGTCTTCAATCCTCGACTGCTTTTGATTGTATTTCCGTGCATCGGATCACATGACCAGACAACGGTTCGTCCCTCTGATTCTATTCTTTTTATCAACGTCGGTAAAATGGAGTCTATTTTTTCGTATCCAAAACGCGTGATAAGGGTAATCCGCCCGGCAGAATCATCCGGATTTAGGATGTCAAGAAGTCGAATAAGCTCATCCGGATCGATTGACGGCCCGCATTTAATACCAATCGGATTTTCTATACCACGGCAAAATTCCACATGTGCGCTATCAGTAAACCGTGTTCTGTCTCCAATCCAAACAAAATGTGCAGATGTGTCGTAGGTGAGCCCGGAGGTAGAATCCTGCCGAGTGAGCGCTTCCTCAAAAGGCAAAAGTAGTGCTTCGTGGCTTGTGTAAAAATCTACTTTCCTCAGTTGGGGAGTATTGCTCGAATCAATGCCCATCGCCTCCATAAACTGTAGATTTTCCTGAATTTGATCTGCCAAATGTCGATATCGAGCTCCCTGCGGATCACTTTTTACAAATCCCATATTCCATGAATGGACATGTTTGAGGTTGGCATATCCTCCGTCTGCAAAGGCTCGCAGCAAATTGAGGGTTGAAGCCGCTTGGGAATATGCTTTTAGCATCCGGGTTGGATCCGGTGTTCTGTATTTAGGATCAAACTCGATTCCATTGATGATATCTCCCATGTAACTGGGCAATTTTTCATCGTGTTTAACTTCATAAGATTGAGACCGTGGTTTCGCAAACTGGCCGGCAATACGTCCCATTCTTATAACGGGCAATTTTGTTCCGTAAGTGAGAATTGCCGCCATCTGCAGGATGACCCGAAATGTGTCACGAATCGCATCGGCATCAAACTCGCTAAAACTTTCGGCGCAATCTCCTCCCTGCAACAAAAACCCTTGTCCTTCTGCGACATTTGCTAACGTTTCTTTTAATGAACGAACTTCTCCGGCAAACACCAATGGCGGAAAAGTACCAAGTGTTTTTTCGACAGCACTCAGTTCATGGCCGTCCGGATAATCGGGAGCGTACTTTACGACGAATTTACGCCAACTGTTTTTTTGCCAACTCTGCATATTATTCTTGTTTTAGACGATTATCAAGCGTTTCTGTCGCGATTCTCAGGTTTTTTATCATATCTTTTGTATGCGGATTGTATCGTTGCAAATCTGCGTAGAGTTCCCAGGTATCATGACATGTCTGATCAACCAAATCCAGCAAATCCTTGAATCCTTGAGTATCAATTGGTGTTTTTTTGATTCCATATTCTTTCAGCGTTCGTCCTAAAAAGTGTGTGACTCCCTGAGTTTGAGCCGCTAAACGGTCGTGTTCTTCCGGAGACATTTCGATGATGTGTATCCCTTGATCTCTAAAAAATCGTTTCCAGAAATTAAACTGTTTATGTGTATCGCGGGTATTATTCATCATCATTTTTAATTTTTGATTGGACAAAAAAGAATCCGGTCCGAACATGGGGTGCGTTGCGATAATCCCAATCGATTCAGGCAGAATGTTTAACATCAATTTTACGGGATACGTTTTTACGGAGCAGACATCAATAAGAGTCTTTTCCCCTTTCAACATGGGAACAATCGTTTTGATTGTTGATTCAAATTGATTAATCGGAATGGCGATGAATATCACTTTTTCTGTAACAGCTTCTTCCAATGATACAAATTCCACTCCCGGGAATGGTGACTGAATCTGCGGATCATAAGCTTTGATGACAAATCCTTTTTGTAGGATATTCGCAAGAACTTTCCCAAATCTGCCGAATCCTATTATACTTATATTTTTCATTCTTTTTACAATTTTTTAACACCAAGAAAAAGTGTCAAGTTATGCTTCAGGTCATGGATACTGTCTTGCAGAATAGCCAAATCGTACAATTCCGCACAGGCTTTATTTGCGATAACCGCCGCTGTTTTCTCCAGTTTCCCCTCCGACAGACGACGTGCGGCTTCTGCTGTATCGTCGGTTTCTATCAACGGTCTGGTCCAAAAATGTTCTGCAAGGTAATTTCGGCATTGACGCAACGCCTGTTGATGAGAGTGGATTTCGGTAATATCTCCAATATGGCTTCCTTGAAGTCCTAAAAGATTCTGATCCACCGGGATATGGAACATTTCTACGATTGTACATCGATGTTTTGCTAATGCTTCCACGCTTTCTATGACGACACCTCCCTGAGCATTTTCCATTGCAAAAATCCCATAGTTTACATCTTCTTTTTCTACGGCGTCTAACACTGACTCCGACGATATTAGATACTCAAGTGAGAAGGATTCAATCCCGTGGTTCTCGGCAAATACGTATGCCGCTTGTTCAGAAAAGCTTCCTTTCCCGCCCATAATTCCGATTTTGGTCATAGTTGTTTTCATTCCTTCCTAGAATCCTATTATTAAAAAACCCCGATTTTATCGGGGTTGGAATCTTTTACCTTGAACACACAGGTTTCTCAGGGGCAGTCTTCCAACCCATCCGTAGCGTATCTAAAGTAATAATATGATGTTTTCATTGAGGGAAAGTTAAGTGAAGAAACGGCGTAAGTGCAAGAAATTATTCCTCCATTTTCTGAACATCTTTTGCGGTATGAAAAATAGACGTAAAAATTCGTTTGATTTGCTTGCGAGTCAGGGGATCATCAGTTAACCCATACAAGCGATTCAGAATTGCCTGTTCACGGTCTTTATCTTCTACGGCCATCTCAATTTGTTTCTTGATATCCCCGACCGAACGTGCTACCTCCATGCGCTGAACCAGGAGATCTAAAATCTCCTGATCAATTTCATCAATTTTTTCACGTAGAATTTGAAGTGTTTTGTCTGCTTTCATCTGCCTGGAATGTGGTGGTTTCTTACGATTCTTCGCAATAACTATTTTCATTAAGCCACGATTTTAATTCTGTCAAATCTTTGAACACCAATGCATTGGTCTTTACAAGCCGTTGATAGCCGGTATGTCCCCCGGCAACAAGGGCACATTCTGCCCCGATTGTTTTGGCAACATCAAAATCATGAAGGGTGTCTCCGATAAATAACACTTCGTGCGGTTGAGCATCCAGCGAATTTACCCAAGCCTTTCCGGCATTTGTTTTTCCATGTGCATAATGATCATCTTGCCCAATGACGTTAACAAAAAACGATTGCAGATCGTGATGTTTTATTAATTTATCCAACATTTGTTGTCTTGCCGCGGATAAGATAGACTGGGTCACGCCATTTTGCTGAAGACAAGTTATTAGCTCCATTGCACTCTCGCGTAATGCCGGCTTTAGCTGTCGCTTTGTGTATTCTTCGATAAACTCTGTTCCGACGACTTCAAACGGATTCTTTTTAAAATCAAACCCAAGTCGTTTGTAGTAATCAATGACTGGAAACGTAAATATCTCAAGATATTGATCCGCATTGATTTCAGGGAGGCGATACCGCTTAAGAACAATGTTGATGGCCTTAATCGCCAACCAAAGATCGTCCAGTAAGGTACCGTTCCAATCCCAAATAATGTGTTTTATGTTCATATTGATTCTCAATTTCCATCCATCTTGTCATATCTTCACACATCTGCATGACCGTAGATTTTCCAATGATTAAGAGGGCGCAGATTACACAGAATTCTATGTATTTTTCCACATTGATTATGGATATTTTTTCCCTCATAGATGATCTCCGTCCCATCGTTAACAATGGGCTACCGGGTAAAAAAGCCCAACAACGGATGATGACCAGACCGCGAACGACATCGAACCCGCCATTTTCCGAAGATGAGGCAACCCCTTCTGCTGTTTTGATTTTATTACACCCGGCAAAACAGGATATCCGTTTTTTTCTGACACAGCGCACACACGATGTTGCACATCACAAGGGACAAATCTCCCTTCCCGGTGGCGTGCAGGAGAAAGATGAATCATTGTCCGATACTGCGTTAAGGGAAACACATGAAGAAATCGGGCTTAAAAAAGACGGAATTTCTATCCTAGTAAAACTCACACCTTTGTTCATTCCGTTTACAGGATTTATGGTACATCCTTTCATCGGATGGATGCCAGACATCCCTTCACTCAAACCGGATCCCGCCGAAGTTTATCATCTTTTTTCTGTGTCTATTATTGAACTACTGAACGAAAATTTTGTTCATGAAGAAACGGTAAATTTCCAGGGACAGAATATTTTGTTACCATATTTTTTGTTTGATAAGAAAAAAGTTTGGGGAGCAACCGCGATGATTCTCTCCGAATTCAAAACAATTTTGAGGATGGTTTTATGAAATTTTCACGCTGGCTTAATGCGCTCTCAGGAGTAGATCAACTTGTGATTCTTTCTATTTTTATTCTGTCTGGGTTTCTTGCTTGGTGGACATTGAGGGGTGTTAAATCGTGGTACACAGAGCATCAAAAAGATAACCCGTTTGCAAAAGAAATGAGGATATCTCCTTTGGCATTGTTTGCTGTCACTCTCCCCTATTCGGTCCTTATTTATCGTATGATTGGGGAATACATCACCTCATGGCTAGGTCAAGTATTTTAGATTAATCATTGATTAGACACGAATATTTATTAACCTGATTAATTCATCAGCTTTAGAAACCGGATGATATTTTTCATTTTTTGTC
>CAYLYH010000052.1:0-9922 GCA_964388155.1 uncultured bacterium | reverse complement strand
AGCCAATTCACAGGCACCCGTATAGGTCACCGAAGACATCCCGGACGACGTCGCAGTCAGTACAAGGTCGGCTAAACTCCCCGTGCCTGAAACCGATACGGTATCTCCGCCTAAAAAGGATGTGTAGATATCCAGCACGCCTGTTGCGGGATTATTTTCCGTGAGAAAAATCAGGTCTTCGGCACCGGAAAAAAAGTCTCCTTCATTCACGGACAATAACTGGAGTTTATTTTTATTGTAACTTACTTGAATATGCGACCCGGAGAGATTGTTAACCTCCATGGCAAATACTTTCAAGGTTACACTGCCCCCAATGTTGACATCAACGGTATCGGGGAAGAACACCAACGCCGGCATTTCAAATACACCGTTTTCCACGTCCAAAGGATTCTCATAAACTTCCGTCGGGATTTCACACGCCATAAATAAGAACGCAATCACTAAGCCCATGGCACGGAGACCTCTTTGACCCATACCGTAATTGTACATTTTACATTGTAAATTATCCATTATTCAAACCTCCATGACATCTGTAATTGTTGATTGACCGGATTCATCCCAAACGACAGTTTATTCTTTTTCTTTTTCACTTTTTTATCGTTCTTTCCTGCCCAAATCAGAAACGTATGCACGGTATTCCCGACCCACACTGTCGCAGCTACGGCGGTCATAGTTTTCATCATATCGTTTGCCTCGATGATATCATCATGACTTTTTTCTGCTTTTGATCGGTACTCTGAGATCAGCGCGGGCTGCGTGGCGGCATTGTACTGATCCGTAAATTGATTAAAATCACTAACCGATGTTTGGTACTGATTATACTGCATCAAGATGACAGCCAGTGCGGCGGTTTCCAATCCTGCCCAACCGTAGCCCCAGGTGCTTTGCTTCGAATAAAAGTGTCCAAGTCCGGGGTAAAGCAGGGATCGGAATATCGCCCCGCCTTGTGTTCGTACGGCTGCGGAGGCTTGTTTTTGTAAAAATGCGGTTGTACCCATTTGTTTTTTCTCCAACAGATAATCGGGATAATCTAATCCAAGGATGCTCCACGCCAGCATTTCGATCTCGGTGATGAGTCCATCCACTTCTCCCTGATAGGAAATATTTTTCATGCTCTCTGCAGCTCCGGTAGATACCGAAAACATTTTGGCATCGATGGTGTAGGTGTTCCCGATTTTTCCGATAGCACCGTTAATCATAAATTGCACACCCAATAAAGCACCAACCTCCGCAGCACATTCGTTACTGGTACAGCCACCGGATTCAAAACCCTGTGCTTCCAAAACATCGTTCATGGTATTTCGTTCGACCATAATCACACGCTCGGTGTTGCTTAGTTCCGTACTGAAACGGTCGGTAAGGGTTTTGGCTTCCATCATTGTAATCCCGCGACCTTCAAAGTCTAACACTGCTACTGTGGGTCTGTCTTCATCCCCTGCTCGTTTCAGTTTGAGTCGTGCCGGAGCGTCTAATCCGACAATCTCCCAAGCAAGGATTTCCATTTCTGTAAGCAGTCCATCTACCGTCCCTTCATACGAAACGCTTTTTGTCCGTTCAATCTCTCCCGTTTCTACGGAGAATAATTTGGCATCGATGGTGTAGGTTTCTCCCATAAGTCCGATCGACCCGCTAATCATATTCTGTGCACCAAGCAATTGCCCGACTTCGGCAACACATTCGTCACTGGTACACCCGGACTGCTGTAATCCCTGCTCCGCTAGAATTTTTTCTAAGGCTTTCCGTTCGATGAGACGAACTGCACCGGTGTTTCCGATTTCTGTCCGTAATCGTTCACTTAGTGTTTGGACTTCCTGCTCTGTAATGCCACGGGCATCAAAATCCAAGATGGCAACGGTGGGTGGACCCGAAGAAGATTCTTGCCCTAATAATATTGAGAGCAGTGTGATGATAATTAGTAAGATTACAGATGTACGCATAGAGAGCTCCGTGGTTGTGAAAGGTATGAAATGGATGTACAATACCGACAGCATTGAATTTGATGAGTGAAATCAGGCTGCAAAATCCCTGCACGACAAGGATTGCCGTTTTTGAGAACCCGTTGTGTGGTCTTGGTATCCACTACGCCTAAGGCGCACAAGTGAGTTCATTCTAAACATTTTACTTCTGTTGTTTTCAGGATGTTACTCAAAAGCGACCTCTTATCGTTGATTGTGAAAAGTTTTTCAACGCTTTAAAAGGTGTATCCACGATTAAAACACACTGAGCGTTTTATTTAATAAAATAATGTCGCAAATGTACACCTGCATCCTGTCAAATAACATTAAGCCCTAAGGCTTGGTTAAATGTAAGAATAAACAGATGGATATATCCAGTATTTTCTTGCAAATGTGTCACGGCTCACATCTGTCCAAAATCACAGTTTATCGTTGAAATCGACAGACAACTTATTGCGGTGTATTGAAGCAGTGCTGAGCAAGTCCATCTAATGCATACTCAGTATAGATGAGAATCATCGTAATAAGTCGTATAAAATAAAAATGCCCCCCTTGGAGAAAGGGGAAATCTCCTCAGGGGGCGGGGGTAGAGCGGGCGATGAGAATCGAACTCACGTCACGAGCTTGGGAAGCTCGGGTAATAACCATTATACGACGCCCGCAGCGATGGGAAATTTAGCAGGTTTTTACTGACAGGACAAGAGTGAATCCAACATAAGAGTGCTTTGTCAACAAATGGATATCAGATTATCATTCAAAAAATATTCATTTTCCACTTTTCCGCATAGACACTTGAACCAATCAAAGGTATCCTCCGTCCGCCCCCTTTAGGCAGGCACTTTAACACTTTAACACTATTCATAATTTCCGTATTTTCACGTCATGCATCTGAAACATTACTATACGAATCTCTTATTTTGGGCTATCACATTCAGTATGGTGAACGGTCAAATGAGACCTCAAATCACCGGAATCAATCTGGAGATCAAACGAAATGGAGCATTTGTCCAATTACGGTCTACCACTCATGTGAACAAAGGTGATATTACCGGATGGGCAGCAGACAACGGATGGTTTTACCTCACAATTTATAATGCTGTCTCTGATACAAATACGATTTCTAACACGGATATTATGTTCCCCGTCACCGCAGTGGAAGCCATCAATACGGATGAATCCACGCAGATTTCTTTTCAAATTGCACGCTCTATTGAAACATTTGAATTTTATCAATCCAGCAATCCTCCGGAGATTTTGCTCTCTATGCGATTCCCCGTAAGCGAAATCGAAGATGAGCTGGCAGAAAAACAACGTTCAACTACTTCGCCCTCCCCGGCAACAAAACCTATGTCACTTCGCTACAAACGATTCCGAACAGCCTTATACATCACAGGGACATCCCTTACTTTTGCAGGGATTTTGGAGCAAGATAATAAATCGGCTTCATCCTGGGAATTAATCTCCGGGCTCACACTCTTGTTTGGAACGTATGTTTATGACCATTATTTACGACCGAAGTTGTTCGGTGAATCTTGATGCCAACTCTCACATATTTTGCAATCTTTTATGCACTCGGACTTTTGGTTATGGCTGTGTTTGTCCGACTATATTATCGGAAGAAGAAGCTAAAAGATGCTGAAAAGGAATTCTATGAAAAGCATTAAATCTAATCCATATTTCATATTTTGCCTTTTCCTTGTGTCACTTTTTGCCGAAAAAAGGGTTGATCTTGAACAGACCATTCAGTCGGCGGAAATTGTCATCTCTGCGTTTACCGGAGATGATTCGAAAGACGATTTTGAGCACCGGCATCTTACACCTCATTTACACGAATTAACTTTGCATGGATATATGCTTCCCGATGACATTAAAACCCGTTTAGAATCCTCGGGATATCAATTTAGAGACTATAAAGTCAATGGTGATCATGCAGACCGTGATGTACGTTCCGAATCAGTTGGGTTGGATTATATGTACGATGAGGGAATCTTTCGTTTTCATTACACGTTGACAGGCATTCATGCAGTAAGCAGCTCTGATTATGTCGTGCAAATGGCGAATGTCTTTAATCATGTGTATGACACCGAAATAAATACGATGGGATATATACGTCCACCAAGTGATGGTTGGCTTCCCGGTAATTATGACAATGGAGGATCTGAGGGATATGATGTTTATATCCGAAAATTAGCTACAGGATATTACGGATACGTTCAGTCGGAATATTATGCTCAAAATACAGGAAATAACGAAAATTCCCCTAATGTTCAAGAAATAAATGCATTTACAAGTTATATGGCGATGCGAAATAACTATAATGGATTTCCCAATACAGAACTTGAAAGTATTCAGGTAACCGCGGCGCACGAATTCTTTCATGCAATCCAATACGGATACGACGGACATGAAATGCCCTGGCTGTTAGAAGCAACTGCGGTATGGATGGAAGATGAACTCTACGATGATATAAACGATTGTTATCAATACTTAGTCTCCTGGTTTAATATCCCCGAAGAATCATTAGATAAAACCGGTGGAACTCATTGGTACGGTTCATATATTTACTTTGAATATATCGGCGAACATCTTGATGGCAGTGAGACAGTAAAGCGTATATTTGAAGAAGGTGTAAACACCGACAGTGAAGAAGATGATTTTAGTCATCAGGCTATTACGGACGGACTAAGCCCTGAACATTCTTCATTCAAGGATGCATTAAACAAAATGGCTGTCGCAAACCGAATGCTCTCATCTTCTCCCGGACCCGGGGCAGAGATTTACAGCTACGAAGAAGCCGAAGACTTTTCGATTACATCACCCAGAATATATACGACGAAACTCTTTTCTGAGGGCTCTCAAACAACTATCAATAGTACATCTCTCAAGAAGTTCGGGTCTCAATATAGTAACATTATAACAGACACGCCAATATCTGCCGAGCTTACAAATTTAGATGGTCCGCAAAGTGATTTGCAGCTGCATGCGATTCTGAAAACATCCGCAGGATATCATTTAGTCAAAACCGGAAATCCTCTTAATATTGATCCGGGTTCAGGGTATGAATGGCTGACATTGGTCGTGGTCAGTCAAGATAATGTTGGCAGCGATTTTGATTATACCATCGAAATCACGGATGGTGTTTTAGAAATAGAACCTCCGTTCTCCTTCGTACTGCATCAGCCGGAGAATGGACAAACCATCCAAACGCTGTCACCGACATTGTCCTGGCATCCTTCAGGAAGTGTGAATGAAGATGATGTTCTCCTCTACAAACTGGCATTTGGCGTAAATCCTGAATTTATGGATACGGTTTATATTGGGCAAGACACAAGCTATTCTATAACGGAAACGCTAACCAACCACACACTTTACCACTGGAGTGTATTCGTGGAAAATCTGTCGGGGGCTCAAATAGTAAATGATGGTGGCGTGTCCTCTTTTTTCACGATGATAACACCGCTCCCCAATAACCGGATTACCATCTCCAAACCTTATCCAAATCCATTTCCGCTCAGTGGAACAACTGTTAGCCGGACACGGATACGAATTATTTTACACGAAGAAAAAAAGATAGATGTCAGTGTCGTGAACCTATCCGGGCAAACGGTTGCGACACTATTCACCGGAAACTTAGATGCCGGGTATTATGACCATTTTTCTTGGGACGGACGGATAGCAAACGGGAAGAAAGCTCCATCCGGAGTGTATTTTATCCGTGTTAAAAGTAATTCAACACATACGTGGCGGAAGGTCACCCTTCTTCATTGAGCGATTGGTTCATGTTTCGTGGTGAGTAGTGATTATATTTTTCCGGATGCTGCTAACGCCTGTAGGTCATCATAACCGCCAATCGGTTTATCATCCATCACAATTTGTTGGACTGAACGTCCACCGGTAATCTTTTCGAGATCCTCTCTTGACATCTCACGTTTTTCAATATCAATTTCTTCGTAATCTAACCCTTTTTCCTGTAATAGTCGCTTTGCAGCTGTACAATACGGACACCAGTTTGTTGTGTAAATTTTGAAGTTCATTAATTTCCTATTATTAAGTTTATTTCACCAGCCGAAGCTGTTTAAGTCCATAGATTAGCAATGCAGCAGCAATAACGATTAAAATCACCTTTCCCGTCGTGGCAAGAATTAAACTCCCGATGATATCATCGAGCGTAATAATCATCCCACGTTGCCCAAGAATAATTGCCACAAATAAAGATATAGAAAGAATTAAGTAAATAATTCCCTTAACACTCTCTGCAAATCGAACAGCTGAAGAGGGTACATTCGATTTTGATTCTATGACGACTTTTTCTTGTGATGATTTGGCGGCTTTTTTCATCGCCTTAACATTTGCTTTGATTTGTTTTTTCTCTGTTTTATCCATAAAACACGTTGAAACAATTGTGCAATTTAGAAATACTTTATGTTATGGGTTTAATCGAATTTCAATCGTCCCATCGCCACTGGACTTGAGCCAATAACCTTTTCCTGGTTTCAGTGTATCAGCGAGAAGATAATGTCTATCATCATAATAAAATATTGTATTTTGAACGATAAGACTATCCTCATCAATTATAGCAGACACCGCAACAGCTGCAGATATTCCGCTAATTAAATTCCAACCGCTTTGAAGTATTACGATATTGGTCGTTATTGGATTACCGGTAATATTTTCAACGCCGTCTTCAAAATATCTAAGCCAGTATCCTCTTCCTGTCCTTAAACTGTCCTCTGCAAGATAATCACCTTCTTCATCGATGGTAAATAAAGTGTTTTCAATTGATTGAGGAAACACATCTTCCACTTGCGGGTCGGTAACGATGACCGGAAGACCAACAATATTCCAATGACTCTGGGTGGGGATTTCAGTCGTTATGAGTATCTGATGGTTAAAATATCCTGACCCGATATCACTTTGAGAGCCGTCGGGGTCCATCATCTCCGGGACACCAACATCCACGCAGGGAGATGTCATCGGATAGGAGAAATCGAAATTACCGACATCCATAAATAATGGGTCTGCAGTTCTGTTATGTGTTCCGGGAATGGGAAGATACTCCTCCCAAATAGTCCCTCACCCAAAACAGTTTATCATGAAATTATCGGTATTATTCCATACGTTCACATAGTCAATAAATATATTAGTCCGGTTACCGCTAACCGCAACACCATACTCATTTCCAACTAAATTCACGTTCTGGATTGTTACTCGAACGGAGTCGTTCACGTGAATTCCCCAATACGAACTGATAATGTTACAATTCGTAATAAAATTATCTGAGTACCCCGAGAGATTGATGCCGTAGTAGCCTCCGTAAATAATAGTACATCTATTTATATTTATCGATCCGGTTGCATTTTCATCACCGGCAATCCAAATCCCCGTACCTTCATTCAAGTCGATAACAGCGCCATTTCCTTCAATATAGATTGAATGCTCCGATGAACCCAGTCCGCCCGTATAAACCACATCCGAATTTAAGGTGATATATTTGTCATATCCATTTGCTGAATCGGCTTCCATAAAGACATCGTACAAACTTTCTGCTGTCCCTGATGAAAAGAGTATGATGATTATTCCGATGATATTTTTTATGAGCATTTGAGTTTTTATAGAATTAGTGATTTGTATCTATCAATGTAATCCAACTTCCACCATTCGACCGTATCCAATATCCCTTTCCCGGATGAAGTGAATCCGCGGCGAGATATCCGATGGAAGACCCGGCAAATTCATATATCGTATTTTCAACAATGATATTATCAGCGTCAACGATATCATTGACTGAGATGGGCGAGGTAATCCCGGTGATGAGGTTCCAACCATATATTAAGTAAACTTGCTGTTCGTGGATTTGATATCCTGTTAACTGCGATGAGCCCTCTTCGGCGAAGTGGAGCCAATAACCATTTCCGGGAGTAAAATCAGTTTCTGATGCATAGCCAGTATAGCCGAAAGAATAAAATGTATTTTCTGTCGATGTAGGATAGACAGATTCATAATAATTATCGGACAACGTCAACGGCGTTCCAATCAAATTCCAGCCTTGGTGCATTTGAACTACAGTCTCAATTTCATCATTGATAATTGTAAATATATGCGGATCGGCAGCGCCAATAAACGGGTGATTCGCTATGCGCCCGGATCCATCTTGTGCATTGATATAATATGCAATTTCGCCACCTGTTTGAATATTTGGGATAATCGCTGAGTATGAATTATAATTACCACCTGCATGCCACATGTATAATAAATGATAGGGTCCATTATCCACACAATAATACACTTTAGGATTCAATAAACCTGATTCGCTTAATGCTATGACTTCTACAAGTATTTCAAATCCATCTATGTTTGGTTCAACTTCGCCTAAGATAGGAAAGTGTTTAATTTGCAGCATTCCTCTATCGGCAACGCCTTTCGTGCGGCAGTGTAAAGCATCGGTTGATTCCCAACTGCCATCGAAACCGATTATTTCATAGCCGGGCATTGCATTTTCGTAAGACGCTATTGCGTCGTCATCCCACGAAGAACCGGTCGTAGGAACTAGCACTTTATCATTCAAAATCAGAGAATTTGTATACGGCTGATCCTGTGGCGTATAGACACGATATATTTCATACGGCGTTCCATAAGAGGATGTTTGGTTCGCAAAATAAGTGACGGTTTCTTCTATCTCATCATATTGTGCATGGGATGAAGGTACTTCCCGAATAAGGATTTTATCCACATCCAGAAATTTTCCCCAACAATCTATGTGATTTATGTACGTATTATTCGGGTCGGGTATCACATGGTATGTAGTAACGCCAAGAAAATCTTCCACCATCGCATTAATCTGTGTTTCATTTAGGTTATTCTCTTCCCAAACAAGCTCACTGGATGCAGAGATTCCCATGCCGTCTGTCATGTAATTTCCACCAGTGTGGACGATATCCATTCCATAAAGTGGGATATCCAGAAATTCTGCCATCTCAATCGGGATGTCATTATCATTCGGGCGCGGACGATTGTAAACAAAATTAACAATTCCGACTTCATTATTTCCGTCTACGATGTACCATGGACCGTAATCCCTGCTCCAATATGATTCGGATGGTGCATGTAAAAAATTACAATTCTCAAGATTCACATTATTGCTCTCGTAATAGTTTCTAACCGTGTTTTCCTGGCTTTGCCCGGATACAACCGTTGTCACCATTACATCTTCGGACATTTCAGCAATAATATCATACGGAATCCCAAACGGATATCGGATGAGTACGCCTTCCATCGGTTCAAATTCCGCGATATTGCGCACTGGTCCCGGCGGAGGTTCTGTCGGAAAAAAGTCCCGGCCGATTTCATCTTTTCTGCTTATTTCATCCGGCGTCATCCAATGCGGAGGTGAACCAGGATGAAGCTCATACCATTCATCGGTGAGACGCTGCAATTCTTCCGCTTGATCAGATGCGGTTATGCATTGCCCAATCAATAATAGAGATAGGATAAGATTTTTGTTTTTCATTTTATTTAAGCAGCAATAACTTCCTTGTTTTGATAAAGGAGTCGGTTTTCAGCTGATACAAATACATTCCCGAAGCGACGGGATTGCCATGTGCGTCCGTACCGTTCCAGATGACTTTATGTGTGCCAGTATTGATTCTACCACTCACCAGTTCATTCACCACTCTGCCCATCAAATCATAGACCGTTAATTGTACATCACTGATAACCGGTAACTGATAACGGATGACGGTTTCAGGATTGAATGGATTCGGGTAGTTCTGGCTAAGCGCAAACTCTGTCGGAATCTCCTGTACTTTCTGAAGGTGGAATGTAGTTGTGGTCGGGACGGTGAAGGCGCCCTTTCCTTCCAATTCGTAGGCTTCATCTGTGCTTGGATTGGTCAGAGTCCATTTCATGTGATCTCCCGGCGGGCGTGTGATAGCGTAAGTGATGATTGTCGTGGGATTGCCTTGCTGTAG
>CAYLYH010000051.1:0-10957 GCA_964388155.1 uncultured bacterium | reverse complement strand
TAGGGGAAATACAAAGGGGTATAAATATTGCAGTTATTCCGTGCCAGATTAATAGAAATCAGCTTTTACACCCAACAATCTACCACTCCACACTTAAAATGTTTTCAGGTACGGGGTATTCCGATGAAATAAATATTTCCTTATCCGTGCTACGGTTTTTTCACTAACTTTTAGGTTGGATTCACACCGGAACAAATCCGGTTCCTATCCATTGAAAGTAAAGATGAGACATAGAAACATACCCTGTGCATTTCACGTGTTGATTATACCGGCGTTGCTGTTGTTCTTACATACAGCAATTTCGGCACAATATTTCACCATTGCCCGTGTGCATTATGGCGGTGGCGGAGATTGGTATTCCGACCCCAGTAGCCTGCCAAACTTATTAGATTTCTTACAAAAAGAGACTTCCATTAATACCGCTGATGAAGATGTCCGCCTTCGGTTAACCGATGCCGATGTTTACTCTTATCCGTATTTGTATCTTACCGGGCATGGTAACATCCGTTTTACAGACGAAGAAGTAATGATATTAAGAGAAGCCCTTTTACGCGGTGTTTTTCTTCATGCGGATGATAATTACGGCATGGATGAATCGTTTCGCCGAGAGATGAAACGTGTTTTCCCCAATAAGGATTTTGTGGAATTACCGTTTGACCATCCGGTTTTTCACAGCTATTATGAATTTCCGAACGGATTACCAAAAGTCCATGAACACGACGGGAAACCTCCGCAGGCATTTGGACTATTTGATGATGACCGTCTCATGGTGCTTTACACATACGAATGCGACCTTGGTGACGGCTGGGAAGATGAAGAGGTGCATCACGATCCTGCCCCGATTCGTGAAGCCGCTCTTAAAATGGGCGTGAACATAATTTACTTTGTACTGACGCAGTAAGAAAAAGTGAAAAGTGAAAAGTGAAAAGTTAAAAGTAGAAAGTAGCCTGCCCGCCGAAGCCTCGGCGCAGGCAGGGAGATCCTGTGTGCTTGTGCTTGCATCCCGTGTTTTCTACGGAGTGAAAAAACGCATCTACTCTTCTACCCATCAACTCATTTACTCATCAACCATTCTACCATTGAACACTCTAACACCTTAACACCCTAACACCTTAACACTCTAACTCGTGAACACCCAACACTCAATTTCTACTCGGTTAAAACGGATACGTAATGCCACATTCAAAACGGATACCGTTGCAGTTTTTTGGGGGCTTTATTCCGTTTCATTATTTGTGTTCTTATCTGCTCTTTTTATCGAATCTATTTTTTATTTCTCTTCGTCTGTACGGACGTTGTTCATTGTAACGTCCTCCATTGTCTTCGGTCTTTTTACCCTTACTATATTTATTGGTTTTCTGCTTGCATTGGCAAATAAAATTGAACGTTATCGGTGGTCTTCTCTTGCTCGAAAAGTTGGAAGGTTGGCATTTCAAAAAGATGATACTGTCATCAATGCGCTGCAGCTGGAACGTTCATTAAGTCAAAGTAATTCTGTGGATTTAAGTCAGTCGTTCATTCGTCAAATTCATCATCGTCTGACTGCGCTTGACCTCAAAACACTCCTCCCCGACACTGCCATCCGCCGATGGAAACACACAACACTTTCCTTGCTCATCCTCTCATTTATTACCATTCTTGCCACATGGAATTATTCGACATCCGCAATGTATCGCTGGGCTCATCCCGGCAGGGATTTTCTCGTTCCGACTCCGTATAGTTTAAAAAGTGTGGTTGGTGATCTCCATCTACTGGGAGGAGAATCAACAACAATTACAATTAAAGCTGTCGATGCATCGCCGGATTCGGTTTTTCTTCGGTTGACAGCCACTAATCCCATCGATGGAGATACAACTCTCCCTATAATTATCTTATTGCAATCTGCAATTGATTCGTCCGGTAATTATTCATTTAGCCTCGATGAAATCTATCAGGATTATGCCTACGAAGCCTTTGTCCCTTCAACCCATTTTTGGGAAGCGTGGGATGAAATCGTTTCCCCGGATTACCGAATACTGGTTACTGACAGACCGACAATGGAAGAATTTATAGTCACAGTAATTCCACCTGCATATTCTAAATTGAAAGCAGAATCTCAAGGCGGAAACCAGGCAGATGTTCAGGGGTTAAGGGGCTCCACGGTTTCTGTTCGTCTTGTCAGTAACCGTAAACTGACAAAATGTTATCTGAATCTTAACGAAAAGGACATCCCATTATCCATCCGCGGGAAACGTGCAGAAGGTGAATTTGTATTAGAGTCCGATGGAATGTTTACAGTGCATTTACTTGACAGACGCGGGATTTCAAACCGTGATCCGATTCCTTATCACCTTCAGCTCATCCCGGATATTGCGCCTTCATTACAGGTGCTTTTACCAGCACCGGAAACAGAATTAGGTGATGATTTATTGATCCCAATTCATCTTGATATTGAAGATGATTTCGGGTTTTCTAATTTACAAGTTGGATATGAAATACGTCGCCCAAGTTATATTCAAGCTGAACCGTTTATTTCAATTTTTACCATCCACAATTTAGTGCCGAGCAAACTCCGCCAAGAAATCAAAACGCTGTGGGATGTGTCCGATCTTGGACTAATGCCCGACGATGAAGTGCATTTTCATTTCGAATTATACGATAACGATAATGTGTCCGGACCGAAAAAATCTATCTCAGGAACATTCATTGCGCGGTTGCCTTCTCTTGCTGATCTTTTTGAATCTATGGAAAACGAAGAGCAAATGATCATGGAAGAGTCGCGGGTGAATTTGGAGGATATTCAGTCCATCCAAGAGCACCTTGAAGAGGTTGAACTCGATTTACTGAAAAGCGATAAAGTCGAATGGGAGCATCAGCAGGAAATCAAAAAGTTATTGGAGAAGACAAAAGAAGAATTAGCGGAATTTGAAAAAATAGCAGAGGCACTTGAAGCATTATCTGAAAACGCAGAAAAACATGATCTGTTCTCTCCGAAGTTGCTTGAAAAATTTAAAGAACTGCAAGAGCTGTTAAGTGAGATAATCTCTGA
This sequence comes from uncultured bacterium, assembly GCA_964388155.1. Taxonomy (GTDB): domain Bacteria; phylum Fidelibacterota; class Marinisomatia; order Marinisomatales; family JACNKV01; genus JACNKV01. Next base: position 7,929 of record CAYLYH010000051.1, on the reverse strand, counting down.
AGACCTCCTCATGAATATGGATGCTGTTGAGGACGCGCTAAACAATATGGACATGAAAGACCTCATGGACTCTCTTGAGCAAATGGCAGAAAACATGGAGCAACTGGAACAAGAGCTGGATCGTTTTCTTGATATTTTCAAACGAATTCAAGCTGAACAGCGCATTGATGAAATCAATAAACGTATGGAACAGTTAGTGGAAGAACAAAATGTTTTGGATGAAAAAATTGGACAAACACATGAAAATACGGATCCATCGACATTTGCCCGTTTTGAGCAAGAGGAAAAACGAAATTTAGACGAATTCAAAAACATTCAGGAACTGATGAAAGAAGCCGCTGAACTCATGGAAGAGTTCAGTAAATCATCTGCTGCAGAGATGGAGGCATTAACTACTTCCGACCTTGCAGAAGAAACCAAAGGCGATTTATCCGAAGCCATGGATCAACTCGGAGAACAAAGCCCTTCCGATTCACGTCATGCAAGTCGCTCTGCGCTTCAAAATCTTCAATCGATGCAGCAGATGGCACAATCCATCGCGAATAATTTCCAGCAAGAAACTGCCTCAGAAATGGCGGCTAAGTTTCAAGCCATCATGCGGGATGTGCTGCAATTATCTAAAATGCAGGAATCACTCCGCAATGCAACATCAAGTCTCCCCCGTAACTCGCCGCAAATTCGCGATATGGCTAAACGCCAGCAACAATTGAAAGACCAGTTGGCTCAGATTATGAAAAAGCTGATGGATTTATCGAAAGAAACCTTTGCGGTTACTCCGACTATGGGACGAGCCATGGGAATGGCATCTGTGCACATGAATGAATCTACGTCTCATCTCTCTGAACGACATAAATCACAATCTTCTTCCAGCCAAGAAAAGGCAATGCAAGGGTTGAACGAAACAGCGCAATCCATTTTCAGTGCTATCCAGCAGATGCAATCAGGGGGGTCTGCCAGCGGATTTGAACAATTTTTGGAAGCCATGCAAAAAATGTCCGGGCAACAACAAGGGATGAACGACATGGGTATGCAAATGGCACTGGGACAAATGGGCGTCGCTATGCAGCAGGCGATGATGCAGAAAATGCTTGGAGGTCAACAGCAAGTCCGTAAATCACTTCAGCAGCTCATGAATGAAATGCAACAATCCGGCGGCAACCAAGGATTAGGCGACCTTAGCGGAATGGCAAAAGACATGGATGAGGTCATTCGTGATTTGCAAAAAAACAAATTCACCCGACGCACCCAAGAACGTCAGCAGCGTATTCTATCACGAATGTTAGACAGTCAAAAATCCATGTCACAACGAGGAAAGAAAGAAGAACGAAAGTCCACAACCGCAACAACCCATGCACTGAGCTCCGGTCCGTCCGGGCTTCCTGCAGATTTAGGACAGCGACGCAGCCTGACGATGGAAGCACTTAATCGAGCAATGAAAGCAGGATATTCCCGGGACTACCAATCCATGATCCGCCGCTACTTTAATGCATTAGGGCGAGAGGATATTCCGGGGTTGGGCATCCCTGCCGAAACATCCGATGGAGAAAGTAATGAATAGACTTCTCCTCATTTTGATACCGATTATCTTAACAGCACAACCGCCAGCTCCGGCATCGAGGACTTCACAATCCGCGGCAATTAAAACCGCTCAAATGCTTGAACGAAGGGGAGATCGTGTCGGAGCAATCGCCATTTACGAAGACCTTCTCAGTCGAAACGCAAAAAATACACAGGCTTACCGCCAGCTGAAAAATCTATATAAGCAAGAACGTCTTTACTCATCATTGGAAACTCTCATCAAAAATCATCTGAAGTTTTTTCCGAATGATTTACAGTCACACATAGAACTGGGGGATGTATACTACGAACAGAATGATACTACTCAAGCGGTATTAATTTGGAGAAAATTCGAAAATAGGTACAGGAAGAATTCCACAACCTATACCATGCTACTTTATACGTATAGCCGCCATCACATGGAAGATGAGATGCAAGCATTAGCAACACGCGGAAGAAAATTGTTAGGAGACCCGGCGTTGCTTTCACTGGAACTTGCGAACCATTATTCTACCAGAAAATATTATCATGATGCGATGACTGAATTTATACGGTATGCAGTTGCACATCCAAACAAGTCACTAATTGTTATTGATCGAATTCTTCGCATGAGTGATTCTCCGGACAGCCATGTGTTTATTGAATCGACATTGAAACAATTTGCTCATCATAACACACCGCTGATACGGACAATATTAAGTGCGTTCTATTTCAAGATTGGGCAGTATAAAGATGCATACAGCGAACATTCTTTGCAGGGGTTATCCACACCAAAAGATGTATCCAGATGGATTACGTTCGCAAAAAACCTTCATCTTGATCAGCAATACGAACTGGCGATTCAAGCATATGAATTCATTTTATCTGTTTCACCAAAGTTATTAACCGTCAAAACTAAGGGGCAGGCACTCCTCGGGCTGGGGCAATCATTCGAGGAGCAAATTCTCCCTCAACATTCCGATCAACGATTAGTAATGTTTTTCCCGGAAAACACATTTTTCAAGCAGGATGTCGTCCGCAATACTTCCTTTTCAACATCGCGTCTTGAATCCGCTTTTCATATGTATGATTCCGTGTTAGTTACGCTGCCGTCTACGTCATTTTCCGGTTCGGCATTTTACAGAGTAGGCGAAATTCAATATCGCATCACCCATGATTTTGACGGCGCACAGGCATCCTATCAAGAAGCATTACGGTACGGAGGGACATCAACATTCCGTCAAAATACCCATCTTCGTATTGCCGATGTTTATTTGGCAATGGGTAATCTTCAACGGGCGCTGGAATACTTAGAGTCCGTCACGCCATCATTCTCTGAGCTCAGGGTGAAAAGGTTACAGGCATTTTTCCTCTCAGGGGATATGGACACCACCCAAATACTTGTCAAGTCAGAGCTTGCTGTAATCCGCCCCGACAATGCTATGTTTAATGATTTAATGGAATTGCAGGATATTATCCAACAACATTACTTTAGCGGATCATCAGAAGATAAGTCAGCATTCCTGCGATTTATCAAAGCAGAATATATGCTTTATCAACACAAGTTATCCGAAGCGATTGAAACACTAAAAAGCATTCGCACGGATTCTCCGAACACATCTGTTGTCCCGGTTGCAATGCTTAGGGAGGCTTTGGTTCGTTTGGCGATGGAACAACCTCACCATGCCCTTGATCTTGCAGAGGAACTAACACATACTGGTTTAGCAGATATAGGTTGGGCACTTCAGGGAGAAATCATCGAATATGAATTGGGTAATACAACGTTGGCCATGGATTTCTATCAAGTTGTTCTCGAGGATTATCCGCTTTCTCTGTTATCCGAACCGGTAAGACATCATATAAGAGAACTTTTAAAATAACATCATTGAACAATACCATGAAAACTATCTCATTACTCATTTTCACTTTTCAACTGCTCTTGGGACAAAAGATTTTAATCCCAATGGATCAATCTCAAAACGACCATTTGAAGGCCTACGGGATCACATATTATGTCCTTACAAAAAATATCAATGTAGAATGGTTATTAAACTACCGCGGTGGCTCATTTTTAGTAGATGATTTTCCTTTTATCGCTCATCAATGTAGAATCCGTGGTGTTACTACAGAAAACGTAAATGTGACGGACGTTTTATCCATCTATGAGAGCATCGACCAAAACAATATGGAAATTATCATCCTTGAGAAAGCACCGAAAATTGCTATTTATACACCTCCCGGAAAACAGCCCTGGGACGACGCTGTGACGCTTGCGCTGACGTATGCGGAAGTCCCCTATAAAACGATATGGGATCCGGAGGTGTTTTCTGGCGGGCTGGGGGACATTGACTGGCTTCACCTGCATCATGAGGATTTTACCGGGCAATACGGGAAGTTTTACAGAAATTACAGAAACGCATCTTGGTATATCCGGCAAAAACTGGACTTTGAACGTATGGCAATGGAGCTGGGATTTTCATCCGTGCACGAAGAAAAAAAGGTTATCGCTCAAACCATTAAACATTACGTAGGGCAGGGTGGATTTCTTTTTGCCATGTGCTCTGCAACGGACTCCTATGATATCGCATTAGCAGAAGAGGAGATTGATGGAGCACATTCTGTTTTCGACGGCACTCCGATTTCGCCGAATCTTCAGAATAAATTAGATTTTTCAAAGACATTTGCGTTCACAGATTTTAACGTCATTACCGATCCGATGATCTACGAATATTCCGATATTGATTTTCCACCCAGTAATAATCCTGTGACTCACGGAGCGGAAGCCGACTACTTTAGTCTTTTTGAATTTTCCGCAAAATATGATCCTGTCCCGACGATGCTTACTCAAAATCATGTCGGAATTGTAAAAGGATTCATGGGGCAAACCACCGGTTTCCACAAATCCAAGATAAAGAAGCACATCGTTATTATGGGCGAAGACCCTGCTTCAGACCAAGTGAAATACCTCCACGGGAATTTTGGGAAAGGTGCCTTTGCCTTTCTTGGCGGACATGACCCCGAAGACTATCAGCATTTTGTTGGAGACCCGCCAACCGATCTTTCCCTCCACCGAAACTCCCCGGGATATCGGCTGATTTTAAATAATGTCCTCTTCCCTGCCGCAAAGAAAAAAGAACGGAAAACATAAAAAATAGTAGAAAGTTGCAAGTTTATAAAGTAGAAAGCAGTGGCAGAAGACAGGAGCACATGGCAATTGAACACCAAACACCTAACGTGTTTCTCCATGCTCTCCGCTCTATGCTCCAAGCTAATAAAGTAGTGTGAAGAATATCATTATAATTAAAGAACGTAAGTTGAATGATGCAATTTCGGTTTCAAAACAAATACCGGAGTTTGAAAATCTCTATCCAAAATCGGAGTATAAAAAACGTCTGGTTGGCGTTCCGCATCTCATTTTAACCGCTTATACTGACGATATACCGATCGGATTCAAAATTGGATACAAACGAAATAATGAGAGTTCGTTCTATTCATGGATGGGCGGAGTTTTACCGGAATACAGAAGATTAGGTGTTGCCAAGATTCTTGCTGATCACCAGGAATCATGGGCAAAAAATAAAGGATATAAAACCATCAGGCTCAAAACTCGTTCCAAACATAAATCTATGCTGTCGTTTTCCTTAAAACGTGGATTTACAATCACAGCACGTATTCCAAAAGAACCGTCAGAGGAATCCAGAATTGTACTTGAAAAACCCTTGAAAGGATAAAAAATGGACACATTAACCATCTCAACTTCTCAACGTGTAGATATTATTGATATCTCATCCCATGTCCAAAATACGGTTCAAGATTCCGGTATTCGGGACGGAATTATCACCGTTTATGTTCCGCATACAACTTGCGGAATAATGATCAATGAACATGCTGACCCTGATGTCGTTCGTGATATCAAAATGCAGTTTGAAAAATTAGTCCCCTACCAAGCGGGCTACCGGCATCTTGAAGGAAATTCTGACAGTCATATCAAAACAGCCATGGTCGGATCGTCTGAAACCGTCATCATTGAAAACGGAAGGCTTGTTTTAGGCACGTGGCAGGGAGTTTTTCTCTGTGATTTTGACGGTCCCCGCACACGGAAAGTCCACCTGAATATTCTATCAAGTTAATACCTGTTAAACTTTGCGAAAGTTAAAACTTCCGCAAAGTTATTGACACTTACCAAAGCTATTAAATGGATTATGTAAATCATATCATCGATCATTTCGCGGCTCACACGAATGAAAATAATGCCGTTCCGATGAAACGGTATATGAAAGATCGATTTGAGTTTTTTGGTATAAAATCACCGGAGCGGAAAATCTTAACCAGTGCATTTCTGAAAACACACGGGTTGCCGGAAAGAAATAATGTTGCAGGGGTTTTGCATCTCCTCTGGAAAGAACCTCATCGCGAACTGCATTATGCCGGGCTGGATATCCTTGAACGATTGGTAAAAAAACAACAATGTGCAGATACCGAGCTGTTTGAGTATCTGATTACGACAAAATCCTGGTGGGACACCGTAGACTGGCTGGCAACGCGGCTTGTCGGCGTTCATTTGAAAAACTACGCCAATGAAATTGCACCTTTATACAAAAAGTGGATGGAGTCGGAAAATATGTGGCTTCAGCGGGTGTGCATTTTATTCCAGCTCAAATACAAACAGAAGACAGATGTTCAGCTTCTTTTTGATACGATAAATCAGCTTTCAGACTCCGATGAATTCTTTATCCAAAAGGCTATCGGTTGGGCGTTGCGGGAATATTCCAAAACAAACCCTGACCGTGTAATAAAGTTTGTGGACATCCATGATCTAAAACCGCTCAGCCGTCGGGAAGCGTTTAAGGTGGTAAATAAAAAGATAACCTCATAGCGTTATGTGCAGATTTGGTGATTATATTCACATTATATGTACATAAATCGTGATTATCTCCACACTATTTGGACTTACCTGTGTGAAGATGCCTGAACTTTTAAATCAACCTGGAAGCTTTGGCGGGTTTTGCCAAAGCCATATCTTAACGATGAATTGAAAATTATTAAAATCGATTAATATTACTCGGGCGATAGTTAGTCGTGTGAACTTTGTACAGACAAGAATGTCTATACTACGGATTTTTCAGTACAACAGACATTCCTGTCTGTTGTAAAATTGTTAGTTTGGAAACTTACGTCTAACACTCGCCGGTTTAATAGACTTCACTTCTGTGAGCAATTCGTATAATTAAAATGATGAGTCTCTCTTTTTCCACTTTAAATATTATCCTGTATTGCCCCACTCGTAAACGAGCAAAATGACGATACTTACCTTTTAGTTTTTTTATTTTTTGTTTCAGGCTGTTAGGGACTATCGCCAATAGGTCAATTTTTTGTTTTATTCTTTTCTGCCATATTGGGTCTATCGCTTTCAATTCGCTTACGGCTTTTTTTAAAAATTTTACGTTATACATTAACCCAAACCAAGATCAGCCCAAACTTCGTTTGCGGGAATAGCCTCTGCTTTTCCGCTTCTCAGATCATGTAATCGTTTTTCAGCTATGACACCATCGAGTTCATCGAAGTACAATTCTAATGCTTTGGCGATAATCCGACTTTTTTTGTCATGCATTTCTTTTGCTACTTGGTTTAACTCGTCAACAATAGACTTAGGTAATGTAATGTTAATTCGTGAATGTTTTTCCATAATATGCTCCATATAATGTGCATAATATTACTACTTATAATACATACTATTCCAGCAATAATATCTTATGTCGTGTTAAGTATGTAATGTGTAAAAAGTCGCAGGTATTTTTAATCAGAAACGAGACGAATATTTTACAATCAAGCACCCAAACTCATCAAAAGGGCAATTTTAAAACCCGCACAACATTATATCCTCTGGATTTTAATTCTTTAATTATTTCATATCTTCGTTCGTAATCCAAATAATACCTTTCAGATGAAACACCCGGAGCGCCGCCTGATTCTTCGACCAGATATTCTTTAACGATATCACCGAGTAGAGAATCGAATAGATACTCACCGGGATCACACCCTAAAGGACATTGCAGGTCGGCTGATAACAAATCCGGTAAAAGTGAATCCAAATGAATAGCAGCTTTTTCTAATTCTGCATGATTAGCGAGCATGTAAAGTATTTTGTGTAAATGGATTTTTCATGTTAGTCAAGATGAACCATTCTTTCTTCAAACATTATTGAGAATTGGTTCATGGCCTCTTTCCCCGTCTGCACGGGCAGGCAGTTTTGAATAGGCATTGTCCACTTTTTAGCCACGTTTTTCAGGGCTAAATATAATATCTTAAACACAGCCTCATCACGATGAAAAGAGCCCCGGTGTTTTAATTACTGTTGCTATTTCTCAAGAGGAATATGAATGAGATCAATAT
>CAYLYH010000050.1:0-12983 GCA_964388155.1 uncultured bacterium | reverse complement strand
CAGTCTCCTGACCAACCATCCGGATTTTATACCCTTGGGGGCTTGTGAAAGTGTGGTCGAGATGCAACCATTCATTATTAAAATATCTTATATATTGTATTGATTGTTGTTGTATGTACAGTGGTAACCATTCAATGTGATGTAAAATATCAATATCCAAAATATCCGCCAAGAGATACTCAGCCATGTCTCCGTCATAAATAGGCAGATCCCCGCTTTGGTCTGAATGATTGGTTTTATAATTCAATACAGGAAAGCTCATCCACCTCCAACCCCTGTCTGTGATTCTAGAAGGAAGCTCCCAATTATCATATCGGTGTGGAATTGTCGGTAAGGCACCCATATCCGGCGGAGTACCATCGGTATCCCATTCAGTATCAGGGTCACCGGAATCAATACAAGGTGAATAATGATTTTCATCCCACAACGGCATATATCGGCTGTCCAATTGTGGGTCTGCATCAATATTACCTACGCCTTCCCAGCCGCCTTGGATGTTAGAGTATGAAATACTAATATTTATTGGACTGAAATTTGATATTCCATTCCAGATGACCCCATTTCTGAGTGATAATATAGATCCCCCACGGTTAAATATACCACTTCCATCGCCATCTGCAATATTTCCAATGATAGTTACGTGATTAAAATCAGAAAGTGAAGATTCCATCAATATACCACCCCCGTCATCAACAGCTGAATTTCCGGTAATTAATATATTCTCCATATTGGTGGAAGAGGATTGTATAGAAACACCTCCACTAGATGTACCGGTTGTATTATCTTGGATAACAATGTTTTTTAAACTTATACTTGGAGTGTTTGTTATATGGATACCTCCACTATTATGATCAGAGTGGTTATTTTTAATTATTAAATTTTCAAGTTTAGGGCTTGAATATCGGCAGTAGACCCCACCACCAAAACATTCAGGTCATCCGGGATTTGTATTATTTCCGTTCTGTATAGTAAACTCGGATAATAGAGTAGATGGACCTATAAGGTCAGAATCAAATCGTACTATAGTGTTTGTACCAAAACTCCCATCAATAAAACAATCTTCAACACCGCTACCAATGAGTTTTATTCCATTTGTCTCCGGCCATATTATTGTTTCAAAATATGTCCCCGGGGCAACCAAAACTGTGTCACTGTCAATCGCAATGTCTATTCCGGCTTGAATGGTGGGTTGATCTGCTGGTACATGAATGACCGTACCGTTTACAATTGAACCTGTAAGGATGACTATTAAGAAGAATTTATTTATCATAACAAACTTCCAAAAGTTAGTTAATTAACAAGATTAATATAAAAATAGTAAGTCCGGATTATATTAGTAGTCAAGAGTTATTTTGAAAGGCATTTCGAAATATTCGGATTATCGTTATATCCTTTAGGCTTGAATTCTATTCTCAACTATGTTTATTGCTCCCAAATATTTTTGGAACCTCCTTAGTGGTTTTTCCGTAGAACCTCTGTAATTTTCATCATGTCTAATCTGCAAAAAACAAACCGGACGAAAATTTTCTTCCGTTCATTATGGATCATCCTTACGGCGGGATTCATCCTCCTTGCGTATCTAATTATTCTGGCCCAAGACCTCCCTTCCCTTGAACAGCTCGAAAACTATGATCCGGATCTCGTCTCACGCATCTATTCCAGTGATGGTGAGATTCTACATGAATTATTTTTGCAAAAACGTGTTTTCGTTGAATTAGACAGCATTCCTCCGCACATGAAACAGGCTGTCATCGCGTCTGAAGACCGTCGGTTTTACGACCATTGGGGATTATCGCTGCGGAGTGTTGCACGGGCGATTGTCGTAAACGTCCTTTCACTAAGTTACCGTCAGGGATTCAGCACGCTGACACAGCAGTTGGCTCGAAATCTTTATAAGTCCATTGGATTTGAAGACAGTATCACACGGAAGATCAAAGAAGTCATTACGGCAATCCAAATCGAGCGGACGTACACCAAAGATGAAATATTGGAAATGTACGTGAATACGGTTCATTTTGGACACGGTACTTACGGCGTTCAAGCAGCATCAAAGCGGTTTTTTGGTAAAAAAATCGGTCAAATCACACCGGACGAAGCGGCTCTTCTTGTGGGTGTTTTACCTTCCCCTGCACATTATTCACCCATTCGTCATAAAGATAAAGCCATCACAAGACGTAATGTGGTTCTGAGATTAATGCGTGATCAGCATTTTATTACTCAAGATGAATACACAGAATTTCGGAGTAAAAACCTGGATAGTGTCCTCGAGGAACCGGTGTCCGGGAAAGCCCCTTATTTTACAGAGTATATTCGCAGATTTCTTGAGATAGAAGACGAAACCCTTAATGTGAATATCTATCGGGACGGATTGAAAATTTACACAACGTTGAATTCTAAACTGCAAGAAATCGCTGAAGAAATGGTGATGCGCTCCATTGATAAAAATCAAGAAGTGTTCAATCAACGTGTTTTCAATGATGAGGAAGAATTCTCCCGACTTGGTTACCTTGGTATTTATCCAAAAGACACCGTAAAACTAATGATGGAAGGAGAGCTCCCATTATTTAAAGACCTTCGAAAACAGCTTCTAGTGCAAACTGCTTTTGTTGCCCTCGACCCTTCAACCGGTAAAATTCTTGCAATGGTCGGCGGGCGACCGGATTATCACGACCAATATAATCGGGCGACCCAAGCTGCACGGCAACCCGGATCGGTGTTCAAACCCTTTGTGTACACAACGGCGATTGATAATGGATATCCGGTGACAAAACAACTGTTAAATCAACCTGTTGTCCTAAATGTTCAAAACTCCACGGGAGAGTGGGTAAAATGGATGCCCAGAAATTATGATGAAAGCACCGGAGGTTTGACAACACTGAGAGAAGGGCTTCGACGATCTTTGAACTTGATTTCCGTTCGCATCATTCAAGAAATGGTCCCGGCAATTGAGGTGAAAAAGACGGCTCAACGGATGGGTATTTCAACAGATATCCGTGCGGTTGATGCTATTGCTCTTGGGACATCTGAAGTCTATCCTCTTGAAATTGCCGCTGCTTATGCCACCTTTGCAAACGAAGGTGTCTATTCACGTCCTTACGGTGTGACCAAGATTGAAGACCGCTACGGGAATGTTCTTCGTGAATATTATCCGAATCAGGAAGAGGTATTGAGTAAGGAGACTGCGTATCTCATGACAAACATGATGCAGACAGTTCTGGACCGTGGGACAGGTGGAAGTGCTCGGTGGAAATACCACTTTTATCATCCTGCAGCCGGGAAAACCGGCACCACACAAGGATTTAGTGATGCGTGGTTCGTTGGTTTCTCACCCTATTTTGCTGCAGGGGCGTGGTTCGGTATCGATGATTATTCTATCAGTTTGGGGAAAAGTCAATCAGGAAATGCTGCGGCATTACCCACATGGGCACGATTCATGCGCGAAGCACATAAAACCATGAATTACGCCAAAAAAGATTTCACAGTTCCGGATGGGATAATTACTACAGAAATTTGCTCCGTTTCAAAAAAGAAACCGACCTCATCTTGCCCGATAGAAACGGAAATATTTATCGCGGGTACAGAACCAACTCAGGTATGTCCGATACATTAACGTTAGCAGACTGGTGAGTGGTAGAGTCGTTCATGTCGCTTCGCTACGTTATCAGTCAGCGTGTACCTTTAACTCATTTTCTCGTTAATCTATTACACATAAATTGAGCGATTCTCATAAAATAATAGACAAAAATAACCTTCGGAAGGTTTGGATTTTAGTTTACAGTATTGTATCTAATATTTCCTGAGCTTCACGCCGCACGAGGTATGCTGGGTCTCGTTCATCTTCTTCATTTATACCCAAAATATTTTCTGCGTATGTTCGAATTTCATTTTCTTGTATATCTATACTAAATCCATAACGAACAAATTTGCCTAAACCTCTTATAGCTTTTGCGCGAATAACATCATTGGAATGAGAACATTTGCTAATGAGTGTTGAAGATATTTTTTCTTTCATCTCTTCATCCAGAGAATTCGGATTCATACTTTCGCAAATTTTTCCCAGAGCACGGACAGCAGTATCTTCTGTTTCTTTTTTCGGGCTTTCTATTGCCTTCAAAATAGTTGGGAGTGCTTTTTGTATCTCCGGTGATTTTATTTTGCCAAAAGCATACAGTGCAAATGCCGTATCAATGGAATCATACTTTTGGTTAAATACATCCAGTAAGGCTTCAATGGCTTCTTTCCCCATCAACCCGCATGTTTGTGCAAACAGCAGTTCTGCCTTTATATCAGTGTTATGAATTTTTTCAATAATCAACGGGATGACGACCGCTCCCAATTTAGCAGTTGTTTTTTGCGCCAACGCTACTTCAGCCATCAGTTCCGGTCGATCAAATGTATCTACATAGAACAGAGATGTTAGCGCATCAAACACAATTGGGAGATCCTCGGGGTCTATGCCGGTTTGAATTTGAGAGTCTATTTCTTTAATTCCCTCTAAAATTACTTTGGGGTTTGCCGATGATAATTTTTTAAACGTCTTGTCCATTTGATCCTCCATCTATTTTAAAAACAGGTTGTGTTTTGTTTGTTTATCCGCAATCTTAACCACAGATGTCAACATTGCTTTCCCATTGTCTAATTTTTTCTGATTCGAGTTAAAACACCGAAATATTGGTTCACCAACGTCAACAGAATCACCAATCTTTTTCAAGAATCGAATTCCGGCACTTGGATCAACTGTATCCGATGTTTTTTTCCTGCCACATCCTAATTCAACCGTGGCAAGTCCTATTTGGTAGGTATCCATTGATTGGATGATTCCGGTTTTTTCTGCAGGAACATCCACAAAATATTTCGGAGCATGACATCGGTCATTGGAGAAACAGTCCGTACTACCGCCTTGGGCTTTTACCATTTCCATAAATTTTTCATAGGCTTTCCCTGACGTGATTAAATGTTTCTGCAAGTCGATAGCTTCATCTTTTGTTTTGGCTATCCCGGATTGGATGAGGAGTTTCGCCCCTAATTCATAGGTGACTGCCATCGTATCAGCGGGGGTTCGTCCCTGCAGCCCGTCAACAGATTCCTGAATTTCGCACCACAGTCCGGCAACGTTACCAAGCGGCTGCGCCATGCTGGTATACACGACATCGGTTTCCACACCAAAACTTTCTCCAATGCGTGTTAGTTGCTCACCAAGTTTTTTTGCATCGGTAAGTGTTTTCATGAACGCTCCATTACCGACTTTTACATCTAATACTAAGCCTGCAATCCCCTCCGCAATTTTTTTACTCATGATCGAGCCGCAAATGAGTGGAATGGACTCTATCGTCCCTGTAACATCGCGCAAGGCATACATCTTACGATCTGCAGGACAAATATCTTCCGTCTGCCCAATCATGGCAATACCAACAGTTTTGGTAAGGTCTTCAAATTCATCCAAAGATACATCCACGCGAAATCCCGGGATAGTTTCTAACTTATCCAGCGTCCCGCCTGTATGTCCAAGACTTCGTCCGCTGATCATCGGAATCGCCAGGCCGGCAGACGCCAGCAGCGGACCTAAAATGATGGAGACTTTATCACCGACACCACCGGTGCTGTGCTTATCTGCCGGATATGAATCCAAAGAAGAAAAATCCATTCGCTTACCGGAATTCAACATCGTATCGACAAGTGAAGAAATTTCATCGTCCTCCATCCCTTGAAAATATATTGCCATTAATAATGCTGACATCTGGCAATCGAGGATGGTACCGTCCAAATATGATTGAATAAATTGTCTGAGTTCCTTTTTAGATAAAGACTGTCCGTTTCGTTTCTGTTGTATAATTTCTGCTGGTATCATCGTTTCTATGTGGTTTTAGGATTTAAGAATAAGAATAATAAGTGAAAAATTAAGCAACTTGTCCATAGCCTTAAAAGAAAATTTGTAAGTTAATTTATCTTAGCGTTGTATTTGATATATCTTAAACTTAAGGTTCATCTCGATTACCCGTACCCGAAAATATCTTAAGTCTGGAGAGAGGGAATATTGGATGAGGCATTATTGATTATTGAGTATTGATTTTACTCCAAGAATGTTTTTCCTCACCGTGACAATGTGGGTGAACTACCTACTGCTTTTTGCCACCTGCCGACTGTTTCCGATTTCCGGTCTCCCTTTCTCCATACTTCTGTTCTCCGTTTTCCATATTCCCATAATTACGCTAATTTAAATACCGATTTGATACTCTTGAAATCCGTTTTACATTTTGAGCACACTTTTAATAACAAAAAGGACGAAATCTCATTGAAAACCTGTGAATGCCAATTAAACAAACTCCCCGCACACACAAGCGACTTAACACTTTTTAAATCTCTTCCCAAAGCACATATGCTTCGGACATTGATTCTGGAACATGCCAGGATTTATGCATTTCTTGGTGAATTAACTACCGTTGGGAAGCAACTCGACGCCATAGATTCACTGGATGACAATCCGGGTATTGCTGTACAGCTTCGATATCTTGTCGACCATTTACTCCGCTCAGAACGCCACCATATTCGGGAAGAAAATGTCTTGATTCGACGGTTGGATAAACTGAAGGTGTATATTCCGGGAAACGAAATTCGGAAACAGCATGATGTTCTTCGTGTGAAAAAACGAGAATTGGAAAATCTTGTTTATCGTATTCATACAATGTATTTTGCAGATTTTAAAAAAGAAGCCAAACGGGCAATCTTACAAGCGGTATCCGGATTGCAAGAACATATCAAACTCGAGGATTCTACTTTATTCTCTACAGCTCTGAAGCATATTCCTGAGGACGAATGGGCACAGATGAAAAAAGAATGCGACACCATCGGGTACTGTTGTTTTACACCAAATAAGGATACGGATCTTATCGAAATTTTGTAAGCGGTGTTTTATATTTTAAATTGATTATTCTTTCTGCTACTTTTAGATCTTCCACTGTGTTTATATTTAACAATTCCATTTCTTTTTCAGGATGTATAGAAATATTAGTTGTATTCAAACCATCAACAATTGACCTTAAACGGTAGTTTCCCCTGGTAAGTGATTCTTGAATGTTAAACAAAACAACTGAATTATAGAATGAACAGAGAGGTTGAGGTGTTTGCTGAATCATAGGAAGAACAACCTCTACTTCTTCCGTTCTTAAATCAGCCAGTGTTTGTATGGTCTTTTCTTCTATTAAAGGCAAATCACATGATATTATAAAATTCCAATCTGTGTCACTGTGGTTTAACGCTGTAATTATTCCATTTAAGGCACACTGAATTGGAAATTTATCTTCAACAAAGGGAAATGGATGGGATGATGAATCTTTTCCTACAAGATATGTTTTGTTTGCCAAAAGTGTAAGTTTGTCATACAAGATTTCTGTGAATGTGCGATTATTTAATTTGGCGATGCTCTTATCAGAAAGAAACCTGCGACTTTGCCCGCCCGTAAGAATATATGCGTTGTAGGGGATGTGGGTTTTCTGTGTTTTTTCAATCATAATTTGAATTCAAGTAATTATGAAAGTGAATATTTTTTAATATAATGATTTAATGACGTTCTCGGTATTCCCAATAATTTAGCAGCTTGACTTCGATTATTCTCTGTTTGGGCAAGAGCTTGCTTGATAAGTAATTTCCTGGACAAATGGAACAGGTTAGTCTCCGGCTCGGGATTGAGATTCAGACTGAATATCCCGGTTTGAGGTAAATATTCATTCCCATTAGATTCGGTTGAGCTATAGTAATCATCAAGCATTAGATTATCAGTTTTTGCTAACAACATTTTCCGCTCTATATAATTTTTTAATTCCCGTATATTGCCAACCCATGGTGAGGATAATAAAAATAATTCGACATCAAGATCAATGCTTTCAACGGATTTATTAAACGTTTTATTATATTCTCCTATAAATATTTTAACCAAAGGTAAAATATCTTTCTTTCTTTCTCTCAAAGGTGGAATATTAATTCTTGCCACGTTTAATCGATAATATAAATCAGTCCTAAATTGCTTTGATTCTAGGGCTTCATTCAAATTTTTATTCGTCGCTGTGATAATTCGCACATCCACCTTAGTGGGTTGAGTGGCACCGACTTTATAAAATTCGCTATGCTCCAATACATGCAACAGTTTACTCTGCATTTGCAAACTCATTTCACCTATTTCATCTAGAAATAAGGTTCCACCGTGAGCTTGTTCAATTAACCCTTGTTTTCCTTTATGTTTTGCATCAGTAAAGGCACCTTTTTCGTAACCGAATAACTCACTCTCCAATAGTTCTGATGGAATAGCGGCGCAATTGATAGTAATAATTGTATTATGAAACCGATTGCTTTTATGATGAATGTATTTGGCGAGTAAACTCTTACCTGTTCCGGTTTCTCCGGTTAACAAGATGGTCGAATCTGTTTGCGCAAAATCGGTGGATAGTTCAATGATCTGCTGCATTACTTTTGAGTTGTAAATCAAATCCGGGAGTTTTGATTCTTTCAAACATCGCGCCCGCAAAAGATTCACTTCCTTTATTAATTTTAATGTATCTAACGCCCTTTGCACAGTAAACAGAATATAGTTTTCATCTTCACCTTTCTGCAGAAAATCAAATGCTCCGGATTTCATCGCAGACACAGCAAGATTCACTGTAGCATATGCGGTTAACATTACAATCAGTATTCCCGGATATTTTTTATGAATTTCTTTTAACACAGTTAAACCATCTGTCTTGCCAAGATTGTAATCCAATAAAACAAGATCGATTGGTTCTTTCTTTAATATCTCCCTTGCATTTTTCAAATTTGTGACGGTAGTAATCTGAAGATTATCATTTGCCAATATGCGTTTCATTGAGTTGCAAACGAGGATTTCATCATCAAAAATTAAAATATTAAACTTCATTTTTTCTCCTCTTTAACTATCGGTAATTTAATAGTAAATGTCGTTCCATAATCCGGTTCGCTGACTATAGAATGCTCAGCATTATGCTCTTCAAGTATCTTCTGTACAATAGACAGACCAAGCCCGGTCCCATTAGAGAATGTAGAATAAAAAGGATTGAATATTCTATCTAATTCTTCCTTGGCGATGCCACATCCTGTATCAGATATGATTAAATGTACTTTATTGTTTTGTTTAATGGTTTTTATTGTTACCGTTCCCTTTGACCCGATGGCTTGCTTGGCATTCAAAACCATGTTTACACAGACTTGTTCCATCTGGTGTGAATCTGCCATAACATCAGGGAGGTTCTCCCCCAATTGTTTTTCAATTATTATTGAAGAATTTTCAAATTGTTTTTTCATTAGGGTTAAACTTTTTTCAATTATCCGGTTAATAGGAATTGCTCTAAGTTCCGGCTTATGTGGTTTTGAATAATCCAAAATAGTTGAAACAATGCGATGCATCCTGTTAATACTGTCTTTTAGGTCGGGATAGATGTCTTTAAAAGTTTTTTCGTCTTTCAAATGTCTGTTTAAGAATCCAATGTTATTATTTAGTGCAAACAAAGGGTTCCTGATTTCATGGGCAATCCCGGAGGAAAGTTGACCTAACGCAAACATTTTTTCTGTTTGAATTGCATATTTTTCTATTTGTTTTCTTCTGCTCAAATCCCGAACATAGACAAAAGACAGGTCACTCATTTCATCAAAATCAAATCCTTTAATGCTATAAACCTCTACAGGGATGCTTAAATCGTTACGGCTGTGTAAAATAGTTTCATAATGTTCGTCGTTACCGGAAACATCAAGTAATTCCGAGCAAAATAGTTGTCTGTTTTCACTGTCTATCAAATTAAAAAAATTGGTTCGTTTCAACTCGGTATTCGAATATTGCGTCAAAACGGTCATTTTACTGTTTGATTCAATGATATTGCCATTAGAATCAACAACAGCAATCGATTCAAGAGAGTTTTCAATCAAACTGCGATATTTTTCCTCAGAATACTTTAACCGTTCAGTATATCTCTGTATCTTTTCAGACATAGATTGAAATGCTCGTGCTAAATGTCCAATTTCATCTTTGGACTGAATATTTAAATTAATTTTATAATTACCTTCTTCAATGTTTTGTGCAGAATCTTCAATAATTCTTAATGGATTAATAATGCTTTTTTGTATAGATATAAATATAAGAATAACCAGTACTGTAACAGAAATTATAGCCAGTGTAACAAATATGATTAGATTGCCCTGCTGTGCTTTCAATATTGGTTCAACATTCAACAAAACACTGACACCACCGCACAAATCGCCCAGTTTATATCCCTGCTTTGCATGGCAGCCAAGGCAGTTTTCTTTTGTGTATAAAGGAGCAAAATATCTAAAATGTTTTACGCCACTTCGGTCCTCGATTCGATAGTATTCTTTTACATTATCATAGAGTAAAGTATCTTGGAAATACGCTAAGGCAGTTGTTTCAAAAGCATCGGGTTTGTTTTCGGGATTCATGTATTTTTCACTTGCCATGTGATATGAAAAATCACCGCCCATAGATTGACTTAATTCACTCAATTCCCGTGTTACCATGGCGGGATTTCGCAGAAGCAGGGTATCACCATCATTCGTTATTAGTTCCGGATGTCGTAAAAATAAATTTGGTTTCATCCCCGGCATTTTACGAACTAATACTCCATCATGATCTGCCAGCCAATGACGCGTAATCACAACATTCTTATAAATTGCTCGAGCCTTTGTAAGGATTTGTTCATCGATTTGCGATTCTATCCGAGTAATAAATATCACGAAAAGAGTTGTAATGATTAATGTCACCATTAAACCGGTAATTAAGACTACTTTTACACTCAGTCGCACAATAGCTCCTTTTCTTTCATTGATTTTGTTTTATTTTAAATATTCCCTACGAGTCAGTTTACATTTTTTTAAGCATATAATACTACACAAACCTGACCATATATGGTCAGCCCGTCAGCGCACCGTCAATCTACTATTAAAAGTGCATGCTTGCAACTATCCCTAACTGTAAGTATAACAACATGTAGAGGGACTTCCATGCTTTGGCATAGTATTTGTTAGTATATACTTGTTGTACAAACAACAAAACAAATAGAAACTAAGGAGTAAAAATAATCATGAAGAAAACAATCGTAACACTTCTGGCTTTCATCGTTCTGACCGGATCATTATCTGCTACAGAATTCAAAGTTGGTGGTGTATATACCGCTTGGGCACAGAATCAGCAATCCTTTAAACTAGATGCGGATAACTATAACATGAATTATGTTATCCAAATGCTTCGCTTCAAAGTGCAGGGTGTAGCAAATGATAACCTAAAATTTGTAACCCGTTTTGATATTGCTCAGGGCTGGTGGGGTGTTGACAATATGCTTCGCGGAGTTGAGCGTTGGGGAAAAACAGGCGCAAGCAGTTTATTCGATTTCAAAGATACAAACTATTTGATGCATGTAGATCAAGCTTATGTTGATTTTAAGCATCCAACTCTTCCGTTTAGTATGAAGATTGGACGTCAATGGTTTGGTCTCGGTCACAAAATCATCCTTGACAACAATTTTGATGGAATTCAAATTGGACTTCTTAACGGTGCGTTGAATCTTGGTTGGGCTAAAGTATCTGAAGGCGGAGATAACACAACAGATGAAGGACCTGGCAACGGTGACTCAGATCTTTATTTAGGTAACTACAAAGGCAGTCTTGGGAGCCTAAAGTATAATGCCTTCGGTCTCTATTACAAAGAGAATGTAACAGAAGATGATCTTACTGCGTATATTTTGGACGATCTTCAGTTTTTTAGAAATCGCGATGCGGCGACCGTTACTCAATTAACTGCTTTCGGGGCGTCAGTAAATTACAAGGCCGGCAAATTGACCGTAGATGGTGAGTTCGATTTCTTGACAGGTAAAGATGATATTAACGACCTTGATTTGAGCGGATACAATCTATACGCAAAAGCAACGTTCGCAGCAAATGGTGCGTTGAAGCTTGGTGGTGTGTTTGGTCTGGGATCCGGTGATGATCCAACTGATCCCGGTTTCACAAATGTGAACAAACTTCGTACATCCGGTTTCTTCTATATCACAGAGATTTGGGAAGACTCCATCATGCCTGATGAAGAAGGAATTACCCCCCAAGGTCTTGGTGCACCAAACGTGAGAGCATATCGCGAACTTGAAAACACAACAATTATCCAAGGTAATGCCGATTATAAGCTTACAAACAATCTTGCACTATTTGTTTCCGGTAGTTATATTATGGCAACAAATGAGATTAAGGAAGCTGATGCAGATGGAAATTACTTTGCTGGTGAAACAGGTTCAACTGCTCTAGGAACAGAAGTGGACTTCAGGCTTAAGTACAGTGTCTATAAGAACATGTTCTTCATGCTTCGAGGCGGATACTTCATTCCTGGTGATGCAGCCGGTTATTTGATTAATGGTCATGCTGATGACATGGATCCGGCTTATGAACTTAAAGGAATGATTGTCTATAAGTTCTAATTGGTTTTGAAAAATCGCAAGGGTGGCAACCGCCACCCTTGCTTATTTCAAAAAGGAAGGTAATATGAGAAACAAAAAATATGTGGTGATGATAAGTTGTGCTGTCTTAGGAATAATGATAGGTCTATGGTCCTGCATTCCCCCTGCTGTTCAAGTGCAATCCACCGAAGTTCACGAAGATGTTGACTTCAGCCTTGGCTGTGCAGAATGTCATGAAGAAGAGACTCCTGACACTTTTGAAGATTGGGCAACCAGTGGTCACGGATCAATGAATTATGGTTGTTATCTTTGTCATGGAGATGGTACTGAAGAATTTTATCCTGAGCCCTCAATTGATGGATGTACATCTTGTCATGAATCTGCTGCCGGACATTTAATGAGAGTAGAGAATGAAGGTTGTTTCGAATGTCATGATGGTCACTCTCTTGAACCATATTAAGGAGAATAATAATGAATAAAAAACAGACACGTAGAGAATTTATTAAAGTTACTGCAGCTGCTTCA
>CAYLYH010000049.1:0-13209 GCA_964388155.1 uncultured bacterium | reverse complement strand
TGACAAAAAATGAAAAATATCATCCGGTTTCTAAAGCTGATGAATTAATCAGGTTTACATTTTAGACAACATTATCCTGCAAAAGGTTGTCATCTCTTTTATAAATATTTCAAGCGGACTTTTTGACGCAAATTAGCGTTTTTGGCAATACCCCTCGACAAATCCAAACCTTTGAAAGGTTGAGAGTGGAAGCAGCGTGATTTCTGCTCCCACTTTTTATTCGCGTTAAATTCCCGGAATAAAGTCCGTTTCGTCGTCAACCATACGAGCGAATTGCGCCAGGAGTTTCGCGGTTTCGTCCAAATCTTTCAATGAGATTACTTCACTTGGCGTATGCATATACCGGTTTGGTACGCTGACCAAACCGGTAGCAACGCCCGAACGTGTCATCTGGATGGCGTTGGCGTCGGTTCCGGTTCCGCGGGGGGCTGCTTCGATTTGATATTTTACCTTGGCATCATCCCCGGATTTTTTAAGCAGTTCAAATACTTTCGGGTTAATATTTGCTCCAACTGAAATCACAGGTCCGTCATTCAATTTGATATCGCCGTGCAGGTTTTTATCAATTCCCGGATAATCCGTGGCATGAGTTACATCAATGGCAACACCCACATGCGGATCAATTCCGTAGGCACTTGTTGTTGCACCACGCAAGCCAATTTCTTCCTGAACGGATGACACGGAATAAATATTCGCTTTTATCTTTTCACCCGCCAGCTCTTTCAAAATTGCGCCAACGACATACACGCCGACTTTGTTGTCGGTTGCTTTGGTGGAGACGATATTTCCTTTCAGTATATCCATCCCAAAGTCGAAGGTAATCGGGTCACCAACTGACACGCGTTTCAATGCAGCTTTTTTATCCTTTGCACCGATGTCAATCCACAGATCTTTTATTTTTGCAGCATGTTTACGGTCTTCAGGTTTGAGCAAGTGAATTGGTTTTTTCCCCAGCACACCGCGGATTTTTTTCCCGTTATGATAAATATTCACACGTAAGCCTGGAAGCAACCCGGCATCGATACCGCCAATCGGCTGAAAACGGATGAACCCGTTATCATCAATATAATTGATCATTAATCCGATCTCGTCAGCATGTCCGCTGAACATCAGACGTAACGTTCCTGTTCCTTTTTTATGTGCGATGACGTTTCCATGAACATCCGTTTTTACTTCATCGGCAAACGGGGTGACAAATTTACGATACACTTCCTGTGCCGGTTGTTCAAATCCTGATGGGCTTGGTGCGGTAACAAGTGTTTTAAAGAATTTTCGTTTTTGTTTTTCCATTTTTATTTCCTTTTTGTTTATTTCAATAATTTTAATGTTGCTTCTAACCCATAGTGATCTGACAATGTCACCTTTTTATTCCCGACTGAAACTATGGGTTCTTTGAAAACAACATCAGCGTCTAAAACGTTCCATTGCTCTTTTTTTATCATGATATGATCTAATCTGTTAGAGCCCACGCCGAAGTACTTTACAATCAGTGGATTCGTTATATCCCACGTAACTTCTCCCGGTAACTGATGTGCCCGGCGATACACATCATAGACATCTTTAAAGTCATGGCGTAAGAATTTTTCATAATTTTCTACAGAAACAGTGGGTCCCAAATTAAAATCTCCAAGGATAATCACTCCTTCAGTTTTCGTCCCATGTGCCACACGCAATACTTCTTCTATTTGCTTGCTTCGTTTTTGTTCAATCTTTTTGTCATTCATTTGATGAAAAACACCGCCGGATGTCAGGTGGATATTAACAATATTGATGCTTACACTTCCGCAGATTTTCACATTTGCATTTAACATTCCGCGTTTTGTAAATATTTTCTCATCCACCGTCCCCAATTGCACAAACGGAGTGAAATTCCATTCGATCATCGGATATTTTGAGAAGGTCATCAATCCGCTACCCCAATTGAATCTTGGCATTTCAGGATAGGCTTGATAGGGATAACTTTCTGCTAATTCTTTTACAAAATATTGATGATGTTTTCGTAAATAGACTTCCTGCAATGCAATCACATCTGCATGTGAATCTTTCAATTGCTTCGCGATAGCTTTTATTCTTTTCTCAATATAGGCGGCGGGTTTAAAAAACGATACACCAAACAAATTTATATCCAGCAATCCGGCATTAAAAGTAAGAATCTTGATTGGTTTTATCATCTTGTACTCAAACAGAAAATGCAATCAGAATTTGCGCCGGGTAGTAGGTGCCCAAAACCAAAAACTGCGATAGCTTAAAATCAACTTTAAATCGCCGAATTGAAAGTACAGCATCTGAAATACAAAATAAAATCGCTCCGGGGAATGCCAACCCTGCTTTTTGTGTTCCCATCGTTTGCCATAATATTTCAGCCTGCCAAATCATCAGAATTATTACGCCAATATAAAGGAGAACCGGGATTTTCATATTGCCAAGTGTTGGACGTAAAAACAGAAAGAAAATACTCCCTAAAAGTATATAGGGAATAAGATCTAAATTTATTCCTTGAAAATCATTTACTGACATAAAAGCGGTTGAATATAAAACATGTGCGAAAAAAAATCCAATCAACCCAAAAAGAAATTTATTTAACGAACGCATGAGCATAACATCCCCAATGAGAGATGCGAATAATCCGGTAATAATTAGGGGTTTGTATAACGGAGATAGATCACTGTTTCCTGAAATCCCAATGCCAATGATACACATGACCGTCAAGGGCTTGAGAATCATTATTTGCTTAACAGAATTTCTATATTCCGCCCGAATATGCAGAATCCCGAATACAATGACCGGGATGAAAAATATTTCTTGGTTATAGGTGCCGAATATATTCATCCGGAAGCGCACCCATTTCTTTAAATTTTTCTAATTCAAGGATGATAAACAACCCATTCGCTTTAGCATAAATTGTACCGGCAGAGTCCGTTAAAATACTTTTTCCGATGACTTTTTTAACCGTACTGCTATCAATCCAGGCTTCAACAAGAATATCAATTCCAAGCGGGACGGGTCTAAGAAACTCCGTGGTGAGTTTTGCCGTCATCACCGGAAATTTATTTATCCATGAAACAACGCCCATGGATTCATCCAACACAGCAGAAATGGCTCCGCCGTGCACATGATTGGGAGGTCCCTGAGCGAATTTTCCGAAAAATATTTTGGCGAACAGGTGTTTCGTCTCTGCATTAAAATAATAACTTAAGTCGATTCGATTATCTTTCCTGTTCGCAGACACAAAAGACGATTGGTGTTTCCCCAAATCTAACTTTTTTAATCCCTTAATTTTTGAAAATGTATTCATAATCCCATTATAGAAACCGCTATTTCACTCGAACGCGAATAGCGTAACGATAGCTTTCGCAACATATGAAGTTATATGAATTTTTCAGAGCAAACTCAGTCATATAGACTCACAGATACAGCATTCCGAAAAAATGTGAGATACTCCCGCCTAAAACAAAAACATGCCAAATCACATGGTGGTACGGTAATCTCTGCCACGCATAAAAAATAACACCGGCTGTATAAAGTACGCCACCTATGGCGAGCCACACTAAGGAGGCAAACGGCAGCATGATGATCAGAGGTTTAATTGCAATGACGACCATCCATCCCATCAAAATATAGAGCACAACACTCAATTTGTCAAACTTCTTAAAGAAGAGAATTTTTAACAGAATCCCAAGGATTGCCAACCCCCAAACGATTCCGAAAATAGTCCAACCCCACGGACCTCGCATCACCGTTAATGTGATGGGAGTATACGTCCCTGCGATGAGTAAAAATATTGCGGAGTGATCTAGCACGCGGAAGAACTTTTTCACGTTTATGTTTGTAAAACCATGATATAGGGTTGAGATTAAATAGAGCAGGAACAGTGATGCACCGTAAATGCTGAACCCGACAATTTTCCATGGGTCACCTTTTTGGCTGGCGAGGATGACCAGAATAACCAATGCAGCAATACTTAATCCTGTTCCGATTCCGTGAGTGATGCTGTTGGCAATTTCTTCGTCTATCGTTTGTATACGTTTGCTTGTTTTATTCATTTTTTTGTATAGCAGCTATACTATTTTCTCTGCTCTTTTTTTTAAGTAGCGTTTCACCAAATCGAACGAGTCAATAATCAGCTCAACTTGTTCAATACTCATCTTATTAATTTTACCATCCAGTTCCGCAAACATCTCGTAATAAAATTTCTCTGCTTTCTGGAACACAGCTTCTCCTTTTTCAGACAGCGTCAGCCATATTTCTTTGTTATTTGTCGGATTTTTCCCTTTAATAACTAACTTTTTACCGACGAGTTTGACAGACATTTGAGATACCGCCCCCTTCGTAATTCCTAACCGCGATGCAAGCTCAGTAATGTTATTACCCGGGTGTCTTCCGATTGCTTTAATACACTCCAGCTCAGAAAAACTTAATTCCTTATCAATGCCAAATCCCTTAGAGGATTTCTCAAGGATTTTAAGTTGGTTATGAATGTGGAGAAATTTTTCTGTGATTTGTCTTATAATTAGTTTTTTCATCAATTTCATGGTGTTTAATGTATAGCTTCTAAACCATGATGTGCAAATACAAATCTCACTAATAATTCAAACTCATATCTGTCCACCAATAAAACATTTTCTTTTTATTCGATATTTACCCTGCTATTTATGGCGGGGTAGTACTATTTATTTTGTACAGCACTGATTCAAACTTCTCACCATGAAGATTACCCTGTAAATACAGTCAAATCATTCTTCGCACACCGTTTCGATCAGTTTTGCGCACACCACATACGGATCCATATTTGCGGCAGGACGGCGATCTTCTAAGTATCCCTTTCCCTCGCTCGCCGTTATCATTGGGATGCGTACCGATGCACCTCGGTCGCTTACGCCGTACCGATAGTCATCGATGGAGCAGGTTTCATGAAGGCCTGTCAGTCTTTCTTCATTATGTGCACCGTAAACGGCGATATGCTCTTTATGTTTTTTCCCAAGTTTTTCGCAGGCTTCTTCGACGAATTTCAATCCGCCGTCTTCCCGCATGGTTTTCGTGCTGAAATTTGCATGCGCACCGGCTCCATTCCAGTCGCCTTTCACGGGTTTAGGGTGTAAGGTTGCACTTACACCGTAATCTTCGCCAATCCGATATAGCAGCCACCGTGCCAGCCAAACTTCATCTGAGACTTCTAACGGCCCAAGCGGTCCTACTTGAAATTCCCATTGCCCAGGCATCACTTCCGCATTGATTCCCGATATTCCCAGTCCTGCTTCCAGACACAACTCCAAATGTTCCTCTACTAATTCCCTGCCGAAGACTTCATCCGAACCGACACCGCAGTAAAACGGCCCCTGAGGTGCAGGATAACCGCCATCCGGCCATCCGAGCGGAGATCTCCCCTTAAACAGCGTATATTCCTGCTCAATACCAAATAATGGCTCGCAGACTTTGTACTGTTCGAAAATTTGTCTAAGTCCTGCTCTCCTATTACTTTCATGCGGAGTGCCATCCGGGTTAAACACTTCACACATGATGAGAACATTCTCCCCGCCGCGAATCGGATCTTGAATAAGATAAACAGGATAAAGCAAGCAATCGCTGTGATTCCACTCTGCCTGCCTTGTGCTGGATCCGTCAAACCCCCATTTTGGTACTTGCGTTACATCGGTAATAGGACCATCAATAATTTTTGTTTTCGATCGTAGTTTTTGTGTAGGCTGGTGTCCGTCTATCCAGATATACTCTGCCATGATTTTTGACATGTTGACTCCTTTATGGTTGAAAAGTAAATTAAGATTGATGTTGAAGGGCTATGTTCATTCCTTCTTTATAGGTAGAGAGAACGACCATTGTGTGTGTTCGAATTACCCCAGGCCACTGTTGAATATCACTCAGCAATTTTTCCAATTCTGTAGAATTTCTAACACGGATTTTAAGCAAATGACTTCCTCCTCCGGTGACAGAATGGCATTCCAAAACGGAGGGATGATCTATCGAAGACCGCACAATATCTTCGTAGTGATCTGATGAGGCACTATCCACCGTTATAAACGAGGTTAAATCGAACCCCAATTTTTTTGCATTAATCTTTGCGGTGAATTGTTCAATATAGCCGTGTTCTACCAATTTCTTTATACGTTCAGCTACAGTCGGAATGGATAGTCCAATCTCAGACGCCATTTCACTGGCGGTCGCTCGACTGTTATTTTGTAAGAGGTTTAGTAACTTATTGTCTTTTTTGTCGATTATCATGATAAAAGATAAACATAAAATACTTAGGTAAGCAACTATATATATTATATTTATTTAAGTTGTTTAGTGTTTATTATTTATATATTTAGGTTGCGCTTGTTGTTTTTATATCAAAACAACATCTTTACACCGACACCGGAAATCCAACCGCCAGTGCCGTACACATAGCCACTCACGCCTACCTCAAATTTACGGGTATTGAAAAACAATCCCGCCCCAGAACCCGCAAGATAATCTTTGATAAGATTAACATGGGTTATTTGCGAAACCTTATCTGATGACACTCCCCATTTCAACTGAAGATGATACGGAAGCTGAAATATCCCGCCTATTTTTCCCCACGCGGTTTTATCTTTAATGGCCATTCCGGCTTCAATGTTTAATTCAAACGGTAAATGCTCTAGTGTTTTGGAAAGACTCCCTACCACTTCTGTCGGCAAAGGTGCTTTTGTGTCGGTATAATGCGTCAAAATAATACCGAAATTTCTGACACTCAAACCAATATTCATCTTCATCGATTTTATCAAAATAACCATCCCGGGGGTCATGGTCAATACCATGGACTGATACTCCTCTAATTGACTGATAAAGAGACCTGTCGTCAATCCAAACATGGATCGATTCTTCTGTAATTTTTTCCCGATTCCTATAGTCAGCCACGTATCACCGGCGGAATAATTTTCTGTGGAATTACCCTCCTCATCCATGCCGATAAATTCTCCATAATCCATACGGCGCAGGCTCATCATCCACGTGCAGTAAGACGCTGGCAAGACAGCACTGATCATCTCTGCACGGATAGATACAGGGTAGTTCAACATAGAAACTCCTGCATGGCGGTGATTCATATCACCAAGTAATGCCGGGTTTGTTCGATCAATTTCTCCGGACGTTGCACCCAATCCTCCTCCGCCTGCCAACGCTACAATATCAGGGGTATACCACGATGTCAATCCTGCATACGACGTTTGGGCGGAGATAATCCCTGTAAAAATTAGTAAGGTCATTAATGTAATTATTTTTGAGAATTGAATTTTCATTTTTATTTACAGCAATGAGGTTGGGTCAACATCGATGACGACGGAAATACCGTGTTGGATGTTTTTGTCGACCATTTTTCGTATGATGCGGTGTAGGCTCCGACCGTTTGGATCTGTTGTTTTTGCTGATTTTATCACAATTTGTGTTCGGTGTTTTCCCCGTGACCACTCTCGGTAACAGGGTGCAGGGCCTAATATCTCCGCTCCTTTTATTCTTGCCGGAAGTTGTCGCCGCAACCGTTTTGCTTCATGCTCGGTTTTTCCTTTGTCCTTCCCCGATATAACGACCCTTACTATCCAACTAAAGGGTGGATAATTTAATTCCTGTCGCTCACTTAATGCGACATTGTAATACGTTTTTAAATCCAATTTTGTTGCATATTTAATGACCGGATTTTCGGAATTCCACGTTTGCAAAACGACTTCGCCCTGTTTTCGACGTCTTCCTGCTCGCCCGGATGCTTGATAAATCAATTGAAATACTCGTTCCCCGGAGCGAAAGTCCGGTAAATATAATCCGGTGTCTCCATTGATAATTCCAACCAGCGTTGCATTTTCGAAGTCCAGTCCTTTTGCAATCATTTGGGTGCCCAGCAGGATGTCAATCTCGCCCTTGGCAAACTGTTCCAAAAGCCGAACAATTGAAACTCCGGATCGGGCAGTGTCTGTATCTAACCGTGCGATTTTTGCGCTTGGAAATGTTTCTTGAATCACTTCCTCTACCTTCTGCGTGCCCATTCCCGATAACTTTAAATTCGGGCTTTGACAATGATCACATTGCTCCGGAAGGCGGTTTATTTTATAATCGCAAAAATGACACTGTAGGGAATTTCCTACACGATGGTACGTAAGCGGAATACGGCAATGAGGGCATTCAAACATTTCTCCACAATCATTACAACGCAGTACCGGTGCATAACCACGGCGGTTTTGAAGAAGAATAACTTGTTCTTTTTTATTTAAACGATCTTCAATCTTCTCAAGAAGCAACCCGGAAAATGCTTGCCCGATCTTTCCGCTTTCTTCTTGTTCTTTCACCATGTCAACGACATGAACGATTGGATATTTTGCACCGCCAAATCGCTTTGACAAATGTAAATATGTGAATTTTTCCTGGATTTGATTATAATAACTTTCCAGACTTGGTGTTGCGCTTGCAAGGACAACAATGGCTTTGTGGATCTTTCCTCGCATAAGTGCCACATCTCTTGCATGATATCTTGGGGCGGGTGAGGATTGTTTAAACGATGTTTCCTGTTCTTCATCAACTACGATGAGCCCTAAATTTTTCAGCGGAGAAAAAATCGCACTCCGCGCTCCAATCACCACATTGAATTTTCCTGCACAGATTTGTTTCCACGTCCAGGCGCGGGCTGCGGGCGTCAATTTAGAATGCCAAAGCGCAACTGTATCTCCAAACACAGATCGGAATCTTCCGGCAATTTGGGGTGTTAACGAAATCTCCGGGAGTAAAAGAATCACGGTTTTATTTTGTTCCAATACACGTCGTGCGATATCGACATAAATTTCCGTTTTCCCGCTGCCTGTCACGCCGTGTAACAAGTACGGATGGAACTCCTTTGAAGAAAGCCCCTTATCCAATGTATGGAGAACGTCGGTTTGGCTTTTCGAAAAAGTGATTTTTTTGTGCACGGGCTCAAATGTAAATCCCGTCACGCCGGAGAAACTTACTTCTTCAAATAACTGCACCCATCCTTTGTCTGCCAATCCTCTGCACACCGTTAACGGACTGCTTGCCAACATACCCAATTCAGAGACAGGAATAGCACCATCGAATGTCTGTAAATATTTCAGCACCTTTGCTTGTGTCGGGGCGTTTTTTTGCAATCCGTCTTTATTTTTGTCTGAGGATGACATTTTCACCATCCACCGGGTCGGGGGAGAATATCGCGTGGAGAGATTAGACGGAAGTGCGGCTTTTGCGGCTTGCCCTATCGGAGTCATGTAATACGTACTCAACCACTGAATCAACTTCCACAAACCGGCATCCATGATGGGTTGATCGTCTATGCAGGATTGAATAGAACGAATCTTGCCTTTATACGAAACAGATTTGTGTATCGCCACCACAATGCCTTGAGCCATACGTTTCCCTAAGGGTGCTTTCACTCGCACACCAACCGCAACCTCCGCGAGGAGGTCTTCGGGAATCTGATACGTAAAGGTCAGATAACTTGAGATTGGAAAAGCAACATCTGCAAACATAGCCAGTGAAGGTAGCAGGTTCTTAGTGCATTTAGCAACAAAAAGAATGATAAAAAAGACGGAAATTCTGCCCTCTCTTCAACGTGTGATACTTCATACCTAATTGGACAGACCTGATTTGATATTTTAAGAGTAATCTTAATGCCTCATAAGGTGTTTCTCCATTAAAAGCTCAATGGGGTCAGTGGAAATTATAAAGCTTTACCCATGCTTCCAATTTTTCATTTAAATCTACATCGTCTGTATATGTACGTAATTGATAAAACTCATCTTGATCTGATCTATGTGAACGCTCTAATTTACCATGAGTTGTGGAATGCTGTCTAATTCAACAAAAACACGTTTTTGCAGAAATAACTCATGTAATATTTCACCGTCACTGGAATAAATACATGAAACGAGATCCGGGTCATAGTTTTCAAGCTGCTCAAGGGAAGGAAGGTCTTGGGCTAAGATAATCAGATACACAAGGAGTGCCAACCCTCCTGCAAGAGTGATCCATAAGGAACGAAAGAAAATCTTTGTTCGGTTCGTTTTGATCTGATTAGACATGATGAAAATTACAGAGGTTCTACGGAAAAACCACTAAGGAGGTTCCAAAAATGTTTGGGAGCAATAAACATAGTTGAGAATAGAATTCAAGCCTAAAGAATATAACGATAATCCGAATATTTCGAAATGCCTTTCAAAATAACTATTGACTATTAATATAATCCGGACTTACTATGTTTATGTTGATCATATTTATCAACTCACTTTTGGAAGTTCATCATGAAAAAATACCAGAAACTGTTAACAGGGATTACAGTACAATTGATTATTTCATTTAATATTGTGATAGCTCAAGAAATAGATTATCGAGTTATTAGTATTTCTTACTGGCAAAAAATGATTGAACTTGGATTAGTGGAGGCACAGGAGCCTGTAGGAACACCATCGGCGGAATACAAAGGTAGTGAAATAAATTCACCATTTGTTGAAACAAGGTTTTCTAACGATATTCCAATATCAGGGGAAAATGATATGACACAAAGTGAAAACTCTGTTTTCGTTAATCCGTTGGATAATAGTAATATTTTAAATTCTAATAATTCTACAGATAGTCCACCTGTAACTGAGTTTTACGGTGCAAGCCGGTTTTACTCAACTGATCATGGTCAATTATGGCAAGGAAGTATACTCGGAGTGGGCGGTACAAATAAAGGGGACCCAGCTGTGGCAATAGATAGAAATGGTCGCTATTACATTGGTTATATCACTCAAGATCGTGATCAAAACGTCGCATATTCTGATGATGGAGAGATATGGACTCCTGTACTCGTAGCACTTGGTAATGCTGATTATATTCGTACAGATAAAAATCATCTTTGGGTAGACAATAGCATAAGCAGTAGTTATGAAGGTCGACTTTACAGTGCATGGACAACCTTTGATGGTATCAACGATGGAGATATAGAGTTAATGTTCTCCGAAGATAATGGGATCACATGGACAGGACGTACTAATATTAGTTCACCTGTAAGTGCTGGTAATTTCAACCAAGGAGTGAATATTAATACCGGTCCAGATGGTGAAGTATATGCCGTTTGGTCTATTTATGACGATGTAAATGTAAAGGAAGAAAATGCTATAGGATTCGCAAAATCTATAGATGGAGGATTTTCATTTAACGAAGTAGATCGCATAATTGATAATATCCGTGGGATACGAGCAACAGGAACATCAAAGAATATGAGAGTGAACTCATTCCCTGTAATGGCAGTTGATATAAGTGAAGGTCAGTACAGAGGGAACATTTATGTTGTTTGGGCAAATATAGGATATCCCGGTGTAAATGAAGAACCAGATATTGATATTTATATGATAAAATCAAGTAACAAAGGGATTTCTTGGTCTCAACCTATAAAAATAAATCAGGATCCTATAGGATTTGGCAAACAACATTTTTTCCCTTGGATAACATGTGACCCTGAAACAGGTTATTTATATGTTATTTTTTACGATGATAGAAATGTTGGTGAAGAAGAGCTTGAAGTTTGGATAGCAATGTCTCAAGATGATGGAGGAACATGGACTGATTTTAAGATCAGTGATGTTTCATTTACACCAACACCTATTTCAGGAGCAGCCCTTGGTTATTTTGGAGATTATTTAGGAATTTCTGCTATGGGTGGGGAAATATATCCTATATGGACTGACAATCGTGATGGCCGTCCATTAGCGTACGTTTCACCATTTACAGTCCCTGGTGCCGGGTTTGATGCTGACCCGGTGGCTGGCTATGAACCACTAACAGTTCAATTTACAGATTATACAATAATGGATTTTCCTACAGGTTGGTTATGGGGTTTTGGCGATGGCACAACAAATACCGAACAAAATCCGATTCATACCTATGAAAATTTTGGTGTCTATTCTGTTTCTCTTACTGCTTCTAACGAATATGTTTCATATACAATGATGAGAGAAGACTATATTAACGTCAGATTTGATGGTATAATCTATGTTGATACTGATGGATCAGATGTAACAGGTGATGGAACAGAAACAAATCCATTTGCAACTATCCAGAAAGGTATTGATCTTGCTCTTTCAGGTGATACGATTGTCGTAAAACCTGGTACATACTTAGAGAATGTCGAGTTTAAAGGAAAAAATATTACTTTGGGGTCTCTATATTTAACAACTGGTAATAAAGGGTACATTTCACAAACGATTATTGATGGTAACCAATTAGGGAGTGTAATCACCTTTCAAGGTGGCGTAGATGCTTCCCCAGTAATTGCCGGCTTTACTATTAGGGGGGGGTCAGCAGATAAAGGAGGGGGCATATACTGTGTAAATTCCAATCCTTGGATAAATAATTTAGTAATTGAAAACAACGTATCCCAATTTGGTGGTGGATTATTCTTCCTTAATTCAGAAACTTATTTAGACAACATTTTGATTTGTTACAACAATGCTGAGATTGGTGGGGGTATTTATTGTAAGGAGGCGTTTTTATTGCTAGATCATCTTACAGTTATAGAAAATACAGCAGATGAGGGGAGTACAATATACTTTGATGCACCTGAACCCCCCGGTCCTCCCGACAACAATAGAAATACCAGTGCCGAGATTGTTAACTCTATTTTATGGGGTAATTCAAATCCGCCAATATCCGGCGAATGGGATGAATTAACCATTTCATTTACAAACATCCAAGGTGGCTGGGACGGTGTAGGTAATATAGATGCAGACCCTCAACTGGACAGCCATTACATACCGTTGTGGGATGAAAACCATTATTCCCCCTGTATAGATTCAGGCGACCCTGAAACAGAATGGGATGAAGACGAAAGCCCCCCGGATATGGGCGCAGTACCAACAATAAACCACAAGTATGATAACTGGGAGCTTCCTTCCAGATTCACAGACAGAGGCTGGAAGTGGATGAGTTTTCCTGTATTAGATACGATTACCAATATCATTATCGGTGGTGGCGGTACATTGTTCTACGACGGAGACATGGCGGAGTATCTCTTGGCTAAGTTTCTACCTGGTGAAGATGAATCTGATTTACACCACGTCGAGTGGAAACCACCTTTTGATGGAGATCCCGATAGACAGGAAATAATATTTCGTCAAAATGATGGATGGTCTAACCTTGATCACACTTTCACAAGCCCCCAAGGGTATAAAATCCGGATGGTTGGTCAGGAGACTG
>CAYLYH010000048.1:0-14484 GCA_964388155.1 uncultured bacterium | reverse complement strand
GTCAACCTCCATTTATCGTTATCCGTCTTTTTCATGGGATATTCATTTCCCTTTTCATCATCATATTTTTCGAATATGACAACATATACTTTATCCGCCTTTGGTGCATAAAGATGAAATTCCGTGCCATCTTCCTTGACTAAAGCTCCATAAGATAGTGGTGTGTGTTCCATAGGGCTGCATCCTGTAAAAATGGTTATGAGGAAAAATGGGACAAATAGCCATTTGGAAATATTTTTTAATATCATGGTCAAATTTTCCTTAGTAACTCCGATGTGAGTTACTAAATTTAGCCCCTAACGGAGATACATATCATGCTGAATTTGTTCTTAATTTTCTCTTCAATACTTTTTCTTTCCTGCGCGGGAGAGGAACCACCCACCGCACTTGAACACATCCCCACGTTTGTTTTACGCAAAGGTGTTAATCGCGGGTTCGATCTTTCAAAATACAAACAACATCCCTCAGTGAAGCTTTCTATTACAGAAAACCGAAATTTAAACATAAGGTTCATTCCAAAAACCGACAGTCTTTATCTACAACCCACGCCAAACACGCCTTCACTGACAAAGATTCAGTGTGTTGCAAATGATATCCCACACGATATCATTGTTGTTACAAAACCAATGGTGGAGCATACGTTTTACTTTACACCTGAATCTCCGCTAGAATCTATCGTAGTAATGGGTGGATTTAATGACTGGTCCAGGACCGCCTTACCCCTTTCGGATATGGATGGTGACGGCGTATTTGAACGCACTGTGTATTTAAGGCCGGAAAGGCATGAATATAAATATGTTGTAAACGGACAGGAGTTAATCGATCCTGATAATCCAATCTTTATTTCTAACAATATCGGTGGTTGGAATTCCATTTTAGACTTATCTTCTCACAAAAAACCACCTGCAGGGCAATGGATAAAATCCTCGATAAACGGACGCCGACTAAATTTTAATTTCATTCCTCCAAAGGATAACGCACTCCCAACCGAGGTTTTTGTACTTTTTAATAACCAAATACTCCATAACGATACGTTTGATCCAAAACCGGATGGCAGCTTAATGGTTAATATCTCAAAATATGAAAACGGACTTCTTCGTATTACCGGAATCGACACTGAAGGCAGAGTCATTACCGAAAATCACACGATAATAAAAAATGGAAAGCCTTTGAATCCTTCTAATCATCCTAATGACTGGCATTTTGCGATCTTATATAATTTAATGATTGATCGTTTTTTAGATGGCAATTCGAAAAATACGAAACATGTGCAGGATGAAGATCTGCATCCATTGGCGAATTTTATTGGAGGTGATTTTGCTGGAATTATTCAAAAATTGGAAGAACGCTATTTTTCTGATTTGGGAATTACGTCGCTATGGATTTCTCCGGTACAGCTTCAACCCGAAGATGCCTACACAGAATGGATTCCGCCAAATCGAAAGTTTACCGGCTACCACGGATACTGGCCGATTGCACCCCGTAAAATCGATCCGCGTTATGGAACGGACGAAGAGTTAAAAACGTTAGTCCGACTTGCACACGAACGTGGTATTAAAGTCATTTTGGATTTTGTCAGTAATCATGTTCATCAGGAACATCCTTATGTGAGTGAGCACAGAGACTGGTTCGGAAATGTGAACATGCTTGATGGTACCATGAATATCAGAAATTGGAGCGAAGAAACCCGATTAACCTCTTGGTTCGATGAATTTATCCCATCGTATGATTATCTCTCCTCACCCGATGCAATAAACCAAATGGTTAATGATGCCTGTTGGTGGTTAGCCACCTATGATTTTGATGGGTTTCGTCAGGATGCAGTCAAACATGTACCTCATATTTTTTGGAAAACATTAACCGCTGAGATGAAAAAAATCTTTCCGAATAAAAATCTTTATCAAATTGGAGAAACATTTGGTTCTGATGACTTAATCTTGGACTATGTAAATCCTGCAGAATTAGATGCTCAATTCAATTTCGGAATCTATTTTAATGCTCGCTGTCCTTTTGTTTCAGATGAGGCTAATTTTTCATTTTTGTCGAATGTTATGATAGAAAACTTCAAGACCTATCAACCGGTAAACCTGATGGGAAATATAACATCCAGTCATGACCAACTCCGATTTATCGGACTTGCAGACGGACAAGTTTCGTTTAGTGATAACGGAACTGAGCGCACATTCTCCGACCCGCCAAAACCGGTGAAGCATCTATCCAGTTATGATAAGCTGGCAGCGTTTCATGCGTTCAACATTTCTATTCCGGGTGTTCCTGTCGTTTACTACGGTGAAGAAATCGGATTGATGGGCTCAGGCGATCCAGGCAACAGACGCCCCATGCGATTTGATGAACAGATTACACCTCATGAACAAAAACTTTGGAAACAATTCTCTGAGTTGAATGCGTTACGGCTGAAATATCCGTCTCTGGCATTAGGAGATTTTCGTTTAGTAACGGTGAACAAGTCCGTCATGGTTTTTGAGAAACGCTACTTTGACGAAAGTGTGCTTGTGGCATTTAATCATGGACCGAAACAAACGATTGTTACTTTTGAAACTCCTTCCATGATAACACAGTGGGAAGGGTTACTTAATCAATATGATATTACCACTGACGGAGTACAGACAACGGTTAACTTACCTCCTTATTCATACGAATTTTTCAAAGGAAAAAAATGAAAAAGCACCATCCATTCGTTCTTATTATTGTATTTTTTGCAACAAATTTAACCGGTTCAGACAACAGTTGGAAACTCTATGATGATACCCAGATTGATATCATCGAAATCACGGTCGACACCAATGATCTTGAGTGGATTTATGCGAACGTCGAAAGTGACTCCCTGCATCTTGCGACTGTTCATTACTCCAATGAATGGTTCGATGAAATAATCGAAAATGTTGGTTTTCGACTACGCGGAAATACATCAAGACCGGCGGCGAAAAAGTCCTTTAAACTGGATTTTAATCATTTCGTCTCAGGACGCGATTTTTATGGTGTCGAAAAAATAAATTTAAACGGAGAGCATAATGATCCTTCTATCGTCCGCAGTAAACTATGCTGGAATTTATATCAAGATATTCACATGGTCGCATCAAGAGCAACACATGCCGCTGTGTATATCAACGGGAATTATTACGGACTTTACATATCCGTCGAACACATCGATGATACCTTTTTAGAGAAAAATTACGCGGACGACAATGGTAATCTTTGGAAATGCCTATGGCCGGCAGATTTAACTTATCGCGGGGATGATGCGAATGATTATCATCCTTACCATGACGACGAACGCCCATATAACCTAAAAACCAATAAAGATGAATATGATTATTCGCAACTGGCAAGGCTGATCAGAATTATTAACCAGACACCGGATGAAGTCCTTGCTGACTCACTGGAAAAAGTGTTGCACGTGGAAGAAGTACTCAAATATTTTGCGATGAATATTTTGGTGGGCGGATGGGATGATTATTGGTTTCTGATGAATAATTACTATCTCTATCATGAACCGAATGAAGATCGCTTCCATTGGATTCCGTATGATTACGACAATACATTTGGCATCGATTGGTTCGATATCGATTGGACAAGCACCAATCCGTACGATTTCCCCGTCATCGATGACGGACCCCGACCGCTGGCGGTTCGCATGATGGGAAACAACCAATATCGTGATCTCTACACGCACTTTATTCAATTTTTCCTCGAAAATGTTTACCCATTACCTATTTGGGAAGAACGAATTGATGCATTATACAACGCTGCTTTTCCGTGGGCTCAAATCGATGAATACCGCACATACGACTATGGATTTACTCTTAATGATTTCTTTCAGTCCTATTCCTCAGATCACTACGACAATCAACACGTAAAGCACGGAATTAAAGAATTTGTTAATACTCGTGTAAATTCCTTCACAGGAAATCCACCTTATACCGGAGCACCCCCGATCGTTTATGATATTGACTGGGAGCCAAAACATCCGCAACCGGAAGACAGTATATATGTGACGATTGCTACATTTGGCAGTAACGGATTAAGTCAGGCAGCCATACGTTACTTTGATGTTCCTGTTCCTGAATGGACAACTTACCCCATGACGTTTTCTCCGGTTACCGGCACGAAAATTGTAGAAAACAACGATCGATGGGAGGGGATTATTCCTCCGCTTGGCGTTGGCGTAACCGGGTATTTTGATATCTTTGTTCAGGATAATGCAGGGCAAACACAATCCTACCCTCGAAGCAATAAGATTACGCTTCAAACTCCCTGTGATGTAACTCCTCCCCTTTTAATTAATGAGTTTTTGGCAAAAAATGATGCGGTAAACACCGATGAAGCCGGCGAATATGACGATTGGATTGAGATACTCAATGATTCTGATGTAGATCTAAATTTAAGTGGAATGTTTTTGACCGACAAACCTGATAATTTAACCAAATGGCAATTTCCTTTTGGTGGTGTCATGCTCGAAGCCGGTGGGCATCTGTTAATATGGTGCGATGAAGACCAAGAGCAGGGATTGCTTCATACCAACTTCAAATTATCCGGTGGAGGTGAATTTATCGCTCTGACCGCCGACGATGGCGTTACTGTAATAGATTCCATCACCTTTGGAGCACAATCTGCCGATATCTCTTATGGCAGGATGCCGGACGGAACAGAGACTTGGATGCAAATGACACCAAGTCCGTCTGAAGAGAACATAGGTTTATCAATCGATAATAATACACTCCCGACCAAATTCGAACTATCTGTCTACCCAAATCCGTTTAACCCGAAAACAGTTATCAGGTACCAGTTACCCGTTAGCAGTATCGCAACGTTACAGATATACGACATTACCGGTAGGTTGGTGGAAACATTGATTCACGGAAAAACTACAGCCGGGATTCAAACTACAACTTGGAACGCATCCGGCTTCCCAAGCGGAGTATATTTTGTGCAGATAATTACCGGAAATTACTCAAGTACTCAGAAGGTGTTATTGTTGAAATAAGCCTACCCCGAACCTAAGAGAATCGGCAAGCGGTGTATCCGGATGAAAACCTACTTGTAACTGGTTACTAAGCATTTGACTATTTATCTTGCGTACAGGACAATATTATGCTAAAAATACATTTTAAAGGTAGCTGACCCAACTGCCTATTTTTCGTTTTTATACAACCACCTTTCAAAGGTTTTTCATCAAAATATTATGAGGACAAGCCCGCAAAATAACCGTCAGGAAAGAGAACCTTTGAAAGATTCTGCGTTCAAGCTGCAAGTGAAATTTCTCCAATATTTGGATTAAAAGGGGTCTGGTTTTTTAAAACACCAACTACAATATGAATCAACTTTCTCATACAAGCACAAACAATAACCTTTCCGTGTTTATCTTTGCTTTTAAGTTTTTCATAAATCTGTATAGCGGAGTAAAACAATCCCTGTTTTTCCAACTCACCGGCGTGTTGAAATAATATATCCTGTTCTGCCTTTTTCGGCTTTTCAAGATATAAAGCGTGCTGTGCCTTTTCCGCATCCGTTACACCGCAAAAGTTCAGGCAGAGCCAGTGCAGTTGATTTAACTCATCCTTTGAGATGCTTTTGAGAATAAGCTCCTTAACCAGAGGATGATAAAGTTTATAGTGGCGATTGTCTGTATTCACCAGCCATCCGAAATCCCGAAGCGTTTTAATATCTCTGCGGACCAAGTCAGGGGACAGTCCGATAATTTTGGATATTTCTTTCGTTGTTCCATGCGACGGATTTACGGCAAGAATTTTTAACACCAGCTGATGCCGGTCTGTTAAATCACTAATATTGTACTTCTCTCCGACGGCATCTAAAATATTGTCAGGAAATTTAGTGCTCTCCAGCAGTTCCAACGGTGCTGAATAGTCAGCAGTCATCAGTCCTTTTTGAGAACAATGTTCCAAAAGCAAGTATAATTGATATGGATTATTTCCCGATATCCTCCACAGCCAATCGTATCCGTCGGGATAGTTGTTTTTCCATGATTTGCTCAAAGTTGCTGAAATATACTCATCGAACTCCGCTTCGCTAAATGTGCTTAAAGATATCCGGTTATTCAGTTTA
The DNA here is from genome assembly GCA_964388155.1 of uncultured bacterium. Lineage (GTDB taxonomy): Bacteria > Fidelibacterota > Marinisomatia > Marinisomatales > JACNKV01 > JACNKV01. The sequence goes on along the minus strand of CAYLYH010000048.1, from coordinate 8,400 downwards.
TTGGTCTTTCGTCCCGACAGGATTAAAATTCGCTTCCCGGAAGAATACTCCGGATTAAACACCAAATTAATCTGATCAATGGTCTCTTTTGATAAGATGTGAGCGTCATCCACCGCATAGATTAAGATATCTTTCCGGGGATCTCGGATACTGGTAAGTAAATCATGTATGTTCCTTATTGAAGAAGAATCTGTGTGATTATTTGTCAGAAGTTCTCCCAGACCATGGCGATGGGCATAGTCATGCAAAGAATCCTGCATAGAAAAATCCACTGATGCAGTAACATAGATTACCTGCGGAAATATCCCGCAGTACTCCAGATATTCTTTTAGTTGGTTTAGAAGGGTTGTTTTACCTGTACCGGCATCTCCGACAACTTCAAGTGAGGTTGGAAGCCCATCATGAATTGTCGTTTCAACAAACGATAAAATGTTGTTTAGGTGTTTTTCACGTAAAATATTTGGATAAATCATGGGGTGAATATACGGAATCAAAATAAACAAATTGGAGGAGAAGATTACCCTCGACTAATCATATCTTCCAATCCTCTAATAAACTATTGTGGTCTTTTACAAATTTATTCAATTCAGCGGGAACGCCTGGGAATCCCTGCCTGCCTGCAAGGCAGGGAACCCAGACTATGCGGGAATGTGTGAGAATCGAACTCACCGGACCTGGATTGCAGGTCCCAACGGTTTTGAAGACCGCGGCGGGCACCAGCCTCGCAATCATTCCCAATGTTAATTATTTTTTTTCTAGCAGGACTCTTGCTAAACTATTATCCTTGTCGAACTTAATAAGGTTTGTTTAACACCCGATAATTTAAGAAAAATTTTCGATGTAATTCTTTACCGACACGATTTGCTTCCGCTTTCGTAGAATATCGCAATACTCGCACGGTATGGAGTCGCTTTCCATTGGAAATAATTTCATCAATCGCTACTGTATAACCATTTTGACTAAGGTTCATTTTTAATTTCTTAGCATTATTATACATCCCAAATGCTCCGACTTGGATGACCCAGGGCTTTTCTTTTGGATTAATAAGTGGTGTGGCAGGGGACTTTTTTGGCAAAGGTTTCTTTTTTTTCACCGATGCCAGTTTCTCCTTTGCCTGCTCACTCGGGATCCTCACCAACGAAGTTTCTGGATTTATGTCTAAATCCGTATAGCCGTACTGGTCATAACTTAAATCAGGATAATAGTGTTTGAAAACCTTCAGATAATAATGTGCACTATCGGCTTCTCCGGTAGCATCATAACTCTGCACCATGAGATTCATCGCTCGCTGAATGTGTGCTGAGCTGGGATATCGAAGAGGAATAAGCCTAAATTGTACACTCGCCTGACTGTATAATCCACGTGCGTACAAATATTCTCCAATCTTCATTTGTGCATCATCCGCCCAGCGGGAGTCCGGAAACCGCTCAATATATTCTTTGAATTTTTCAACAGATGACGCACCATCAACCGTTGTTAATGCGATGAGAAAATGAACACCGTCATTATTGGGATATTTTGATAAGAGCTCCGGAAGATTTTGACGAACTTCCTGAATTCGCCCTTCTTGAATCAATGAAAAGTAAAGCTCGGTATTCTGAGAAAATACAGGGCTTATCATACCGGCAATCACCAGAAAACCACATACAAAATACACCTCTTTATTTACCACGCATCTACTCCTCTTCACCAATTCACTGATTCTCCTCATGCTCTTTTTCATTTTCTGCAATGAGAGTTCTTAATGTATCAATTTGATGTGCTAATTCGTGAGGTGGTTTCAGCGTCAGAGACAATTTTAATTTCATCAGTCTTATAGGCAATGACGACTCATTACGCGCCAATGCGTTATCTACCAATTCCAAACCTGTTTGCCTGTCTCCTTTTTCTTCCATGACATTCGCCAACTTCGACAGCGCTTCTAAATTGGCGGAATCTTTTTCAAGAATTCGTCTGTAAAAATTCTCTACTTCACCAAAACGACCTAAATCAAAGAGTGCCGTTTCAATTTTATTAAACACTGCTTTAGCACCACCCGGAGATAACGTAGCATATTTTTCCCAATGTTCAATTGCCTTTACCAAATCTCTTTCGTCCTCAAGCAAATCACCTAACTGTCTATGAGGTTCCCCAAAATCCGGTGCGATCTTTAATGCTTTTTTAAAAGAGGATCGTGCACCATTCCTGTCCTCCTGTTCAAGTTTATCCATACCTTCATACACTTGGAACTGGGCCAACTGTTGTTTGTCTTGCGTATTGGTTATCCGTTGAACCATTTTTGCATACGTAGATGCTTCCGTCCAGTTACGTTCACTTACCGCAATGGATAATAGAAATTCCGTCGCCATTAAATTCCGACGCTCAATTTTAAGAATTTGCTCTGTTTCGCGCTTTGCCAATGGAAGTCTGCCAAGAAGTTGGTAATCCAATGCTAACGCTTGATGAATATCAATTTTCATCGTTTTTGATAAATTGGGCCTGACCGTCAGCGATTGATGTATTTTGAGGGCTTGTTGGGGATGAGTATCTCTTAAAATATTCCCCAATTGAAGATAGGCGTCAACATGGTTCGAATCATGTTGCACCACATCTCTTAGCAGTGAGAGTGCTGTCTTGCGGTCATTACGAATCATTGCATTAAGCGCATCTGTATATATTGAGTCTGTCCGGCGTTTCTTTTTAGGCTTAATGGAAAAGAACACTATACTCCCCGCAATAGCAAGAATAAAAATAAAAAATGCGATAGTCATGCCACTCAAAATTATTTATCCTCGTCTTCTACCATATAAATTCCCTCGTCAATGGCGACATTCCTAAGGTCGTTCAACTCATCGGTAACTCTGCGATTTTTCGTGTTGAGAGCGCGTATATCAGCTTTGGCAGATAAAAATAATCCCACGGCAGAAGCATATCCGATAACAACTCCCACGCCTAAGGCGACAAGCATCACCACAGCGACACTCACATTTTCGTATTGCTGAAAAATCAAGTCCACCGACACGAGGGCAGTATTCTTTAACAAAAAGAATAAAGCTAATAATAAAATGAATAATATGCTAAATATTTTTATCAACTTCATCATTGACTCCTTTATTTACGAGGCTCCCATGCAGGCTTACGCCATGGGCACGATTAATTTTGACAGATACAATTTCTTTTACGGATGCATTCATTTTGTCGAATAATACCCACTTATTTGAATCCGTTCGTCCTGCCCATTGATCCGTCGACCGTTTGCTTTCTTTTTCTACCATGACGGATAAAACACTCCCGACAACTTCCTGATTTCGGAACAAAGTATGTTCTTTCTGAAGAGTTATCATTCGTTCTAATCGATTCTGTTTTACGTCTTCTGAAATGTGGTCGGTATATTCCGCGGCTTTTGTATGAGGGCGGGATGAATACTTGAACGTAAACGCAGAATCAAACTTCACGTGATGCATCACATCCAGTGTTTCCTGAAATTCTGCTTCAGTTTCACCCGGAAAACCTACAATAATGTCAGTACTGATTCCTACCCCGGGCAATGTATTTCGAATTTGATCTGCTAAATCCATAAAGCGCTGTTTAGTATATGTCCTATTCATGCGTTTTAGGATTCGATTGGACCCTGCTTGTAACGGTAAATGGATAGAATTACAAATATTCTTATGTTTTGCCATCACATCCAGTAAATCAAAATCTACATCCTGAGGGTGAGGTGATGTATACCGTATCCGTTGCAATCCCGGAACTTGCGCAACGCTATCTAAAAGATCCGGAAATTGTTTATCCCCGGTTTTGAAAGAATTTACATTTTGCCCAAGTAATGTAACCTCGACAAACCCGTCGGCAACAGCTTTAGTCACCTCGTTGACAATACTATCTATACTTCGGCTACGCTCTCGTCCGCGAGTAAATGGAACGATGCAAAACGTGCAGAATTTATCACAGCCTCGCATAATAGAAACCCAGGCATTAATGCCTTCTTTTCGACTCGGAAAAAGGTTGTCATATACTTCATATTTTGATAGCTTTGTATCAACAATGTGTTTTTTCTCTTGTTTCCTCCGAAGAATTTCAGGTAGTCGGCGGTAAGAATCTGGTCCAAGAACGATATCAACATACGGTTTGTTTTCAAGAAGATCGTTTTTCAAATGCTGCGCCATACATCCCAATACACCAATCAAAACGTCGGGGCGCTGACGTTTAATCTTATGGAATTGACCCAGTCTGGTATGAACTTTAGCTTCTGCATGGTCTCTCACTGCACAGGTATTCACCATGACGACATCTGCCGAATGAATATCGTGTGACAAAATCAATCCCTGCTCATTCAAAATACCTTCAACAAGTTCTGAATCAGCCACATTCATTTGACAACCATAAGTCTCTATATAATAAGTTTTACTCATTGTATGGACGCTGTATAATCGTTACGGATGGTGTTAATTCACCACTCCGCTGAAAAAATAATCTAGCGGATTCTGCGGGGTGCCATAATAATGGACTTCATAATGCAGATGTGGAGCAGTCGATCTCCCAGTATTCCCCGTTTTCCCGATAATGTCACCGCGTTCGACAGATTGGCCTTTTTTCACCTGAATCTTAGACAAATGCAGATATAATGTAGAATAACCGTTCCCATGGTCGATTTTGATATACTTTCCGTTTCCGCCCCGATAACGTGCTTGTTTAACGACACCATCAGCAGGGGCAATGACCGGTGCTCCTCTGGAAACAGTAATGTCTTGCCCATAATGAAAACGGCGAGTAAAGTCCATTGGATCACGGCGATAGCCAAACCCAGAATTTAAATATCCTGACAGAACCGGTCTTAAAGACGGTATATGTCTCATACGATTGGAATTCCCTTGCACATGATCATAAATTGTTTCGTAACTGGCAAGTTCCAATTTTACTTTTCGGGAAAGCTGATCTACATCCATTTCAATACTTGATATTTTCGATTTGATTGCCGATCGCGTTTCGATATTCCTATTAGAACGATCCAATCGCATACCTCCGATACCAAGCCTACGAATATCCTTATCGATATCCGGGAGATTTGCATAGGTTCGAACTGCTTTATCTTTTTCTTCAATTCGATCGATGTCGTTGTTCATTTCACCCAATCGGTTCTGCAACTCAGTCAGTGTAATAGACAATGAGGAGTATTCTTGTCGGATGTCTCGAATCTTGGATTGGTACAACCTCTGAGTTAGGAATTCAGCGCTAAAAAAGAGAAGTGTTCCAACTAAAATAACCGATATCCCCAGTGCTCCCCATAGGGTTTTCGACGTGAAATGCCATTGTCTCACCCAATGGCGGTTTTCAGTTTGAACGATGTAAGATTTATATTTGTGTTCTGTCACAGATGTACGACACCAAGTTAATGGTCAATTTTACATGTCTTATCGTTGATTTCCAACGGGTTTTCAGAAGGCAGATTACTCTTTATCAGACTTTTCTTGCTCATCCCCATCCTCAGAGATATCTGCATTCTCGGGTTTTTCTTCAGTTTCTGTCAAAATGATGTCAGACTCTTTCAAGTCGTATTCATCTTTGATCTTCTGAATTTCCACTTCTTTCTTATCAATTTCTGTTCGCAGATCGTCCACTTTCTGCAGATAATTGAAAAACTCCGTGTTCCCGGTGAAATTCACCATATTATTCGTCTGTGCTTCACGGGCAGTAAACCGCCCAAGGTCTTCGAATGTTTTATTTAATTCTCGTTGAAGCTGATGGGTCTCCAGCCGAATTTTGCTGATTTTGGTCAACTCTTCAGTTTTTGCGACGGCGATTTTACTGACTTCCTCCGCTTTTTCGACAGCAACACTTCCCCATTCCAGCATGTTTTTTTTCAGATCATTCCATAATTTTGTCATATTTCTACTCCCAGTAGCTTAGCAATTTATAAAAGAATACGCATGTAAATATGCAGTATTTTTTCTTTACTACAATTCTAAATGTATTCTGTTCCATTAATGTTCTTCAGATAGTTTATTCAGAGCGGAGCCATACTTAAACCATTCGATCTGTGCTTCATTGTACGTATGATTTAATTTAACAGTGTCCGATGTCCCATCAATGTGAGCAATCTCCAATGTCAATTGTTTTCCCTCAGTAAATAAATTTAAATCGATAAAATTAAACATGTCGTCTTCTTTGACTAAATCATAATCTGATTCATGTACAAACGTGAGAGCCAACATTCCTTGCTTTTTTAGGTTTGTTTCGTGGATTCTTGCGAAAGACTTAACAATAACGGCAACGACACCAAGATGTCTTGGCTCCATGGCTGCATGCTCTCTTGATGATCCTTCTCCGTAATTATGATCGCCTACAACAACCGTCGGAATACCTGCTTTTTTGTAAGCTCTTGCAACGTTTGGTACAGTATCGGTTATACTGTCTATTTGATTTATAGTTGCATTCGTTTTTCCACCAAACGCGTTTACAGCTCCTATCAAACAGTTGTTTGAGATATTATCTAAATGCCCTCGATATTTCAACCATGGACCCGCCATGGAGATATGGTCTGTCGTACATTTTCCTGACGCTTTTATGAGTAGTTTTGCTCCAAAGATATTCTCTCCGTTCCACGGGGAAAACGGTGTAAGTAATTGTAACCTTTCAGAGTCCGGGTTTACGATGACTTTGACATTACAGCCATCATTTGCAGGGGGTTGATATCCGTTATCTTCAACACTAAACCCGTTTGGAGGTAATTCAAATCCACTGGGCTCTGCAAGTTTAACCTGCTCACCTTTTTCGGTCGTTAACGTATCGGTCACCGGATTAAAATCCAACCGCCCGGAAATCGCAATCGCGGCCACCATTTCCGGCGATGCAACGAACGCGTGGGTATTTGGATTGCCATCTGCTCTTTTGGCGAAATTTCGATTAAACGAGTGCACAATGGAGTTCTTTTTCTCCTTTTCGGAGTCCTGCCTATCCCATTGTCCGATACACGGGCCACACGCATTTGTAAATATCTTCGTCGGTTCAAACTTTCTGAACGTATCCAGCAAACCGTCTCTATCTGCCGTATATCTGACTTGCTCTGATCCGGGATTAATTCCCAAGACAGCTTTGGGTTTAATGCCTTTATTTACAGCATCTTCGACAATAGATGCAGCACGCGCTAAATCCTCGTATGATGAATTTGTACAAGAGCCAATTAATGCCCACTCAACATCTAATGGCCAATCATTTTCGATTGCTTTCGCATTCATCTCCGCTACCGGTGTGGCTAAATCCGGAGTAAACGGACCGTTTAAATGTGGTGTGAGTTCAGATAAATTAATTTCGATAACTTGATCAAAATATTTTTCCGGATTTGCATAAACTTCCGGATCACCGGTAAGGTGTTCTTTAATTTTATTGGCAGCATCTGCCACTTCTTGTCGTCCGGTCGCTCTTAGATATCGCTCCATACTTTCATCATACCCAAAAGTGGATGTTGTTGCACCAATCTCCGCACCCATATTACAGATGGTCCCTTTCCCTGTCGCAGACAAGGAAGTCGCCCCTTCTCCGAAGTATTCAACAATTGCTCCTGTTCCACCTTTTGCAGATACAATTCCAGCAACCTTTAAAATAACATCTTTCGGTGCTGTCCACCCATTGAGTTTGCCGGTGAGTTTTACACCAATGAGTTTCGGGAATTTAAGCTCCCAGGGCATTCCTGCCATCACATCCACAGCATCTGCTCCACCGACACCAATTGCAATCATCCCCAATCCTCCGGCATTCACTGTATGAGAGTCCGTCCCGATCATCATTCCCCCTGGAAACGCATAATTTTCGAGCACAACTTGGTGAATAATTCCGGCACCGGGCTTCCAAAAGCCAATACCATATTTATTCGAAACAGATGATAAAAAGTCATAGACTTCACGATTGGTATCCACGGCGATTGGCAAATCTTTTGCTGCCCCGGTTTTTGCTTGAATAAGATGGTCAGCATGAACTGTGGACGGAACGGTTACTTTTTGTTTGCCCGCCTGCATAAATTGTAGCAACGCCATTTGAGCAGTTGCATCCTGCATCGCCACCCTATCGGGGTTAAAATTTACATAATTCTCACCACGCACAAATACTTGATTTGGAGTACCCTCGGATAAATGTACATAGAGTATTTTTTCTGCTAGCGTCAGAGGAGTTCTAACAACCTCTTTTGCCTTTTTTATTTGGGTTTCCATTCGTGAATACACCGCCTTAATCATTTCAATATCAAACATTCTTGTATTTTCCTGTTTATTTAATGTTATTCGTTATAAATACGTCTGATTCATATTTCAATTGAACTCAGATACTCAATTTACATATTTCTTATACTTCCCATCAATCAACCAATTATGAAATAACGCCGGATTTACAGACATGGTATCCACTTTGTGGTAAATTGTAGCTAAT
>CAYLYH010000047.1:5506-15092 GCA_964388155.1 uncultured bacterium | reverse complement strand
ATATTACAGGATTAGGGAAAACCATGGATATTGGTTTAGCCGCCGGCACCAATGATCAAAGACTTGCATTTGTGAAATTTGAAGATTTTAAAATCGTGGTGGAGAAATAATGAATAAATGGCATTTCAGATCATTTTGGGCTAAAGCCATACTTTTTACTGGCCATTAACCCCGTCCTTTAGGTCGGGGCTATTAAAAACTAAAAGGTGCCGGGGTTTTAACCCCTTATAAATCTCATGATAAATAAAACACTCACTCTATTCTCCATTTTCTTCATTTTTACTTTCAGCCATGACATCAGCTTAATGTCTTACAATATCCGGTTCGACAGCCGAAGTGATGGGGGAAATATTTGAGAAAATCGGTTCTTAACGCTGAGGTTTCCCAGTTTGTAAGGTTCAAATATATTTACTGATGGCGTTGAGATCATTTGGCTAAAGATAACACCACCGACACAGCCAGATGATCCGAATATCCGCCCAGCAACTTGTTTCCTGCCCAAAATCGAAACGGGTAATGTGCATACTTTCCGGATTGCTGACGATATTTTGGTTTATCGTGAATTGCCATCGAACCGGACTGTACAGAAATTCCAATGCCATCCATTAGCCCTGCACTGACAATAATTTGATCTAAGAAATAGTCGTCTCCCCGCCAGACGTAGGTTCCAACTTTCGGTTTTTCCAAAAACGGTCCCATCAGATTCACCAACTGCCCGGCAGAAGCGTTTACGTCCATGGTGGAATATAAAATATCCTTAACGGCAGTCTCAGTCGGATCCTCATTAAAATCACCCATTAACACTATTTCTGCCAGTGGATTTTCCTGAAGAATTCGGTTGATGTCTTTTCTCAGAACTCTTGCTGTTTCGGCTCTTCGCGGAATAGCCTGCTCTTTTCCACCATAATTTGAAGGCCAATGATTTACATAGATATGCAATATTTCTTCCCCGAATTTTCCTTGTACGTACAAAATGTCTCGAGTAGGTTTCCCGTCATCAAATACGATGGTAATCGGTCGTGAGTTTAACACCGTAAATCGTTCCGGATCATAATATAACATATTATCAATACCGCGGTTATCGGGTGATTCATAATGGATGATGGAATAATTCCGTTCAGAATATCTATCGTTGAGCCACTCCAATACTTTTCGATTTTCTACTTCACAAAGTCCAAAAATATCCGCATCCATTTCTGTCAATACTTCACTTAAGTGGTCCAACTTTAGATTTAAGATAGATTCGGAACAATCTTTTTTCCCGCCGATGGCAAACTCACCATCATTTTTATCCGGATTATCTACCAAATCGAAAAGGTTCTCCACATTCCAAAATGCCACTTTCAGCGTTTCTTGCTCTTGTGAACATCCGGTTTGAATGAACACAACCAACATCAATATCATTACTTTTTTCATCTTTACACCCTCTTATTATTAGCACCAATTTAAATCATTACCCCCGTTAGTCTCTCCGATTACGCTTTCCCCCGTAAAAAACACGGGTTCTACGCTACGCTCCGACATTTTCCATTGTCCATTTTACATTATTCATTATTCATGGAACTATTCCAAATATTCGCCGTTAAAATGGGCGTTGGGAGTGAGTGTTTGGTTTATCCCCTTAGTTAATTATTCTACTGTACCTCCTTGGTTGGCCACACTCATTCCCTTCCTTTTATCCGGCAATGAGCCTTCCCTTCTGCAGTGGATTTAATTTCTTCCATAAATTGTTCAGTATTTTCACGATGAACCTGCACATCCCATATCAGTTTTTCCTCAGAATGGTCTTTCAAAATATGCCAATTATTTTTTTCAAATATTCGTGATATATTTCCGGCATATTTGTAGTCACACTCGATTTGTATGACAGTTGTAGGAATCCATGGTTTGAACTTTCCGGCGTGTATCGCTAACTCAGCAGAAGTTCTGTATGCGTCGATCAATCCCCGTTTACCAAGTTTAACACCCCCAAAATACCGAACGACAAAACATGCGGCATTCACAATATTTTTCTTCCGCAACGCCCCTAATATCGGAGAGCCGGCTGACCCGGAGGGTTCTCCATCATCGGAAGAATTTTCTATCACATTTCCATTTTCACCCCGACGATACGCCCAGGCAACATGGCGGGAATCATAGTAAGTTTTTCTATAATATTTAAGTTCTTTGGCAACAGTACTTGCGCTATTGACAGGGATGAGTATCCCGATAAACTCCGACCGCTTTTCTTTGAAAGATACCTGACTTTTCCCTGTTGGGTGTGCAATCATTTTGCACGGAAGGACAATGTCAGGGGGACGCCATCCATGGTGAAATACTCTCTAAAATGATTTTCGAGATACCGCTGATACGCCACGGGAACTAATTTGGGATAATTGCAAAACAGAGCGATGATTGGCGGGGCAGAATGCACCTGAATTATGAATTTGATTTTTAACCCTTTACCCTGAGGGGCAGGTGGCGGATTTTGTCCGGTGGCACGCTCCAACCAGTCGTTCAACTGCCGTGTGGAGAATTTCTGCTGTCGGTTTTGATATACATTCCAAACGGTATCCATAATTTTTGATACACGCTGTTTTGTGATTGCGGAAACAAATAACAGCGGATAATGTTCCAGCGATTTGAATTGATACACCATCTCCTCTTTGAATTCTTGCATGGTATTTGAGTCTTTTATCACCAAATCCCACTTATTGACGATAAATACCATACCTTTTTTCTTTTTTATGACATGATCAACAATCATTTTATCCTGTTTACCCATGCCTTTTAACGCATCGATAAGCACCAGAGACACATCCGATCGTTCGATAGATTGCAGCGCACGCACATTGCTGTAAAACTCAATATTTTCCTTTACCTTAGCTTTTTTTCTCATGCCGGCTGTGTCCACAATCATCACATCTTTGTTGTACCAGCGCATTCGTGTATCAATCGAATCACGGGTTGTCCCGGCAATGGGCGTAACAATCGTCTGTTCTTTTTGCAACAATGCGTTCGTCAGAGATGATTTCCCGACATTTGGCATTCCGACCACAGCAAGATGTAGAAGCTCCTCCCCACGCTCTTCCGTATCTCCGATGTTTAACTTTAATTTGTCGATAACCGCGTCCAATAAATCCCCGGTTAATCGTCCGGAGAGAGCTGAAATAGGCAAGAGTGACTCGATTCCAAGTTCATAAAAATGAATCAGTTGTTCATCATGCTCAAGTGAATCACATTTATTGACGACTAAAATGTGTGGTTTACCTGATTCGCGGACAAATTTAGCCAGTGCGACATCACTGGATGTTGGATGTTCTGTGCCATCCGCCATAAACAGGATAAGGTTTGCTTCTTCAATTGCCATCTGAGCTTGCCTGCGGACGGCTGCGTTAAAGATATCAATATCTTCGGGAATGTACCCGCCTGTATCTACAAACGTCAGGTGATGTCCCACCCAATCCATTGTGCCATAGATTCGGTCGCGGGTGATACCTTCCTGAGCATCGACAATAGCTTTTCGTGTTTTTAGTACGCGGTTAAAAAACGTGGATTTGCCGACGTTCGGACGTCCGACAATGGCAATAAGTGGTTGGTTTATCATAAGTATCGTTCTGATTTCATAATAGAATTTACGAAAAAGCACTCCAATTGAAGACAGGTTATTCTGTACTTAACGTTAGTATTTCTGCAGTTATTTCTGTAATTTTCACCATGCCCGTTTTATCAACTTTACTGTCTGACACAACACGCGGTGCCTCCCTTATCTACCGAGACGCATTGACGCATTTCTCCACCCTCCCGGATAATCGCCTCGTGTCAGAAACTATTGCGTGGACTCAGCTTCTTCAGGGACAATTTCCTACGATGGGACTTTTTCATCATCTCTGGAATATCGTATCTGCAATTCACGAGACTGGACGAATGCGATTGACGATAATTGCGTTGCTGAAGGACATCACAGCGCATGCAAAACTTTTGGCGAAACACGGACAGTTTTTGTTGCCTAGTTATGCTCAAGTCATGACGATTAGTTACTCAAGCATGGTACGGGATATTCTGATAAAAGCAGCCAATACATCCGCCGATTTGAAAATATTTTGCCTGCGTTCCGCTCCAATGAACGAAGGTGAAGTATTGGCAAAATATCTTCAACGGCGAGGGATTTCTACGCAAATACTCGAGGACAACAGATGGAAATCCTTTTTATCGGACATCACCCATATACTTGTGGGAGCTGATCTATTGTCAGATAGGTTTTTTATCAACAAAACCGGAACGGCTGACCTCATGCACGCTGCCAGTGAATATCAAATCCCCGTTCGAATCATCACAACAACACACCGTTTCGTACGCGGTTATTCACCCGCGTCTCCCCGTAATCCCATTTTCGAAGTTATCCCCTATACACCATCGATGAAAATCCTTACAGAAAAAGGATTAATTCGCCCCTCCGACCTTTCAAGACAATAACATTTGTCTATTTTAAGCGGGCTTTAACATATGAATACCTCATAAGGTCTTTTCATAATGCAGCCAAGCGGGCAATGGTTTAAATCCTAAGCGTAAATTTAATTGGTACATCGGATTGTTTTCTTCATTATCCGTCATGATTTCTTTCACGCCCATTCGTTTTGCTGTATTAATGCAGGCAGTTTTCAATGCAGTTGCAATTCCGCGGCGGCGATATTTCCGGGCAGTACCGGTTAACATCGTGGACATTTTTTTCGAATCTGCCGGAACTTTTTTTAAGCAACTCACACCAACAATATTTTTCCCATCTGCCGCAACGAAATATGAATCCGGGGTAAACCTGCCTGGGTCAAATGTTTGTTTTTCCCATACATCAAACGGAGGTTTTGTAGGAGGATCGGGAAAAGGAATATCCTGACATATTTCCCACTCAATATCGTACAATTTCTCTTTCCAATTGTAAACGATCTTATCAATTTCGTTCAGTGAGTAAAAGAATATTTTCTGGGTATTAAGTTTTTGAATGTAGTGTATGAATTGTTCTCCGTTAAATTCTTGAGGATAAATAACTGATTCCGGTTCACGAAGAGTTCTGATATATCCTCGTTTTTCTAAAAAGTACATTCCGTCTTTCTGATCTTCCCTTGAATAACTGGAAAGTTTCGCCGGATATTTTTGGTAAAGTTCGTCTATTATTTGTTCATATAGCATGGAACCTCCACCCAGTCGCCGGTATTTCGGTAAAACAGAAATCTCAAAGTCAAATCCTCCATCTACAAATGCCCAATCTCTTTCTCCATACGAACCATAACCGGCAGTGTTATTGTTAAACTCTAGAATAATTCTTTTTCGCCAGTATTTTTTCTCACGATGGTTTTCCCTGTACCGTAACTCATCCGCTGTCACCGGATGATTCTGCCAAAGTGTCGAATCAATTTTCGCTAATACATCATAATCAGACTTGGAGCCTAAGAATTCTCTTATAGAAAACACTATTGTTTTTTGCGACGATCTACTCGACGACGTTCGTAACCAGTACGTCGATTATCCGCAATAGGTTCACTATTGGTCCGGCGTTCTTTTATCCGTCGATCAAATGCCCGTTTTTTCTGCTGTTTATTCTTCATAATTATCAACTCTTTTTAATACATAGTCTCATTTATATTAGGTGTTGTACGTTAGGAGTTAGGCGTTTGGTGTTCAAAATTTGTTTTGTTATTTTTTTCCAATTTATTGTAACCTATCAGTTTTTTCTGCCTTCTGTAACTGTCGAGTCACCTTTCGCCTCCTCTCCCATTCATCCATTCACCTTTTCACTCTTTTTCCCAATCTCAACACGTTTCCATCTGTTCTATCCGGAATAACACCCAAAATATTGGCGATGGTTGGAGCAATATCCACCGTTGCAGTACGATCATCAAACATTTTTTTAGAGAACTTCGTATTACTGAATATTAACGGAACATGTGTATCATAATCATAAGGAGTTCCGTGTCCGGTTCCATAAGGATATTTTGTTACCCAATATTTTTCCTGCAAAACCCATAGATCGGCGCTCTTATCGGAATGAAAAGAATTTCGTAAACGCCGGAGAATTCTATCATTAGCAGCTGAAGACATGATCTCGTCTTTGGTTAATACTTTAGCAACTCCGCCAACCTTTTCCATTCTGGAAATGATAATTTCATCCACCTCGGTTTTTGCAATGTTCAGCTCATTCATTAAAGGTACATCATAATAAAATCCCAGACCATCATTAACCAGTAGATCATTACGACCAAATTTTTCAGTAACCAATTTAAGAGATTCTTTCACTGCATCTTTTCTTTCAGTTTTATTGATTCTGCCACCGGAGAGTCCCATCGTTTGTCGATGCTCAGGGAGAGGAAGCCCGCCATGGTCGCCGGTTAGAATAAATAAAACATTTGTGGAATCTACTCTCGTATGAATGAATTGAATCATGCTTCCAAGGTATTGATCGGCTTTGATCAAATTATCAATGGCTTCATGTGAGTTCGGTCCATAATAATGAACAATGGCATCCGTAGCCGATAAACCAACAAACAAAATATCCGGATTCAAATCCTTTCCTAATTCTTCTTCATCAACGATTACCTTCGCCAAATTGATCGTTGCGCGTTCCATCCAGGGAAAACCAAAAAAGTCATCCGCAATGTCTTCGTCCGACAGGTCTTCATCAAATCCGATCGGAAATATCGGTGAATACGTCACTGAATGGTAACGATCTGACTCACCTTCAAAGAAATCAGCATGACCGTATTCATCATAAACGGGAGGCGACAAAGAGCGTGTCCACAAACTATCTCTATACGTAACAATTTGAAGATCATTATTATAGGCAATTAACCAATCTGGCAATGTGTCCATATAATAGTCGGAAGTTACAAATTGACCTCGCCAATTGTAATAAAACGCCATATCAGGATGTTTACCTGCCAACATGACAGCTGCTCGATCTTTTCCGGCAACAGAATAAATTTTCGAATTGGGATATTTTTCTTTCACCCAATCTCCTAAACCGGTTGTATTAATTTGGCGATAGGATCTGGCGTTTCCTTCGTATTTCACCACAGATGATACTGTATCCTCAACACAGGACACAGAGCGACCTAAATCACGGTTATACCAGTAATTCCCTAATATCCCATTTGGACCCGGATGCTGCCCTGAACCAATCACAAAATGCCCGGGACCGGTTGCAGTATATCCGTGTTCATGGTGCGTGTTTGTAAATTGATATCCATGGTCAATCAGCCACTTAAATCCACCAGTGTAAAGCGGTTTATTTTTTGTAAGTAAGTCATAACTTAGTTGATCTACAGAGATGACGACCACCAGTTTCACATCTTCTAATTTTTTGATTTTATCACATCCACCCAAGAAAAAGATAAAAAGAATTAGACTGAATGTTTTCCTCATCCTGTCACCTTTAAGAACCGTCGTTTCCCAACTTTGATGACAACCTCACCGCAACCGGGTTTGAGGAACATTAACTGATCCTTACAGGGATTCCCGTCAATTTTTACGGCGTTTTGTTTTATCATCCGTCTTCCTTCACCCTTACTCTTAATCAAGCCGGAATCATTGAGGATGTCCAGTAACTGCATTTCTTCTGAAAGTTGAAATTTTTCCATGTCATCCGGAATGTCTTTCTTGACAAATACTTGGTCAAAATGGTCTTGAGCTTTATTTGCGGTTTCCTTATCGTAATATAAAGCAACAATCTCTCTCGCTAATCGGCGTTTAATATCTCTGGGATTTATCGATAAATCTGAGAGTTGTTTACGAATGTTTATCATTGTCTCTCCATCCATATCTGCGCCAAGGAGAAAATATTTTTCAATCATATCGTCCGAAATTGAAAGTGTTTTACCGTACATATCTTCCGGCGAGTCGTGAAGCCCTATGTGGTTTCCGTAAGACTTCGACATTTTCTCGACACCATCCGTTCCTTCCAATAGCGGTAAAGTGATGATGACTTGGGGTTCCTGACCAGATTCCCGCTGGAGGTCGCGCCCTACCAACAAATTGAATTTTTGATCAGTACCGCCTAATTCCACATCTGCATTGAGTTCGACAGAATCCATTCCTTGTGCCAAAGGATAGAGAAATTCATGAATCGAAATCGGGACTTCTGCTTTGTATCGTTTCGTAAAATCATCTCGTTCAAGCATCCGAGCAACGGTGTATTTACTGGCAAGTTTTATGACTTCACTGAAGTTCATACTATTTAGCCAACTAGAGTTATATACAATTTTAAGTTTCGTTATATCAAGTATTGCTTCTGCTTGATCAACATAACTTTCAGCATTCACTTTCGCATCTTCAAGCGTTAATTGAGGGCGAGTTTTATTCCGTCCGGAGGGATCTCCAATCATCGCGGTAAAGTCGCCAATTACCAGGACGGCTTGGTGCCCTAATTCCTGAAAATGTCTAAGCTTGCGGAGAACCACTCCATGCCCTATATGCAAGTCTGGGCGACTTGGGTCACACCCTAGTTTTATAACTAAAGGTGTATTAGTTTTTCTTGATTGTCCTAATTTTACTTCTAATTCTTTAAGCGGCAGAATCTCTTCCGCTCCTCTGCTAATTAACGATAGTTGTTCTTTGATGGATTTAAACCCCATTAATATCTCCTCATTTCTCTGTCAGTTTCGCGCTGAATGTCTTTTCTCTTCAAGGCTTCTTTCTTATCATATGTTTTTTTACCCTTTGCCAAGGCAATCTCAACTTTTACCCAGCCTCCTTTGAAATACAGTTTCAAAGGAACGATTGTCAGTCCTTTTTCTGCAGTTTGCTGGGCTAACTTTCGGATTTCCTTTCGGTTCAGCAATAGTCTGCGATCTCTTTTGGGCTCATGCCCTTGGTATCCGGTATGCGAATAGGGACTAAAGTGCGCCCCAACCAAAATGGCTTCGTTATCTCGGATAGTAACGTAGGCTTCCTTAAGATTCCCCTTGCCTTCACGTAGACTTTTTACTTCACTTCCGGTCAGCTCCATGCCTGCTTCAAAGCGATCCAGAATATGAAATTCATGAAATGCTTTTCGATTTTTGGATATAAGTTTCTCATTCATGGTATATTATCGAGGGAAAAATACACTTCATTTTCGAGGCAATTCAAGTTTTATCATTGCTAAATGACAAAGCAATTCACTAATTTCCGCCGCTTGATATATGCCCGGGTGGTGAAATTGGTAGACACGCTAGGTTCAGGGTCTAGTGGTAGCAATGCCGTGCTGGTTCGAGTCCAGTCCCGGGCACAAATCAAATGTATTACGTCTATATCCTTAAGAGCACTCAAGAAAGTCACTGGTATACCGGGCACACTAGTGATTTAGAGAAACGTTTAAATACTCACAACAGTGGTAAAGTAAAATCAACAAAACCCTTTAGACCGTGGACGATTGTTTATCATGAAGAATTTCCCTCAAGAGATGAAGCAATTAACAGAGAAAAAGTTCTTAAAACTGGTCAGGGAAGAAAGTGGATCAGGGAAAATGTCAAGCATTAACGTGCTGGTTCCCTGCCCGCCGCTTTGCTCTTGGCAGGCGGGGAGTCCAGTCCCGGGCACAAATCAAATGTATTACGTCTATATCCTTAAGAGCACT
>CAYLYH010000047.1:0-5406 GCA_964388155.1 uncultured bacterium | reverse complement strand
CAAGAAAGTCACTGGTATACCGGGCACACTAATGACTTGGATGCACCTGAGCACTTGAACACTCTAACACTCCAGCACTTTAACACTTATGAACATCCTCATAATTGAACCGTATTTTACGGGGTCGCATAAAAGTTGGGCGTTGGGACTCCAAAAACACAGCACCCATCAAATCAACATTCTCAGCCTTCCCGGACAATTTTGGAAATGGCGAATGCACGGCGGAGCGGTCACTTTGGCGAGGCAGTTTATGGATTCAGACTACACTCCCGACCTCATCCTTACAACAGACATGTTAGATTTAACGACGTTTTTATCTTTAACTCGCAAACGGACATCCGATGTTGCAACCGCTGTGTATTTTCATGAAAATCAGCTTTCATATCCTTGGTCTAAAACAGATCGTGACGTCCAAAATAAACGTAATATTCATTACGGATTTATTAATTTTACGACTGCGCTGACCGCGAACCATGTTCTCTTTAATTCGCAATACCATATGGATTCCTTTCTCTTCGAAACACGTAATATGTTAAAACATTTTCCTGACAATAATGAACTGACCACTATCGATACGATAACATCGAAATCCTCCATCCTGCATCTTGGTCTGGACCTGTTACTCTTTGATCAGTATCGGATAGACCAACTTAACCACGCCCCGCTACTTTTGTGGAATCATCGATGGGAATATGACAAAAACCCGGAAGCTTTTTTTGAAGTCCTTCTGAAGTTAGCTGAAAGAGGGCTGACATTCGAAGTTGCCATCCTTGGAGAAAACTTTAAACGAAAACCGGATGTGTTCGATTCGGCTGTTCAAGCATTAGGTAACAAAGTGGTTCACTATGGATATGTAGAAAATTTCAAAGAGTATGCGGAGTGGCTTTGGAAAGCAGATATTCTCCCCGTGACGTCAAATCAGGATTTTTTCGGTGCAAGTATTATGGAAGCAATTTATTGCAACACCTATCCCCTGCTGCCAAATCACTTGACGTATCCTGAATTAATTCCCAAAAAATATCATCCATCCGTCATTTATAATGATTTACATGATCTTGAGATAAAACTGGAATCATTAATTGAATCAAAAAAATATCTAAGCCCAAAACTTAGGGTTGTGGCAAAACAGTATCGTTGGGAAAATATTATATCAGAGTACGATTCTATTATTGAACAGTGTCGAGTGGAAACTCTGTAATATTGGCAATTTTTAAATCATCTGCGTGAAACTGTAAACAATCCTGATTTCACTAGTTTTCCTATTTTGCCAACAGCATTTTTCGGGTGATGATTTCATTATCCATGGTAAGTCTGTATAAATAGAGACCTGAGCTAAAGCTACTCCCGTCCCACGTTATCGTATGGTGTCCGTTGGATTGATATTCATTCACGAGAGAAGTTACTTCACGACCTTGAATATCATAAACCGATAAATTGACGAATCCCTTCTTATGAATATCGTAGGAGATTGTTGTTACCGGATTGAACGGGTTCGGATAATTCTGATTTAGCATGAATTCTATTGGCAAACCTATCCCTGATGAAGAATAATCAACTCCCAATAAAACCTCTTTACTCATAAAGAAATAACCGTTGCTGACGATAATCATATCAGCAGTATTCTCAATATTGAACATAAGTCCGGAAAAAAACCCTGTTACCGTTGAGTCAGTAATATCTGATATTGTAATAGCACCCGTTCCGCTAATATAAATCTTATCAGCCTCCATTTCCTCCAGGTTCTCCAAGTTTAGCACTTCTACCCCCAAGATATAACCAAATACTGCACTTTGGTTGGTAACATCTACGGAATACATTCCTTCTTCTAATTCACCCTGCGTGTTCAAATAGATAATGCCTACATTTAAACTGTCAATTTCTCCATTTTCAACCACTTCTATTCCAGCAAAAACAGTTGTAGTTGTGTCTTCTGAATATTCAGAGAATCCAATCACACCGCTTTCACTTGGGTCCAAGGGATTTAGCGCTCCTGACACACCATATTCTCCAGAAATATCTGATCCAAAATAATTAAAATTGTATTCTCCGTCATTATACACATTATATTGGACAAAACTTGCGCTTATTGAAAACTCACCACCGGTCACTATAAGCATCTCCATAGGATTAGCAATATTGACCATTACTCCCGAAAACACACCCGTAACTGTCGTAGGAGTAACTTCAGTAATTGAAACTGTTCCTGATGCGCTTATATATAAAGCTTCAGCATTTAAATCTTCGAAGTCTTCCATTAAATCTTCTAAATCTTCAGGGAATTCTGTTAAACTTACTCCAACTGCAAAACCAAAGACAGTCGATAAATCTGTAATATCAACCGGGTATACTCCAGGAGTAAGTTCTCCTTGAGTTCTTATCGCAATTCCCCCAAAATTAATACTATCCATAAGCGTAGCTTCAATCCCGGAAAATATCGCAGTAGCCGAATCCCCCTCAGCCTCATAATATCCCGATGTTCCATCAGATGGAAGATTGATCGGATCCAACGTTCCTGAGACGGAAAATATTCCGTTCATACTTGCTCCGGAATAATCAAAGATGAAGTAATCTTCATTTGATGGAGATGTCACCGTGATATAGTCTTCCTTCGTCTCCACTTCAGAAAGCCCGTTCTCATCTGTCACGGTTAAACTTACCGTATATACACCTGCTGACCCATAGGTGTACACCGGGTTTTGTTCCGGACTATTTCCGCCATCACCAAAATCCCAAAACCATGAGGTAATATCACTATTTCCAACGACAGACAAATCAGAATAATTCACCGTAAGTGGTTCCTCTCCGCTAGTAATATCTGCGCTAAACTCTGCGGTCGGCGAGGTATCTTCACTTTCTATAGGCTTCACCAATATATCAGCATTATACGCGCCATAACAAAGTTGAATTGTCGGAGACATTGAACTCGATTCAAATGCAATCAATCCTGTATTATTCGGATCCAGCTCCGCAACCCAATCCGGATCACTTTCTTCAACGATGATATTTCCCTGCCCGATTACCGTGGCAAATCCGGTGAACCCTCCATCCCCGATCGGGTCAGGATAATGAGTGGCCGTATAAAATATGACGGAATTTATTTTGAGCTTAATTTCTCCATTAACCCGGATTTCCCCAATACCATTATCATAGCTACGGTAGTCACCGGCTTCTCCTATCACATCCCAAGGATTTTCGGAGTTTACGGTATTGATGTGTTCAAATGTCGATAAACTAAACCCATCTAAATAAATGGTTACACCTTCGACACCATCCAGGACTAACAGGTTTTCATCGGTTGCCACGGAAGAAGTCATTGCACCGCTTCCCTGATTTGGATCTCCTACTTCGCATGAGCCGTTACCGTGTCCATCAGAGTTCCATTGAAGTCCAAGATAGGCATATTGGGAGGTGGCATCATTATTATATACAAACGGCGTAAAGTCGGCGTCAAACATCCATGAGGACTCTAAACCGCTAGCCGGTCCCCCTTCAAAATTGGTAATGTTAAACGAAATTGACTGCCCGGTTAAACATCCTAAACATAATAGCAATAGCCCTGTGATAATCTTCGAATGTTTCATAATCCCCTCCCAATTTTAAACAACGTGAAGTAACACGGTGATATCGTGTACTGGATTTTAATAAGACCTCAGAGTTTTAACAATAGTTTTATAAACGCTGTGAGTTAGGTCACATTATTTTAACAAAATGAGTTTTTGTACTTTGTAGTTTGTATCTGATATAAGCTTTGCAAAATACATACCACTTGGATATCCCGATGCTTCCCATTGGACGCGATGAACTCCGGGATGGACGATTTTTTCCACCAACGTTTCCACCAATTTACCGCTGATATCAAATATCTGAATGGTGATATTTTGATCTATATCAACAGAATACCGAATCGTGGTCGTCGGATTGAATGGGTTTGGATAAATTTTACTATTTAGCAGATAAGTATCGGCATCAATCACATTATCATTGATAGATGAATAAGAGAGAGTTTGGTTGAAAAATCGAATAATATTCTTATCATAATCTGAATGCAAAACATGGTCTGCATTTACAATGAGTAACTGACGATTGATATCTAATTTTTGATTTAATGAAAAATCTAAATCATCCAACAAGTTTATCGGAATTAAACTAATGTCTAAAACTGATAGGAAATTATCTTCATCCAAAAACCCGTTTGTGAGTAATCTCTGAAAAACACTATCAGATTGTGTTTCGCTAATATTGTTCAAACTTCTTAACAATCTTTTTGAATAAAGAGGAGAGCGTTTTAATAAATGCCATTCGGCTATTTGCGTTGTGCTCATTGTTAAATAATTGTTGAATGCAACTACATAGTCAGCGCTTTCATTATGGTCATTATCTGACATTATCCAAATTACCGGTACAATATCCGGTCTGGTGTATGTTAATATCCTTCCGTTTGCTGTTATATGAGCAGAGGCATTAAAATTTAAAGCAGATGCACAAATATCACTAAAAACGGCTCCTGCCGACATTCCGAGTGTAAAGCATGGAATGTTTGCAGGGAGACTAAAATCATTAATTACAGAGTCCTTTAGAGTCTGAATATTTAGAATATCTATATTGTTATTTGCATTTGCCAGCCACGCATTAGAAGTGTCCCATCTTATATTTCCATCTCCATTTTGATCACCCATACTTACTTCATTTGCATCTAATGTGAATACTGCAAACTCATCAAAAACTAAATCTTTTACTAGATTCAATCTTTCATACTTTACAAAAAAACTTACACCATTTCCGCCTGTGCCATGGAATAAAAAAACAACACCTTTTGGTGAAGGAGGAGCAGCGTAAAAAGTTTTTTTCATTACATTTGATTGGATGCCATTATTTTCTCCAAAAAGCAAATAGCTGGTTGAATCAATTTGAGTTGAAAAAGGTATTACATCATAATTCGCATTGATGATAATACTGCCAATGTTCATATTTACTGGAATTATTAAAGTAGTATGCCATTCGTCACTGTTTGTCAAGTAACTTTCACCGGAGCCTGTCCAATCCACAAACACCGAATCCCCGAAAATTGCATCAGACCATATATGAACGGTATCTCCTTCGTTGTAGACATTTGATCCAATTCCATTATTTACTATTAAATTGAAAGGCTGACTTCTTACGACTAAATTAATCAGTAACAGACTAATTATTATTGTGTATTTCATTTATGAGAAAAATAATATTGGTTTTATGAATTCTAATATTTATTGGCATGTTGTACTTTAGACAAAGTCAGGTGTGAAAAATTACTACTTCATTGCCTGTTGAAATCTATAAGAAGTTAGACTCCGATACAAAATAAAAGTTAAATATTAAGGGTCATGACTAGTTTAGCGGTGTATTTCGAAAGATTTCGAGTAATATTTG
>CAYLYH010000046.1:0-15251 GCA_964388155.1 uncultured bacterium | reverse complement strand
CCAAATTTAAAAAAGGTTGTGGTGGCAGCCAATTTGGTTTCTTAGTTTTTTCAACGATCCAAATATTCCGATATTGCACCGGGTTTCCATGATCTTGTAATAATAAGACACCCGGCTTATCTGTATTCATATTTATGGCCCCACCCGTAGGTTTGGGAATGGCAATATTATCATGAATAATAACGCCATTGTGATTGACCGTCGCTCGAGCATCAGCAATCTTTTCTCCAAATGAATTAAATGTTGGCGCTGTAAAATCAATATCATAGGATTGCCATTGCATAGGCGGTGCACACATATTTACAGTCGGTGCACCCACTTTATAGATACCACCGCATTCATTATCCTTGCCTTCTAAACCATAACTATCTAACACTTGAACTTCATACCGCCCTTGAAGATAAACACCGCTATTCCCACGGCCTTGCCCATTCGAATTTGGCATAAATGGTAATCGAAATTCAATATGTAATGTGAAATTTGTGAATTTCTGTCGCGTTAGCATTCCCGACGTACCTGGCTTTATTTCTACTGCATTATTTTTCATGATCCATTGTGCCGCATCACCTAATTTATGAATATCTAATTTTGTCCATTCAACAGTTGGATCATTTTTTTCTGGTGGAAATGGATTGTCGAAAATTTCTCGACCGTTTTTTCCTTCAATTCGAAAAGGGCCAGCCATATCCCAAAGAGTTAAATAATGATCATTTTTAATCAGGATATCTCTTGATTGTATGCCATCTACACTTTCTGAAATAGATTGTAATGGTTTACCATCATAATCTGTCAATCGTGCAAACATTCCCCAACCGCCACCTGCATTGACGATTTTCATTAGAAAAATATTCCAACCGGATTTTAAAGAAACTTTTACCAATTCTTCTCCGGCACTTGCCCGTCTTAATACATTTTCAGATATAATTATTTTACCATTAACCCATGCCGCAATTCCATCATTACTTCCTAATTCCAAAATAGCATTTTGATCTAAATCTGACCATACTTGAGCTTTCAAATATTCCGCGCATTCACTGCCGCCTACATGTTTAGACAAATCAATATATCCGGGCACACTGGACTCATGGGTCCATGCATCTAAATTCGACCCATCAAATAAAATAACAGCACCTTCAGGAGATTGTTTCCCCAACTTTGGAGATAATCGTGTGACTTTTTTCAACATAAATGTGCCATGATCTTGTCCATGATAGACACCGTTAAAAGATGAATCAGTGACCACACCTTTCCATCGCGTGCCATATTTATAAGACCCAATAAGTTGGATGTCATCACCTTTTGATTTTCCGGTAATGACAGCCAGAAAATTATCTTCACAGTCAAATTCGTTCAGTAAATTAGCGGTGTAACGGTTATTGCCATTGGCGATTAGTTGAGCCGACATGGGAATGTGCTGACCGTTTTTGTCAATCCGAAATCCTTCCCAATCTCCCATCCGTTCAACCGGAGAAACTGACGAAGTAACTTGAGGTGAACATGACATCAAAAGAAAACTGAATATCATAATCGGTAAGATTGTGGCACTTCTACGAATCATTTGCTAATCCAATCTTTTTACCACTATATTTCTGTATCGAACCACACTTTTCGGGTCATGAGCTTGAATGGCGAATGCCCCCTTGTCGATTCTTCGACCGGCAGTAACGCCTTCAAGCTCATTGTAATCAACAATAACTTTTCCGTTAACTTTGGTTACGACATGTTTTCCTTCCACTTTCACTTCCAGTGTAAACCATTCGTTGTCCGTCGCGATTGATTCAAAAGAGCGTACCACTCCCCAAAGACTGCCGTTCTTAACCGGGTCTCCGTGAGATGTGTTTACCTGAACTTCATAGCCACGACCGGGCCAGGATTCCTCATACTGAGTATGAAAATACAAACCGGAATTGCTGTTGGGCTGCGTCATAACTTCACATTTGAATTCAAAATTTTTGAATTCTTTTTCCGTGAATAAATGGGCTCTTTTACCGCGAACAACAATCGCTCCGTCTTCCACGCGAAAATCTCCATTCTCACTGGCTTTCCATCCGGAAAGATCTTTCCCATTGAAAAGTTCTATCCACTCTCTGGAACCATTTTCTGCAAAGATAATTATTGTCAAAGCAATCATTAGCATCGGAACCAATATTTTAGTTTTTTTCATGATATTCTCCTTTTAAGTTATAGACTCCAGCCGTCGCGGTATTTCCGCATAAGGAATTCATTTGCCTCTGGCAGATTTGTAAATTTTCCGGATTTACCGTTCCATTCCAATTTCATATTTCTGGGTGCCATCCGAATGGCGATATTTCCCAACATCATGGTCTCGGTAAGTTTAGAGGCATATTCAAAGTTCGAGGTAGCTTGTTTCCCTTCTTTGATGCATTGTACCCATTCCTGATGAATCCCTGATGACCTCGGAATTGATTTTGGCGGGCGGTTATATTCCTTCATGCTCGTTTCAGGGACTAACCGCGGGTTTCTTCCATAACAACCGCACATGATCATTCCTTTATCACCAAGGAATATGATTCCTCCATCTCCGTCGCCCATACGTCTTCCGGGCTCGATACCTTCCGGTCTTGGAGGCATAATCCCGCCGTCGTGCCATGATAGTTTTACCGACGGCAATAATCCTCGTTTTGGAAACTCATAGTAAATCGAGGATGCAACCGGCCAGGATTCACCGTTGAATTTCGATGAGCTGGCAAAAACAGTGTCCGGATATTCCAAATCCAACGTCCAATAAGGAATATCAAAAATATGTGCTCCCATATCACCCAGAGCACCTGTCCCGAAATCACACCAAGCTCTCCATGAGAACGGAGCGTAAGACGGATGATAAGGACGCCACGGTGCCGGACCGATCCATTGGTTCCAATCTAGTGTTGGCGGAACAGATGGGATTTCAGACGGCCTGCCCATTCCGGTTGCCCACACCGGACGGTTCGTCCAGCATTGGACTTCTCGTACATCACCGATCGCTCCATCCTGAAGCCACTCACGGATCAATCGAATTCCTTCACCGGCATGCCCTTGATTACCCATTTGGGTTGTGACACCGGCTTTTTTCGAAACTTCACGTAGTACTCTTGCTTCCCCAACAGAATATGTTAACGGTTTTTGAACAAAGGTATGCTTCCCCTGTTTAATGGCTGTAACTGCTGCAATTGCATGAAAATGATCCGGAGTGCTGATGGTCACAGCATCAATATCCTTTTGTTTATCCAGCATCACACGGAAGTCTTTATATTTTGGAACTTTCTCAAGAGGATTTGATCCCGGCCCTTTTTCTTCACCCCATTCTTTGACATGGCTCATTGTATCAGCCATTTTCACATCATCAACGTCGCATAAAGCGACGATGTTTTCCGTTGCAACGGCGGCCATGTCAGATCGTCCTTTGCCACCTACGCCAATGACAGCTATATTAAGTTTATCGCTGGGAGCCGTATATCCCGGGCCGCCCAAAACATGTCGTGGAACAATCATAAATCCTGCGGTGGCGGTGGCAGCAGTTCCAATAAATTTTCGCCTGGTAATTGATGTTGAAGTTGGTTTTGACTCTTTCATTGTTTTCTCCCGTTTTAAGTTACAATTACTCACCCGCTATGAGTATACTTATGTTTATGAAAATTACCACAATGTGCCGATGTGTAACAATGTAATAATAAGATGGTTCTATCCGATATTTACATTAATCTTATCATGTTAACGATATAAAATCATCTGTAAACGTTTAATTGTTTCACACATTCCACGGACAGTATGATAGTTGGTTTTCCAACTTGTGCCCATATAATCCCAGAGGACATCTCCCTTTCGTGCCAGCAAAGCATACCATTCTCCTATCTCCCAATTTATCATTTTGGTAAAAATAAAATCATGAATACTCGTAAAAGCTTCCAAATATTTTTCATTGCCAGTCAAAAGGAATGCATCTAAAAATCCGATCAGTCCTTCAGCCTGCTGCCAAAATTCCTTTGTATTTTCAGTCACCGATCCGTTACGTTTACCCTCTACATATAATCCGCCGTACTTCCAATCTACTCCGCGGTGAAATGTGTGCTCAATCGCAGGCAGGACTTTTTGAAGACTATCTTTTCGCGGGATGCCAAGTATATCCTGGGCATGGAGATACAGCCACACAAATTCAATATTGTGCCCGTAAGAAGTGATATCCGTTGATTTTCCGTTCTCTTCAAACCGATCGGCGCCCCACACTGTATTCAACTCAACATTGGCGATTGGCTGCCAATCCGATGTGAACATGGATATTCCTGTCCTGTGTTTTTTATCGATCATTTTATCAAAGATCAATTCGATAATGTCTTCCAACGCTCTTCGGTGATTATTATCTCCGGTGAGTTCGTACAAAGTTGTAAACGCTTCCATGAGATGCATATGGACATCCAGCGATTTAAAAACGCTGATATCATCACGGGCTTTAGTCAAATTGAATTTACGGTCAAAATGCTCAAAATATCCGCCACTTATAGGGTCAGCTGCTTTTTCCCGTAATAAATCGAATACCCTGCATGCCTCGTCCTTGCATTGCTCATTACCCGTTAGCAAAGCATATTCCGATAAGGCATAGATAAGATAAGCATGCCCATAGATTACTTTATTGTCATCCATAACATGACCTTTTTCATCGACAATCCAATAATAGCCGTCATAGTCTTTATCGCGAAAATGCTCAAATAAAAAAGCTATTCCGCGCTTAAGGGTCTGTTCAGCATCCTTCCACTCAAACCCGGATCTGAGAGTGTGTGATATTGTAAAAATACTGCGACATTGTGCCAAGAACGACTTCTCAGTAATCTCTGTCGGATTCCCATCGGGGCCATGATTGGTTTGAAATCCGCCATAATTTTTATCTTCAATCCGTGCTTCCCAATATGGAATTAGCTTATTTTGAAGATACTCTTCCGTCTTTTTGAGGTAACGTTCTTTATTCATGACAAATCCGCTGGGCTTTCCTAAAATATTTAAGTTGTTTCTCTTCGTTATTTCGTCTATTTGTCATTAACTATTCTTTTGCCACAGAAATCAACTTAGGTTTATAACCGCCTTTACTTCTAAAATATGCCATCAGCCCTATATAGCTTAGGAGCATAATAATCGGAAAAATAGCCATATACGCCAAAGCGCCACGCTGTACTTTTCCAACAATAGTATCAATGGTCGTTTTATCAGAGTCAGACATATTATCCTTTTTTCCCTGATCAATTGCATCATATTTTCCGAAAATACCGTCTCCTTCAGTTACAACTTGTTCATAGAGTGCCGGGTTTTTTTCATGTAATAACGCTGAAGATGCATTATCCTGTAAAGAACCTATAAACGGCATGCCAAGAACACCGACTGCCAACATTCCCATTCCGCCAACTGCGTTCAATGTTAACGCTCCTCCACGAGGACATTGTTCAGAAACCACGCCCAGCATCGTAGGCCAGAAAAATGTTTTACCCAGCCCATAAAGTGTTGCCACTACCAATATTGCTATACCTGTACTCGTGGATAATAAGAACAGTCCAATCGCCGCAATTGCCGAACTTACCGCAAGCAACCCAAGTGGTTTCAATCTGTGAATAATAGGACCTGCAAAGAAGCGTAAGATCATCATAATCGCTGATGTATAAACCAGTACGGTTACCGCCGGAAGTCCAATATTTGCCATTGCGTTTTCCATTAACGAGGTAATCCAGCCATCTGTTCCAATCTCAGTTGTTGCCAGCGGCATCATAATCAGCATCAATACGAAGAGCATCGGGCTACCCAATATCTTTTTGACTTTCTTTTTGAATACTGTAGTATCGCCTTTAGGCCAAATCGTAAAGGCAAAGAGAAGAATCAAAGTAATATCAATAGTAATTTCAACCGTTGCTGATATACTAAAAACTTCGGCAATCTGCCGCATGATGATTGGGACCACCAACAAAGAGGCTAATACTCCGAATTCGCGGAGCATATCCATGTAAGAAACACCTGCAGCAACCCGCTCCTGAATCGGCCATTTTTGATTGATCAGCATCAGTCCGTATATAACCGCCGGTATGAAGATCAACCCTACCTTAAAGCGCCAGTCGGCTCCGCCCATGGCCATAGTCATGAGTCCTGCCCCAACCAAACCGGCAGGCCAGCCGGCATGTAAAATATTGAGCCATTTGGTTTTGTCTTTGTCGAACATTGTCGCCACCACAGGATTTATCACCGCCTCAACGGCACCATTCCCCAGAGCAAGAATCACGCTGGCACCAAATAAAATTCCGTAAGCCTGTTCCGGTGCGGCATTCGGAGCCCAGAACACCGCCATAACTCCGTAGACAATATGACTTACAAACGCAAAGATCATTGCCGTTCCATAGCCTATTCTATCAATAAACAAACTAAATAAAATAATGCTGATCGCAAACGGCCAGACACCGGCACCGCCGATCTCACCCATTTGTGTACCGCTTAGTTTGAATTGACGCCCCCAATCTGCCAGCACAGCAAATCGTGTAACAAAGGCAAATGATGTTGCAATTAAGGCAATAAAACAAGCCTTAAAAAGCCATTTATCGTGGATGGTTGTGTTTTTCATATCATTATCTCCTGTGGTTGAATTCTAATGGAATATAAGTTGTGTTATTCATTAAAGGCAGCATCAAAAGCTATACCGGATGTTTTGAAATCTAACTGTTTCACAAAATCGCAGGCTTCTTTCGCGCCATATTCACGGTCCATTCCACTATCTTCCCATTCTACCGATAGCGGTCCAATATATCCAATTTGATTAAAAGCACGGATGATCTCTTCAAAATCGATATCTCCCCGCCCTAGAGAGCGAAAATCCCACCCACGCTCAGGGTGCCCGAAGTTCAGATGCGATCCTAAAATACCGGTACGGCCGTTCAATTGGAGAGCCGCATCCTTCATGTGGCAGTGATAAATACGGTCCTTAAATTCGTTAATAAAAAACACCGGATCTACCATTTGCCAATGTAAATGGCTGGGATCAAAATTAAATCCGAACGCCTTGCGATTTCCTACGGCTTCTACTGCGCGTTTTGCTGTTACAATATCAAAGGCGATCTCTGTTGGGTGGACTTCCAACGCAAACTTCACACCATGTTCATCGAACACATCCAGAATGGGATTCCATAATTCGGCAAAATGATTAAATCCTTCATCGATCATTTCATCCGTTACCGGCGGAAAACTGTAAAAATAATGCCAGATCGACGAACCGGTAAATCCATTGACAACATCAACACCAAGGTTTTTAGCGGCAACGGCGGATTTATTCATCATGTCAATGCCCCATTGACGTTTCTTTTCGGCATTACCAGCAAGTTCTGCCGGAGCGAAACCATCAGAGCGGCTGTCATTGTTCGGATCACAGACCAACTGACCCGCCAAATGGTTACTGATCGCGTACACTTTCATTCCGTGTTCAGCTAATTTTTCTAAATGCTCTTCACAGTAATCCTTATCGACTGCAGATTTTTCAACATCCAAATGATCGCCCCAGCAGGCAAGTTCCAGTCCGTCATAACCCCATTCAGCGGCTTTTTTTGCCAATTCGACAATCGGCATATCAGCCCATTGCCCTGTACATAAAGTAATTGGTCTTCTCTCCATGGTATTATCCTCTCCTGATATTAATCTTCATCCTAATCTTAATCTGTATCCAATTCCGTCCATTTCTCATTGCTTTGGCTACTTTTAAGCACAGATTCAATAAAACGCATCCCGCGCAGCCCATCCTTGACGGTGGGAAAATCCAACATCAGTTCATCGGGATTTTCGTTATTCATCTTGGCTAAAATCGTGTCTGCAAAATTAGCATAGACATTAGCAAAGGCTTCGATAAATCCTTCCGGATGACCGGGAGGAAGAATAGTGCCACGATCAGCCGCAGGACTGGTCTCAGCTACATAGGAATTTCCGCGTTTCCAAATCTGTTCTGGTTTATCTTTCTCTTTTACTCTAAGATAATTCGGATTCTCCTGATGCCATTCGATCCCCATTTTTTCGCCATAAATCCAAATCGCTAAATTATTCTCTTCACCAACAGAAATCTGGCTTTCATGCAGTATGCCTCTGGCTCCGTTATCAAAACGTAAAAGGCAATTTCCGTCGTCATCAAGTCTGCGATTCGGTAAAAATGTATTTAGGTCTGCGCAGACATGTGTTATCGTCAATCCGGTCACATATTCAGTTAAATTTTCGGCATGAGTCCCGATATCGCCCATACTTCCTGTAGCACCGCTCTGTGCAGGGTCAGTACGCCAGGATGCTTGTTTTTGGCCGTCAGCTTCTATTGGTTTTGATAGCCAGTCCTGCGGATACTGTACTATAACCTTCCGAATCTCTCCAAAATCATTATCACGCACTAAATCTTTAGCAAGTTTGATCATCGGATATCCGGTGTAATTATGCATCAATCCGAACACTCGCCCGGTTTGCTTAACTATTTCGCACAACTGTTTAGCCTCTGCAACATTCATCGTCATCGGTTTTTCACACATAACATGAAAGCCGGCTTCAAGAAAATCTTTAGCAATCGGAAAATGCCAATTATTCGGGGTGGTGATTGCAACAAAATCTATCCGTTCACCTAGCTGTAACTTTAATTCACGTTCAATCATCACCCTATGATCACGGTATATTCGATTATCATCGAGTCCTAATTCTTTTCCCATCATTATGGATTTATCAGAATCAATATCAAATGCCCCTGCAACCAAATTAATACTACCTGTCAATCTTGCCGACTTACGGTGAATACTTCCGATAAATGCACCGGGACCTCCTCCTACCATTCCCATTTTTAAATTTTTATTATTTCTCACCTATTAGCATCCTTCTAAATTGTTTTTGTAAGAGATAGAGTAATATGGCATAAGAATCAGAGAAGTCCGTTGGATTCATAATACATCTTCCATATTTCTTATTACTCAATTACCTTATTCCCTCTCTATTCCTGTTCTGATATTCGGAAGATGTCCACCATCCAGCTGTCTGAACCGTGCGCATCCACCCCAGCCGCCACCTTCATTAACAATTTTCATTAATAAAGTATTTTTGCCTTTTTGTAATGTGACTTCCTTTACATCTTCTCCGGCTGTCACTGCACGGCTGGCATCGTTTACATGGACAACCTGGCCGTTCAGCCAAGCTTTGATACCATCATTACTGCCCATCTCCAAACGTACAGTCTGTTCTTCCTCAGACCAGATTTCCGTTTCCATATAAATAGCAGCCACCATACTTTTAATAAGCTTGGCAAAATCCACATACCAATATCGATCGGGATCGGACATTAATGGGACAGGCTGCCAGTGTTCATAAGTGGCAAGCTCAGGGCTGAATATTGTATTAAAAATGCTTTTATCCGTTACCATGAATGGTTCTGACATACGCCATACAGTAATATAATCGTCAAATATTTCTATTTGATTCAATACTAATTGAGCACTTTCTCTAATTATATCGTTTTCAACTTCGTGGTTAATTTCCATCAGTACCAGCTTGCATTCTTTGTGATAATCTTTGTGGATTTCTCCTGCGATTTTGACACATGCCGTGGCAGCTTCTGCTTTTAATTCTGGCAATGGTAGGTAGGTTTCAGCCATTTGAAATGCGGTAATAGACATAACATTTGACAGCCCTGATAAAACGGCTTTTTTCTCTTGAACATTTGTCGCCAAAGCCATGGCACGTTTATATAATTCATTCGTCGCTTCAGTGGAGCGATCATTTTCTAATCCGATAAGCCTAATAATGCCACGGAGTGCTAATGTTTTATGACTTTGATTTTTTGCATTTTCTGTCACATTAAATAATGTGGAAAGGGGAGTATCATTATTCCATTCGGATAACGCTTTAATGGCTGAATTTCGTATGTTTTTTTCATCATCGTTCAAATATTCAATAAGAGACGAATAGGATGGACTGTATCCCAGTTGTCCTAAAATTTGAATGGCTGTTTGTTTTGAAGTTGATTCCATGCCACCAAGATATCTCATGATTTCCTGTCCTGTTGAATCATTCAAATTATTTCGTTTTGCCATCATAACGATTGTTTTTTCCAATTCGATTCTATCTCTATCTGATTCTGAATTTACCAACAGTTTTACCAAATCAATAATATGGGGCTCATTCGCAATAAATCGAAGTGCCCTAACGGATTCAATGCGAAGCGATGAATTGGAATCAGATGCTAATTTCAGCATCGAATCTGCACCGTTAAAAATGCGTCTTTTCTGAATAGCTCGAATGAGCTCAATCTTTATTTTTACATCGTCGGTTAAAATAGAGGACAAGATAATATCGTTAACATTATTGCCATTAAGTCTGTATAAACTCTGCCGAGCGGTTGATCGTTCTTTCCCTTTTCCATGGGCCGATAGATTCGCCAGCAAGTTAACGGAAGATTCTAAATTAATGTCTCCCAATGCATCCAATGCTACCCAGCGCACTACATCATGCTCGCTTTCTATGGCTGATTTGATGGTGGAAAAAACGGTTGAATTTTCGCCAAATGCTGAAAGCGCAGAAATGAGTTGTATCTGTCCACTTACCGGTAAACGAGAAACACTTTTCGCAACGGTGGAAATATCATCGGAGTTTGTAAGCAGGGCAATGGAAGAAATGGCAGTTGAAATAATTTTGGGTTCAGATTCCTTCAATGCATTTAAAATGATGCTGCCTGCATTTCCCGGGGATGATTGAATCAAACCACGTATAGCCGTTGAACGAATAATAGGACTTTCATTTGAGCGATTTAAATGAGAAAATATTTTTTTCGCCTTTTTCAAATTTCCGGAATCAAGTAAATGATTCCCACATTCTAAATAGGCATGGACGATAGTTTGTCGCTGAATACCGGTGGATTGATTCAAAGACTTCTTCAAAATCTTTGCAGCTTTCCAAGTGCCAATATTTCCCAATGCAGTTGCGGTTGCTGTAGCAATGTCCGAATTTTCAGATAGAATATATTTTTTCAATACGGAAATAGATTCTTTATCTTGTTTTGCGCCAAGCGTATGGATTATGCTAACTTTTACACTGTCTTCTACCCCTCTTAGCTTTTCACGCAATAACTCATTTACAGATTCATTGGGAATGCGTTCTAAAATATAAAGAGCAGTTTCAAATAGGTATGAATCATTCAATAATGATGAAACTGCTTCAGCAGATGATTCATTGGCAATCACGCTAAAATATTTCCCAACCACTTGTTTGGCAGAAACGGACGCATCAGATAACAGAAATGAAACTAATGATTGTTCGATTCGATTTAGATAATCTGGATTTCGATCTGCCACCCGAATCATATCTTCAATAACAGTTAGGTTTTTGCGATTATCGCCATATTCATAATTTTTTACATTATTTAATATCGATTTAAATTCAGGTTCAAGATAATTCTCCCAACTTCGCACTGTCACCGCATCGGGAAAATCCAAGGGAACATTTTGAGTAACATTTCCTGTAGTAGCCCATTCCGTGCCTCGCTGAATAATGGTAATAAAACCGCCGCATTTTAATGAACGATAAGGGACATTTCCGGTTACATGCCCCAAAGACGTGTGAAAAACGCGCCCTTTTCCATATTCAATTGTCATTATAACCGGCTCATGGCGTCCGCTGCCGTTTTGGTCAGCCGGATTTGAAAAAGCGGTAGCCAAAACCTTCATATTCCTTCCTTGTCCCCGCAAATGGCTATAAAGTTCATCCCGACCATGCATCCATTTTTGTGGTAATCCTTTGGTAATGGGATGATCAATGTCACGATTCACGACCTGGAATTCATGCTGGGGACCGTGACCGCCGGCTTTTCCGGGAGTCATATCCCGCGTGATTTTCCCATCCTGCCAATAAATATACGGACCGTCCATTTCATCCCGACCGCCCCAGCCACCAAGCCCAATAATATCTAAATATTCTGGCCAATCGCCAAAGGCATTATTTGCCGCATGAACCAATACCACACCGCCGCCAGACTTTACATAATTCACAAATGTATCTTGAGTTTCTGTGGGCCAAGGTGCACCATTGTAATCCAAAAAGACCACATCATATTCATCGAAGTTTGGATGAAATATTTCCGTTTCTTTATCCAATGGTGGGCGAATTGCCATGTCCACAGAAAATAAACCTGTTTGTTCCAGGATCTGTTTGTAAACCACAGAACTCACTTCCCATTTATGATTATTGTGTCCCGTAACGATAAGTACTTTGTGAGTATTGTCACCTCCAATCACCAGTGTGAAGAGACAGAACCAAAGGACAAGTAGTTTACTTTTTAAAAGGTCCACGGTGCTCTCATAGGTCTGGATAAAAGGCGATTTGCTTCCGAGTCGTCAGTAAATATCTCTTTGTCCGGATCCCATGTTAATTTCCGACCGGTCATAATTGCGATTTCACCCAAGTTGGGGACAGAAGTGGAGCGATGTCCTACTTCGCAAGGAGTAATGGTTTCTTTCCGGGAACGAATGCAATTCACAAAATTTTGATAATGATCTTTACTATCATAAAGATGAATTTCGTTGGGGGCGATCCACTCTTGTATAATGCTGGCGGGTTCGGCAGAAATCTGTCCACGACTCACATTCACCCAACCTTTATCGCCAAACCAAGTGGTGCCACCCTTATTACCACGGTTGGCAACATTCATGTGAATGCCATTTTTATATTTGTAATTCAGATTGAAATCGATGGGCACATTAAACATGCCTTCTTTTGGAATGGTGCCGTAACCTTCCACTTCCACAGGACCGGAGCGATTTTCTCCCAATCCCCATTGAGCGATATCAATATGATGAACGCCCCAATCCGTAAGTCCGCCAAATCCATAATCTTGGATGTAACGCCAGCTATAATGGGCGATTTTGCGATAAGGAACTTTTGGCGCCGGACCAAGCCAGATATTCCAATCCAATCCATCTGGAATTGGAACAATTGGGTGAGGTTCCATGGCTGCTTTCCCGGCAGGAATACCCACTTCTACTTTATAAACTTTTCCCACGCGTCCATTTTGGACCAATTCACAAGCCAACCGAAATCGCTCATCGGAACGCTGTTGCGTACCCGTTTGAAAAATAACATTATACTGTTCTACTGCATCGCATAAAGCTCGGCCTTCTTTAATGGTTCGCGTCAGTGGTTTCTGACTATAAATATCCAAGCCTGCTTTTGCTGCTGCGATGGCAGCCACGCCATGCCAATGATCCGGAGTGGCAATATGTACTGCATCCAAATCAGTTCGCTGGAGTAATTCTCGGAAATCAGGATATAGGACACAATCTTCATTATCGTTGGTAGCGTCCACAATGCTTTTTCCCCGCATTAAGTTGGCACGATCCACATCGCAAACTGCTACAAAATGGATACCATCTTTATGAATAAGATTCCGTAAATCCACTCGACCTTGGCCACCCAAACCAATGGATGCCATAATAATACGGTCACTGGGAGCTGTATGTCCGTCTCTGCCTAAAGCTCGTGCAGGAATGAATAACGGTAAGGCAGCCGCACCAAGCAGAGCTCCCGTAGTTTTGATAAACTGACGCCGATCTATTGCCTTGGAATCAACGTAATGTTTCATATCGTTTTTAGTTTTGCTCATAGGCTGACAAATACGGAATTACACAGGACTTCAACGTCGAACATTCTGCAATAACTACTGTTAAATGTACAACAAAATAATGGATGTTAACTATTTTAATAAACATGAAGAATACATCATTTTTTGCTTACCACTTCTTTAACAAAGATATTCCGATAAGAGACCGATGTATCCCAATCATGATTTTGGAGGCCGATGTATCCTTCGGATGAAAAATCCTTAATCTTCCCACGGGGTTCCGCAGCCCATTCAATGACTGGCACGTTGTTTAATTCGACGCCAATGTGGTCATCAATAAAACTGATTTTGTAGTGATTCCATTCACTTGTACCTTTAACTACATCCTTCATGGGTGGTTCTGCATCATAGATCGCACCGGTTTTATGAACATCTCCGCCGGGAGCATAAATCTGAACCTCAAAAGAATGTCCGACATAGTAATTATCATGAGGAACGGTCGGGATTCTCAAAAAGATACCGGAGTTTGATTTTTCCTCAGACACCATAAAATCAAGTTCTAAAATAAAGTTGCCGTATTTCTTTGCCGCATACCAAAACAGGCCCATACCCTTGTGAGTAGTTAACACTCCGGTTTTCTCATCCAGCTCAAAATAACCGGGACCGTAGTGATTCCAACCATGTTTATTAAACCGCCCATTACCGCTCTGGGACAATATTTCTTCCCAATTTTTATAATAGGTTATCTCATCTATATATTTTTTTCCTTCACGAATTGTCGGAACAGGATTTTTCACAATTTTATCTTGTTCCAGCTCAATCGCTAACATTCCATAGAAGTTTTGTCGGGTTAATTCAGCGAGTACGTCATGCATATTTGCTTTCCCCTGTCCGAAGGGTACTGTATTTGCTTTTTTAGAACCGATTTCATCCAGATCTTCTAAATGAATGCCCAAAATGCGATTTTCTAACAATCGTAAGCTTTCTACAACGTTTAATCCTGTACGCATCCAATGACCAATATCTGCACAAGCACCGATGCGCCCATCCAGCCCTTTGACATGATCGAGAACGGTTTGCGGCTGAGCATATTTCGACGGATATGGGTGATTGTGAATTGCCACTTGAATATTATATTTCTTAACCATTTTTTCTATGATAGAGTAATCATCAAACTTCGGTTCTGTAACAATCGTCTGAATTCCCATATTTTTTGCAAATTCGAATACCTTACTCATTTCTATTTCATTGTTTTCAAATCCAACAACCCCGTAATTCAGAAGCTTAATATCATAGTCAATAAGTATCTGTTTGATCTGGGTCATTTGATTGTCGGATAAACTGTGATTAAAACGAATATCCGGATATTGTTTATTCAGAACTTGTCCCGGGTAGGCTTCTAAATAATGCAAATCCAGGTCTTGCATCATATCCAACATTTCATAAAAAGAGAATTTTCGAAAGGTCCAAGCCTGTGTTCCCAATTTTAAATCCTGAATCCGTGCATCAGAATAATCTGTAGTAGCAGAAACAGATTGGGCATTTATGGGCAGAATGAATAAACATACCGCCAACAATAAACATGTTCTTGTTCTCATATTATCACCTTCATAATTTATTATTATTTGTTTGGATTCCATTTACCCTTTGCCACTGCCGGAACGAATTC
>CAYLYH010000045.1:0-15905 GCA_964388155.1 uncultured bacterium | reverse complement strand
AGGGATAGAAAACGGGCTTATTGTCAAACCGTGTAAGACAATATTTAATCGTTTTATAGAAACACATTGACGTATTCCATTCATAAAAACTCCAGACTAAATGTAAGATGTAATCCCTGTTTTCACTTTTAACAGGTTAGGAGAAAATAGACAGTATAATC
This sequence comes from uncultured bacterium, assembly GCA_964388155.1. Lineage (GTDB taxonomy): Bacteria > Fidelibacterota > Marinisomatia > Marinisomatales > JACNKV01 > JACNKV01. The sequence continues at coordinate 15,744 of CAYLYH010000045.1, read as the reverse complement.
CTATTTTACAAGAAAATTCCCATTCATTGTAGCATTGAAATAATACACACTTACTGTCAATATATACAAGATATTATTAGCACAGCTATGTAAATAATATCCGGTTATTATTTACAGTCCTTTTGGAAATAAGGAGATAAGGCACACCCGATTCCAAATCACAAATATATCACAAGAAACAAACTCCAAGTTGAACTTCCTACATTTTCACCAATTCACCAGTTTACCAATCATAAATAACCAATACGTTAATTACGTGTCGTTGTACATGACCCTTGACAGCCGGTACATTTTAGCAGTACAGTTTTCGGAAGGAAAAACAATCTCCAAAAATATCGAAGCGTCAACCATATGGCGACAAAAACCACAATAAATGTCAGTAAAATATCCATTATGAGAGCCACCCAAATACACTCCCGATCTGATAAAGAGCAAAAGCTAATATCCATGCCAACGCAATGGAATATGCGATAGAAAACAGGGTATAATTCCAGCTGGCGGTCTCGCGCTTAATTGCAGCTACTGTTGCCAAACACGGTGTATAAAGCAGGGTAAATACCAAGAATCCCAGTGCGACTAACGGTGTCATTCCGGATTGGCGAATCCGGGTAATCACACCACTGCTTTCTTCTGTCGCCTTTTCACCCACTCCAAAAAGAACGCCGTAAGTCGATACAACAATCTCTTTCGCTACAAATCCGGTCACGAGTGCAACACCTTCCCGCCAGGAAAACCCAAGAGGAGCCACAACCGGTTCAATCCACTTACCAATTTTTCCTATCCAGCGCTGTTCCATTATCTCGGCAGTTTCCTGAAAACGAAGTTCAGAAAGCGCCGTTTCCAGCTTCATTTGATTCCGACTGAGGAGCGAATCGCACTGAGCAGTTAATAATTGATATGGTTCACTTTCCGAAAAAGACACCATTTCAGAAACGTATCTTGTTTCTGCTTTTTTCACAGATTCACTGAATAATGAATGGATTTCGTCGGTTTTCTTTTCGTGTATGTTGCGGATAGAAATTTTTTCTGATGAATAATCCCGGGGCAATTGTATATCCCTTGGAAAATACCCTAACGCCCAGATGATGACAGAACCCACTAAAATGACAGTCCCCATTTTTTGGATGAAGATATATCCCCGCTCCCATGTGTGCAGTAAAATTGAGCGGAGTGTCGGTCGTTGATATGGCGGGAGTTCCATAACGAAAGGTTTTGACATCCCTGCCAAAAAGGTACTGCTGAAGAGTTTTCCTGATGCAATTGCGGCAATTATCCCGAAGGTGTAGAGACCAAAAATGACGGTAGCGGCATGCCGTGGAAAAAATGCACCGACGACCAATACGTACACTGGGAATCGTGCTGAGCAACTCATAAACGGGTTGATAAGAATCGTGAGTATCCTGTCCCGTCGGGTCTCTAATATTCGAGTCCCCATAATCGCCGGAACGTTACATCCAAACCCCATAATCATCGGGATGAAGGCTTTTCCATGCAGACCGATTGCGTGCATGATGCGGTCCATAATAAAGGCAACTCGTGCCATATAACCGGAATCTTCGAATATGGCGATGATAAAGAACAGGATAAAAATATTGGGTAAAAAGATAGCGATGGATCCCACTCCTCCGATAACGCCATCCACCAAAAGACTGGCGAACATTCCGTCAGGTAATACATTTGTGAAAAGATTCATCAGCCACACAACTCCGGCATCAATCCAGTTCATCGGGTACGCCCCAAGGTCGTAGGTCAGCTTAAACATCACCCACATCATCATGGCAAACACCGGAAGTCCCAGCCAGCGGTTGGTCAGTACTTTGTCAATTCGGCGGCTATAATCTCGGGGTTCTTTGATGGTTTCTTTCACACATTCTTGTATCGCTCCTTGTATAAATCCGTATCGTGCATGTGAGATAACGGCATTCGTCGTATCGCGATAAATTGATTCAATTCTTTGAATAGATTTTTCGACATTCCTCAGGAGATTTTCTCCTCCTGCTGCTTCCCGAATTTTATCGGATGTTGTTGCATCCCGACCCAGTAATTTGACAGCTTTCCACCGCGGACGGTCGTCGGCAGCAGAGTGTTCAATCAGTTCTTTGGAGATGTTTTGTATTTCTTCTTCAACTTCACCCGGATAAGGGATGTGGATATCTCTTCGAAGTGTAGAACTATTTGCAACCTTAAAAATCGCATTTTTCAGTTTATCCAGCCCTTCTCCGGTTCGCCCGACAATCGGAACTACCGGCGCTCCCAGTAGGGTGCTCAAAGTTTTTGTATCGATCTCTAACCCTTTTTCATCCGCCATGTCCATCATATTCAGGACAATCACTAACGGAGCGCCCATTTCAATCAGCTGTGTCGTCAGGTAAAGATTACGATTCAGGTTGGATGCATCCACCACATCAACAACAACCTGAGGTTTTTCATCAACAATATAATTCCGCGCAACTGTTTCTTCCACGGAATACGATGCCAACGAATATGTCCCGGGCAAGTCTACCACGGTAAACTTATCTCCGTTAAATGTCATCGTTCCTTCTTTTCGCTCCACGGTTACACCCGGCCAATTACCCACACGTTGACGGGCACCCGTTAAGGCATTAAAGATAGTCGTCTTTCCGCTGTTTGGATTTCCTGCTACGGCAATGTTCATAGTTTTGATGTGTTAGAGTGTTAGGGTGTTAGAGTGTTAGAGTGTCTAAGGAGGGCAGGTGGGCGTGAATCTTTGTGTTCGTGGCTGGTGAATTCGTCAGACTAAATCTTCTCCACGACGATTTTTTCAGCATCTTTACGTCGCAGAGACAAATGATATCCTTTCACTATAAATTCAATCGGATCTTGCAAAGGTGCCAGTTTATCCATTTCAATAGAATCATTCACAAGGATACCCATTTCCATCAAGCGAACCCTAAATTTCTCACTGCCGCCAATCTCAACAATACGGGCTTTGTTTCCGGAAGTAAGGTTGCTCAGGCGTAGCTTATCAATATGTTCATCAGAGATTTGATGTCTAGGTTCATTTTGTGCCATCTTTGGTGTTTTTTTTCCCCACATGAGTCCATTCCTCCGATTTTATTTACACGCCTTACACAATCCGAATAACTGATGGATATGATAGTCTAATTTAAATCCGTATTTTTTAGCAATGTCACACTGCAACTCCTCCACACTTTCATCGAAAAACTCCAGTATTTTCCCACAGTTTGTACAAATAAGATGATCATGATGTTCAATATTGTTTGCGTGTTCATAACGACTTCGTCCGTCACCAATATCGATTTTATTAATGAGTTTGTATTTGACTAAAACGTCGATAGTGCGATAAACAGTTGCCCTCGAAACGGAGATATTATCCTGACGTAACGCCATATAAATTTCCTCTGCGTCTCTATGTGCATCCGTGGATTTTAATTCATCCCACACTGCTTGACGTTGGTTAGTATATCGGAGTTGTTCTTGTCTCAGAATATGGGCAAGTGTATGATGTTGTTCCATGAAAACCTCCTATTGTTGAGAATGAGTCTCATGGATATTACACAACAACGCCGTAAAAAAAAAGAAAAATATGATCGTCTTCAAACTATTTTGGGAAATCGTATATCAGCTTAGTTGAGAAAACCATAAACTACTTTTACCGTTTTTTTACAATTTGGTACCCGGATTCTTTGCTACGTTTTCCAATAGCAATCACAAGGACATATAATTCACTATCAACTACTTCGTACACCAGCCGATACCCGCGTGCTCTAAGCTTTATTTTATAATGGTTTTTAAATCCTCGAAGACGACTTCCTTTTACATGTGGTTTTTGTAAACGTTCCTGTAACTTCTTTTTTAACTGAGCTTGGATTGTATTATCCAGTTTCTTCCATTCTTTCAATGCTGACGGAAGAAATTTCAGTTTATAAGTCATCAATATCAACGTCTACAGCTACAATTTTCTCATGCTGTCTGTTTTGGATGAGTAGCCCAAGCTGAAAATCTTCTACACGATCTATCATATCTTCGTATGTCTCCGCGGGTATTAGATACGCTGTGGGTTTATTATGATTTAGGATAGCTATCGGCTCTCCATCGGCCTCATCAATTAACGCCGTAGGGTTTTTCTTTAATTCTGAAATGCTTGCTGAACAATTTGCTAAAACAGTTTTCATTTTATGGCCTTATTTATGGGTGCTATTGCGGTCTATATTACGGTCATATATTAGGTCATATTTATAAATTAGACAATGGTTATTTTGATAATAAATACCAACTTGTGGATTCGACATTTTACATTGGCTTTTGTACTTTTTTCAAATTAGCATATTTGACAATCAATTTCTTTTTTGTTCCGTCTTTAAAGACAACACCAACCCTTTGGTTTTCACCACTCCCGCTCAAAGCCATTATCTTCCCAATCCCGAACATGGCATGTTCAACGAAATCACCGGTTTTGAAATCATCAAAACTCGTTATGCTCCGTCTAATTTTAATTTTTTTACGTCCGGATCTACGCGTGACAATGCGACGGGTCAGCGCAGATTCAAACTTGACATGTTCCAGTTGGTTTACAGGAATTTCTCTCAGAAACCGTGACACCAGCCCTACATTATAATCAATGCCCATTTTTCGACGCTGTGTTGCATACATCAGAAAAACTTTTTTCTTCGCGCGGGTTAACCCCACATAAAACAAACGTCGTTCTTCTTCCATTTTTTCCGGATTATCAAACGCCATGTATAACGGGAACAAACCATCTTCTAAACCGGTAATAAATACCACGGGAAATTCAAGCCCTTTCGCTGAATGCATGGTCATAAGTGTGACGCGGTTCTCGTCATCATTCCACTGATCAATATCACTCAACAGTGTTACTTCTTCCATGAATTCACGTAAGCCTTTATCCGGATTTCTGGTCATAAACACATCAATGCTGTTCAATAACTCAACTGTGTTTTGATATCGATCCTGATCCTCAGGATTGTCAGATCCTTTATAATGTTTCAACAACTGTGTTTCTTCTGCGAGCGTTCGCACTAACTCTCCGGCACCGAGTTTTTCTAATAATCCATGATATTTTTTAATAATAGTATAAAAAGAAATAAGAGAATCCGCCTGCTTGCCGCGTATGCCCATCTCTTCCGGTTTCTGTAATACATCTAATAATTCTGTTTTTGTTATCTCAGCTTGTTTAACACATTTTGTAACCGTTTTCTGCCCAATCCCTCTTGGTGGAAAATTGATAACACGCCGGAGTGATATTGTATCCTTGAGATTAACAATCAGTCGCAGATATGCCAGAATATCTTTGACTTCCTTACGTTCATAAAAACGGATACCACCGACAATGTTGTATGGAATCCCTTGGCGACGGAAACTGTCCTCAAGTGCTCTGGATTGTGCATTTGTCCGATACAACACGGCAAAATGATTAAACGTCCGTTTTTTCATTTTAATCTCTTTTTCCAAAGCAGACACAATAGCATCAGCTTCCTCCATCTCATCGACCGTTTCAAAAACTGCCAACTTTTCTCCGACTCCGTTCACGGCATTCAGCGTTTTTGGTTCACGATTGATATTCCGCTCAACTACGGCGGTTGCAGCGCTTAATATCTGCTGGGTAGAACGATAATTATCCTCCAGTTTAAACACGGAACAATCTGCGAATGTTTTTTGAAAGTCCAAAATATTTTTCACATCTGCGCCCCGCCAGCCATAAATAGATTGATCATCATCCCCTACCACACATATTTGCTTGTGTTTATCCGCTAACTGTGTCACCAATAAAAATTGAGGACGGTTTGTATCTTGATACTCGTCAACAAGAATATATTTCCATGTTTCTTGATACCGTTTCAACACAGACGGATATCGACTAAATAATTCTAACGGTAAAAGAAGGAGATCGTCAAAATCTACGGCATTGTTCTTTTTCAACTGTTTTTGATAGGTACTATATATTTCAGCAATTTTTCTTTCTTTAATCGTCCGACCTTTTTCGAATACATCTTCGGGAGTCAACATCATACTTTTGTAATAACTAATTTGAGAGCGGGCGGTTCTTGGGGTTATATATTCCCTTTTGATGTTCATGTCCGAAATGACGATTTTCATCAGGTCCTGTTGATCTTTGGTATCATAGATTGCAAAATCATTGGAATACCCCAGATGATGGATCTCTTTCCGTAGCATACGGGCACAAATGGAATGGAAGGTACCAATATTTAGATGTAATCCGGGTTGGTTTAACAGCGATTCTACTCTGGTTTTCATTTCTCTTGCTGCTTTATTGGTAAAAGTCACTGCAAGGATTTCTTCCGGTTTATATAGCTTCTCTTGTATTAAATAGTGAATTTTATGCGTAAGTACTCGGGTCTTTCCACTTCCGGCACCTGCAAAAACAAGAACGGGTCCCTTGACTGCTTTTACTGAAGCTTTTTGAGTTTGATTTAGTATTTTCAGAGTCACGATCCTGTCTTTGGTTTTTGTGCACGTCGTACTTGTCGTCTCACATGTTGGAATTGATATTTAGCTTGATTGTGTTCCTTTTGGGTTCGGCTAAAACTATGATAACCGTCTCCGCGAGCCACAAAATAAAGATAATCATTATCGGCGGGATATATCGCTGAAATAATTGATGACTCTCCAGGATTATTAATCGGACCCGGAGGAAGTCCGTAGTGTAAATAAGTATTATAAACTGATTCGATTTTTAGATCGCTGTTCAATAACCGTCGGGGGCTATCATCAATAATATACTGTATGGTAGGATCTGCTTGAAGTCTCATTCCTCGTTTCAGTCGATTATGATACACGGCCGAAATAATAGGACGTTCGCTATCATGTAATGCCTCTCCCTCTATGATGGAGGCTAATGTAATAATCTCCAGTTCTGACATAGACAATTCACGCATATGCCGACGAACTGTATCGCGGATGGTTTTTTCATATTCTCCCACGATTTTAGACAAAATATTTTCTGGTGATTCTCCCTCAAAGAAATAATAGGTTTCGGGGAAAAGGAAACCCTCAAGCGTCTCTGCTTGAACGCCAAGTTTTCTGGCATAATATCCGTCTTTACTAAGAGTTAATAATCGGGATTTGCTCACCTGTAATTTATCTGCCAGTTTGGAAACACTTTTTTCAACTGTCCATCCCTCTAAAAGTGTCACCTTTATTAGTTGGGGGGACCCAAACTTTAATTGTTGAATAATGTCATAATTTGATTTCGCTCTGTCCAGTGTGAATCTTCCGGCTGGGATACCGGTTTCATATCCCAGTAATTTGACAGCCCATACGAAAACCGTTTCATTAGAAATAATATTCATCGACGCAAGCTCGACACTAATATCTGCCAAGGACGCCCCATTAGTAATATTTACTTTAACGGGTTTAGGATTCTCATTTTGTGGCCAGTGAAGAATAACACCATAAAAAGCAATAATGATTGCAAATATGATGCTCGAAACAAACGCGGTAAACGGCTGAAAAATAGGTCGAAATAGTCGTAAAATACTCATTTGGGGGTGCGGAAGTTACACTACACATTAATGTCAAGTCAACATTCCGACATGGATATCTTAAAAAATTCATCGCAATAAGTTGAAAGTAAAAAGTCGAAAGTAGCCTTCTCCGTTCTCCTGTCTCCTATCCCCGCTCCAAGTTCCAAGCTGGTAAAGTTGAAGTAAGGTGGAAAAAAAGGCAATGAAACAACCTTAATACCTAACACGCGAACACTTTAACACCTTCACACTGTAACACTTTAATACTCTAACACATTCAAATAATTCGTAAATTTCACAAAGTAACGCAGGTGAAAAACATGAAGATTGGACTGATACAATTTGCTCCGATATTCGGTGAACCGACAACAAACCTGACACACGTAATTTCGCAAATTGACGCACTGGATGCTGATCTAATCGTATTGCCGGAATTACCGTTTACCGGGTATATGTTTCGTGATCGCGAAGAGCTGATATCTCTTTCTGAAGAACCTCAAACTTCCATTATCGTCCGAACACTTACCGGGGTTTGCCGGGAAAAACATGTGTTCATTGTCACGGGGTTTGCAGAAAAAAGTGTAAATAAATACTACAATAGTTCTTTACTTATCGGACCAAACGGACTGATATCTGTTTACAGAAAACTGCACTTATTTATGAACGAGAAATCCATTTTCGATTGCGGGAATCTCCCTTTGAGTGTACATCAAGTAAAAGATGCCTATGTCGGAATGATGATTTGTTTTGATTGGATATTTCCTGAAGTCAGTCGTTCTTTATCGCTGCAGGGAGCTGACATCCTATGCCATCCCTCCAACTTAGTGTTAAATTATTGTCAAAATGCAATGGTGACCCGCAGTATAGAAAATCACGTGTACACGGTTACCGTCAATCGCTATGGACAAGAATGTCGCTCTCACGGGGATGTATTATTCACCGGGCAGAGCCAAATGACAGATCCAAAAGGAAACATCCTCCATCAATGTGCTACACAGAAAGATGAAAACATTGTTATAGACATTGATATTGCGGCTGCCCGGGACAAACGCATTACTGAATGGAATCATGTCATCACCGATCGCAGACCTCAATACTATCAAGAAATAATTGGAGAAGACCATGAACGTTAAGGAACTCGTACAAAAAACCAGAAGTTATCGCCGGTTTTATGAGGATGTCCTCATCGAACGTTTTACTCTTGAAGAACTTACCGATTTCGCTCGGTTGTCCGCTTCTGCAAAAAATCTTCAACCGATTCGATATTGGCTCTCATATACCCCGCGTGAAAACGAAAAAATCTTTCCCTGCCTTGGATGGGCTGGGTTTCTCAAGGACTGGGTACATCCCCAAAAAGGTGAACGCCCTTCGGGGTATATTATTTTGCTGGAAGATACATCCGTAAATAGTCGATGGATTTCACACGATCTTGGAATTGCGGCACAAAATATTTTATTAGGAGCAACAGAAAAAGAACTTGGCGGATGTATTATCGCCGCAATAAACAAACACCAGCTGCGAACAGAATTAAACATACCGGAACGATATGAAATTCACCTTGTACTTGCCTTGGGGAAACCGAAAGAGACCGTGGTCATAGATCCTGTAAAACCCAATGGCGACACCAAATACTGGCGGGATACTCATGACATTCACCATGTTCCAAAACACCGTTTGGAGGATATTATCCTGAACTATGAGTAGATGAGGAGACGAGGGTGGGCTATAAACACTCTTCTTCTCCCGTTCCCCCCATCACCTTTTCTCCTCATCTCTCGCGCGCCTCTTCCCTGCTCACGGTGATTTGATATTTCCATAAATTTGATGTATGTTCTATAAAGCATGGAGGTTTTTTATGAATAAAATCGTCACTCTGAAAGATAGCACAACCGTACACATACGTCCACTTTCAAATCAGGACATTGAAAGATCAACTTCTTTCTTCAATCGGCTCCCGGCTGAGGATCGTCAATATTTTCGCATGGATGTTACCAAACCGGGATTTGTCCAAAAACGTATTGAAAATATGATCAGCCAACCGATAGACCGGCTGATCGCCTCTTTCAATGAAGAAATCGTTGCTGAAGGAGCCCTGGAACGGGAAGAAAGAGATTGGAAATCTCATGTAGGAGAAATTCGACTTATTGTTTCAGAACCGTACCGGCGCAAAGGACTGGGGATGCTGATGGCACGAGAATTGTATTTTCTTGCAGTCAGCTTAAAATTAGACGAAATCATCGTAAAAATCATGAAGCCTCAATCCTCCGCACTGAGTATCTTCAAACGATTGGGATTCCGTACTCAGACAACACTGCCGGATTATGTGACAGATTCTACCGGGCAACGGCATGATCTCATCATCCTGAGATGCCCGCTAAGCGATTTCTGGAAAGAACTGGAAGAACACATTGAAGATTCTGACTGGCAACGGTTTAGGTAAACACATAATAGGTTTATCACATTAAAGTGGATCTAATAGAATAATGAATAAGGATTAACGAACGCCGATTTCAGAGGGAACTCAAAAGGATAGATTTGAGATAGAAATAGACTTAGATGTTTTTTCAGTTTTGCTCAATAAAATCATAAAAAGCATATAGACTGAAATTGTTAATCTCTATAAATCAAATCCACCAAATTGTTCCAATCTTCCGGCTGGTTTTTATTAACCATATTAGGGATAATATCAAGCTGAGAAACACACCCATCCCCGATCCTGTTTTTAGCATGGATAATGTAAACGCCCAAATATATAAATGATTCCCCCACCAGTCTCCAACATATCCAAAAAAGAATATCATAACCCAAATGAATGTTAATGTCCACGTAATTAGGCGATCAGAGTTTATGTCCTTTCTCCACATCCGGCAGTATGGACAGCGCAGGGCATCCTCCGGTATTGCTTTTGAGCACCAGTTACACATATTACCCAAAGTTGAGTTATCTCCCACGGTTACTTAAATATCCTCCACCAATTTTTTTATATCATCAATGGATTCTATTGTTTCTTTCGCTAAATCTTCAAGGTGAATTGTCTTGAAAATGGAAGAAATCTGTATGTGCTGGACGTAATCCTGAAGCGTCAACGGTACATGCAGTGTTTTAAGAATCAGGACATCAAACGGATAATCGATATCCGTCGATCGTAGATCCTGTAACCGCGCGTGATGCTCAATAAATGTTTTCCGACGTGCTTCAATATCCTTGAGAAGCAAGCGTTCGCGAAACTCCCATGGAGCCGTGATATCTGCTGCGGTCTGGAATACTGCGTTCCCTTTCTGTAAATGCTCCAAAAAGATTTTTCCATACGTGCCATGCCCTAATTCATGAAAGAGAAAATCATGGATGGATTTTTTCATCTCATCCAAATAATGCTTCCACATCGTAAAGTGTGAGCGAAAAAGAAAATATCCAAACGACGTTCGAAATGAATTTTTTGCATTGAAAAAGGATTTTACTTCGTACGACATTTTTTTCAATTTATGAACAACCTCTTGTGGAAAAAGAGGAATAGTAACTGGGGCAAGGGGTTTATCTTCTTTAAGAAAGTCCATCGGAATGTCCAAATCTGCTAGATTTAACGTGTATTGACGTTCTAGTCCTTGGATATTCAATTGGATAAATGCACCTAAATCACTCATCTTAATTAAGTTGTGCAGGGCTTTGTCAAATTCCGGAAGGGTGGTTATCGAAGGAGCTGAGGGTTCTTTCGATAACTCCGGATATAGAGACAATTGCCTGGGGTCGAGTTGTTCTTTCATAGCCACCTCCATCAGAGTTTACGACGGATTTCAAATAAAATAGAACCTATTTTTTTAAGAATTTTTTTTAGGATATATCTTAGAGCAGAGAGCCAAAAAAAACGCGAGTTTTTTACCAATATCTAAACTTTGCGGAAATTCTTGTTTTTTCTGTACACATTGTTAAGAATTCCAGAGTGGAATCATAGTAAATAAAAAAGCGGAACATTCGTTCCGCTTTTTTTATGGATGCAGATTTAATCTGAATTTATTCTTTATCTTCTTTTTCCTGGCTCCGATGGATAAGTAAAAATGCTATCCCCAGTGCAAAGGGCAACAAACCCCAGACTGCGCCTTCAATGGCCTTTGAAGAAAACCATAAGGCGATTGTGAATGCTAAACCAACTAAAGTCCAGATCAAACCTAAATTCTGATAATTCCTTTTTTTTTGTTCCGGAAACGGAATATCAGCCCCTTTCTCTATTGCAGAAATTATTTCCTTGCTGAGAAGGCTACGCTTCTTGTAACCCATCCATAAACCGATAAATACGACCAATATGACCATTGTGTATGCGCCGATTGCATTTACCATAATCATATATCCTTCAATGCTACTCATAATTTTAACCTCTTTTGTGTTTTAAGTTCATTCTATAGACAACCACACACTAAAATTTGTTGCAGAAAATATTCTTTGCAACAAATTCTTTAGCGAAGTTGTCATAAATTAGACAGAGATTATGAAAGACAATTTTACGTGAAACTGTTTCAAAAAGGTGTTGATGAAAAATTCTTCACGCTGCTTGTAGAGAAGTACAGTCAACAGATCTACAATGTTGCTGTCTTTACCGTACAGAATGAAATGATGGCGGAAGACATCACGCAAGAAGTTTTCATCAAAATTTATCGGAAGATCAGCAACTTTCGCGGGGATGCAAAACTCTCCACGTGGATATACAGAATCACCAAGAATACGTGCTACAATCATCTGAAACGCGATAAAAAATACCGTGAAATGGATGAAATACCAACACACTTGTCAGACGGCGCTTCACCGGAAATAGATTTACTGCAGAATGACTTACATGCTTCCGTTCGGACTGCCGTCGGAGCGTTACCGGGAACTCAGCGGATAGCGATATCTTTGTATTATTTCCACGATCGGTCTTACATAGAAATAGCCAAAATTATGGGAATCCCGTTGAACACGTTGAAGTCGCATATCCGACGTGCAAAACAAACATTAAGAACTATCTTAGATACAGAGTAAACTCATGGAAAAACAACCCGACAACTTAGAAATTTTATTTCAGGACTCGATGACTGCAATCCCGCCAAGGCTTCAACACCGACTCAAGCACATTCCAAAAACGCAAAGAATTTGGGACTGGGCGGTAATTTTACAAATCATCTTTTTAACTCCGATGACTATCTGGGGTGTGATAAAATTATCTCCATATTTACTGACGGCAGTTAGTTTTTTGGGGCATCTTCCGATCCCTGTTCATGGTGAAGCAACGATTTCACATGCACTCCCGCTTGATTTTGCGGTGGGAGTGATAGTCACTCTGTTCGCTGTGATCTATTTTGCTCTAAAAGACGACCGCGTTTGGCGATAATTGGATACACTCGTTTCCGCAGATTACATAATTGTGTAATAAAAAGAAATGAAATATCCTGTTCAAAATATTTCTTGCACTCAGTTATAATTATGTGTTACACTGTGCTGTAACACTAAAGCAGATAATATGAAATTAGACTTTTCAGACAGAACTCCAATCTATATGCAAATCGCCTATATGATTCGGCAGTCCATCCTTTCGGGTGATTTACCGGAGGGAGAAGCAATACCATCCGTGCGTAAAATGGCAGTGGATTACAGTATCAATCATCAGACAATTCTCAAAGCAACACAAATGCTCATCAACGATGGTTTGATCCATAAAAAGCGCGGGCAGGGAATGTTTGTAAAATCCGGTGCCCTTGAAAAACTTTTGAGCAAAGAATCCAAACATTTCTTAGAAAAAGTAATTCCCGATTTTATACGTCGGGTAAAAGCATTAAATATGAGTCAAACGGAAATCATCAATAAAATTAAAAAACAATTTTAGATGCCACAAAAGGCACAGGGATGCAAACACACGAAAAAAAATAAAATGAAAAATCAGATATATAAATTAGTAACATCAATTGTTCAACACTCCCGACCTACGGTACGGGACTGTAAGCTCCGGCGTTGGCATTTTAGGTTTAATCTAATCTATAAATATTTGACTCCTAACGGAGTCATTCTCAAAAGTGAATCCCGCAGGGATTACATATTTATAGAAACAGATACAATTCAAAACATGAACCCCGCCGGGGTTCAATATTTTGGGGCAAAAGAAGACAAAAGAATAATCAATCAAAAACAAGGAACACTATGGATAGTTTAGTCCAATTAACGAATGTAAATAAACAATACGGCAGTACAAAAGCCTTGGATAATGTCACTTTAGAAATCCCGGCCGGACGAATTGTGGGGCTTGTCGGTCCTAACGGTGCCGGAAAAACCACGATGCTGCGGGCACTCACCGGGCTTATTGATTACGAAGGCGATATTTCTATCCTTGGGGTAGAACCGAAAAATGACCGCCCCCAACTCATGAATAAAACGGGCGTCATTCATGATATTCCCGTACTACCGCCATGGATGACCGTAGCACAAGTTCTGCAATTTCAAGAAGAAATTCACGCCGGATTCCATCGGGACCAATGTGAAGAGATACTGAAAACAACGGAAATTACTTTCGATAAAAAAATTAAGCACTTATCCAAAGGGATGAAGACGCAACTCCACCTTGCTATGGTTCTTTCTACCGATACACAATTACTCATCTTGGATGAACCAACCCACGGATTGGATATTCTGTTTCGCAAACGGCTTTATACGGCCGTGCTGGAAGATTATTTTGACGAAACAAAATCCGTCCTCATTTCCACCCATCAGGTTGAGGAAGTGGAGCATATTCTCACCGATGTCATTTTTATCAATCACGGAAAAGTGGTGACGTATGAATCTATGGAAACTCTCAATGAAAAATATGTATTACTAACGGTAAACAAGGAAGATGCTGAAAAAGCACAGGCGTTCAATCCGTTGACGGAAAATTCCATGATGGGGAAGAAAATCTTTTTACTGAAAAATCCTGACAGGGATAAAATTGAAAAATTGGGTGAAATATCAACACCGTCTGTGTCGGATATTTTCATGGGGTTGATGGGAGGTGCGTCATGAATCAATTTTTAGCATTACTCAAACGAGAATATTGGGAATGGAAACGGGTTATTTTTTGGACTGTGGGCGTATTTTCGTTTTTACTGCTTTTGACGCTTGTTCCCTTAAACAGAATGAACACATTCATGCAGGACAAAATCAGGCATGAAATTGAAAAGAATGATAACAACGACGAAACTAAAACTGAAATAAAATCATTTTTTTATGAAATGGGACGAACCGAAGAAGAGGCGGACAGCCTTATTGCTATGTTGACAGAAATGCAAAATTCATCTGCAAAATATTCATTAGAGATGTCAGAGAAAATAGAAACCCAAATAAAAGAAAAAGCAAAAAAAACATTTTTATTAAATCCAAATATTGTTATCAAACCGTACGGCTACGGAATTTTAGCCGGATTTTCCATGATTCAATTATTTGTCTTGTTTATCGGTCTGTTTTATTTTTCCGATTCTCTCTACAAAGAACGTTCCAATAACAGCACTTTCTTTTACCGAAGTTTGCCAATCAACGATAATTGGATTTTATTTTCCAAACTGAAAGCTGGCAGCGTGGAAATTATCGGACTCACCGTTACCATGCTCATTATTCTTTTAGCCTATTCACACATTGCCATTATGACCGTCAGCGGAGATATTTGGGAGATTATTTCCGTTCCGTTGAGTCAAATCAATATGCTGGATCTATTTTTTGATTTAATTCTCTACCAAGCGGTTGCGCTGATTTGGATGAGTCCACTGATTTTATTTTTGATGCTGGTGTCCGCCACGGTGAAGAACCGCCCCCTCATTGTGGGTATTGGATTGCCGATTTTAATCAGTATTACATTAACGGTTATTTACGGAGAAAATGCCTTCGTTACGCAAATCGGTGATATTTTCGGCGCAATCGCAATTATGATAACAGAACAAAATTTAATCGGTGATTTGAATGCTGTTCCTGAAACAGGCGTGGACTTATTCGGTTCATTTTTTGGTGATGCTTTTTCCGTTCGGACGCTGGGTTCACTTATCGTCAGCGGGCTACTTTACATTGCAACATGGAAAATGTACCGGAAGAATATAACGACGAATTAAAAGGAAGTGTTAAAGTGTTAGTGTATTCAAGTGTTAATGAGTTCAAACTATTAAAAACGTAACCAGGTAAATAATTCTATGAAAAATTCACTTCAATCCATAATAAACCTAGGGTCATGACTAGTTTAGCGGTGTATTTCGAAAGATTTCGAGTAATATTTGGT
>CAYLYH010000044.1:0-16097 GCA_964388155.1 uncultured bacterium | reverse complement strand
CGTTAGTGGTTATTAGGTTACGTTAAACAAATATCGTTTAGGCAAGAAGAATATTTAGGTTATCTTTGTAAAAAAAGGATTTCGAATGAGTAAAATGAAACGAAATATACAAACAGACTTTTATAATAAAGTTGCTGATTTACTGAAAGAAGCACGAAAAAGTGTTGTTCAAACGGTTAATAGAACAATGGTTTACACTTATTTTGAAATAGGTCGAATGATTGTAGAAGAAGAACAAAACGGGAAGGAACGTGCTGAATATGGAAAGCAAATTTTGAAAGAATTATCAAATCGTTTGAATTCTGAATTTGGAAAAGGCTTTTCAGTTACTAATCTTCAACAAATGAAGAATTTTTACAATGTTTATGGAAAACAACAGACAGTGTCTGCTAAATCTGAAAATGAATTTGACAAAAAAATTAATTTGCAATTAAGTTGGTCACATTATTTGTTTTTAATGAGAATAGACAGCTTTGAAGAAAGAAAGTTTTATGAAATAGAAGTAATCGATAATAATTGGAGCTTGAGAGAATTGCGACGACAATTTGACACTTCGCTTTATGAACGTCTTGCATTAAGTCGAGATAAAAAAGCAATAAAAGAACTTTCTGATAAAGGACAAATAATTGAAACAGCAAAAGATAGTTTGAAAGATCCTTATATCCTTGAATTTGTTGGATTGCCAGAAAATGAAAAATATTCAGAAAGTGAATTAGAACAAAAAATCATTGATAAATTAGAACATTTTTTACTTGAACTTGGGAAAGGATTTACATTTGTTGGTAGACAAGTAAGGTTTACGTTTGACGAAGAGCATTTTAGAGTTGATTTGGTATTTTATAATCGACTTTTAAAATGTTTTGTTGTTATTGACTTGAAAATTGGGAAATTAACACATCAAGATTTAGGACAATTGCAGATGTATGTTAATTATTATGACAGATTTGTAAAACTTGATACTGAAAATAAGACTATAGGTATAATTCTGTGTAAAGACAAGAAAGATACTCTTGTAGAGATTACTTTACCTGAAAATAATGAGCAAATATTTGCAAGTAAATATCAAACAGTTCTGCCAAGCAAGAAAGAGTTGAAACAATTGATTGAAAATAAAGAGAATGAATAAATAACAACCGCTAACAATGTGTATAGTGCATGCGGGTTTCAGTGATTTGCGAGCGTTTGTGGCTCGTAAAAAAGTTGGTGCAAACTGATAGGAAATAGCTTCGAAATCGGCAACTTTTCATATACTCACCGTTAGGCGACATATTACCCATTTAGACAAAGAAAATAAAAAAATACGAAAAACACTAATTAAATTATTTGAAGGGAAAAACGCATGAACACTAAATCGATGGTATGGCTTACAGATTGGCTAATTGGGATTGGAGTTGGAGAAACTTTCACCATGTATTTGAAATTGGTAATACTATTATTTATTCTTTTTATCATTTCTTATGTCACCAATCTCATTGTAAAAAAGATTCTTATCCGTTCTATCCGATTAGCAATCAAAAAAACTAAAACCGTATGGGATGATGCTCTGATTGAAAATAAAGTTATTATTTCACTCTCTCATATTGCACCGGCTATTGTAATTTATTTGACTACTCCTTATATTTTTGAGGATTTCGCTGACGCAATTCCTTATATTTTGAGATTAGTGAATGCTTATATCAGTACTGTTTTAATTATTGTTATCATCAATTTCCTGAATACGCTCAAGTACTATTCCAAAAACATTAAATTATTTAAAGACAATCCTTTAGATAGTTATTTCCAGTTAGTTAAAATCGCCATTTACATTATAGGTGGTATAATTATTTTATCATTCCTCCTGAATAAATCCCCGTTATACTTTTTTAGTGCTTTGGGGGCAATGACAGTAGTTTTGTTATTGATATTTAAAGACACCATTTTGGGATTTGTGGCAAGCATACAACTTTCAGCAAATAATATGATACGGATAGGTGATTGGGTCTCCATGCCAAAATATGGCGCAGATGGTGATGTTATTGAGATGAATCTAACAATCATAAAGATACAAAACTGGGATAAAACCGTTACTACTATCCCTACTTATGCATTTATTTCAGACTCTTTCAAGAACTGGAGGGGGATGTCAGAATCAGGAGGCAGAAGGATAAAACGGTCTTTAAATATTAAGATCAGCAGCATAAAATTCTGCACACTGGAAATGCTGGAACGATTTAAAAAGTTTCAACTGATAAAAGATTATATTGAAGAAAAAAGCAATGAAATTGAGGAGTATAATCAAGAAAACAAGATAGATAAATCCTATTTAATCAACGGAAAACATTTAACTAATATTGGTATCTTCAGAGTATATGCAGAAGCTTATGTGAAAAATAACCCTGATATTAATCTTAATATGACCTGCATGGTAAGGCAACTGCTTCCTACAGAAAAAGGTCTTCCAATCGAAATATACACATTCAGCAATCGCCAGGAATGGGTGACATATGAAGGCATCATGTCAGATATGTTTGATCATCTTATTGCAGCAGTCCCTGAATTTGAACTCGAAGTATTTCAAAACCCGACAGGGACCGATTTTAGGAAGCTGTAATATTGATTTTAAAAGTATAGAATCCTTTGAAAAACCTGTTACACAAATTAAAAAGGCTAAAAATCCCCTGCTTAGCGTTGGAAATTTTGTCCATAATACCATTATTGACTGAAATTTCCGCCTTAATCAGAATAATTTTATCTCTTTTTTCTTTACGCACAGGGTTTTGCAAAGGATTCGTATAATGACTACGGTGAACTCCTAGCACCTAACAATGTATAAAAACATAACCGAAGTCAGCTACTATTCTTATACAAACCGTTAGCCTGAGATAATATGTAAAATCGGCCAAGATGCAGGTGAATTCAGACGGTTGTCCTTTTCCACTTGCTGATTGTCGGAAGATGAGTGTTTAAGAATCTGTCCAATTGGTTCATTAATTGACTGCGGATAGTGATGATAAGGTGTCCTTGAAACTTATCATCGATTGTTTTTAACGCCGGTAGAAACCCCTCTCCATTAAATTCTAAAATTCCAATTTCGTCAATAATCAGGTAGTTTGCGTCGATAGACTCGATTATTTTCTCACATCCCCATTCGATTACATCAGGGTAAAAGAAAAACTTCCCAACCTGAATTTGCGTATCCAAATCGTTCATTGTATTTAATTTTCTTGTCTCACCGGTCGTAATATGATGAAGGCTATGATACCATTCATATTTATTGACATATATTTTTTTGGAGATCAGACCGTCAACGGTTATCGTTTCGTTTTTTAGGTCGTCAACTAATTCAGACAACCATCGAGATTTTCCCGCCCCTGAATCCCCGGTGATGACGGTGAGTGACGGTGGGCAGTCAGTCATGCGGGTTTGGATAATACTTGATGGGGTGATTTTTATGTCGCTGGATGTGTCGCTCCCCAATGACTCCGCAAGTTTTACCAAATCTCGTAACACTAAAATAATAAAATCTAATACAATTTGTACATGACGTTGAGCCTTCCATTCTACACGAAGCTTGGTAAAGCGTGCAGACAAAATGCTGCGGAGATGCGGCATGGTTTTATTCGATAAAGTGTAAACAGAATTAAAATTGCTGAAGCCAAGTTTTGTAAATAGCGCTGTGACTTTTTCGCTGTTCAGGTTTATTGTTATCACCTGAAAAAGAAGGAAGACAGAAATTCCCCTAAATGCCATCAGCATTGTTTTTGATAACTGGTCACTGCTGTACGTTATTGTTAAAATAGTTTTGTCTTGAAATCCGGTAAAAATCGGAACACCAACCACCAAAAATCCGATGGTAACCCAAAAGGGTATTCGTTTTAAAGGACGTACCGTATTGTGATTGTATATCCATGCAATAATGAAAATAAGACATGTGATTCCGATGGGACTCATTCTTAACAGGAAAATACCGACAAAAATGAGCAGAGAAACTCCAAACCGCAGTGATGTTATTAGGGATTTAAAATTCAAGAGTCTACTCCGGGAAGGAAGGAAGCCCAAAAGAGCATTTTTGGAGTGGACTCATTCATCAAACATCTTTTTGTTAAGTTGACTTTTTACAATCCAGGCAAAAAAGGCTCCACCCATACCAAAAATAAAATGTATCGATATGTAAAGACCAAGAATCCACCATCCAGCTCCAAAACCGAAGCGATCAGAAAATCCATGAGCCATTTCGAGAATGACCGGAATAAAATCTGCTCCGAATAGAATTGTTTTTACTGTTAATGTCTGAAGGAGCGGATAGATGGAAACGATGATTCCTGATAACATAAAACCTAAAATATTTGGTGAAAATATTGTGAGTATAACTTCCAGCATTACCCCTTCCAGTAATATCCCGACAAAAGGACCAAGTTTTACTGTAGCAAAACTCATTATTTTAATCATTGCTGCGATTAATGCCATCATCAGTGTGCTTCCGCGCTGTGGATTAACTCCTCTGGCAATCAGGACTATAATCATTCCAACCGTTGAAAGAACAGACCCCGATAAAGGGAGGTTTATCATATGCATAGCAGAGCCAAGAGTTGCTTCGGCTAATCCCCAAAGTGTTCCAAAAACAGCGGTGTAAGCGATGGGTGTTTTGGTCATGCTAATTGTCTTTCTGTTATGAAATACTTCTTAAATAAGTAATAAAAAAGAAATCCCAGAAGGGTTCCGACTATCGAATGAAAAACCAGTATTATTATTGTGATATCTCCGACAGTTAAACTAGATTTATCAACATGAAACAATGTATATAAAATATCCTTAACAAAGAGGTACTGCATCGATTGACAAGACGCCCCTTTCTTTATCAAAGGATGCAAAACGCTATAATCCAGAATTGTAATAAATGACAATACGAATGACCATAAATTGAGTCCAACAAGGAACAGAATCAATTCACATAGCAATGACTCAATAATGATGGCCATAAATGCGCCGCCAAAAAGCATCCCGCCGAGCATATATTCGACAAACGCAGCAATAATCCCCATTGAAATAATTGAACCAAAATATGGAACGAAATATCGCCCGATTAGAATGAACACAACTGCAATGGACGGCATAATTACACTAAACAAGTGTGGTGTTATACTTTTTATTGCCGGGGATAAAAATACTTCAACCAAGCCCCAGATTACGCCTATAAGCATTATTCTTGCAAAATATTTATCAAAGCTCATTTACAAATTTCCTACCAATCGTATGACAGCATCACATTGATTAATCTTCCCGGAGAAAGCCTTTCTAAATGCTCTGTTTGTCTTTTATCTGTAATATTCTGAAAATCAATGGCTGCTTTGACTTTATTAAATAGCATTCTGGATATTTGAGCATCCAAAGTATAATAAGCATCTAATTCTTCAGAATTATCATCGTTTGTGAATTGTCTGTCTTTATAGTTAATTCCAAAATTAATGTTTAAATACTTGTTCCTCCACTGCATGGTTGCATTTGCTTGGTGAAGAGGGGAGTAAACTAAATAGTTATCCTCTAATTCCGGATTTTTAGAAAATTCAAATATTGTCGAATGATTATAGGTGTAATTGCCATGAAGCGAAATGGTATGATCCGGTTTAAATGTAAAATCGATTTCGCCACCATAAATATCAACTCCTGTTATATTCTCTCTTCTGTAAATGGGCTTTTTTTCCCAAAGTGAATCACCGGTAGCAACAAAATATAGAAAATCGTGTCCTTTTGAAAAATAGAATGAAGGGGATATTTTTATATCGGAAGTCTGTGAATAATCCAACCCAAGTTCATAACTGTCTATTGTTTCGGGACCCAGGTCCGGGTTGGCTTCTTTCGGACCAAGCCGCATCCACCCCGTACGACATAAATCATCAAGTATCGAAGCACGAAAACCTCGTGAGTAAGAAAGATAACCGCTCATTTGGTTTCCTAAATGATATTTCACGGCTACCCTTGGACTCACTGCATTCCACTCATTTTCATCAAGACTCCCGTTGTAAGAATAGAAAGGATTTGATTCCAGATTGGCATAGAAATATCCCTGATGGAATTTTACATTATCATATCGGATGCCTGCGACAAATCGCAGTTTGTTGCCCAAAAGACTGAACTCATCCTGCAGATATAGTGTGCTGAATTGCATTTTGCCCCGATTGATAATTGTATCAGGTGATGTGGAATAATAATCACCACCATCGACACTCCCGGATTTCAATTCTGATCCAACAGTGATTAAATGACTGCTGCCTAAATCACGTGTATAGTTAAATAACACTCCTTTATCAATTCGGTCTGAAGCGACATCAAATTTATAATATGAGCCTTTTTTAAAACCTTCACTTACTCTTAAATAATTTTCATGTTGATAAAATCCGTTTATTTCGTATCTGGATTTATTATTTTTCCCGGTTAATTTTGCTTGGAGCATATTCGTATCGAAGCTGCGATGTTTTCCATCTTTTTCTTCGATTTTTACACCTTCACCTCGCTTATCATCGTAATAATCATAAGTGATTTCAAACGTATAATTTGGAGTAAAATTAAATCCTACAGTAGTTGATATCCCTTTTTCATCTAGAAATAGCGGGACTGAATTTTCATCCTGCAAACTGTCAGGAAGATCATAATACCCATCACTTTTGCGTGTGAACCAACCAAGATTATAATAATACGCATTCTTCCGACCTGAAATATATTGGTTGCTGCTCAATGTATTATATGTTCCTAATGAAGCATGAGTATTTCCGCTAAAATTGTCATCCGGAGTTTGAGTGATAATGTTTATCACTCCTCCCATGGCGTTATTTCCGTACAGAGATGAACCGGCGCCTTTGAAGATTTCAATTTGTTCTATATTTGCTACATTAATTCTGTTCCAGTTTGCCACTCCGGTATCAGATTTATTGATTGGAGTGCTGTTGACTAACACCAAAGTTCTTCCCGGTTCATCTCCGGAAACACCACGCAAACTTACAACAGGTCTTATCTCAAAAATTCCGGAGGTTCGATGGACATTAAGACCCGATAAGTATTTTAGAATATCATCTAGATTTTGGGAAGGTAAACTTTTTAATTCAGCAAGTGTAATTACATCGATTCTTCCGGGTATTTCCGACAGGCGGTGTTCTGTTTTAGTCGCAGTCACAATCACCTCATTGCCTTCGATCACTGTTGAAGATAAATATAGGTCAATATTTAATGGTTGGTTTTTATTAACTCTAATATTTTTTCCGGTCGTTTTGTATCCAATGTGTTTAACAATAAGATTATATCTGCCCGACTCAATATTGTGTAAACGATAATTCCCTTGACTGTCCGTTGTGGTCCCAATTAGAGTACCGTCTAACATCACGTTGCAACCTTTTAACAATCGGTTGTTGTGTATGTCTTTTACCGTTCCGGATATTTCACTGCTTCCGAAAATACAGGAATGAATAAACAATATAATTAAGGGTATTTTTTGTAAGTATTTCATTATGTGCTCCTTTCCAAGCGCGTGAAGCGAAGCCGTTTCTAACTGCACCCTATCGGTTCTAAACCATGCTCACATGAGGACAGGTTGTCGAACTCGGAGTTTGTTGGGGCTGTCAATGACAACCCCAACATTTCTATTTTATTTACAGGTATAAATTACCATAGTCGTTCAATTGAACACTACAATAATTATTTAGTATAGAATGGCTTTCCGGGCAGCTTTAAATTAACAGCCTGTTCTTTGAAAGCCTTTGTATCAATGGCATTACGTTCTTTATAGAAATTCCATTTTTCTACGACTTTAGGATCATTTGCATATTTTAAACCAAGATAATGGTCCTTGTTTTCGTATCGATCCATCCACAAATTCCATTGATCTTTGGTAAGCAGTCCTTTCTCAAAAGCCGTCTCCACATTTGCCTTGATTCGAACCCAATAATCTGAGTATTCGTTATAAACAAACGGAGTTGTATTTGCTTTTGCAGAAATACCCCATGCGCTCCCCGGGATGTCGTAAAGAGCATAGGGTACAAACTTGGACGGATGATTAGAATTAACCCATTTTTCTGCTTCATGGTCACCATGTTCTGCAGCCCAAGTAATTATTTCAACCATATCTTCTTGGAGTTCCCAGACGCCGTGCCATTGAGTAAAATCTGCTCCCATCATTTCAGCGCCATGACGGAAACGTCGACCTTCATGATGCCAGGCATAGTACATTTCATGCTCCGGTGTTTCGTCCCATCCATTGAGGACGGGATTGGATTTAAATTCACCGTTTGCTTTCAGTCGATCTATCGTTCCATTATCGGTCAATTTCTTTGTCCAATAAACAAAGTTTCTTCGCATTTCATTATACTGAAGATTGACTAAATCAGCTGTTAACAAATATGTATCAACAAAATCAGGTGCATGGCAACTCTGACAAATGGATTCCATGCGACCACGTTTCATATCCCAGCTACCCAGGTTTTCTTCATCCCATACAGTTCTATAGCTCCATGGAGCTTGAGACTCCCACGCCAAACGAGCACTGACGTCGTGTGTCATGGGTTGTGTTTCGTTTCCATCCATATGGCAGGTAGCACAAACAGGGGCTTCAATTGGGATAGATTCAAAGTTGTCTGTATGATAATCCATGGTCCAATCGCTGCCTTTGGCTTTGAAAATATTTCCGTGTTTAGATTCATTGTAAATCTCAATATGGGGATGGTCAGGTCCAATGTGGCATTCTCCACATGTTTCAGGTTGACGTGCTACGGCTAAATCGAATGAATGTTTGGAATGGCAAACGTCACATTCTCCGACACTACCGTCAGGCCAAATATTCCCAACTTGGTGACACTGTTCACATCCATGTCTGGTAGAAATCGGATTTTCAAACGTTGCTCTATCCGCATTAGCAAAAAGCCAGAACTGATGTGCATGCTTACTGTTCGCAAATTCTGTTACTTGCTGATCGTGGCATTCTGCACAGTCTTTTGGTGTGGGATGACGGCCAACAAGCATATCACTATTTTCACAATAGAAAGCGTCAAAATCGCCTTCTTTTGCTTCATGACATTCGTTACAACCGATGCCCATTAATGCGTGTTCACTTTCTTCCCATGCGTGAATTTGTTTCACAGCTATGTTTTGTTTTTCATGGCACGTGATACAACGGGCAGATACTTTATCAACGTCAATCTCATGTCCTTGTTCTTTTGTTTTATTCACTTCATAGCCGGCTACGATCATCAAAGAAACGATCATGATAATACTAAAGACGCCGATTAACCATTGTGTTATGTTTTTATTTTCCATTGTTTTTCCTCTTCCTTTTTAAATGATTGAAAATGCTTCAAGAATTGTGAATGCAATTAAAATAATGATTGCAATACTACCAATTATGTTTGCTATTACTGTACGTGATTTTTTCTCCTTTGATAACATTGGTTCAATAAATGGCCAGAATATCATCAAAATAATTGCCAGTCCTGTGATCGCCAATCCAAGTTGTAGTGGAATCAATCGTAACAATAAGAACACAGGAAAGAAATACCACTCCGGTTTTATATGAAGTGGCGTATTCGCCGGATCTGCCTGTTCACCAAGTCCAGGTGGTAAGACCACGGACAGTAAACTCAATAACGAAATTAGGAACAGAGTAACGACAATAATTTTGTAGAAATGTCCCGGGTAGAAATCGTAGTGACCTTTTTCAAATTCATCCGGTTCTGATACACCGTGCATCCGTACCATCAAAATATGAGCACCAATGATAAGCGAAATTACCACAGGCAATATCCACACGTGTAATGTGTAAAAGCGGGTCAATGTGTGTGCAGTAACCCCTTCGCTGCCCCGTAACAAATTGAGAAGGAATCCACCGATAAATGGAATTTCCTTAACAAGATTTGTTCCGACTGTTGCTGCCCAATATGAAACCTGATTAAAGGTTAAAGAATAACCCGTAAACGAGATTGTCAATGTCAGGAACAGCAATAGGAATCCAAATATCCAGTTGATTTCTCGTGGTTTTCTATATGAATGAGTGAAAAACGCTCGCATCATATGTAGGAACAACGAAATCACCATCAGATTTGCTCCCCAGTGATGAACACCGCGCATCCAAAAACCGTACCGTATATCTTCCGTAATATGCCTAACACTTTCAAACGCCATTTCAGTAGAAGGCACAAAATATAATGCGAGTAATATTCCGGTAACAATTTGTAACGGGAATAAAATAAACGGTGTTGTTCCCATTGCGAATATCCAATTCTTCATATGAAGTGGAAGCTGTTCACCGAATAGCGCATCCTTTATTTTCCCGCTGTCAACGGGGATACGTTCTTTTGTCCATGTAGTACTCATGCCCATGGTCCTTTCTTTTTATCTTCTACCTGGATATATACCAGATTTCCATCTTCGACGACCGGGAATTCTGCTAGTGGTGTCGGTGGCGGACCAGAGACAACACGCCCGGTTTTATCAAAAATGCCTTGATGACACGGACAGAAAAAACGGTCGTTGTTTTCTTCCCATTTGATGATACACCCAAGGTGTGTACAAACACCGGAAAACACTTTGAATTCCGTTCCTTGGTTTACCACAAAAACCGGTTTACCCTGAATTGAGATCTCTTTTGCCTTGCCCGGAAGTATTTGATCTTTCTTTCCTACGAGGTACTTATGGTAGGTTTTCTCCTTTGTTTCGGGGGAAATATAGAAGAAAATGTTTTTCAAAAATGATCCGATACCTAAGGCAATTACGCCAATATAACCGGTCTTTTTGAAAAACTCTCTTCTATTTAGTTTCTCTTTCTCTTTTTTTGCCATACTAATGCCTCCTTCTTATGGTTTTTTTAATTTAAATGGTTCAAAAGTAATTTTTAATGCCTGACAGCCAACATCATTGCAAGTTGTGACACACTCAAAACAGTCATTGCAATAAGGATAAATTTTTGACGACTTAGGATTTAAATATAAAGGGCAGACTTGATTGCATGGGTTTTCCTTTTTTTCCGAACACTTTGCACAATCCTTCGGGTTGTATTTTATCTTCAGTGCATGTTTGGTTTTAACCGTGGATAAAGTTGCTCCCACCGGACAGGCATACTTACACCAGAATCTTGGAGCAATGAAGACTTCTAAGAATAATAGCAACACTACCAATAATACTTCGATACCTACAAGATTGTAAAGGATTCCGTCTGCTATTTGAGAGGTGATTAGTCCGGGCATTGAAATCAATGTAATTACCGGAACACCGGTAATCGTTAATAGTATAAGAATTATTCCAAAGATTATCCAGTAATATTGAGGATTGGGATTAGTGTTTTTATGTGTGTCAGACGGTTTGATTATTTTTCTAAATTTTTCTGTAAACTCTGCGAGAAAATTATAGGGACATATCCAACTGCAGAATACCTTTCCAAAAAACATGGCAAGAAGAATTGGCAACACAATTGCCAGTATTAATGGCAGGTATATACTTTTTGTCAATAGAATGGTTTGCAATGCCAGAGCTGGATCTACAATATTTAACTCACCTATACTTAAACTGTAAAAGGTACCATTTACACCATGATATCCTATTTTATTCAGTAAAGGAACTGCGATAATAAATAGGACGGTGCTAACTTGCATCATCCTTCTAAAAATATGAAGATGATCCATTAGATACTTTTCGAACTTTTTCATACTTTATCCGCCAACCTTGTGTGAGCTAATGATAGTAATGGCTGGTTGTTCAGTCGGGCATACATGTTCACAGATTCCGCACCCGACACATTTATCTTCATTAACCACCGGATACAACTCCTCTTTCATTGTGATTGCTTCTCTATGAATAGGGCATCGTTCAAAACAAGCTCGACATAGAATATCATTATATGCAAAACATAGAGTTTTATCGATCACAGCAATACCCATTTTGACGTCATTTTTTGACTTGACGGGTTCAAGAGCTTCTGTAGGGCAAGAGTCAATACAAGGAAGATCTTCACATAGATAGCAAGGAGTATCTCTGGGGTAAATTAGCGGGGATCCCATTTTTAATCCCCATTCTCCATGGGCAGATTTGATAGATTTAAAAGGACATACTTCTTCGCATTTCCGGCAACGGATACATTTTTGAAGAAATTTATCTTCATCAATGGCACCGGGAGGACGAAGAGGATCACTTACCTCTGCTAATTTGTTTAACCAATTATACCACATTGATAAAGATCTTTATTCTGTGGATTCCTCTGTTTCTATTTTCTCATAATTCACATAAGACGGATAGACCCCAATAACACCAGATATTTTGTTTGTTATTGAATTAGTAATATCCTCCAATTCAGTTATGGAATTACCCTCTAGTACGGCAATAATATAATTTTCTTTATGAATACCGTATGTGGTAACCTTATCCATTTTATTTAATTCAACCAATACATTTTCTGATAATTTAGGTTGGGTTAGGACTAAGACGCCGGCTATTGGCATGACGAGTTCTCCATGTGTTTGATTTTAATACCAAGGGGTTCAGCGGGACAAACCTGAATACAGATTCCACATCCGTTACAAACATCTTTATTTATATCCGGTTTTCCGTTCGTGTCGCAAGAAATTGCTTTTCCAATCAACGGGCAATTATTAATGCAGCTTTGACAAAAATTGTCGGTGTGAGCCAAACAATTTTCTGTGACAATCTCAGCAATACCGATCTTCATGTTTTTCTGATTAATTAACGCTCCGGTATCACATGAGCTGATACATGGAAAATCACCGCAAAAAAAACATGGCTGGATATGAGGATCAATAACCGGATAACCAGAGTATTTTGCATCGTCCCCATGTAAGATACGAATAGATTCATGCGGACATGCAGCTACACACTTATTACATTGATTGCACTTTTGTAAAAAATCTTCAGTGCTGGTTGCACCCGGAGGGAAAACCACATCACTGACAACCCTAATCTTTTCGGCAACTCCGGAATAACTACTTTTTATTTTTGTAATAAATGAGCTAAAAAACTCATTGCGAGAGATATTATTAGATAAAGTCATTTGATCTATATTTTTCAGCCATATCCCAACCCCAGTTTTTCAGCTTTATTACATTGCTGAGCCAACCTGTGGAGTTTTTGGAATAGGTTGGATTTAGATAGAACTGCAGAGGAGTGTGGGAGCAATTGCTCCCACACCACAACCAAGGATGTTAATCAAAAATGGAGGTTAACAGAGTTGCCTCCACTGCAATTTATCTTCTCTCAGGCTTTTTTAATTCTCGCTGCTGCGACTTTATATTCCGGTTCTTTTGAACCCGGATCAAAGATATCGCTGCATAGCACATTGATCGGTTTATCAGCCCAGTGCCAAGGAACAAAAATTGTACCCGGTATTGGCCTGTCAATCACTCGTGCTTCAAACTGCATTTCACCTCTGCGAGTCTCTATGATGACCTGATCTTTGTTCATTATTCCCTTACTTCGTGCATCTGCAGGATTAATCTCTACATAAGCATGAGGGACTGAACGGTTCAATTGTGGGGATGTCCCTGTCATGGTCATCGTATGCCATTGCTCGAGAATCCGTCCCGTTGTTAACGCCAACGGATATTCTTCACATGTTGGCTCACCCGGACCGTCGTGAGGACGCATCCAAACGGTAGCTTTCCCGTCTTTTGCTTTCGGTCCATAGAAATACATCCGACGACCTTCTTTCTTACTTGCTGGGAGAGCATCGTAAATTGGGTCACCGTCAGTAAAACGTTTGTATGTCCCGGGATGATCTTCAGTTGGAACCGGCCATGTTAATCCACGGATTTTTTTCAAACGATCATAAGAGGCACCCATAAGATTCATATCTTTGCCTTTTGTCAGACCTCGATATTCATCCCACATGATTTCTGCTGTTTCATATTTAGCAAACTCTTTTTCGAATCCCATCTTTTTGCCAAGATCACGAAGGATGAACGCATCCCATTGAGCTTCACCTTGTGGCTCTGTAATTTGAGGCATGTATTGTGAACGTCTTTCTGTGCAACCGTAAACACCTTCTTTTTCTGTCCAGAAGGAAGCCGGAAGAACCACATCAGCATATTCAGTTGTCATCGTTGGAAAGAATGATTCAGCTACGACAATAAACTGTTCTTTCAAGCCTTTCCAATATTTTTTTGCATTCGGCAGAGATTGAGCAGGATTTGTACACATGATGTACATACCTTTAATCTCACCGGCATTTAAAGCCGAGAACATAGCGATTGTATGCTTACCCGGTTTAGGTTGAATATTGCTTGCCGGTACACCCCAGACTTTTGCTACTTTTTTCCGATGTGCTTCTTTTACGACAAGATGATGCCCCGGAAGCAGATGACATAGACCACCACCTTCACGAACACCACCACACGCATTTGGCTGTCCAGTTAATGAAAATGAATCACTCCCTGGGACACCGATTTTACCGGTGATGAGGTGTAAATTGTGTACTAAGTTATTTGCCCAAACCCCGCGCTTACGCTGGTTTAGACCCATTGTCCAAAGACTCATAGCCGTTTTTGCTTTACCGAACATCCGGGCTGCTTTAACAATATCCTGCGCAGGTACACCACTGATTTTTTCCGCATTTTCAGGAGTATAGTCTTCTAAGAACTTTTTGTATTCTTCAAAGGAATGTTTGTTTTTCTTATTATCTTTGAAGAATAGATGGTTCTTAATGAAAGCATCATCAGCAAAACCTTCTTTTACCAGGACGTGTGCCATTGCATTAAAAACAGCTAAGTCATATCCGGGTTTCGGAAATAGATGCAAATCTGCAACTTGATCTGTTGGTGTTTTACGAGGATCCAAAATAATGATTTTGACATTCGGATTCATTGCTTTGTGTCGCATGATTCGTTCAAAAACAATTGGATGTGCTTCTGCTGTATTTGATCCGGCAAGGAAAAATAATTCCGCTTTTTCAATATCTTCATAAGTCCCGGCAGGTTCATCTGCACCTAAGCTTGTCAGATAACCACCGACGGCACTTGCCATGCAGAGTCTTGGATTCCCTTCAACATTGTTTGTACCGATACAGCCTTTGAACAATTTGTTTGCCATATAGGTTTCTTCTGTTTCACCTTGTCCAGAGCCGTAAAATGCCAGTGCGTTTCCGCCATGTTCTTTGCGAATAGCGTTGAATTTCGTTGCAACAAGATCCATTGCTTCATCCCAAGATGCTTTAACGAGTTTCCCATTTTTCCGAATCATCGGATGATGTAATCGTGTTTTTGCATTCACTGCTTTTGGCAGATAAAATGCTTTTACACAAAGATGACCTTTGTTAATAGTGTTTTGAGCATCGCCTTTTACCTTAACGATTTTTCCGCCTTTTTCTCCAATCATAACACCGCAACCGACTCCGCAATATCTACAAACGGATTTATGCCAGTTCGTTCCACCTTGTTGATCCGCAAAAGTCATTCCTGGAAAAAGTGTTACGCCAATCCCCGCCGCTGCAGATGCAGCTGCAGTAACTTTAATAAATTCTCTACGTGTTTGTTTTTTATTCATTGTTTTTCTCCTTAATATGGTTCAAGAGTGTGGCCGTCATGACATTCAAAACAACCTTGGTTCTCCACTCTCATTAAATGCCCGGCGGAAGCTTCATGACATGATACACACCCATCAATTGGGGGCTCAGGATAAAATTCTGCAGTTCCATCTCCGTGGCAAATATAACAGCCATAATTCATTGATCCGTGACCACTGGTTGCCCAATCTTCAAAAGTGTCAGGTGTCTCTTCTTCATGGCATTCTGCACAGCCAAGGCTGAAGTCAACATCTTCGTGAACTTCAGTTGCTTGTACTTTAAGTGCAGGAGGATTACAGCAAGACCACAAACCTATAGCCGTGGCAACGGCGAAACACCCAATCAACACCAAATATTTTTTGTTTTTCATATTTCCTTCCTATTTGAAATGAGCAAAGGTGACAGATTGCCACCCTTGCAATTTTTCAAAACCAATTAGAACTTATAGACAATCATTCCTTTAAGTTCGTATGCTGGGTCCATTTCGTTAGCATTGCCATTAATCAAATAACCGGCTGCATCACCAGGGACAAAATATCCGCCGCGAAGCATGAAGAACATGTTCTTATAGACACTG
>CAYLYH010000043.1:0-16197 GCA_964388155.1 uncultured bacterium | reverse complement strand
GCAATGGAGGTTCCACAATGGGCAACGGTATCAGATTCTAAATATCCCGGACACGTCTCATCCCATTGATTTGTTTTAACCGGTATGTGAGATTTTAGTATTGAACCAGGTTTTGTTGTGGCCAGTCCAAGTTTACCAAGCTTATTTCTCTTCACAATCATAAGACGATCTATCGTTGCAGGGGACATAGTTAGCAATTGTTTTTTGATATCTTCAGACAGAAACCTTTTTTTATAAAAAGGTAACCATCGGGGAATAGAAGCTTTTAATCGTTTTGAACAAGGCAGGTTCTGTGCTACCCACAAATCATACAATACAAATAAAAGTATCGGGTCTTTATAGTGTTTTGGCCTGCCTAATCGCTTTCGCCTATTCTTACTTTTGCTTGTGTTTAATTTACGAATAGCATACTTGCGATTATAACCGCACACTTCACAAAACTCATCTAATACGTGTGATTTTGTCTTTTTGTCGGAGTCTCTATATCGTTTTACAACGGTCTTATAGTAATCCTCCCCCGATTGTTTGCTCATATTCATGTATCCTTTCTACGGTTACATTATTTATGAGGCAACGACTATTTTGAAAAATCTGCATGGTTACTTTATTTATGAGTCAATGCGACACCGGATTTCGTCGGTAAAATATCTTGTAACGGTCGTAAGAAATCCATAAATTTAACGATGAAAAGTGGGATAAATGCCCACTTTTCGTTTGTCTGAATATGGATAAGATTAAACATACAATCGAAAAACTGCTCGATAAAGAGATTATTTTGATCGGCGTAACAGAGGATAACGATCGTAAATTAGTGAAAGTTGTTGTTGATTCAGAACACCAGGTTTCTCTCAACGTAACGTCATCTATTGCGCGGGCAATCAAAGATTCGGAATTGCTGGATGCGAGATATCCTGATGGGTATAAATTGGAAGTAACCTCACCGGGAATTAGTGCTCCCTTGATGCATCCGTTTCAGTATAGAAAAAATATTGGACGGATATTGACAATTGCCTTAGTTGACGATTCTGACGTGAAACGATTGAAGGGAACATTGCTCCATGTTGAGGACGATGGAATCATTTTGTCAGGCAAACACAATAACACGCATTCTATACGGTTTGAAGACATTCAAAAAGCCGTTGTAAAATTAACATTCAAATAAACAGATGGAGGGATCTTGATTAACCGACAATTGATCGAAGTATTTTCCGAGATTGCACGCGAAAAGAATATTGAGCGTTCTGAACTTGGATCGATTATTGAACAACTGTTTTTATATATCATTGAAAAGCAATATGGAGATGCCTCTAATTGTGACGTCATTGTTAATCTTGATAAAGGTGAAATTGAAATATATATTGAAAAAACAATTGTTGAAGAAATTGATGATCAAAAATGTGAGATTACGTTAGAAGAAGTTCTTAAAAAAGAACCCGAATTAAGTGATCTGACAATTGGCGATCCCTATGTTGAAGTGGTTGATCCGGCTATTTTTGGTCGCAGAATCGTAGCACACGCGAAAAATTTCTTTGCTCAGAAAATTCGAGACGTTGAACGTCAGTATATTTACGAAGATTATTCACAGCGTGTTGGTGAAATAATCATTGGAGTTGTTCATCAGGTGCAACGAGATAATGTTTTTGTCAACATTGAGCATGCCGAACTACGTTTACCGAAAGATGAACAGATCTCGACGGAGAAATATCGACGAGGCGATACCATCCGTGCGGTAATCAAATCTGTGGAAGTGACCTCAAAAGGTCCGGATATTGTGATTTCACGTAGTGATAACCACTTTTTATTCAAACTTTTTGAAATGGAAGTTCCTGAGATTGAAGACGGAATTATTGAAATCACGTCCATCGTACGGGTTCCCGGCGAACGAGCAAAAATTATTGTTCATTCCCATGATCGTCGAGTGGATGCTTCCGGTGCGTGCATCGGAATGCGCGGTAGTCGAATTCAGGCGATTGTCAGGGAACTGAATAATGAAAAAATTGACATTGTTAATTTCAGTGAAAAACCTGAAGTGCTTATTCAGCGTGCGTTGTCTCCCGGAAAGCCGATAAATCTTTACATTGATGATGAAAGAAAATACTGTGTAGCTATTTTCAAAGATGACGAACTTGATGCTGCGATTGGGAAAGGTGGCGTAAATATCAATTTAGCCTCCCTGCTCACCGAATATAAAATTGATGCTTATGGTGAAAAAGAATACGAAAAACGTCAATTAGAAGAAAATACTGCTTTTGAAGATATCCCCGGATTTCCGAAAGAAACGATTAAAGGTTTAATTGATCAGGGGATTGCGAATATCCCAAAACTGCTGATTGTTTCTGAAGATACCCTCCTTCAATCCGATGGAGTGACTGAAGAAAATTTAGAACTCATCTATGAATCAGTTCAAACCTTTGTTGAATCTAATGAAGAAGAACAGGAAGAAGATTTTGTATCAGAAGCAGACGCAGAGGATGAATCTGAGGATGAAACAAATGAGACGAAAGAATAATTAGCCGGGAATTCGAAATGGCAAAAAGACCTGTCAGGATATTTCAAATTGCGAAAGATTTAAATATATCTCATACTGAGATTGTTGCTTTTCTCAAAAATCACGGGATTCGTGTAGCCAGTCACATGTCTCCGGTTGATGAAGCTGTTTATCAGAAAATTCTGACAGAATTTTCAAAAGAAAAAGCTGTTGTTGACCGGCTCAGGAAAGAACAAGTACGTCGCGAAATTCATGATACCAGAGTACGTGAAGCTCAGCAGACGACAAAAAAGTTAAAACTATTGTCTCTGAATGAACAACGTAAATTGGAAGCAGCGGAGAAAGAAAAAGCAGCAGAGAAAGAAAAAGAAGAATTAATAAAAAGGTCGATTGAAGCGGAGAAGAAACTTGCAGAAGAAAAGAAAAATAAAGCAGAAAAAGAAAGAAAAGAACTAGAACGGAAAAAGAAAGAAGAGATACAGAAGAAGACTGAAGTCAAATCTAAAACAACAGAAAAGATAAAATCTAAAAAGAAGAAACTGCGAAAAATTGATTTGAGCCAAGTAGAAACTAAATCAAAGAAAAAACGTGGGAAACAAGTTTCCTCAAAAGAAGCTGAAAAAGCTCAAGAGACTGCAAAATCTCGTGTCCGCCAAACAATGGCGGGTATGGACAGAAGAACGAAAAAGAAGGTATATAAAAAAGATAAGCTGGGTTCAACTGTGGTCGGCGCTGTCGATACAATAAAGAATTTGCAGATACCCGAATATTCCAATGCAGACGAATTATCAAAATTAGTAAATACAACTCCAAGCGATATTATTCAAAAATGTTTTGGACTGGGGATTTTAGCATCTATCAATCAGCGACTTGAGTGGGATGTGATTGAACTCATTGTCGAAGAATTTGGATATAATGCCATTAAGATGACAGATATTGGTGAAGAATTGTTTACGATGGAAGAGTCAGAAGAGGATAAAGAAAAAGCAGTTTCCCGGGCTCCGGTCATTACCGTTATGGGACACGTAGATCATGGAAAAACTTCGATATTGGATTTCGTACGAAATGAAAATGTTGTTGCGGGTGAATCTGGTGGAATTACTCAACATATCGGGGCTTACAAAGTTGAGTTATCTAACGGGAAAATGGTAACGTTTCTTGATACTCCCGGTCACGAAGCCTTTACAGCGATGCGTGCCCGTGGAGCACAAGTGACGGATGTGGTTATTCTTGTTGTTGCCGCGGATGATGCTGTTATGCCACAAACAATCGAAGCCATAAATCATGCCAAAGCGGCCAAAGTTCCTATGATCATAGCAATTAATAAAATTGATAAGCCCGGCATAGATATTGAAAAAGTAAAGCGGGAACTGTCTGAACATAATGTTCTCGTCGAAGATTGGGGCGGAAAAGTTCAATCGATACCGGTATCTGCAAAAACGGGTGTAGGCATTGATGATTTGATGGATGCAGTGATACTAGAAGCTGAAATCCTGGAATTACAATCAAATGCTGATACGTTAGGACGAGGTACCGTTGTTGATTCAAAATTGGATAGAGGACACGGTCCAATGGCGACTGTTCTGATTCAAAAAGGTACAATCCATATTGGAGACCCATTTATATGTAATGATATTCCCGGTAAAATACGTGCGATTATGGATGAACGTGGCCATCGTATAAAAAAAGCCGGACCATCGGATGCTGTTCAAATACTCGGGTTTGATCAAGTTCCGCAGGCTGCCGACATCTTTGCGGTTATGGAAAATGAAAAGGATTTAAAACGGATTGCCGCTGACCGCCAGAGAATCCACAGAGAAATAGCACAAAAGAAAATTGCTGCACATTCTCTGGATATGATGTCTGCCATGATAAAAGAAGGTGAAATCCAATCGTTGCCGATTATTGTCAAAGGAGATGTGGATGGGTCAATAGAGGCATTAACCGAAACACTCGAAAAATTGAATACCGAAGAAGTTGGCGTAAATGTGATTCATAAGTCAGTAGGTATGGTCACAGAGTCGGACGTGTTATTGGCGGAAGCTTCCAAAGCAGTTGTCGTTGGGTTTCACGTGCAAGTAGATTCGAATGCCAGACTTCAGGCAAAACGAACCGGGGTTGAAATTCGGACATATAATGTCATTTACCAAGTCGTGGAAGATGTGACACTAGCATTAGAGGGATTATTAGAACCTGAAAAAGTTGAAGAAATAACCGGAAGAGCCGTAGTTCTGCAGTCCTTTAAGATTCCGAAAATCGGTTTTATTGCAGGTTCAAAGGTGACCACCGGACATATAACACGAAACCATGTTGCAAGATTATTGCGCGATGAAGAGATTATCACGGATCGCTGCAAAATTTCTTCGCTTAAACGTCATAAAGATGATGTCAAAGAAGTGAAAGAAGGGATGGAATGCGGTATCGGGTTGGTAGGTGTTAGCAAGTTCGTCGAGGGGGATATTATAGAAACATACAAAATTACCGAAATTAAAAGGACCCTTGAAAGCAGTTGAAACAAGAACGGCCGTACAAACGCACAGATCGAGTCGGAAATCAGATCTGTGAAATCCTTGGAGAAATTGCATCCCGACACATTCGGTTATCTCATTTAGGGTTCGTTACATTTACAAAAACCATTATTTCTCCGGATCTCCGCAATGCAAAAGTGTTTTTCAGCGTGATTAATCCTAAAAAAGATATGAATCAAATTATCATTGAGATGAATAAACTGCGCAAAGCATTTAAGAAATATTTGGCACCGGAACTCCATCTGAAAAACATTCCTGATCTCCATTTCTATTTTGATGAATCTATTGTCTACGCGAACAAATTAGACTCAATATTCCATACAATCTTACATGAATCTGAGGATGATCTTTAATTTGTACAAACCGGTGAGATGGACATCGTTTGATGTTGTTAAAAAAATACGCGGTATTACTCACGAAAAAAAAGTAGGACATGGCGGAACCTTAGATCCGTTTGCAGAAGGGGTTTTAATTATTGGAACAGGAAAAGATACAAAAGTGCTGTCTGACATTACTGATAAAAGAAAATCATATTTAGCTACTCTTACCTTAGGAAAAACGACAAATACACTTGACGTAGAAGGAAAAGTAACGGAACAGAAACCAATCCCGAATCTGACTTCCGATACTGTAAGAATAATATTGTCCGGTTTTACAGGGAAACAAAAACAAATTCCACCAATGTTTTCAGCAAAAAAAGTTAAAGGGGTTCGTCTATATATACTTGCGCGAAAAAATAAAACAATCGAGCGTGAGCCAAGACAGATAAATATTTACAACATTGATTTTGTTTCGCTGGATAACGATACATTAATCTTTTCTGTTACATGCTCGAAAGGCACGTATGTACGTGTTTTGGGTAAAGATATAGCTGAAGCATTAGGCACAGTTGGGTACTTGACTAAATTAGTGCGTACAAATGTCGGAGATTATACTGTGTCAGATTCTGTAACGATAGAACAATTTGAGAAACGATGGATACCTACCGAAGTCTAACGGAAATAATCCCATTGTCTGATAGTGTTGTGACGATTGGCACCTACGATGGATTGCATCGCGGGCATCAGGAAATTGTTAAACGGGTTGTGACATATGCAAATGCAACCCATATTGCCTCGGTGGCAATAACCTTCGATCCTCATCCTCGGAATGTTCTTAATCCGGAAAGCGAATCGGTTTCACTCATCATGAATTTAAAGGATAAACTTGCTTTATTCAGTGAAATGGGAGTGGATTACGCACTTGTAATTCCTTTTACAGATGCAATTAGAAAAATGACAGCAAATGAGTTTCTGAATGACATCGTAGCGAAATATTTTTCACCATCGAAAATTATTATTGGGTATGATCATCATTTTGGATTCCATCGAGAAGGAAGTCCGGAGTATTTATCGAATTATGCAAAGCAGCATCACTTTGACATAGACGTAGTAGACGCCGTATCTGATGAAGGAGCGTTAATCTCCAGCACACATATTCGTGGTTTGATTACAGATGGATATGTACGACGTGCATCGTTTGAACTCGGTTGGGTTTATGGATTCCCGGCTACAGTTGTCCATGGGGTGGGAAGAGGAAAAAAAATGACGTTTCCCACTGCGAACTTTATTCCGATTGAGAAAACACAATTATTGCCAAAGCCCGGAGTGTATTTAACGCGTGGAATAGTAGATGGACACACATTACATGGAATGTGTAACTTAGGTGTTCGTCCGACCTTCGATGAAGGTGAATTTGTAATGGAAGTTCACTTTTTTCAAAAGAAGGTAGAAAATTTATATGGTAGAAATATTCGTATCGAATTTTTAGAGAGAATAAGAGATGAAAAAAAGTTTTCATCAGAACAAACATTAATTGAACAATTAAAACAAGATAAGAAACATTGTATTGCCTTGTTGGCAAAATATGTATAGGAGAAATAACATGCCTTTGAGCACAGAAAAAGTACAAGAGATAGTAAAAACATTTGGAAAGACACCGGAGGACACAGGAGCACCGGAAGTTCAAATTGCTTTACTGACACAGAGAATAAGAGATTTGACGGAACACGTCAAAATTCATAAGAAAGATAACCATTCCCGTCATGGGTTAGTAAAACTGGTTTCCCAGCGGAAACGGTTGTTAAAGTACATCATGAAGACAAATCCGTCATCATTTGTACAATTGAAGAAAGAACTAAGAATAAGAGGATAAAAAACAATAATATGATAAAGTTTAATACAGAAATTGGTGGAAGAACTCTATCAATTCGCACAGGAAAGGTGGCACGTCAGTCTGCCGGTTCTGTCATCGTGCAGTATGGTGACACAATGATTATCACAACTGTCAACGCTGCAAAAGAAATAAGGGAAGGTCTTGATTTCTTTCCATTGCAGGTAGAATATCGGGAACGGCATTATGCAGGTGGAAAAATTCCGGGCGGATTTTTCAAACGGGAAGCTCGTCCTTCAGAAAAAGAAGTGCTGACCAGTCGATTAACCGACCGTCCAATTAGACCATTGTTCCCAAAATCATTTAAATATGAAACACAAGTTATTATTACTGCATTGTCCAGTGATGGAGAAAACCCCCCGGATATTTTAGCAGGAATCGGAGCATCCGCTGCGCTTTCTATATCT
This sequence comes from uncultured bacterium, assembly GCA_964388155.1. Taxonomy (GTDB): domain Bacteria; phylum Fidelibacterota; class Marinisomatia; order Marinisomatales; family JACNKV01; genus JACNKV01. The sequence continues at coordinate 8,563 of CAYLYH010000043.1, read as the reverse complement.
AATATTCCATGGAACGGACCCATTGCCACAGTGAGAGTAGGCATGGTCAATGACGAATTCGTGATCAATCCGACGCGGGAACAAATGGAAACCTCTACACTGGAACTTATCGTTTCCGGTAATGAGAATACCATTGTCATGGTAGAGGGTGAAGCTGAAATAATTTCTGAAGATGCTTTAGTGGAAGCGCTGAAATTTGCGCATGTTTCTATTAAAGATATTATCGATCTTCAAAAGAAGCTTATTGAAGCGGTTAACGTTGTTAAAAGAGAGATCCCGACTGAAGAAAAAAACGAAGCATTGGAAGAAGCAGTATCGACAATAGTTAAACCAAAAATTGATACTATTATTCAAATTAAGGATAAACAAGAGCGGTCAGAGGCTGAATCTGAACTTATCGATGCGACTATCGCCGAATTCGCAGAACAATTCCCGGAATCTGAAAAAGAGATCAAAGGTGTAATAAATGATCAATTTAAACAGGCATTTCGTGAGCAAATTCTAACGAAAAAGGTTCGGAGTGATGGACGAAAGCTTAGCGAAATAAGACCGATTACCATTGATCCGAGTTTTCTTCCGCGTACACATGGTTCAGCTCTATTTACTCGAGGAGAGACACAGGCATTAGTTGTGTTGACTCTTGGGACAAAAAGAGATGAACAGATTATAGACAGCATGGATGATGATTATAAGAAGAATTATATGCTTCATTATAATTTTCCTCCTTATTGCGTTGGTGAGGTTGGTAGAATCGGATTTACTAGCCGACGTGAAATTGGTCATGGTAACTTAGCTGAACGTTCGCTGAAACCAGTGATGCCGGAGTATGAGGACTTTCCTTATACCATCAGACTAGTCTCTGAAATTATGGAATCCAATGGTTCCTCTTCAATGGCATCTATCTGCGGTGGCTCTCTTGCTCTTATGAGCGGTGGAGCTCCGATTAAATCTCATGTCGCCGGTATTGCCATGGGGTTGATTATGGACGGAGATCGTTATGCGGTGCTTAGTGATATCCTTGGAGCGGAAGATCATCTGGGAGATATGGATTTTAAAGTCGCAGGGACACGTGAAGGAATCACTGCCATTCAGCTTGATTTGAAAATCGAAGGAATTTCTTTCGATCTTATTACCGAGGCACTGGCACAAGCGAACAAAGGCCGAATGCACATATTGAATCTCATGTATGATGCCGTAGAGCAACCGGAAGAAATGTCTAAGTATGCACCGCGAATCATGTCGTTGCAAATTAATCCTGAAAAAATAGGTGGATTGATTGGTCCCGGCGGAAAAAACATCAAAAAGATTATTGCCGATACTGAATGTGAAATCAATGTGGATGACGACGGAATTGTAACCGTTGCAAGCCCGGATGTAGATAAATGTCGTGATGCAATTGAATTGGTTAAATCAATTACCATGGAACCGGAAGTTGGTATGGAATTTGACGGCGTAGTGACGAGGCTGATGACGTTCGGAGCTTTTGTAGAATTTGCTCCGGGAAGAGAAGGACTTGTGCACATTTCAGAGCTGAACTGGGAAAGAACTAATAAAGTAGAAGATGTGTGTAAACCCGGTGATCCAATGAAGATTAAGTTAATCAAAGTGGATGATCAGGGACGCCTGGACTTTAGTCGTAAAGCGTTGCTTGAAAAGCCCGAGGGATATGTTCCTCCAAGCCGAAACTTTGATCGAGGTGATCGAGGGGGCGGCAATAGAGGGAAACGCCCTTTCAAGAAAAAGAGATTCTAACTTAACGATTGAGTCTCAGGGTGGCTAAATACCGCTCCCATAAACTGATGCCGTCGGATCGAATAGACCCGACGGCATTTTTATAACTGCAAGAGAGTATTCTTATGAAACTAAATCAAAATATTATTGACATGGAATATGCTGTTAGAGGTAGAATTCCTATTCGAGCAGCAGAATTGAGACGGCAGGGACGAAAAACCATTCCATGTAATATTGGCAATCCGCAGGCGTTGGGACAAAAACCAATTACGTTTTATCGTCAAGTTCTCAGCCTCCTTGAGGAGCCAAATCGTATTAAAATCGAACGAAATAATCAGCACAGTCTTCCATCGGATTACGTCCTTGATTATGCAGAACAATTTTTGCAACAAATGGAAACGGGAATGGGGGCTTATACCGATAGTAAAGGACCGCTATTTATTCGCGAAGCCGTTGCAAATTATATTGATTTCAGAGATGCTAAATCACCGGAAGGGATTTTACCCGCAAATCCTGAACACATCTTTTTAACAGATGGTGCAAGTGAAGGTGCCAAAAATGTACTCGAACTGTTAATCACCGCTCCGGAAGACGGTATTATGATTCCGATTCCTCAATATCCGCTGTATTCTGCTACTATTCAGCGATGTGGAGGAACCCAAGTAAATTACTATCCGGACGAAAACGATGGCTGGACTTTAGATCGTGAGGAATTGCAAAGGTCATGTGATGAAGCCACCGCAAAAGGGGTCAATATTAAAGCAGTTGTCGTCATTAATCCGGCAAATCCCACCGGAGCTATTTTAGATAGAGACAGTATTAAGCAAGTGGTGGAATTCTCCTTGGAAAATAGATTAGCAATAATCGCGGATGAAGTCTATCAGGAAAATTTATATGGCGGAGAATTCATTTCATTTGCATCAGCTGTAAAAGGAACAGGCGTTTCATTGTTTAGTCTTCATAGTGCGTCCAAAGGATTTTACGGCGAATGCGGTCACAGAGGAGGATATCTTGAAGTAAGAAATTTACCTCAAGTGGATGACAATAATATTCCGTTCATTGATGTTTTGTTTAAGCAGGCTTCCGTAAATCTATGCTCAAACACAGTAGGGCAGGCGTTGATGTACTTGATTGCCAATCCGCCTGAAATTGAAAGTGAACCGTATCAACAGTTTATTCACGAACGACAATCCATATTAGATGACTTATTTGAAAAAGCGACGATGGTTCGATCTGCCTTTGATGAAATGGAAGGCGTTGAGTGTTTCGGGAAAACCGGAGCGATGTATTTGTTTCCAAGACTTAACATACTGCCAAAAGACACCGGTGACTTTGAGTATTGTATGACTCTGTTGGAAAAAACCGGATTAACGACCGTCAATGGATCGGGATTTGGTCAGAAAAAAGGAACACACCATTTACGGTTTGCATTCCTTCCACCTAAAGAAATGCTTGAGAGGGTTCTGCCGGAGTGGATTGCGTTTCATAAAAATTATATTCGGTAGTAATAAATAAGAAACCACTTGTATTCATTATGGTTGTATCGGTAATATAAAGTGTTAGTTTAAGTGACGAATTTATGACAAACACTGTGCATCCGGAAATCAAAAAACTTTATTACTCGATTAGTGAAGTCAGTAAGTTGACCGATCTAAAGCAATATGTGCTGCGATATTGGGAGACAGAGTTTAAGCAATTAAACCCGCTAAAAAATCGTGCCGGAAACCGCACGTATAGACAAAAAGATATCGATTTGATTTTGGAGATTAAGGATCTTCTCTATATTCGGAAGTTCACAATTGATGGTGCAAGAAATGAATTATCAAAAGAAAGATCCGCCAAGCAAGAACTTGGAGAAGAATCAAAAGCAATCTCTGAGAAGTATGAAGAAACGATAAGAAACATCAAAGAGGAATTACGGTCGATTCTTACCATCATTGCTGAGTAAATTTCAGGCAGAATTTTCCACACAATAATTCGTTTACCTGCATCAAGTACAATTGGAATATGGAATCCCGGTTTATCAGAAGTAGCTTACAGAAGGATTCGGAGCGTGGCGCAGACCGGTAGCGCACTGCAATGGGGTTGCAGGGGTCGCAGGTTCAAATCCTGTCGCTCCGACATCGACGACGGGAGGATAATACCTCCCGTTTCTCGTCGGGAAATCAACAACAGAATATCATGATGCACGATCCTACAATACTTCCAATCACGTTAATGCTGTTAATCCTAATGGGGATTGCAATCGTGATTAACTTGTACAAACTTATCCCTGCAATGATGGTTATTTACGTAGTTTATATACTGTTTATTATTTTTCCTGCTCCTGATAACATCCAAACTATTGCAATAGAAGAAGAGGTAAAATCCAGTGATAAAGTCGGAGACAAAATAAGGGATACATCCTCCGCTGTCAGCATGGATCATTCAACTGTTGAAATGGAGAAAGTGTCCGAAGAAATTGCTTCACCGAAAAACCAGTTGCGTGTAAATACTATAATGATTTCCGATGAAATCGATGCAGCCAATCGCAAAGCTCTTCATCCCGCATCTGTGTTCGCGGATACTATAAGTCAATTATATTGTTTTACCGGTGTGGACAATCGGAACGGTAAAACACACACTATCCGTCATATTTGGACTTACAACGAAGTACATCATGCAGAAATTCCTATGGAGATTGATCGTTCTGTCCATTGGAGATGCTGGAGCCGAACGAAGATATCTTCGAAGTGGAAAGGTAAGTGGAATGTGTCTATCCGAGATTCCAATAATGTAGAATTTGGATCAATTGATTTTACCATTGTACCAGCTGACTCGCTGTAATTAGTGAAAAAATATATCATTATTCTTTTTATCATCCTTGGATGGACGATGAACATCCACTGCCAAAATGATCGTCGATATAATGAAATTCCAATCGAATGGACAGAACTTGATATATTTTCTCATCCAATCTCCTCTTCTGTAAAAATCTACCATGGTGTGAATGAAATATTGCCGTTACACGTTTGGGTTGCATCGGTAAACACTACTGATTCTTCTTTATCCGTAGATATTGTCGCTGCGGACGATGAAGATAAACGGGAAACCCTTTCTCAAATAAGTCAGCAATATGGAGCATTGATTGCAATAAACGGCGGATATTTTAGAATGAAGCAAGATCCGACCAGTCATGTGGGGCTGCTTATGGAAGACCACAAGATTATCAGCTCTCCGATTCGCTCTTTGATTTATGATGATAAAAGATATTTTACAGCACGGGGTGCATTGGGTGTTTCTACGAAAGGAACGGTTGATGTTGCCTGGGTAACAGAAAATAATGATTCATTATTTGAATGGAAGGAACCTGTGGCAAATTTAAAAGGCAAACCTCATAAGCCATTAAATATTTCAGAAGCAATACCATGGGTGATGGAGGATGCGCTTCAAGCGGGACCCGTACTGATTGCTGGAGGAAAGATTCATGTCACTGTAAATGAAGAAGTATTCTTTCACTCGACGATACCAAATATTCATCCGAGAACTGCAGCCGGGATCACGGAAGATGGGCGTCTGATTCTTATGGTCGTTGACGGCAGACAAATGAGGAGTCGGGGCGTTTACTTGGATGAACTTGCATTGATGATGCACGGTTTAGGTTGTATAGAAGCGATTAACTTGGATGGGGGTGGTTCCAGTGCTATGGTTGTCGATGGTGTTCTGTTGAATCGACCCTCCGGTGGAATGACACAGCGTGAAGTTATGTCCGCCATTACTGTCTCACGACGAGAATAATGAAGAGGAAAAAAAACTTTTTAGATTGAGAAATTAAGTTATATGTAATCTGAAAAAGTCTCTAATTTTGCACCTGATTTTCATGGAAATATTGCATGAACATGAAGACCTTAATTCTTAAGAAAATGGAAATACAAACGTGATAGAACAACTGTTAACCTTTTTTTCAGATTCGGTACAGAATCCACAATTAGCCACGTTTTTATTGGCGATGCTTCCGATAACGGAATTGAGAATCGCATTACCATGGGGAATGACGATTGGAGGTTTGGATTGGGGATCTGCATATTTTTCGGCAATTGCGGGGAATTATGTTATAGCATTGTTAATTCTTTGGTTTTTAGAACCCGGATCTCGTTGGCTGAGACGATGGCGTATATGGGATCGTTTTTTTCTATGGCTGTTTGCCCGTACCCGTCGAAAAGGAAAACTCATCGAACGGTTTGAATTTTGGGGATTGGTCTTATTTGTCGGAATTCCTTTGCCGATAACCGGAGCATGGACAGGATGTGCGGCGGCGTTTGTTTTTGGTCTGTCAAATCGTAAATCTATGCTAGCCATTTTAATGGGATTATTTATGAGTGCCACCATTGTATTAACATTAACTGCTACAGGATTGTTTCTCTTTCTGTAGGTTGTCACCAAATAATAAGGAGTATACGCATGTCTGTTATTATTACAGGGAAATCTCTTACCATCGAAGATGTTTATAGGGTAGCTTACGAGTTAGAAACCGTTGAACTTCACCCAGAAGCCGTCCAACGAATTAAAGCGTGCCGGGCGTTTTTACAGGAAAAAATTGACGAACGTGAGATTATGTACGGCGTCAACACCGGCATCGGCGAATTTTCTGAAACGGTACTCACCGATGAACAAGTGAAAGATTTTCAAAAGTATTTAATTTATAATCATTCCGCCGGATTGGGAGAACCCGCCCCAATCGAGCATATCAGAGCCGCCATGCTCACAAGAATCAACGTCCATGCAAACGGAAATTCCGGTTGTCGTCCGGAAATTACTCAGACCCTTGTGGATATGTTAAACAAAGGTGTCACACCGGTTGTTTGTGAAAAGGGTAGCGTTGGTGCCTGCGGAGATTTATCTCCGATGAGCCAAATAGCTTTATTAATGATGGGGGAAGGAGAGGCGTTTTATCAAGGAGAACGATATCCCGGGGAAAAGGCATTAGAACTTGCAGGGATTCCCGTACCCGGCTTAAAAGCGCGTGACGGATTAGCTGTCATCAATGGAAGTAACTTAACAGCGGGAATGGCATGTATTCAAATTTATGAAGCAGAAAGGCTTCTCAAACAATTTGAGATTGCCGCGGCAATGACGTTGGAAGCTTTGATGGCAAATTTGAAACCTTATGATACTCGTTTGCATGCATTACGCGGATTCCAAGGTGCCGTTACGTCGTCGAAAAATATTCGTAAAATGATTGAAGGTTCCGATTTATTAAGTGGAATTAAAGTCAAGGTTCAGGATGCATACAGTATGCGTTCAACTCCGCAGGTAATTGGGGCTGCCAGAGATCAACTCCGCTGGACGCGCAGTCAATTGGAGATCGAAATTAACGGCGTTGGAGATAACCCTATTTTCATCCCGGAGGATAAAACTGTCCTGACCGGCGCTAATTTTCAAGGGTCTCCGATTAGTGTCCCGCTTGATATGCTTGGCGCGGTAATTACGATGGTTTCTGTATTATCGGAACGTCGGCTTAATCGATTGCTGAATCCTGCTCTTAGCGTGGGATTACCCGCGTTTTTGACAAAAGGTGCCGGAATGTTCTCGGGGCACATGCTTAGCCAATACACAGCGGATATGATGATAGTGGAACAAAGAATTTTGTCAGCACCTGCTTCGATACAATCCATTCCTGCTGCGGCTGATCAAGAAGACTTTGTGAGTATGGGCATGAATACAGCTTTAAAAACACGGAAAATTATTGATAATGCGTACGGAATCCTTGGAATTGAATTTATTGCAGCCGCGCAGGCATTGGATTTCCGTGAGTTTACACCGGGCATAGGAACGAAATCTGCACATGCGGAAGTCCGAAAGGTTGTTGAACATTTGGATGTGGACAGACCTTTGTATCTGGATCATAATAATATGATGGCCACGGTAAAAAAGCGTGATATTTTACATTCGGTTGAAAAAACAATTGGCGAATTAGACACGTATTAATTATCGTAAATGCCGTTTCACCGTTTAGGAAAACACTGATAGATTCCATACATAACAGAAGGACACAAAATAGAAAATTTGTAAATTATCAATTCTAAATTATAAATTAATAATATGCGCCCGTAGCTCAGCTGGATAGAGCGCTTGCCTCCGGAGCAAGAGGTCACAGGTTCAAATCCTGTCGGGCGTACTACTCATAAATTATCGAACGATTAATAACAAACCCTGCCGATAAGTGCGGGGTTTGCTGTATCTAACCTAACTATAAAGATATACAGGAAAATGTTTTGTAATATAATTAATAATTAATTTCCGATTATCCATAACGATTGATACAATATAATATGATAATTCGAAAAAAAACCCTAAAAGTCTCAGATTCCCTGTTTTTTGTATTGTCATTTGTTCCGTCGATTAAGTCTCTACAATACAGAGACTTAAAGAGATTGCGTAAGCAATTTAGACATTTTGTCTATAATAGATTATTAGACAGCTTTGAGTATTACAACGTCGAATATTATGGTTAATCAAAAAATATACTGGACAACAGCATCTGCTTATCCATACATTTCGTCTAGTTATTTAATAAGTTTGGTGTAGTTAGTTCATATATGTGTTTTGAATACACGTTTGGAGGAATCCAAACCGTGTTAAAAAGTTAGAGAGAGATTATGAATAACTTCTTTATAATAACTGATTGTAAATGAACTCGGTGGAAATTCATTCCGCTCAACGAGTTTTTAACTGCTTTAGAAGCAGTCTGGGAAGAGTGCAATCCAAATTATTCCTTCTGTTTGCATATATATTTATAATGGTTCTTCACAGATTTGAGTACTTTTTTTAGATTAGGAGTAAAAAGTAGCAG
>CAYLYH010000042.1:0-17233 GCA_964388155.1 uncultured bacterium | reverse complement strand
CTGCTACTTTTTACTCCTAATCTAAAAAAAGTACTCAAATCTGTGAAGAACCATTCATTCATTTAAATAACCAAAGCAACAAGGAGGCTTCACCAAACCAAAGCTAAACAAGAAAGAGAATGTTAACCAAGAAGAAAGCCTGTCATCATTTGACTTTGATACAGAGGTATCATTGATTCAAACATTTATTCCAATCGGTTTGATGACCGTCGAAGAGTTACTGTATAAGGAAGTAGAGGCTCTGACCTGTCTCCCTAACCACCGAAAGGAGAAAGGAGATTTCCTCGGATATCGTTGGGGCAGTAATCCCGGTTCCGTATGTTTGAGAGATACAAAGACAAAAATAGAAGTACCTCGTGTAAGAGATAGAGAGACGAAGAAAGAAATTCCACTAAAGAGTTATCAGGCACTAAGAGAGAAGCAGCAGGTGCGTACAGAGATTATGGGAAAAATTACTTGGAGGGCTGTCATTAAGGCGATTTTCTGAGTGTGCGTCCATGATCCCTGATGTGTTTTGTATTAGTGCCCCCAGTCTTTTCAGACACTTTACTGAAGAAGTAAAGGAAAAATTCAACGTATTCACAGAACGTAAACTCACGGAGGATTACGAAACGTTGTGTATTGACGGAAAAGCCTTTATGCAAGGATTTGCTCAACGATTTAAAAAAGAGGGGATTCTCATCGAACAAATGTCTTCTTTTGATCATTGATGGGTCTACCGGCTTACGTAAGGCAGTAGTTTGGGTGTTTTTAGGTAAAGCAGTAAACAGATTCAACGATGGGTTGCTTCTGCTCTTTTAGATATTGAAATGCGTATGTGGAAAATCAGAGGACACAAAAAGTTGGATATTTTGAGAAAAGCATTACAAAATGAACTTAAATTAGAACCGCCTAAATCAGAATGAGTTTCCACGTTTCAACTAACTTTGGTACATGCTCATTAAAACTATGAAATTAATAAAAACTACAATAATAGTACTTGTTGCGATAATAAGTACCAGTACAGTCTTTTCACAAAATAACACGAAAATTGCGATTGGCCCTTATGTTCAGAATGTAACCGGTGAATCCGCTGTTGTTTGTTGGGCGACCCTTGATGGGAAGTCATCCTATGCTGGACCTGACGGAAAGATACAATTTATCAATCGCTATAATCACCACGAAATGCTAATACCAAATCTCAAACCGAACACAGAATACTCTTATGACATTTTTGGGAATAGCGATTCGGCTGGATGTGGTACTTTCAGAACTTTCCCAGAGAAAAGAGTCACCTTCAAATTTGCTGTGATTGGTGATACACGTTCTCGACCTAAAGTACATGCTTCCCATATTAAGAGTATTATTGAAGAAAACCCTTTATTTGTGCTTAACACGGGAGACTTAGTCGGGAACGGATTGAAGATTGAAAACTGGGAGACGTTTTTTAATCTGAACCGTGAATTGATGCAAACGATCCCCTATTTTCCGGCGATCGGGAATCATGAAAAAGATGCAGAGTATTATTATGATTTCTTTAATCTGCCCGGGAACGAAAGATACTACGCTTTTAGCGTTGGAGATGCTCTCTTTATTGCTCTAGATACTGAAGGAGTAGATTATCAAACGCCCGACTATATTAAGAAGGAAAATAGAGAATATTTTTGGACCAACCATGAATTACCCTATTTTATAAAGCAGAAGGAATGGCTCAAACACACATTGGATTTACATAAAGATGCCGGATTTATTTTCGTCTATTTCCACCAACCTTTATTCAGTGTAAAGAAAAGCAGGGTTGAGGAGACAAAAATGCGCAGAGCTTTTTGGGGAGATATCTTTGAACACAATAATGTACAGGCTGTGTTTAACGGACATGACCATCATTATCATCATGCATTGAGTGGTGAGACGCATTATATAACTACTGCCGGCGGCGGTGCCGGATTATATGAGATCGATGCGATGCAGCCAGAAACAGTTACAGCTAAACAGATCGAACACTATCTGATAGTTGAAGTTGATAAAAAGGAGGCGAAAATATCAGCGATTGATATCCATGGGAAAATAATTGAAGATATTATTGTGCAGAAACGATCCGGTGAATGAGAAATTTATTTTTTACAAGAAGTTATATTAGTTTCAAATAAGAGAGATAGTAAATGATTTTAACCAATTTAGACTGGCTGGTGATTGCTGTCTATTTTACAGTAACTCTTATCATCGGTTTAGCGGTTACACGGCAGGCAGGAAAGGATACAAAACAGTTTTTCCTCGCCGGGCGGAATATGCCGTGGTGGCTTTTGGGGGTCTCCATGGTGGCTACAACATTTTCCACCGATACACCAAATCTTGTAACCGGGCTTGTAAGGCAGAACGGTGTATCAGGAAACTGGGTTTGGTGGGCGTTTCTACTGACCGGGATGCTGACTGTTTTTGTATATGCAAAATTATGGCACAGATCGGGAGTGCTAACTGATATCGAGTTTTACGAACTGCGTTATAGCGGGAAAGCGGCTGCATTTTTACGTGGATTCAGAGCCCTATATCTCGGGTTGGTTTTCAATGTGTTGGTTATGGGTGCTGTTTCACTGGCAGCGATTAAATTTGGTGAGATCGTATTGGGAATACCGGGTTGGGTTACTTTGTTGATCGCGGGATCGATTACACTGATGTACAGTACAGCGGGCGGATTAAAAGCAGTAATCTTTACTGATTTTATTCAATTTATTTTTGCAATGATTGGTTCCGTGTGGGCGTGTATTTATCTGATTGGATTACCGGAAATTGGCGGTTTGGCAAAATTATTGAGTCATGAAACAGTAGTTACGAAGATGCCGATGTTTCCGGACTTTTCCAATCCGAATGTTTGGATACCAATTATGTTCGTACCATTGGCTGTGCAATGGTGGGCTTCTTATTATCCGGGAGCAGAACCGGGCGGTGGCGGGTATATTGCCCAAAGGATGTTTTCTGCCAAAGATGAAAAACACTCCGTAGCAGCGACGTTGTTTTTTAATGTTGCCCACTATGCCTTAAGACCCTGGCCGTGGATTTTAATTGCATTAGCCTCATTGGTAGTGTTTCCGGATCTGGCATCGATCAAAGATGCTTTCCCCAATCTATCTGCTGATAAATTAGGACATGATGTTGCTTACCCGGCGATGCTGACAAAGTTACCGACCGGTCTTTTAGGTTTAGTGGCCGCTTCTCTGATTGCCGCATTTATGTCCACTATCTCAACTCAGTTGAATTTAGGTGCGTCTTATTTGGTCAATGATTTTTACAAGCGCTTTGTAAAACCGGATGCCGATGAAAAAGAGCTGGTTTGGGCGGGGCGCTGGATTACTGTTGTCTCAATTATTTTGGGATCTGCACTGGGATTGCTTTTGACAAGTGCAGGACAGGTATTTTCTTTGCTTCTCCTATTGGGTGCGGGGACGGGGATGATTTATATCCTGCGCTGGTTCTGGTGGCGGATCAACGCTTATACCGAGATTGTGGCAATGATATCTTCATTGTTTATTGCAGGATACCTAACTTTTGTCCATGATAAACTCAATGTTCTGACTCTTGAATCATGGGAAAAGATCGTGATTGGTGCTGTTCTGACAACTATGATATGGATAACAGCAACGTTTTTTACGCCGCTTACTGAAAAAGAGACACTGTACTCATTTTACAGAATAATACGCCCTGGAGGGCCAGGTTGGAAATATGTGAAAAATACCGCCAAAAAAGAAGGTGTTGTACTCCATTCAGATACTGAAAAATGGTCGGTACCAACCGGAATTATCTGTATGCTCCTTGGATCCGTAGCTGTGTATAGTTTTCTTTTTGGCACCGGATATTGGCTGTATGGTAACACTACGTTAGCATTTGTGATGACATTGGTGGGGATTATTTCCTCGTGGGGTGTGTTTCGATTGTGGTTCGATAATGACAAATAAAACCCTCCGTGTTTCAACTCCCGGGCGGATCTGCCTTTTTGGGGAACATCAGGATTATCTGGGCTTACCGATTATTGCATCGGCAATCTCGGAAAGAATTGAGATATCCGGTACGTTAAGAAATGATATGGAGATTATCATCGATCTTCCTGATATCAGTAGTGAGGAAAGATTCATGATTGCGAAGGATCTCCCTTACACAAAACCTGCTGATTATTTTCGTAGTGCGGTGAATGTATTGCAGCGAAAAGGATACACATTCACTTTTGGGTTTAATTGTAAGGTAAACGGTACAATTCCGATCAATTCCGGGACGAGTAGTTCTTCGGCATTGGTCGTTTCATGGATTAACTTTCTGACAAGGATGAGTGACCAAAAAGTTGAGTTAACAGCTGAAAGAATAGCAGAATTAGCCTACGAGACAGAAGTTGTAGAATTTAACGAAACCGGAGGAATGATGGACCAATATTCCACGGCAATCGGCAAAACGATATTTCTCGATCCCGAACCAAATTTGATAATTGAACGACTGAATCCAAAATTCGGGACATTTGTATTGGGTGACTCTTTTGAAGAAAAAAACACTCAAACAATCTTGGCAAAAACAAAATACAGAGTATATGATGTGCTGAAAATCATTTTTGAGCAAAATCCAAATTTCACTCTACAAAAAGCTAAAATACGTGATTTGCAGCCAATCCTTTCTTTGTTGAATGAAGCCGATATTGAACTACTTAGAGCAACCCTAAAAAACCGCAACATCACCCTTGACGCTCTTGAACTGTTGAAAAATGAAATCTTTGATGAAACTAAATTCGGAAGACTGTTAAATGAACTCCATGCGATCCTTCGGGATATACTGCAGGTATCCACGCAAAAGATCGAAACTATGATTGCCGCCACACTTGAAGCTGGAGCTTACGGGGCGAAGATTAACGGATCGGGGGGAGGGGGCTGTATGTTCGCTTACGCACCTGAAAATCCGGAGAAAGTTGCAGATGCAATAGAATCCGTCGGCGGAAAAAGCTACATCATAACCATTGATGAAGGGACAACGACCGGTGAAATATTACCCTATGTTAGTGAAGGTTCCTTTTTATAACTTCAAACCCCGCAGCTATATTTTTCATTTATCAACTCGAGATTATTGAGAGCATTTTCAAATTTGGTTTTTCCGTAATTGTAAAAGTTGAATTCAATGGTTGAAACATTCAACTGGATCAAACTCCATAAGAACCAATAAATATCCGGGTAAGGCTTGAATAAGTCAATGTAATACAAATTTTTATCGAAGTTATGATTTTTACAGTATAGCTTGATAAGACGTTTTTCAATCTTGCGGGAAACCAGGATTTCCTGAAACATATCAGCGATATCGTAGTAACAAGGTGCCATTCCGGCGTATTCCCAATCAATAATATACATCGGTTCCTTGAAATGCCCATTGCGGTTTTTAACCATAATGAAATTTTCAGCCAATAGATCGTTATGGCAAGCCGTATATTTTTCTTCCGGAATACCAATAATTTCGAAAAGAGTTTCGAGTCGATGTATGGTTTCAGCGATCTTGAATTTCGGGTAGTTGACATTCAGCCCGTTCAAGATAGTTGACATTTTTTGTATTTCTGTCAATGGATTGAAAATCCGCGGAAGTTTTATTTTGCTGTTATGAATTCTACGAACCGGACGCATGATATGTTCGTGCAGGGAGGTTTTATAAAAATCCTTATTATTTAGCGTATAAGAATCAGTGATATAGTTCACAATTGTAACTTTATTTTCGGGCATATATTTGACTAAATCGGGCGAAATATTTATATTTGCCATGGCTTTAATGGCAAAGGCTTCGTGGTCGCGATTGATAAAAAGTTCGGTTTTGTCACCATAGATTCGCACCGCGTAATCACAGCTATCGGAACATACACGATACAATTTGTTGGTGATCCCGCCTTTAAGCTCAGAAATATTGAGCCGGTTCCCGCGTAATTCGGGCATCAGTTCACAGCAGGTATCTTTCGTCAATCCGGTAGATAACAAATCCATGGCTGGAAAATAGACGTAATTAATATTTCGAAACACGTATTATTTTAACAAGTAGTAAACACAACATAATTATTATATTTGTGTAGAAATTACTTGCTATGATGTGTTCACAGGAGTTAATATTCCTCTGATGAAAAAGAATCCGCTTGATATAATTAACAACCGCTATAATTCTCTCCGTGAATCCGAAAAGAAGGTTGCGCGCTACATACAGGGGAATTTTGATCAAGTGCTGATCATGTCGCTCCAAACGCTGGCAGAAAAATGTTCAGTCAGCGATGCCACGGCTTTACGGTTTTGTCGATCATTAGGCTATAAAGGTTTCTCAGATTTTAAAGTGGCTTTGCTTCCTGGAATCAAACCTGTAAAGGGGAGTTCATTTTTCGATCGTGATAAGGGTGAATCCGTTCATCCGGTTAAAGAAAAAATGGCGTTAAACCTCCGGGAACAGATCACCTCATCTCTGCGGAATTGCGATTATCAAAATATAATTGATGCCGGAAAGGCGATCATTCGGGCGGAAAAAATACTTGTTATCGGGTTAGGCGGTTCGGCCGGGATCGCTCATATCCTGGTTGATTCGTTAAGCAGTCTTGGGATTTTTAGTGCCTGCGTGATCGATCGGTCGATTTTTCAGAATTCCGCTTCCGTTCTAGGAGAAAAAGATATTGTCATAGGTATCTCCCATTCCGGGGAATTGCAAGAGGTTGTGACTGCCATGCGGATCGCAAAAGACCGAGGTGCTACGACAATTAGTGTAACTAACTTTTCTCCCTCAGCCATAACAGAAGTTTCAGAAATTGTGCTTTTGACCAATGTTCCCGACCAGTTACTTGGAAGCTATTCCTGTTATCCGCGGATATCACAATTATCAATTCTGGAGATGGTTCTTTACGAAATTGCTCAAAACTCAAACAGAGTTTAAAGTACCGTTTGTATAATACACTTAACAGTTGAAGAAAGGATTTAACCGGTGAAACAACAAACGCTTTGGCGTTATCGAATCTTTGCTGCAACATGGTTATCGTATGCAGGATTTTATTTTTGTCGAAAACCATTTTATATCGCCAAACCGGCACTGGCGGAACAGCTTGGGTGGGATACTTCCTTGCTAGGATTGATCGGGTCAGTATATCTTATAGCCTACACGATCGGTCAATTTGTTATGGGTTGGGCAGGGACGAAAAAAGGTCCCCGCATACTATTGTTATCCGGGATGATTGTATCTGCCGGAGCAAACCTGATGCTCGGATTCACAAATTCATGGGCGATGTTTGCTGTATTTATGGCGATCAACGGATTAGCGCAATCAACAGGATGGGCAAATAATGTTGCTGCAATGGCACCTTGGTTCAGCCGGAAAGAGCGGGGAACCGTCATGGGGTTTTGGGCTACGAACTATCAGATTGGCGGTGTGCTTGCCAGCGGTATTGCAGCCTGGATTTTAGGGCAGTGGGGGTTTCGATGGTCCTTCTGGGCCGGATCGATGGTGCTTATGGTCGTATGGGTATTTTTTCTGTTCAATCAAAGAAACAAACCGGAAGATGTGGGATTGGATCCGGTTGAGCCCGACGAAAGCACAAACCACTCCCGACCTCAGTTTGCTAAATTAAACTGGTCAACAAATGTCTGGGTGAATATTTTATTGGTGGGCGGATTTTATTTTTTCGTGAAATTCATTCGTTATGCCCTATGGTCGTGGACACCCTTTTTATTACACCGCGATTACGGAATGGAATTAGCACAGGCAGGGTATCTCTCTACTGTTTTCGATATCGCCGGAACCGTCGGTGTGATCGCCGCCGGATTTTTATCTGATCGTTTCTTCCGAGGAAGACGTGCTAAAATCAGTTTTTATTTTATTTTGGCAATGATCTTTTCAACCATTGTCCTTTATGTGTTGGGGTCTGAAAGTCTGGTCTATTTTGGAATCAGTCTTGGGTTGGTTGGTTTTACTCTCTATGGCCCGGATGCGCTAATGACGGGTGCCGGCGCGATAGAAGTTGGTTCCTTGAGAGGTGTGGCTTTGGCGGCGGGAATCATAAATGGAATGGGCGCCATAGGATCAGTCGTTCAAGAATTTGTTATGGGGAATGTTTTGATTGATTCTGGTGCCGGACCGGTGTTCGCGATTCTGTTGACATCTGCTCTCTTTGCTGGGTTGCTTTTATCGACTGTTTTGTGGCGAAATAAAACCGGGAAAGCCGATTTGTAGTAAACGTTAATCATATGGAATTATTGAATGGGAGTAATCAATGCTAAAAGTAATATCTCCGGTTGACGGAAAAGTGTACGTCACCCGTCCGTTTTCTGAATATAAAGAGATTGACAAAAAATTAGAAAATGCCGTTGCCGCTCAACAGGAGTGGAAACTAATCCCCGTTAATAAACGAGCGAATATCATCAGCCAATTTGTTGATGAGTTTGTTGCAGATGCTGAAGCAGTATCCAAAGAATTAAGCTGGCAAATGGGACGACCGATCCGATATTCTCAGGGAGAAGTAAAAGGGACTGAAGAACGTGCCAGATATATGATCCAGATCGCTGAAGACTCTCTGAAAGATATCAATGTTGGTAAAAAAGAAGGATTTCATCGCTATATTCGCAGGGAACCGCTGGGAGTTGTGTTTGTTATTCCAGCATGGAATTATCCTTATTTAATTGCAGTGAACAGCATCGTTTCTGCCTTGATAGCTGGGAATGCAGTTGTGCTGAAGCATTCCGCTCAAACACCGCTCTGTGCCGAACGCTTTGCGAAAGCATTTGAAAAAGCGGGACTGCCTGACGAGCTATTTAGCTATCTGCATCTAACACACAAAGATACTGCTGATGTGATTCGTGACGATCGGATTGACTATGTCGCTTTTACCGGTTCGGTAAGTGGTGGACACAGTATTCAAAAAGTGGCTTCAGAAAGATTTATTGGCGTCGGCCTTGAACTTGGAGGCAAAGATCCTGCCTACGTCCGGCATGATGCCAATCTTGAAAATGCAATTGAAAATCTGGTGGATGGCGCATTTTTTAATTCGGGACAGTCGTGCTGCGGAATTGAACGGATATATGTCCACGAAAATGTTTATGACACCTTTGTAGAAGGGTTTGTTGACTTAACCAATCAATATAAGTTGGGCAACCCGCTGAACCCGGATACGACAATTGGCCCGGTGGCAAAAAAGAGCGGCGCAGAATTAGTCCGTGCCCATATTTCTGATGCCCTGAATAAAGGCGCGAAAGCTCTGATCGAATCAAATTTATTTCCCAAAGCTAAAGAAAACTCCAATTATCTGGCACCACAAGTACTTGTGGATGTGGATCACACAATGGATGTAATGACTGAAGAGACGTTTGGTCCTGTCGTCGGGATTATGATAGTGAGTAGCGATGAAGAAGCCGTCAAATTGATGAATGACAGTCCGTATGGCTTGACAGCTTCGGTCTGGACCGAAGATGAGGGCAAAGCGGTGGGCATAGGAAACAAAGTAAACACAGGGACGTGGTTCATGAATCGTTGTGATTATCTTGATCCAGCGCTGGCGTGGGTGGGCGTAAAAGATTCCGGCCGCGGCTGTACGTTATCAAGTGTCGGATATGAACATTTAACCCGACCAAAATCTTATCACTTAAAAATTAAAACATAGCAGGAGAAAAAATGCCCATACAGAGACACAGCTACTTTTATCCGACCAGAGTTGAGTACGGTCCCGGGGTCATAAGAGAATTACCGGGAATGGTTAAAAGTGAGAATTATACGAAAGGCCTGCTGGTCACTGACAAAGGATTAGAGCTAACCGGAATCCCTGAAATGATCCGTATAGAATTTGACAAAGCGGGAATTCAACTAGAAACTTTCAACGATGTTAAATCAAATCCAACTTGTGAAAATGTTTACGCCGGGGCGAATATTTTCAAGCAAAGCAAATCTGAATTCATTATTGCACTGGGAGGTGGCTCTCCGATGGATGTAGGCAAAGCGATAAAAGTATTGGCGACCCATGACGGACCGTTGGAGCAGTATGATGATACGTTGGGGGGGGGGCGGCTGATTAAAAATAATATGTTGCCGGTTTATGCTGTCCCGACTACGGCCGGAACGGGAAGTGAAGTCGGGCGCAGCAGCGTGATCACCATAAAAAAAACAAATAAGAAAACGATCATTTTTTCTCCGTTTATGATGCCGACGATCGCTGTCTTGGATTCTGAACTTACATTTGGGCTTCCTCCAGCTTTAACTGCAGCGACCGGAGTGGATGCGTTTGTACATAATTTGGAAGCATATTTGGTAGCCGGTTTTCATCCTTTCGCCGATGGGATTGCACTTGAGGGAATGACGTTAAGTTATCGTCATTTGCAAAAAGCCGTGGAAGACGGACAAGATATCACTGCCCGTGGATCAATGCTGATGGCATCAGCGATGGGCGCGACGGCTTTCCAGAAAGGCTTGGGATTGGTGCATTCAATAGCTCATGCATTGGGAGTGTTTTATGATATTCACCATGGACTTGCCAACGCAGCACTTTTGGTTCCGGTAATGCGTTATAATATTGGTGATGATAAAGCAAAAAGACGGTTGGACGGTATTGGAAAAGTATTTGGACTAACTGACGACGCAGATATAATTATCGATAAGATCGAAGACTGGTTGAAGATTGTCAACATGCCAACCGATTTAAAACAATTTAATATTCCCGAAAAGGATTTTTCAAAGATAGAGGAGTATGCGTTAGGAGACCCAACCTGTCCAACGAATTCACGTAAGGTTATGCCCGGAGATGTGGTATTATTGTTGAGTAAAATTAGTTAAGGAATAATTGATGATTAAAGGTATAACATTCGATCTTTGGGATACGGTATTTGTGGATGATTCAGACGAGCTAAAACGCCGGGTAGCCGGAAGATTAACAAAGTATGATGAACGCCGTCAATTGGTTTATAATGCCGTAAATCGTGCTTCCTTAAAAGCGTTTGAAGAAATTAAAACAGCTTATGATTCAGTGGATGCAGACTTTCGTAACGTTTGGCACAATGAATTTATTACCTGGACGGTCAAAGAAAGACTGATCAAAATTCTGGATAAGTTGTCGGTAAGGATTCCGGAACAGGAGATTCATGACCTGATTAATATACATGAAACAATGGAATTGGAATTTTCCCCGAATATAATTTCCGGTGTAGCGGAAGCAATAAAAAATCTTAAAGGGAAATATAAACTTGGTGTTATTTCTGATGCTATTTTTAGTCCCGGATGGGCTTTAACAAAACTATTAGAGAAATATGATTTAAAGGATTGCTTTAGCACTTTTATATTTTCAGATGAGATTGGCAATTCAAAACCGCATAAAAGCGTGTTCAGAAATGCGTGGGAATCAATGGAAATTGAGCCGTCAGAAATGGTTCATATCGGTGACCGTGAACATAACGACATTCGGGGAGCTCATCAGTTTGGAGTAAAAGCAATCCTCTGTACAGCTGCAATCGACCGTGGAAGCAATAACACAGAAGCCGATGCCGTGTTTTCTGATTACAAAGGTCTTTTCACCATTTTAACTAACATGAATAAACAGGAATAGATGAACTAAATGAATGATCAATATAATTATAATTTTTTGATATTGGATGGTTATCCCAAAAAAAGCAGGGAGCAATTTCAAAGCGTCGGTATGACGCTGGCGGGAGAGCTGTACGCTGAACTTTTGTTAAAGCACTTACCTGACGCATCTTATGATCTGCTGTACACAAGTGATGAAGAAACAATAATTCCTACATCAGAAGAAATGAATAATTATGACGGCGTTCTTTGGCCGGGATGTAATTTGACGGTATACCACAAGGATGATGACCGTGTCCAACGAATGTTGAAGATTGTGGAAATGGCGTATGAACTGGGTATTCCGCAATTCGGCAGTTGCTGGGCTGCTCAGATAGCGGTGTATGTTGCAGGGGGCAAAGTTGAGCCTAACCCGAAAGGCAGAGAAATGGGTCTTGCCAGAAAGATATATCTTACCGATGACGGGAAAAAGCATCGGATGTTCACGGGAAAACCACGGGTATTTGATGGATTTATTAGTCACGATGATATTATTACAGAGATTACAGATAGAGTAACAATTCTTGCCGGAAATGATTTTTCGCCTGTTCAAGCAGTTGAAGTTAAATACAAAAATGGTATATTTTGGGCGACTCAATATCACCCGGAATATAATTTACATGAAATGGCGAAGCTTATCATCACACGGGTAGAAAAGCTGATCGGTGAAAGGTATTTTGATAACCATGAAGATATGGTGAAACATGTATCCCGCCTTGAACAGTTGTCAAACGCGCCCGATTCGAAAAATTTACGCTGGCAAATAGGAGTCGATGATGATATTCTTGATGACTCCATTCGTGAGTTGGAGTTTGTTAACTGGCTTAAAACCATGATAATTCAGCAAAGCGATAGCTCATAATCTTTAATTAGGATAAAAGGGTAGAATTGTGCTAAAATCGCCGGATTGCAATTGGAGATTAATCTTAATTAACTAAGGTGGTAAACTATGAATGATGTTAAATTAGTTTCATTAAAAACCGATTATACTAATTATCAGCTTTCGATATTAGTCATTTTAAGAGTTTTGGTTGGGTGGCATTTTTTATATGAAGGGATTGCAAAGATGATGAATCCGAATTGGTCATCAGTCGCTTTTTTATTGGAATCCAAATGGATATTTTCAGGGATAGCCAAATCTATTGTATCCAATCCAACTATTTTACAGATTGCAGACTTTTTGAATATCTGGGGCTTGACCGCAATCGGGCTTGGATTGATTTGCGGTTGTTTTGTCCGCTTGGCGAGTATCGCAGGGATGTTTTTATTATTGATCTATTATTTGATGAATCCTCCGTTCATTGGTTTAGAGTATTCCCGTCCAACCGAAGGAAGTTATATGATCGTTAATAAAAATCTGATCGAATTTTTTACTTTATGGATTATTATCCTGTTTCCAACTAGTAATATAATCGGTTTGGACCGGCTCATCCAAAAAGTATACAATAATTCGGAGGTAAAATAATGAGTGATAATACCAAATCGGAAAAGATTACAAATGATAAAGAATTTGAACCAAAATATGATCGGCGTGACATTGTAAAAGGATTAGCTACCTTACCGGTTCTGGGTGTATTTTATTACAAATTATGGAAAAAGAAAGCATTAGACACACTAAAGAAACAAGCGCGGTTATCGGAGCTAGGCATACAAAAGGAAGCTCCGGCTATTGTTAAACCGAACAAACCCGGTAAACTGTTGCGTTTGGGGATCATTGGCTATGGAAGTCGTGGACACGCTCTACTCCGCGGAGCCGGATTTGTTTCTTCATCGTGGAGCGATGAAAAATACAAAGCTGCACAAGAAGACAAGCTAAATAAAGAACTTGAGACTTTCTTATCCCAAGATGACCTGAATGTTGTCTTGAATGGAGTTTGTGATCTCTTCGATAAACGGGCAGAAGACGGTCTTGATGCCTCTACCAATGATACACGTCCCGGTAGCGGAACCCGAAAACTGGAGAAAGCCAAGCGGTACCGGGATTATCGTGATTTGCTTGCCAGCGATGATATTGACGCAGTGATTGTTGCAACCCCTGATCACTGGCATGCACAGATCATCATTGATGCTTCGAAAACAGGGAAACACGTATACTGCGAAAAGGCAATGACTCGGACTATTGAAGAAGCGCATGCAGTATATAAAGCCGTAACTGAAAGTGAAATTGTATTTCAGCTTGGACATCAAAACCGACAAATTGAAAGTCATTTCAAAGCTAAAGAGATTATTGATAACGGGATTTTAGGTCCGATAACATTGGTGGAAATGACGACAAACAGAAATTCTCCAAGTGGAGCTTGGCAGTATACGATTGATCCGGAGGGTAGCCCGGAGACAATCGATTGGGAGATGTTCCAAAAAACAGCGCCTAATAAAGTACCGTTTGATGCTGAGCGGTTTTTTCGCTGGCGTAAATGGTATGATTATGGTACCGGACTAGCAGGAGATCTATTATCGCATGAGTATGATGCTGTAAACCAGATCATGGATTTAGGAATTCCATCATCTGCTATAGCATCGGGAGGTATTTATTATTTCAAAGATGGTCGTGATGTCCCGGATGTGTTCCAAGTCGCTTTTGAATACCCCAACCGTGATCTTACTGCGATATATTCCGCAACATTGGCCAGTGGAAAAAAACGTGGTAGGTTATTCATGGGGCATGACGCCTATATGGAAGTAGGACGCGGATTGACGGTCACTCCCGATTCAAACTCCACTCGCTATCGTAGTAAAATTGATGAAGGACTTCTTAGTACCGCTTTACCCTTATTTACATACACAACAGGGTCCAAGCAGATAGATGGGGTTACTTCCGCTACGGCTAAATACTTTGCCGAACGCGGGCTCTTATATTCTTATCGCGGAGGGAAAAGAGTAAGTTCAACACATTTGCATATTGCTGACTGGATCAACTGCATCCGTAACGGCGGTGAACCACAATGCAATATCGAACGTGGTTTTGAAGAAGCGATTTCCTGTCATATGGCAACTAAATCTTATCTGGAAGGGCGGAAAGTTGTTTGGGACCCAATAAAAAGAGAAGTCGTCTGATATGGATAAATATTAGAAACCAACATTACCCATCACATTAACACATTAAAACTCTAACACGTGAAAACTTTAAGACATTAACACTCAAAAGGACGTAATTATGACAAAGCAATTTCGACTCAGTACAATGATGTTTCTGCAATACGCACTTTGGGGAGCGTGGCTTCCTTTGACGGCAAGATATCTTTCAGCAACGGTAGCTGAGGGAGGGCTTGGTTTCAGCGGATCTCAAATCGGAATGATTTTAGGGTTGGCAGGTTCTATAGGAGCTTTAGCAGCTCCGTTCATCGCCGGTCAGTTTGCCGATCGATATTTCAGCACCGAGAAATTCCTTGGTGTTCTAGCTTTGGTAGGAGGAATGCTAAAATGGTACACATCCATGCAAACCGAATATTCTGCCTGGCTAATCTTGTCTATTGCTTACAGTGTTGTTTATATGCCGACGATTGCATTATCCAATTCCATTACTTTTGCCCATATCAAGGATCAAAACAATGATTTCCCCAAAATACGGGTTTGGGGGACGATAGGTTGGATCGCTGCTAGTTGGATTTTTCCGATGATCTGGCTTCAATCGAATCTGCAATTTCAGTTGATGCCGCCATTTTTCGTTGGAGCTGAAGTTGCTGATGTTACCAGCCGTTTGGCAGATGCACTTAAATTCTCCGGCGGAATTTCAATCATTTATGCCGGTTTCTGTTTTTTTCTGCCCAATACTCCACCTAAACGAAATGCCGTCGAAAAACTGGCGTTCAAAAAGGCATTCGCTTTATTTAAAAAACCGTCATTTTCTGTTTTGGTATTTGCTAGTTTAATGATCAGCATTATCCATCAAATATATTTTATTCAGACAGGACCATTCTTGTCATACATTGGATTAAAAGACAGTCAAATCGGACCGGCAATGACGATCGGACAATTTGCAGAAATTCTAACCTTAGCTTATCTTGGTTATTTCTTAAAGCGAATTGGATTTAGAAATGTGCTGTTTATCGGTACGTTGGCATATTTTGCCCGCTATGCAATTTTTGGGACTGAAATGTTACCTGTCTGGGTCGTGGTCGTCAGTCAGGCACTTCATGGACTCTGTTTTGCTTTCTTTTTTGCAGCAGCTTTTATTTATGTGGATAAAATTACCGATGAGGATATTCGACATTCCGCACAGACCGTATTTGGGATTATCATTCTTGGCGGCGGACCGGTTATTGGTGGGTGGTTGTCAGGATATTTGCAAGAACATTACACAGCTAACGGCGTTTTTGATTTTTATAACTTCTGGTATACATTGGCGGCGATCGGATTAGCAACCGGAATTTTCTTTATTTCGTTTTTCCAGGAACAAATATCAAAAGAAGAATAGGAGTCATAATGAGCAATAAAAGACTTGGAATTGGATTTGTCGGCGGCGGATTTATTGCCAGATTTCATATTAAATCCATGATCGGAGTACGAGATGCCGATGTTTTAGGTGTGGTTTCAAAACCGCGTGATAACGCTGAAGAAGCTGCCTTACTTGCCAGAGAAGTTGGCGTTGGTAATGCGAAAGCTTATGATTCAGTCACGGATATGGTTGCAGACCCAAATATTGATGCGCTGTGGATTTGTGCCCCTAATTTCACACGGGTTGTAGTGATGGAAGAAATTGTCCATGCCATAGAAAGCGGAAAAGGTGAATTGATTGGTGTTGCCTGTGAAAAGCCGCTCGGAAGGAACGTAAAAGAGGCAAAAAAAGTATTAGAACTTGCCCAACGGGTAAATCTTTTGGATGGCTATCTTGAAAACCAGGTATTTTCCCCTTCGGTTGTACGGGGGAGAGATATAATTTGGGCAAGAGGAGCAGCCACGACCGGTGTTCCCTTTTTAGCCAGAGCAGCAGAAGAACACAGCGGTCCGCATATGCCGTGGTTTTGGGAGGGTGAACTACAGGGTGGTGGTGTGCTGAATGATATGATGTGCCATTCCGTGGAAGAGGCGCGTTATATTCTAACGCCGCCCCATAAACCACGAGAATGGCTGACACCTGTGAGTGTAAATGCATTTACCGATTGTTTGAAATGGCAGCGCCCGAAATATGCCAAAATTCTTGCAGATAACAGTGGCGGTAAAACGGATTACATCAATCGACCGGCCGAAGATTTTGCACGATCTTCTATTGAATATCGAACTGCTGACGGGGACAAAATGATTGTAGAAACAACGACTTCTTGGTGTTTTGTCGGTCCCGGATTACGATTGAGTCTAGAACTGTTTGGTCCTGAATACTCCATGTTCATCAATACGCTGGATAGCAATTTGAAAGTATTTTTCAGCCGAAATGTAACAGGCAGTGAGGGTGAAGATCTTGTGGAAAAACAGAATGCAGAGTCGGGTGTAATGCCGGTTGTCAGTAACGAGGCAGAAGAATATGGTTACACAGCCGAAAATCGACACATGGTGGAATCATTTTTAGTCGGTAAACGCCCGAATGAAAATTTCAGTGATGGTCTGGAAGTAACGAAATTATTGATGACAGCTTATATGAGCGCTGAACAAAATAAAACGATTACCTATCCACCGGAAGGCTTGGAAGAATTCGTTCCGGCAGTGGCAAAGGGTAAATGGAATCCAAACAAATAATAATAAA
>CAYLYH010000041.1:0-18346 GCA_964388155.1 uncultured bacterium | reverse complement strand
TCTTCTAACTTATAGTAATTATTGCTGTTAAGCCAGTAATCACCCTCTTTTTCAATATGTTTATATTGCTCCGCCTGTCGGCGGACAGGCAAAAACAGCTGTATAATCATATTTGAAATCTTTATCATAAATTGTCCTCAGAACTTTTTACGCCCAATGGTCATTTGTTCATCACGTGGGTATAAATCATTGTAGTCATCTTCCTTTCAAATTAACTTTTCACCTTTTAGCTTGGTAGAAAGTAAGAACAAAAAGAGAAGGTTATCCAGTAAAATTACAGTGAGCGGCGGTAAATTGTAAAAAAGTAGATGCGTAGATGAGTTGACGAGTAAATGAGGGGACATTGTATTTTATCATACCCAAAATAAATCAAATTATTTATCAACATTTAATTCTGTCATTCAATTATGATTTTATTGTAGCTTCGGGTGAATCGAGCGGTAAGTCCGCTGTGGGTTGCCCGGGATGTTTTCTTCCATCGGTTGTTAATAGTCCCGGCATCATAATCTGCAGGGCATGCTCGATTTCTCGTTTAAGGAACATATATTTCATCATATTTAATTTTGTCTTTAAACACATCATACCATTCAATATCTCTATTTTCATACTTTCTTCGAATCCCCCAAGCAAATAGATCAGTCGCTTGTAAACATTTAATTTCTTTCGAGTCTTTATGATAAATATTGATAGGCACCCTTGGGTTTGTTTCAGACTCAAGGTGCTTTTGGATGTAGAAATTGAATTCTCTAATTCCACGGAGACCTTTTGATTTATCTAACGTAAATGCAATGCGGTCTTTTACATGGTCTAATTCAATTTCTTCCAAAATTAGCTGAGATATCCAATTTATATACTCTTGATTTACTCTTTACTAATGAATTAAAAGCTTTCATCTTATCCAATGTGAGGGCGAAAATAGAGAAATCCACATCCATCAATTGTTTATAAAAATATTGTTTAATGGAATGTTGAATAGAAGTGGCTTTCAATTCTTCAACGATTCGATGTTTCTTTTTACCGTGATTAAGTTTATTTCTTAATGTTCTATTTACAGCCCGATCAATAAGTATTTTATCCTGCCGACTATTTACTGTGAGAATACAAATGGTAAAATATTTAGATGGTTTTCGATTTACAAACTCAAACCCTAAATCCCCACTTTCATCTAAATATAAATAGAGCATTATCTCTCACCCATTCCTTACTTCACCGATTCCCAGATCACATCCATTTCTTCTAAATCAGATTCTTCGACTTCTTTACCGCGGCGTTTAAGTTCTGCTTCGACTTTTGCAAATCGGGTTGTAAACTTTTTATTGGTCTTTCTCAAAGCATCTTCGGCAGGGATACCCAAAAAACGGGCGAGGTTCACTACGGCAAAGATCACATCACCGATCTCCTCTTCGATATGTTCTTTTGCACCTTCAGTTTGGGCTTCTTTCACCTCTAATATTTCTTCGTGGACTTTATCCCAGACCTGTTCGACCATATCCCAATCAAAACCGGCGTAGCTGGCTTTTTCCTGTAACCGCTGAGCTCTCACCAATGCCGGTAGGTTGGTCGGCACGCCATCCAAACGTGACTTACGTTTTTTCTCTTTATGCTTGACTTCTTCCCAATTTTGCTTGGCACTTTTTGCGGCATCTGCTGTCTTATCGCCAAATACATGCGGATGTCTACGCACCAATTTATCATTTATTCCGTCCAATGCTTCTGAAATGGAAAATTCGTTCTTCTCCCCCATTAAATCCGCTTGAAAGACCATGTGGAGTAAAATATCTCCGATTTCTTCTTTCAGGGTTTCCCAGTTCTTGTTATCCACACTTTCGATCACTTCGTATGCTTCCTCGAGAAAATACGGTAATAACGAGGCATTATCCTGCTCCCGATCCCACGGGCATCCGTCAGGCGCGCGCAATTTCTTCACGATTTTGACTAATTCTTCAAACTTTTTCCCAACATTCTCAGACATTATTTCTCTCATTCGTCATTTTTTTCTGTTTTAGTCTTCGTCTTTTTCTGTATATCGACGTTAAGCTTTCTCCAATCAACTTGCTCAAGATTCGCATCCTCCAAACCACGCATTTTTTGTTTCTGCTTATCGGTATCATCCTCATAGTTTAAGAGATGTAAAGTTCCGTGGATGATGAGTCTTGCCACTTCTTTATTTAGGGGCTCTTTATAATTTTTGGCATTTTCCCTTGCACGGGGCAGGCTGATATAAATTTCACCCTCAATGTTTTGTTCATCGTAGTTATTTAACCGAAAGGCGATTACATCGGTGAATTGCTCTACATGGAAAAACTCTTTTTTCAATTCAGACAGCAGTTCATCAGAACCCACGATGAGTGTAATATCTGCATCTGCTGCACCTTCTTTGTCAAGAACCGTGCATATAATCTGTTTGGTAAATTCGCTGTTGACGACGCCAATCGACGGATCTACTTCAGTGCGAAGAACGATCATCCGGTTACAATCGGAGGCATATCGGGATCAGGTTTTGGAGGTTGGTCGTCCGGGTATTCTATGCGAATATGGTAAATTCCTCTTAGTACCGGTAAAATGCCTGTTGTATCATCGATGGTGCCTACAATTCGTTTAAGTTCATCCAGCGTGATGGGACATTCACTCAATTGTTCGTCATTAATTCGCTTCCGAATAATTTTGTTAATCATCTCTTCGATTTTAAAAACGTCAGGATTTTTAATGGAACGAACCGCAGCTTCCACCGCTTCGCAAATCATCAGGATTCCGGTTTCTTTCGTGTTTGGTTTTGGTCCGGGATATTTATAGATATTTTCATCAATCGCTGATGGGTCTTCTGCTTCATCCAACGCCTTACGATAAAAATATTCTACTCTTGTTGTTCCGTGGTGCATCGGAATAAAATCACTGACAATCTCGGGGAGTTTATATTCCTTGGCAAGCCGAAGCCCTTCTCTAACATGGTTTTTTATCGCCTTGGCACTCATCACCGTTGTAAGATTATCGTGTTTATTAAAACCGGTAAATTGATTTTCGACAAAATATTCAGGGCGGGTGATTTTTCCGATATCATGATAATAAGAGCCAACCCGGCACAATAACGACCGTGCTCCGACCGCTTTTGCTGCTGCTTCTGCAAGATTGCCTACAACAATACTGTGGTTGAATGTTCCGTTAGCTTCTTGCTGCAAACGCTTCAGTAACGGATGATCAAAGTCTAACAATTCTAATAACGTCAGGTCGGTTGTAATTTTAAACACAATTTCAAGCGGGCCAATAAGTCCGTACGTCACAATAGGCGCTAAAACGCTCATCATCCATAAATACATGATATCCATTTGTACGGCAGACCACGAAGCATCTTTAAAAAATCCCAAGCCTATCATCACGACAAGACTTGCTCCCATCAAAGCAAAAATGGTCGTAAATACCTGTCCTCGTGTTCGTAGTCTTCGAACGTTATACATTGACACGGATGAGACAAACATCCCGACGACGATAAAATCCAAGTTATTCCCGATGAGAATTCCGGTTAAAATCGACATGGATGTCGTTCCCATAAATCCGATTCGTGCATCGAACAAAATGGTCAACGTCATCGCAGCTATCGTAATCGGAATAAAATATGGAGATGCTCCAAATCGGAGCACAATAATGTAAGCAAATCCACTGGTCATCAAAAAGATTAATGAGATCAGTAACACCATTTTCCAATCGGTAAATACCGGTCGTCGATACAAATAGAGGAACGTAAAAAAGAAGGAAACGATGACGGCAATGAGTATGATTCGCCCGATAACAGTAGAAACGACATCCCAACCTTTTCGGGTCCCTTCTTTTTTCTGTACCACAAGTGCCAGCGAATTTAATTTTAATAATATTTCATCATCGATTCGTGTATTTGCATCGACAATTCGCTCATTTTTCAGAATCGTACCTTGAAATATCGGCACACGGTCCAATCTGGATTGTTGTCTTCTTTCCGTCGTTATTTTATCAAAAACCAGATTTGGTTTCATAAATTCCACAATGGTTTCATACCCAAGTTTACGCCGTATATCGTTTTCATCAGGATGTAGACTCGTAATCGCCTTTTTGACGGCAACCCAAGCTGATTCTAAGTCATGATAGTCTTCCGGTGATGCAAGGATGGGGGAATCTCCATGCTCTACAATGACCTTATAACTAAGAATATCGGTCTTTGGAATATCTAAGATTCCTTCTGCCCAACGGTCTTTACAGATTTGCAAAAGTTCATTATTAAATATCTGAAGATCCCCGATGTCTGCATAGGCACCGGATACTAACAGCAGAGACGACCAATGACCTGCATCAAGAGAAAAAGAGTACTGAGTTCTAAAACTTTCGATGAGGACAGCCAGGGTAGTGCTGTCTGCAGTAAGATCGGTTAGGGCATCCTGATACTGCGACTCATATCGATACCGATACACAAGATCTTTCGACTCTTCCACCCGGTTCTTCGCATGACGGATTTCCTGAATAAGGAGCATAAACTCCCTCAGGTTTTCTGTTTGGCTGTCTACGATGTCCTGCTGCCGTTGAAACAGATACGGCTCAGACTTTAAAGCTTCATCCATATCAGAGGCTAATTTCTTATCCGTCTTCATGATGGGAAAATTAAATGGTGCGATGACCGGCTCTCTGGCTATATCGTTGAGTTGATAGGAATATTGAAGGGACTTCCCGCCGGGGAAGAAAAAAGCAGTTGTCAGGACTAAAACACTCAGAATAATTATCTGCGGCCAGTATGCAGAAAGAATTCCGGATAAAACTGAGATTGTATTTTTTCTGTCTGGGGTTTTATTGATCATGGGTGCTGGGGACTGGGCTCTTGGTTCTTGGCGTTGGGTGCTTATTAATATTATTTGCTCTATTGTAGATGGCTTTTATAAATAAGTTTAATTTTTTCCCCACTGATTTGACTTCCTTCTTCATACATTTCATATTTTGGTAAATCTCTAATCGTCATTTTATGAATCTTAACAACTAATTCTCTCGCTATTTCCCAAATCTCGAATTTTCGATAACTCATGTGTTTTCTCCTAACCCCAGAACCAAGTACCTAGAGCCTACTGCCCGACGCTTTTAATAATTTCACGGCTGATAACAAGCCGTTGAATTTCGCTGGTGCCTTCTCCGATTTCAAGGACTTTTGCATCCCGGAAAAACCGTTCCACATCATATTCTCTCACATATCCGTAACCACCGTGAATTTGGATGGCGTCTGTGGTAGCATCCATTGCAACTTCACTTGCAAATAATTTTGCCATCGCTGCTTCTTTCGTTACGTCTTTTCCTTGATCTTTCATCCACGCTGCGTGAAACACGAGGAGTTTTGCAGCTTCAATTTGTGTAGCCATATCCGCCAGTTTGAATCCAATGGATTGAAAGCGATGAATTTTTTTCCCAAATGCCTTTCGTTCAGTTGAGTATTGAAGTGCTCGTAAATAGGCACCTTCTGCCGTTCCAACTGCAAGCGCTGCCACGGATATTCTTCCACCCACCAGCGTTTTTAGAAATGTTTTAAATCCGTCTTCCGGTTTACCTAACATGGAATTCGCAGGGACGACCATATCCTCAAAAAACAATTGTCGGGTGTCGCTGGCACGCCATCCCATCTTTTTTTCTTTGGGCGCAATTACAAGTCCCGGCGTATCTGTGGGAATGGTAAATGCTCCGATTCCTTTTTTTTCTCCGTTTTCGATAATCTGTGCTGTTAAACTTAAAACGCCTGCCTCTCCGGAATTTGTAATAAATATTTTACTTCCGTTAATCACATAATTATCACAATCTTTTACTGCGGTGGTTTTTGTTGCACCGGCGTCGCTGCCTGCTCCGGGTTCGGTTAAGCCAAATGCACCTAATATTTCGCCGGATGCCAGTTTTGGTACCCATTTATTTTTTTGAGCTTCTGTCCCGGAAATAACAATAGGCATTGTTCCAAGAGATGTATGTGCCGCCAACGTAATCGCTACAGATGCATCGGCCTTTGCAAGCTCCATCACAGTAGACGCATAGGCGACTGTATCCATCCCTGCACCTCCATATTGTTCAGGAACGGGGATTCCCATCAATCCGAGCTCTCCCATTTGCCGGACGATATCTGTTGGGAATTTCCCTTGTTCATCCAATTTGCCGGCAACCGGTTCTATTTCATTCTTCGCAAAATCCCGTACCATATCGCGAAGCATTTCATGTTCTTCGGTAAAAAATAATTTGTCCATGTTTTTTCCTGTTAAAGTATTAACGTGTTAGGGTGTTAAAGTATTAACGTGTTAGGGTGTTAAAGTGTTCAAGTGCCAATTGCTACTGCCAACTGCATCTGTTTTCTCACCATCGTATCGCCGCGGATGCCCAGGTAAACCCTGCTCCAAATGCAGCTAAAATAACGATGTCTCCCTCAGTGAATTTCCCCTCTTGATAAGCTTCTGTAAGTGCGATTGGAATCGAAGCACCTGTTGTGTTGCCGTACTTATGGATATTACTGTACACAACGCCGGGAGCCGTTCCTAATCGTTTGCCAACCGCTTGACTAATTCGCAAATTTGCCTGATGAGGAATAATCAGTTTAACATCCTCTAAGTCTAAGTGATTTGCGTCTAATGCTTCATTGATAACTTCAGGAAATCGCTTTACCGCATTTCGGAATACTTCCCTGCCGTTCATATAGGGCAAGTGCCGCCTTTCATCAATCATCTCTTTCGAAATTCTTGGATTAAACCGCGAAGCCGGTGCTTCACACCAAAGTTCCTTCAAGTATCTTCCTTGTGAATGAAGATGGGTAGACAAAATTCCACTTTCACCTTTCTCTCTTCGTAAAATTACAGCACCTGCGCCATCGCCAAACAATACGGAAATATCTCGACCCTCTGTTGACAAATCCAGAGCTGTTGACTGTACCTCGGCACCCACAACCAATACCGTGTCGTGTTGCCCGGTTTTGATAAATTGGTCACCAATAGACAATCCATAGATAAATGCAGAGCAGGCAACTTTGATATCAAAGGTCCCAATATTTCTTAATCCTAATTTTTCCTGCAGTTGATTCCCAACACCCGGGAAAAAATAATCTGATGTAAGCGTTGCCACAATAACAAGGTCAATCTCTTCCGGAGAGACGCCTGCCATTTCCATCGCTTTCAGTGAAGCTTCGGCTGCTAAGTCAGATGTTCCTGTCCCGTCTTCAACCCAATGTCTCTCTTGTATTCCACTTCTGGTCACAATCCACTCATCAGTGGTGTCCATAATTTTTTCGAGATCGCTGTTTGTCACAACTCTGTCCGGAACAGCATATCCCATACCAATAATGTTTGATCGAATCATTTTTCTCTCCCGGTTAATTTAATATCCCGAATATTCAGTTGGAGGTTTGACTGTCCCTGCCATTCATTAAGTTCGACGACAAATGCCAAATCTACCGGAAATCCTTTAATCAGTTTTTCATAGTAGTGAGACATGTTGAATCCAATGGCATCAAAGGTCGTTTGACGCTGGCGCACTCGAAAGCGAAGGTGATTTCCGTTACCAATTATTCGCGGATTTCCGACAACGTCTACACCTCTCACCGCAAATTTCGGACGCATATTTCCCGGTCCGTAAGGTGCTAATTTATCCAAGAAATTCATAAATCGTGTATTGATATCTTTTAAAGTCATTTCGCCGTCAAGAGTGATAGTTGGAGTCAAGTCCTTTTTTGTCAGTATTTTGCTTGCGTAAGTTACAAACGCATGTCTAAATGCGTCCAGCTTTGATTCTAGAACCGTCAGCCCTGCCGCCATAGGATGCCCGCCGTATCCTTCAAGATATTCACTCGTCTTAGTCAAGGCTGTATAGAGGTCAAATCCCGGTATGCTCCGGGCACTTCCTTTTCCCACGCCGTTTTCATCAATGGAAATTACAATTGTGGGACGATGGAATTCTTCCTTGATTTTCGATGCCACGATTCCCACAACGCCCTGGTGCCATCCACGTCCGGGTAGAATGATTGCCCGATCTTTCTTTACATTCACGCTGGCGTTCACCATGCGGAGAGCTTCTTCCACCACAGAGTTTTGGATGTCTTTTCGTAGATTATTCTCACTAAACAGTACGTCGGTATATTCCATTGCAACAGAGTCATCTTCTGTTGTCAACAGTGTCACTGAGCGGTTGGCATCGCCAAGCCTGCCGGCAGCGTTAATTTTTGGGGCAACACCAAAAACCAATTGGACGACACTGGGTGATTTTCCGCCTAAGCCGGATTG
This sequence comes from uncultured bacterium, assembly GCA_964388155.1. Classification (GTDB taxonomy): domain Bacteria; phylum Fidelibacterota; class Marinisomatia; order Marinisomatales; family JACNKV01; genus JACNKV01. Next base: position 10,097 of record CAYLYH010000041.1, on the reverse strand, counting down.
TTCCAACAGATGTTTCAATCCAAGAATTTTTGTGAATTCCATGCGTCGAAGTCCTGCAGAGACGATGACTCGATTTTCATCTAAAATGGGCATCATATCCGCGATTGTACCAAGAGTTACCAACTCCAATAATGGATAAATTTCTTCCAAAGATAATTCCAAAGCCTTTATCAATGCGACTGCAAGTTTAAATGCCACACCGCATCCGCTTAACCCCTTAAACGGATAATTGCATGCCCTCTGCTTGGGATTCAATATCGCCAATGCGTCCGGCATGTTGTCATCATCCGGCATGTGATGATCTGTAACAATCACTTCTATTCCATGTTCAGTTGCAAACTGAATTTGTTCATTGGCATTTATTCCGCAGTCACAGGTGATGAGAAGATTCGCTCCGGCATTTTTTGCGTGTAATATGCCATCTTTGGAAAGCCCGTATCCTTCTTTTTCTCTGTTAGGAATATACGTATGGACAATTCCGCCTATTTTTTTTAAGGCAATATATAGGAGTGCTGTTCCGGTTGTTCCATCCACATCATAATCCCCAAAAACCAGAATTGGAACGTTTGATTTTATATTTTCCAGGATACGTTCAACAGCACAATTCATGTCTTTCATAAGATATGGGTCGTGCAAGCGAGTTAAATCCGGTTGAAAGAAATCTTTTGTATTCTCTTTGGAGGTAAATCCCCGGGTGGCTAAAACATTAGCGATAACTTTTGAACATTTAAATTCCCGCCGGAGTGTTTGAACAATGTCCGAATTCCCTTTGAGTACATTCCAATATGTTATGTGGTCTTGCATCGTTGATATATTACTCCGTCATTATTCAGATTTGAGTTGGTGCACAACTTTGTAACTATGTCGACTTATAGTCTTTCTCACTGATAGAAAATTGAGTCGGTCTATAAGCCGTGTTCTGTCCACCATCCGCCGGTAGGCGGATGGATAAGTGATTATTCACCTGGTCCTGATGTCGCCATCAGGTTCACGCGACCTACCCGTCTCTCATATCGATGCGAGCCACATCTTGAGACTTACTCGGTCTTGCACCGGATGGGGTTTACAAGCTCTTGATATTGCTACCAAAACTGGTGGTCTCTTACACCCCCCTTTCACCCTTACCCCGATAAATCGGGGCGGTTTACTTTCTGCTGCACTTTCCATGCTCTCACGAACTCCTTCCGTTAGAAGGCATCCTGCTCTGCGGTGCTCGGACTTTCCTCCCCGACAAATCCTGAAAACAGGATAAGCAAGGCAATCACTCGACCGACTCAATTTTCAAAGATTCTTTGAAAAATATTTATCTATTTTTCCCAGTATAGAAATCGTGTACAGACATCACAATTTCGTATCCCGGATACTGATTTAATATCTGCAACAATTTGCGGTGGAAGCCCGGCGCCACACCCGCCACATGCATTGTTTTCTATGGAGACAACTGCCACACCGCTCTTTGCATGACGCGTTCTGTCATATCTTGCCAAAACATTTGAGGATATCTTCTTCGCTTTTTCTTCTCTTTCGACTTCTAATGCTTTTTTCTGGTTCGACGTTTCATCAATGAGCTTTTCAAGCTTGCCTTTTCTAATACTTAAATCGTTGCTCAATGTTTCCAGTGTCAATTCCTTGCTTTTCACCGATTCTTCAAGTTCAGATTTCTCTTCCATAAGTTCAAGGTCTCTCGTTTCATAACTGTCCAACTCTTCCTTTAAATAATCTATTTCATGCATCAACGCATCATATTGTTTGTTACTGGTCACCAAGAATAATTGATCTTTCAGTTTATCAATCTTTTCCTGGGATATTTTCACATCAATATCGGCCTTATGTAATTCAACTGTGATCTCCTTCAATCGGGTTTTTCCGTCGCTGATTTCACTAACTAAAGATTCTTCTTCTTCGATTAATTTCTCTACTTTTGTAGGAAGATCACCTAAAATATCTGATAATTCCATTAACTCAAAATCTATTTTCTGTAGTTCAATTAAATGCTTAACTGTGTCCATATAACTCCTCTTCTTTCCACATAAAAAATGCACCTGACAAAGGTGCATTCAAATTAATACGATTTACGGGTTGCGCAGATGCAAATGAGGTTTGATTGTCTTTTTTCAAACCAGCCTCCTTTGTGCTGTATCCATATCGTAATCCATTTTTAGAATATTTGCTGTAAATTCATGCTGTAAATTTACGGTCATTTATAAGAATGAGGAAAGCAGGGAATAAATTCGATCAAGAATCCATGCATGAATAATATTCCTTCGGTTTATCTTTCTTAATCTTGTATTTTTCCCGAGCTATTTTTAACTGAATTTGGAGAAGATCACTTGAAAAAACAGATTTGTGTCGTTGGTGCCGGTAGATGGGGGAAAAACCATATCCGCACTTTAAATAATTTAGAAGTCCTTTCCGGTGTTGTGGAGCCACGGAAAGAAATACTGAACGAGATTTCCGCACAGTACCCAAACATCACCGCATTTACGAATCTCGATGATGCGCTGGAAGCAGGCTTTGACGGATTTACAGTCGCCACCCCACCCGCCACGCATTTTCAGGTTGCGAAAAAGATTATAGAATCAGGGAAACATATTTTAGTTGAAAAACCCATTACTTTCGACAGTATTGAAGCAAAAATTCTTAAAAATCTTGCCGCCGAAAAAAATGTGAACCTCATGGTGGGACACGTTCTTCTGTTTCATCCGGCAATTCGAAAAATAAAAGAACTTATTGAAAACGGAAAGATCGGACGACTACAATACATCTACAGCAATCGGTTGAACTTGGGAACCGTTCGTACTGAAGAAAATGTTTTTTGGAGTTTCGCTCCTCATGATATTTCCATCTTCCAGTATTTTACAGATTCTTATCCGGAGCGGGTGCAATCCGTTGGGAGTGCTTTTCTTCAAAAAGCAATCCATGATACAACCATGACAACCCTTCATTATCCCGGGAATATTATGGGGCATATTTATGTCAGCTGGCTTCATCCTTTTAAGGAACATCGGCTCGTTGTAATCGGTTCAAAAGGAATGATTCGGTTTGAAGACAGTGCGGACGGAAAACCCCTTTTGCATTATGATAAAGGCATCGATTGGGAAGCAGGGAAACCGGTAAAACGTGATGGGCCAACAGACCATATCGAATATGGTACCGCCATGCCGTTAACGGAAGAATTGCAATATTTTGTTGACCATTTGGATGGAACTCCTGTGACTTTATCCGATGGTAAAAATGCCGTTGAAGTACTGGAAATCCTGGAAAAAGCCAGTGAGCAATTAACTATTTAAAAAGAGGAATTACCCTTATGTCAGATATGAATTATTTTGCACATCCAACCGCTGTCGTGGACGATAATGTTACCATTGGAGATGGTACCCGAATTTGGCATTTCTCACACGTACAGCCCGGAGCAATCATTGGGAAAAACTGCACGTTTGGGCAGAATGTCAATGTTGCCAATAATGTCGTGATCGGAAACTTCGTTAAAATTCAAAACAACGTATCTGTTTACGAAGGCGTTGAACTTGAAGATTATGTCTTTTGCGGGCCGAGTATGGTGTTTACAAATATCATGTTGCCACGGTGTGAATTCCCTCAACGTGGACGTGAATTTTATCTAAAAACTCTCGTGAAAAAGAGTGCATCTATTGGCGCAAATGCCACAATAGTCTGTGGAAGTACCATTGGTGAATATGCGTTAATCGGTGCCGGGAGTGTCGTCACAAGGGACGTTCCGGCCTATGGGCTGATTGTTGGAAATCCCGGGAAAATTGCCGGATGGGTGAATAAAAAAGGGCATTCTCTGACATTTGATGATAATGGAATCAGTTCATGCGGTGGCTACAGGTTAAAGGATGGGATTGTCCAACTAGTTTAACAACGTTATGCCGTAAATCGTTTTGTTGTCATATCGGCAATATGTTCTCCAATCGCAAGTGAGGCCGTTGCCGCCGGAGAGGGAGCGTTCAGTATATGAATACTTTTCCCGGCTTTAATGATAAAGAAATCATCCACCAATTTTCCGTTCCGCAGTAACGCCTGTGCACGTACACCGGCTCCCCCGGTTTGCAAATCGGATGAGCTAATTTCCGGTATAATTCTTTGAAGTGCTTTAACGAAAAGGGGCTTGATTAACGACCGTATTTGTTCAGCCGTTCCGGTTTTCCAATAACTACCCACTAATTTCCAGAATGCGGGGTACGTCAAGGTGTCAACAATATCTTTAAAATTGATATCTGTCTTTTTATATCCTTCTCGGGCAAGGGCCAATACCGCATTCGGGCCGGCTTCAACCTCTCCGTTAATCCAGCGGGTAAAATGCACACCCAAAAATGGAAATTTCGGATCGGGCACCGGATAGATCAGCGTCCGAACTTTTTCTGACGCTGCTTCTGTCAATGTATAATATTCTCCCCGAAAAGGTATGATTTTTATTCCGGAATTTTCTACCACCGATGCGGCAATGCGATCCGAATATAACCCGGAACAATTCACGACCAATTTTGCTTGAACTTCTCCTTGATCTGTCTGAATAATGCAACCATCAGACCGCTCTTCCAGGTCTATCACTTTCGTATTAAACAGTATCTGTCCACCAAAAGAGACAATTACATTTTTCATTGCCTCGGCAACACGCGTATAATCTACAACCCCGGTTGCAGGAGAATGAATGGCTTTAATGCCTTTTACATGAGGTTCCAGTTCATTGAGTTCACCTTGGTCAATCAATCGTAAATCCGGTACACCGTTGGACCTACCTCTTTCGTACAAATCACGTAATCTTGGGACATCTTCTTCCTCCGTAGCAACAATGACTTTTCCACAGAGATCATACGGAACATCATGTGTTTCACAGAAAGACATGAGTTCGCTCACTCCTTTTCTGCAATTATTTGCCTTCAATGATCCGGGACGATAATAAATTCCTGAGTGTATTACCCCACTGTTATGCCCGGTTTGGTGTGCGGCAACGGACGGTTCTTTCTCAATGATGACCACATTCAATCGTGGATTCTTCTCAAGGAGTTTAACTCCTGTCGCCAGTCCGACAATCCCGGCACCGATGATGACAATATCGACCTGAGTTTCTGACATCGCAATATCCATAAATCATCAACTATAAATCATTAACTATTATCCCACTCCGAGACGTAAAACATGATTATTATTATCTGCGGGATAAACATTTCGTGTGTCGATAATTAATGTTGAATGCGTTAAAACGAAATCAAAATCAATATTGGAGTGGTCTGTGAGAATTGCCACGGCATCGTAGTCTTTTATAACATCTTCGGTTAGTTCAGAAATGCCGGTAACGGTGGTGCCGTTCCAGTGTATTTTAGGTACGAACGGATCATAATAATCTACCGTTGCACCTTCTTGTTCAAGGAGTTTCAGCACGTCCAAAGCGGGAGATTCCCGAACGTCATCTATGTCTTTTTTGTAGGCGACACCAATCATCAAGACCTTGCTTCCGTTCATGGGTTTTTTGATGCGATTTAAGCCCTTCCCGATAAGCTCCAATACGTGGATGGGCATGCCGGTATTGATTTCCCCGGCTAATGCGATGAACCGTGCTTTGTAATCCAGAGATTTCATTTTCCACGCAAGATAATGCGGGTCAATCGGAATGCAATGTCCGCCCAATCCCGGCCCCGGAGTAAATTTCATAAAACCGAACGGTTTTGTATCTGCGGCATTGATAACTTCCCAAACATCCACACCTAATTTTTCACACATGATCGCCATTTCGTTGGCAAGACCAATATTGATTGAACGGAATGTGTTCTCTAACAATTTCGTTAATTCTGCTGCTTCCGGTGAAGAAACCGGGACCACCTCTGTTACAATATTCTTATACAATTCCACTCCGAGATTTGTACAGGTTTCTGTAATTCCGCCTAACACTTTTGGAGTATTATGTGTCTTATACACAGGATTCCCCGGGTCGACTCTTTCCGGAGAGAAGCATAAAAAACATTTTCCCCCGATGGGATATCCCGCTTCTTCCAACTTTGGGAAAACCAGCTCCCGGGTTGTCCCCGGATAGGTTGTGCTCTCAAGAACAATCAATAAATCATCGTGCAAATATTTTATCAGTTCATCCACAACGCTGACGATGTAAGACACATCCGGGTCTTTGAGTTTGTTTAAGGGCGTTGGGACACAAATGGACACCACATCCAACTTTTTGACTACATCGAAAGATGTTGTGGCTGTAAATCGTCCATTAGATATAAGTTCGTTAAATTCTTCATCATCTACATCTGCGATATAATTATCTCCTGCGTTTAGTTGTGCAACGCGTTTTTCGCTGATATCAATCCCTGTGACGTTAAATCCTGCCTTTCCAAATTCCACGGCAAGAGGAAGCCCTACATATCCTAAGCCAATGACACCAATATTTGCTGTGTTGTTTTGAATGATGGATTTCAATCGATCTGACATAATAATTCTCCGTGTTAATATTTGATTTCATATATTGAACTGAAATTTCACTCCATGAATTTATATCTTAATCTTCATGTAGAACCATGATTTTCATCTAATTTCGAAAATCAGTTTTGGGGCATACAATCAATAATTCGTCTCCGCCTCATTATTGTACTCCTATATCATACTTTTATAAGAAACGTATGGATACCGTACCCGTAACAGAATGGTTAATTTTATTGTGGATTTACGTTTCTCGTATTGTGGTTTCCGTTTTAAATTTGCCGGAGGTTTTTAATACATAATCAATCTGTTACACAACGCGTTATGTTCACAGGAAACACCATGAATAACACCGTACATTTTACCGATGATTTTCCACGCCGTCATCTCGGATCTGACACACAAGACCGTGAAATAATGATGAAGGATATTGGCGTAAGCTCCTTAGATCAACTCATTGATGAAACTATCCCGGCATCCATTCGCAGTCAGCATTCGTTTTCTATACGACCGCCTATTGGAGAATCCGGGCTTCTCACCGAATTATCATCCAACATGAAACAGAACATCCCTGCTCGCTCATACATCGGAATGGGATATTATGGCACGCTATTGCCAAGTGTAATCCAGCGAAACATCCTAGAGAATCCGGGTTGGTACACGCAATACACGCCTTATCAGGCTGAAATTTCTCAGGGACGGCTTGAGGCGTTATTAAACTTCCAAACGATGGTTTCTGATCTCACCGGGTTGCCTATCGCTAACGCATCTTTACTGGATGAAGCAACGGCAGCCGCCGAAGCGATGATTATGTTTTATCGTCAGACAAAGAAAAAAAATAAGCACATCTTTTTTGTTTCCAGCGGATGTCACCCCCAAACTATTGACGTACTCAAAACGCGTGCAGAACCTGTCGGGATTTCTGTGGTTATCGGCGACCATAAAATACATGAAATAAGCCTGGACACATTTGGTGTATTGGTCCAATATCCTGAAACAGACGGGACGATTAATGACTATACAAATTTCTGCGACCATGCTCACAGTATCGGGGCATTTGTTGCGGTTGCTGCTGATATAATGGCATTGACATTGTTAACTCCACCGGGTGAATTTGGTGCAGATGCCGCCGTTGGTTCCACGCAACGTTTTGGCGTACCACCGGGATATGGCGGTCCGCATGCCGCGTATTTTTCTACTACCGAAAAATTCAAACGCAAATTGCCGGGTAGAATTATCGGCGTTTCAAAAGACAGACACGGACAAGAAGCGCTTCGGATGTCCCTGCAAACCCGGGAACAACACATCCGAAGAGAAAAAGCGACATCGAATATTTGCACCTCACAAGTATTGCTGGCGATTATGGCGGGAATGTATGCCGTTTATCACGGACCAAAAGGGTTGGTTCGCATCGCAGAGAGAATTCATCACATAACTAGTGTCCTTGCAAAAGGACTGGATGCACTGGGGGTACGTTTACTAAACGATTCGTTTTTTGATACGCTCCATCTTGAATTGTCTGATAGCGATGCTATCTCTCTTCAGAGAAGATCTGAAAACAGTTATATTAATTTTCGATATTTTGACAACGGGACAATCGGAATTAGCTTGGATGAAGCTACAACAATAGACGATATCGGAGATATTCTTACGTTATTTTCGAATGACAATGATGCAGATGAAATCCTTCTTGACGAGGTCATTAATTGGGGATACGAAGGCGTGATGAAACGCAGCTCAGAATTTTTAACGCATCCAGTATTTAACGCATATCATTCTGAAACGGAAATGCTTCGGTATATCCATCGCCTTGAGGTGCGGGACATCTCACTCAATACCAGTATGATCCCGTTAGGCTCTTGTACCATGAAACTCAACAGCGTGACGGAGATGATGCCAATCACATGGGAGGCATTTACACAGCCTCATCCGTTTGCCCCATCTGAGCAAGTGCGCGGGACATTGAATATCATTGACGAACTTGGGAATTGGCTCAAAGAGCTTACTGGATTCCCAGCCGTCTCTATGCAACCGAATTCCGGGGCTCAGGGAGAATATGCCGGGCTTATGGTCATCAGGGCATATCATAAACATCGTGGAGATGAAGAAAGGAATGTTTGTTTAATCCCTGCATCGGCTCACGGAACCAATCCGGCTAGTGCCGTGATGGCGGGAATGGACGTCGTCATTGTTGCGTGTGATGACAACGGAAATATCAACGTGAACGATTTAACGGAAAAAGCCACTAAATATTCTAATCTGCTCTCTGCATTGATGATTACGTATCCATCCACACACGGAGTATTTGAGGAATCGATTGTTGAGATTTGTGAAATCATTCACCGGCAAGGCGGTCAAGTATATATGGATGGAGCAAATTTGAATGCTATGGTTGGACTTTGTCGCCCGGGAGAGTTTGGTGCTGATGTGATGCACATTAATCTGCACAAAACATTTGCCATTCCTCACGGCGGGGGAGGACCGGGAATGGGTCCTATCGTTACAGGGAAACACCTTGCTCCTTTCCTTCCTTCTCATCCGGTTATCTCGACTGGCGGTAAGTACGGGATCACTGCAGTCTCTGCAGCCCCATTCGGCAGCCCGGGGATTTTACCCATCTCATGGGCGTATATTGCTCTCATGAATATTGACGGATTACACAAAGCATCTCAACTGGCAATCCTGAATGCAAATTACATGGCGAAAAAGTTAGAAGACCATTATCCCATACTTTATCGCGGAAAAAACAATCGTGTAGCACATGAGTTTATCATTGATGTCCGGCCGCTTAAAAAACAGACGGGGATCACCGAAGAAGATATCGCCAAGCGTTTAATGGATTATGGATTTCACGCGCCGACAATGTCATTTCCCGTTCCGGGAACATTGATGATAGAACCAACAGAGAGTGAGTCCAAGGCTGAAATGGACAGATTTTGTGATGCCTTAATTCAAATTAAACAGGAAGTTACAGCTATTGAAACCGGGGAAGCCGATTCTAAAAACAATGTATTGAAAAATGCACCACATACCGCGATGGAGATCGCGTCCGATAACTGGTCACATCCTTATTCTCGTGAAGAAGCCGCCTATCCCACCGAATGGCAAAAACGAAATAAATTCTGGCCATCGGTCGCCCGAATCGACAATGCCTATGGTGATCGTAATTTGGTTTGCCAATGTCCACCCATAGAAGAATATCAAAAATAATTTTCATTACGAATGCTTGTTTTTCGACGGGAATACCATTAATTTCGCCCGCTTCAATTTGTGATTTTTCAGATTGTTGACGTATGGTGGGTGTAGCTCAGGTGGTTAGAGCATCTGGTTGTGGCCCAGAAGGTCGTGGGTTCAAGTCCCATCACTCACCCATTATGGAGCACATTAACTGTGTTAATGTAGCATTGACATAGTCAAGATAGTCCAAAAGATATTTCGGGGTGTAGCGCAGCCCGGTTAGCGCACCTGCTTTGGGAGCAGGGGGTCGAAGGTTCGAATCCTTTCACCCCGACATATAAAACCCCGTCGATAAATTTTTATTGGTGGGGTTTTTACACAGAGATAGGATTGATAATTTACGTTGCGCCGGTAGCTCAGTTGGTAGAGCAGGTGACTCTTAATCACTTGGTCGGGGGTTCGAATCCTCCCCGGCGTACGCA
>CAYLYH010000040.1:0-18403 GCA_964388155.1 uncultured bacterium | reverse complement strand
CTACAGCAAGGCAATCCCACGACAATCATCACTTACGCTATCACACGCCCGCCGGATAATCACAGGGTATGGACTCTAACAGATCCAAGTACAAATGAATCGCATGAACTTAAAGGTGTTGGAACAGTTGAACTCCCGACCACAAACACATTCCACCTTCATAAGTTGAGAGAAATACCGGAAGCATATTCTCTGAGTCAAAACTACCCGAATCCGTTTAATCCAACGACGACCATATCATTTTCGATACCTCAAAACAATGTAGAGACGCGATTAATCGCGTCTCTACACGTGTATGATCTCACCGGTCGTTTAGTAAAAACGCTCTTAAATGACAACATTGAACCGGGATATCATTCCCTTATTTGGAACGGAACAGACGCACGCGGAAATCCCGTCGCTTCGGGGATGTACTTGTATCAGCTGAAGTCCTATGGTTTTGTTAAAACGAAGAAGCTTGTGTTTCTGAAATAGGATAAAAACGACCTCAACTTGAAAGTAAACTCGATGCGAAACTTCTTATTCATCATCCTCATTCTAAGTCAATTAACGGCTGCTGAGAAAAAAATGGTCATCCGTTTTGATACTCCGTCGCAGGCTATCATTACAGAATTTACCAAAGATAATTATGATATTGCTGCATATAAACCGGGTAACTATCTTGATATAGTTGTTTCAGACGAGCTGGCTGTTACACTCAGTACACGCGGATATGATTTTCACGTTACACAAACAGAAATGCAACTCAAAAAAAACTTAGGTGATACACGTGATCTGGTTGGATATCGTGAATATGAAGAACTTCTCGCTGAATTACAGCAGCTCGAAAATGATTACCCCAATCTCTGCAAACTCTACGATATGGGGGAGACGTGGGGAAAAGAATATTACAATAACGGTAATTCCTATTACAGCGATTTTCATCATGAAGTTTGGGCGTTAAAGTTATCCGATAATGTCGAAATAGAAGAGGACGAACCCTCCGTTTACTATATGGGTGAGCACCATGCCCGAGAACCAATCAGTCTCGAAGTGGTCATGGCGGTTCTACACCATCTCATTGATAATTACGGATCTGATTCTGAGGTTACGCAGCGAGTGGATAATACGCAAATTTGGTTTGTTCCGTTGGTTAACCCTAACGGACATCGGATTGTCACTAATCAGACTGACACATGGTGGAGGAAAAATATCCGTGATAACAATGAAAATGGAACGTTTGATACGGATTATTCATCCGGATATGGCATAGATGGCGTTGACCCAAATCGAAATTATGGGTTCCCATGGGGTGATGTAGGGACATCAGATGAGTTTGATTCCCCCGTCTATCATGGACCGGAAGCATGGTCAGAGCCGGAAATATCCGCGATGAGGGACTTGCTGGAGGCGCATCATTTTGTCGCGGGAATCAGCTACCATAGTTACAGTGAACTTGTGCTGTTTCCGTATGGGTACGAATATGGGGCAATTGCACCGGACCATGAGGCATTAGAATCCTTAGCAATTGAGATGGCGGAATCCATCCCTGCTCTTGGCGGAGGGCATTACACTCCGGAACAGAGCCTCGAACTTTATCCGTGTATGGGAACGACCGATGATTATTCCTACGGCGTTCACGGAACTTTTGCATTTACCGTGGAATTGGCGACGCAGTTTATTCCGCCTTCGTACCAGATTGATGGAATTTGTGATGACAATATCGAAGCAGCGATGATTCTGTTGGATAGAGTGAATCGTAAGACATTAACGGGTCATGTCACGGATGCAACCTCCGGCGAACCGGTTGTGGCAACGGTATTTATTGAAGGAGTAGATAACACGGGAAGTTTCCGCCATCCGTATAAAAGTGATGAGGCGTTTGGAAAATATTATCGCTTTTTGTCCACCGGGACTTATGACATAACTTTTTCTGCTTTTGGGTATTTACCTGTCGTCATAGACAATGTTGTCATTACTCCGTTTAGTCAAACGGTGGTAGATGTTACGATGGAACCGGCTGAAATAGTCACCGTATCTGGGAATGTAACGGATGCTGAAACTTCCCTTCCTTTGGAGAATGTGACAGTCGAATTAATCAATACACCTTACGAACCTGTTATCACGGGGGATGGTGGTGTGTATGTCTTTAATAATGTGTTTGAAAACCTTTACACTATTCGTCTGCAAGCTGAGGGCTTTTCAACGATTGTAGAAAACATCAATGTCACCATAAATGATTATGTGTTTGATTTTGCAATGAGTCCAAGTGTTATCGAAAGTTTTGAATCAGGTGTTTTCAGCGAAGGTTGGTCATTTGACGGGCAATCGGATTGGGTCATTGATAACAACACAGCATTTGATGGTGTGCATTCCGCGCGGTCAGGAAATATTTCTAACAATCAGACGTCCCAATTAATTTATGAATCTGAAAATGCATCTCCGGGCGTAGTGTCTTTTTATCGGAAAACATCTTCAGAAGCCAACTATGATTATTTAAAATTCTATATTGATGACAATCTCATAGACCAGTGGGCGGGGGAAACAGATTGGGAGCAAATGTCCTATCCTGTTCCTCCGGGGAGTCACACATATCGTTGGAATTACGTAAAAGATTCCTATGTCAGCGATGGGTCAGATTGCGGCTGGATTGATTATATTGAATTTCCGCCCGTTTTGTTGCCCCCGAACATCATTGTTGATCCCACGTTTATTGAGATTACATCAGAGCCTGGTGAGGTTATCGTCGAAACATTTACGATTGGCTATACCGGAGATGAAGATCTTAATTATTATTTAACCGTATCAGACTCTTGGATAGTCGTAAACCCCACAATGGGGATAGTTACACCGGGACAATCGGATTTAATAACGGTGTTTATTCTTGCTGAAATTCTTGAAGCAGGAGATTATTACGGTGTCATCGAAATTGTTTCCAATGACCCTGATGATCCGATGGTGTTATTAACTATTCATCTTACCGTCGGAACGAACACAACAACCATGGATGTCAACGTCATGGAAGGGTGGAATCTTGTAAGCCTTCCGGTCGGAGTTGAGGATTCTGGTCTAATGGATTTATTCCCGAATGCCGTGGATGGAACCCTGTTTGATTTTCAGGATGGGTATATTCAGCAAGATACACTTCGTCATGGAGCAGGATACTGGCTACGGTTTGATGAGTCTGGGCAGATTTCAATTGCAGGTTCCGAAATCAGTCAGCTTTCCGTTTCACTGACTGAAGGTTGGAATTTAATCAGCGGAATCTCATCAAGTGTTTCCGTCTCATCTATTGCCGACCCCGATGAGTTGATTATACCAAATACGATTTACGGGTTTAATGTTGAAGGATATATCAATTCTGATATACTGACTCCTGGGGAAGGATATTGGTTGCGGTCGACAGGTGATGGTGAAATCATCTTCACGAATGGAATCGCCGTAATTGATGCCGAAAACTCAGGCTGCGTAGAACCGGGCAGAGATGCCTCACTCAATATTATTGTTGAAGGCAATACCGTCACGCTGCAGATGTTTCATCCGGAGTTGAACTGCTGCTTGGAATCGGTTTGGAACGGATGGTTAGAGGACGCTGTTTTTCATGTAAATATGGAAGATGTTGGTCCACCATGTGATTGCATATGTGCCTTTGAACTATCTGCTTCGTTTGGCCCGTTTGAGCCGGGGATATACACGTTAGATTTCTGGTCGCATTTATTTGGAAATCCTACATTTACCATTGAGAGCAGAACCGGCAAGAAACTGTTGCATGACGACATAAAACCAAGTATGATTCAATCGAACAGTATTAATCCAGTCGACTTAAAATGAGACTTAATGTTATAAAAGGTAGCTATCGTAAATAAATTTTATGATTTTACCATCAAATATCTATATAACTTATTTTATATCAGCATCTCTGTGGCAATAATTAGAAATATCTGTAATATTTTGTAAAACTGTGTTTAATATTTGCCTGCATAATGACAAAAAAAATTTCAATTACAACCAAAAGTAAACTTACATGAAACGACTTATTATTTTCTTACCACTCCTGATCACCTTAAATACTCTGCAGGGTATACCAGCCAATCCATCTCCGATTTTATTTACTCAACCGGACGGTACTATTTTTATCGGTTTTGTCCGAGGGGACGAATGGTGTAATTGGAAAGAACAACAGGATGGCTACACCATTTCAAAAGATTCAAACGGCCTCTGGGTGTTTGTCCAAGGAAAAGACGCGAATGATAATTTTATCCTGACTGATATTCCGGCACATGAAAATCCCAGTGGAATCACCATTGAGAAAAAACATATTGTCCCCAGAAGATTATCCGTCAATCCTGAGCACGAAAAATATGCGATAAATTATGCGTCTGCCGATCGTGATAGATTCCAAATTCCTCTTTTATTAATCGAATATCCTAATATGAACCATAGTTATCCTATGGCGGATTTTGACAGCTTAATGAACCAAATCGGGTATGTCGGTCCGCATGGTCCTACCGGCAGTTTTCGGGAGTATTATCTTGAAAATTCCTATGGTGCTTTCGATCCGGAAGCAACGGTATCCGGGTGGTATATGGCGGATTCAAATTATCAAATTTATGGGTATGCTAATGGTTGGGAAATGGTGAGAGAGCTCATTGCCAACGCTGTGGATGATGCTGAAGAAGCAGGCATGGATTGGTCATTTTTCGATAATGATGGTGACGGAAATGTCGATGCACTGAATATTGTTCATGCCGGTGGTGGGGCAGAAGAAGGCAACGGTAGTTACATTTGGTCTCATAAATGGAACTTGGGAGACCACGCACGGTTCTATGACGGCGTAATAATTGACAGTTACACGATCAATCCTGAAAAACAAGGTGGGATGAATGCAACGATGGTGAATATCGGTGTCATTTGCCATGAGTTTGGGCATGCTCTGGGGTTACCCGATTTGTATGACATAGATTATTCCTCATCAGGAATCGGAACATGGGGGCTCATGTCCGGAGGCTCTTGGGGTGGTAACGGAAGTTCTGCGTGGTATCCGTCGCATATGTGTGCATGGTCTAAAATGAATGTTTCTGTTGGACCATGGTTAACTCCACTTAACACGACTGAATCCATTGAGACAATCGATTTACCAAACGTAGAAATGAATCCCGTAGCGTATATGATGGGCGATAGTCTTCAGTACTTTCTCTTTGAGAACCGTCAGAAGATTGGATTTGATCAGACATTGAAACAGTCTGGACTATTAATTTGGCATATTGATGATGCGGTATCGTGTGAAGGAAACGGATGCAACTCTGATGAGTGGCATAGACGAGTCGATCTTGAACAGGCGGACGGGCTTTTTCATCTCAATCACGGAACAAACAACGGAGATATGTCTGATCCCTATCCCGGAAATTCCAATAATATGGAATTCGGATTTACGACAAACCCAAATTCGCAATATTACTCCGGCGAAGCGTCGGGAGTACACGTCCATGATATTGAGGAAAACGGAGAATTGGTTGTGTTAACGTTTCGAAATTTGCCAAGTTTGTCACTGGAAAATTTTACATATTCTGAACTTACTGGCGATGGAGACAACATTCCTAATCCCGGGGAAACGGTTGAGGCGACAGCCACGCTATATAATCCCTCGGAATATAGTATCTCAAATCTCTCAGCGACGGTAACAGCAGTAGACCCCAACCTAACTATTTTAACGGAATCCATTACGTTATCTGACGTAGATCCATTTGGACTAACCGACAATACAAACTCCGCATTAACTGTAGAATTTGCAGAAAATGCCCCTTTGGGGAGTTATGAACTGGAACTAAATATTGTCGGAATCATGAATGGTGATTCGTTCGAACAATCTCTTTCGATTGCCGTAAGTCTATCCATTAATCAGCAAGGTTTTCCTTATACAACCGACTCACGAATCAAATCTTCTCCGGCGGTTGTTGACATAGATGGCGGCGGCGATTTGGAAATCGTGTTTGGGAGTTACGATGGATATCTCCACGTGCTGAACCATAACGGAAGTCCGGTGAGTGGAAACTGGCCGTTTGATGCCGGAGATCAAATTTGGGCATCTCCGGCGGTGGCTGATTTAGACGGTGATGGTGCCATGGAAATTGTCATTGTGTCGAAAAGCAAGCATCTGTTTATTTTGTCTCCGAATGGTGAGGTACTCTTAGATATAAATACCGGTCAGTTTCTCATCGGTACTCCGGCGATTGGAAATCTGGATGATGATCCTGATTTGGAGATTGTGTTTGGGTCGGTAGCAGCCACGGATGACCCAACCCTCTACGCACTGAATTTGGACGGAACCGCCGTTGAGGGATTCCCGATAACGATTGGTGAAAAAGTGTATGCCGGTGTTGCCTTGGCGGATTTTGACGGAAATGAAAGAGATGATATTGTGTGTGCCACGGATGATAACAACATCTATCTTATTTATGATGACGGAACGATGGCAGAGGGATTCCCGTTTGTCGCGGAGAGTGGGTTTCGTTCTGCACCGTCTGTGATGGACGTAGACGGTGAAAAATTCATCTTTGCCGGCTCACGCGATCATCGGTTCTATATGCTGAATTCAGATGGGAGTCTTCGCTTCCAAATTCAAACAGGAAATGATGTAATTTCCTCTCCTGCTTTTGTCAATTTGGAGAATAGTGTGGGCATCTTTTTTACCTCAACAGATGGATATTTGTATGGCATCGACCAATATAGCGGCACACTTCCCGGTTGGCCGATAGATTTGGGCTCAACAACGGGTTTGTCTCCCGTTATTGCAGACTTGGATAATGATAGTTCTCCTGAAGTGATTGTGGCTACTGAAGAGGGGACTCTGTGTGCATATAGCATTGGCGGTTTAACTGTATTTCCTTTTCCGATTATCCAACAGAATATTACCGGTGTTCCGGTTATTCGAGATGTAGATTTAGACGGTGATCTTGAAATATTTTGTGGACAGTATACAGAGTTACTTGGTGTCGATGTGAAAACAACAGGTTCAGTTGAAAACTATTGGGATATATACAGAGGAAACCTTAGCCGAACTGGACTGTTTATTGCAAATTCAGTTCCGATGGCGAATGATCCCTTATCCATACTCCCCTCTACATTTTCCATGAATCCTGTGTATCCAAACCCGTTCAACCCGGTTACAACGATCTCGTTTTCAATTCCGGTGGTAGAGACGCGATTAATCGCGTCTCTACATGTCTATGACATCACCGGGCGGTTGGTCGAAACACTGGTAAACGGAATCACCGAACCGGGAAATCACACCGTAAAATGGGATGCGTCTGACTTTTCCAGCGGTGTATATTTTGCCCGGCTAAAAGCCAAAGATTTTGTAAAGACACAAAAACTCATTCTACTAAAATAAAGGTAAATTGCCATGAAATACAGATTGAAGATACTGATAATGTTAGGATTATTAACCACTATCACCACCGCTACACAAATGCAGGTGGTTGCAGAAGTTTTCACCGAGGCGTGGTGACCATACTGTCCTGACGCCCGGGCCGGGCTCAAGCAGCTTTATGAAAATAATGACAATGTGGTACCGCTTATTTGGCAGGGAGACACAGATAATGCCAGTCCAAATTATTCCGGCAGATATGGGTTTTATCAAGTGCCTGCGTTACCAACTGCACAGTTTGGCGGTTATTTACAAGATGTTGGTGGGGGCAACCCTTATCCACGATATCTGAATTATTATAACCAGATTGTTAGTCAAAACAGTCCATTAGAGATCACACAATCATCGACGACAATTGGCGATAATTTACGGATAACAGCAGATGTTCAAGTAACAAGTTCCATTACAACATCGAATAATAAAATCCTGTTCATTTTAATCCGGAATCAAGATAGTGATTATTTCTGTTCAGTCGTATCCTATGATGAATCTCCATTTAACTTGACGACCGTCGGACAAACCGAATCATTTGAAACAACAATTCCGGTTCAATCCAATTGGGATGTCGAAAACTTGCAAACCGTAGTCATTGTTCAATCTTGGCAGAACAAACATGTGCTGCAGGCGGATATGGAACCAATCTCTCTTGAAAATATGTTCTCGATAAACGCGGAATTTACCGCGTTGGTTTCCGACAACGATCAAGATGGTGTTATTAATCCAGGGGAAGATATTACCATGCTGCTGACGGTGGAAAATACATCCTTAAATATCGATGCGGAAAATGTAACCGGCGTTTTTTCTACGGATAATCCGTATGTAACGATTGCGCAACCTAACATGGATTTCGGAGCATTGATTGATAACGGAAGTGCCGTCACCGAAGAAATCGTGCTGCAGATTGACGGAAATAGCCCTCTTGGTGATGTAAGTATATCGTTGGCAGTCTCAGCAACTTATACGGATTTATACGGAAATCCCGGAGAGTTTGTCTATGCGTTTCCCCTTGGAATCAATATAAGCCTGAATCAAACCGGCTGGCCCTTGGCAACCGAAAATCAAGTGGAATCATCTCCTGCGGTGCTGGATATCAATAACGACGGAGCGAATGAAATCATCTATGGAGAATACGGCGGTTTGCTTCATGTCGTGGATATCCACGGGCAAGAATTGCAGGGATTTCCGTTTGATTTAGGCAACGATATTTGGGGGTCTCCCGCCGTGGCTGATTTAGATCAGGATGGCGATATTGAAATTATTATTGGCTCAAAAAACAAACACATGTTTATCCTAAATTCTGATGGTTCTGTGCAGGCGGATTATAACGCTCAACAATATA
Organism: uncultured bacterium; assembly: GCA_964388155.1. GTDB lineage: Bacteria > Fidelibacterota > Marinisomatia > Marinisomatales > JACNKV01 > JACNKV01. The sequence continues at coordinate 9,659 of CAYLYH010000040.1, read as the reverse complement.
TTATGGGTACACCTGCCGTCGGAAACATTGACGATGATCCGGAGTTGGAAATCGTGTTTGGCGGTTATTCTTCTCCTGGAAAACTCTTTGCAATTAACGCAGATGGTACTCCGGTCACCGGATTTCCGTTCGAATTGGGTGAGAAAATCCAGCGTGGCGTTGCGCTTGCTGATTTTAACGGAAACGAGAAAGATGATATCGTTTGTGGCACGGATGGAGAAACCCTCGTACTGATTTACGATGACTTAACAATAGCAGATGGATTCCCATTCGAAGCTGGGAATGATTTTCGGTCTGCACCGTCTATTTTGGATTTGAGTGGAGAAAAAATCATTTTTTGTGGTTCCAGGGATGATAACTTATACGCAGTGAATTCGGATGGAACATTACGGTTTCAAGTCCAAACGGGAGGTGATGTGGCATCCTCTCCGAGTTTTGTAAATATCGGTGAAGAAATTGGCGTCTTCTTCGGTTCAGACGACGGAAATTTGTATGGAGTTGATATCAATGGGAACGCTTTATTCGGCTGGCCTGTAGATTTGGGTGATGATGTGGAAACCTCCCCCGTTTTTGCGGACGTAGACGGTGACGACAATCCAGAAGTGGTCGTGGCTACTGCTGCCGGATTACTTTATGTGTTGAATTTAGATGGGACTGTTTTTTCGCATTTTCCCATTGAGAATTCCTATCCCTTTAAAGGAACTGCAACTATCGTTGATATGGACATGGATGGCGATTTGGAAATAGTGGTAGGAAGTACAGGAAATATTGTCGCCATTGATATAAAAAATTCCGGGAGTATCGAAAATTATTGGAATGTCTACAGGGGGAGCCTTAAACGAACCGGATTTAAAACAGGTACAGGCGGAACAGAAATTCAATTGGAAGTCAATCATTTGAATGGATGGAATCTTGTCGGACTACCGCTTAATGCTGCGAGTACATACTATCAAGATATCTTTCCTGCTGCCATTGAAGGAACACTCTATTCATTTGATGGTGCTTACGTGTTAGAAGAGAACCTGTCGCCCGGAGCTGGATATTGGTTGAGGATGTCATCCGATGGGACAGATATAATAACCGGAATGTCGATAAATACTGTAGATATTAACCTTATAGAAGGATGGAACTTAATTACTGGAATTTCCACACCCATCAATCGTGTAGATATTGTCGACCCATCTGGGATTGTTGTAGAGGGTACATTGTTTGAATACTCAGGCAGCTACAACGTTTCAGATGTGCTTCTGCCCGGTAAAGGATATTGGATTCGAGCGTCTGAAAATGGTGCGATCCAAATAAATGCAAATTGACGGAGTGACTAATAGGCAGAGCGGATGGAAGGTCAACAACAAAAAGTAAATTTGATAAGTCTTGGATGCGCCAAGAATTTGGTGGATTCCGAAGTACTGTTAGGCGGTTTGAAAAAAACGCAAGTAAACATAGTTGAGGACGTAAACTCTGCAGACACTATTGTGATAAACACTTGCGGATTTTTGGACATCGCGCGCGAAGAATCTGTGGATACAATTCTGCAGGCAGCCGAATTAAAAAAAACCGGAAATCTGAGTCAATTAGTGGTTATGGGGTGTCTCTCCGAACGATATCCGACTGAATTAAAAAAAGAAATCCCCGAGGTAGATAGGTTTTTCGGAACGAATGACCATCGGCAGATTGTTTCATTCTTAACCGGAAAAGACTTCGCTAAAGACGATCCTCTCTTCCGGCGATCGTTGTTAACTCCAAATCATTATGCTTATCTGAAAATCGCGGAAGGCTGTGACAATGTCTGCTCTTTTTGCAGCATTCCGATCATGCGCGGAAAACAATTGAGTCGCTCAGTGGACGCAATCCAATCTGAAGCAGAGCGATTGGTGAAAAACGGTACAAAAGAATTGCTTATCATTGCACAAGATACGACTTCTTACGGATGGGATTTACAGCCCAAACAATCGTTGGCAGATGTTATTAAAGCATTGGATTCGATTGGTGATCCCTTAAAATGGATTCGTTTACATTATGCGCATCCGTCTCATTTATCACAGGAAATTATCGATGCAATGGCGAAATCAAATAAAGTATGTCGCTATTTAGATATCCCGGTTCAACATTCCTCAGACACGGTGTTAAAATCGATGAAACGTGGTTTAGGAGAAAAAGGAATACGAGACCGTATCGACCGACTGAGAAAAGCAATCCCTGATATACGGCTACGCACTACAATGATCGTTGGATATCCGGGAGAAACTGAAGATGATTTTCGCCAACTTTGTGGTTTTACACGAGAAATGCAATTTGACAGGATGGGGATTTTTACATACTCAGAAGAAGATGATACAACTGCAGCGAATCTTGAAGATAACGTTTCCAGAGAAGTAAAAGATGAGCGTAAAATGACGCTTCAAGAGATTCAGATGGAAATCAATCTGAAGAAAAACACTGCCATGATTGGTGAAACAATGGCCGTGCTGATAGATGAAATAAAGGATGAGTGGTCAATCGGCAGAACAGAATTTGATTCACCGGAAGTAGATAATCGCGTGATTGTCCACGGAGATTTACACGAGGGCGATTTTGTGCAAGTAGAAATTACCGACGCGAATGAATTCGAACTGATAGGAAGCGTCGTTAATCCTCGGAAAAACTAATATTCTTCTCCACGCAAAGGGGTTTGTAAAGCCTTACAATTACTCATATTCCACCAACTCACTTTTATGGCTGTAGCCGACGTATTATTTTTACCTTAAAGGATAGTCTAAACTTAATATTAAGGAGTAGTTCAATACTTAATATTTCACGAAACCGATTTCACTATACAGGTCATCATCTGTAATTTCACACGTAATTTATCAGAGGTAAACACAGTATGACCAAACGCAGTATCCACGCACCGACAGGGACGAAACTCTCCTGCAAAAACTGGCAGATCGAAGCGCCGTTTCGGATGATCCAAAATAATCTTGATCCGGATGTTGCCGAAAACCCGGATGAATTGGTCGTTTACGGCGGAAAAGGAAAAGCCGCCCGTAACTGGGAAAGTTACGATGCAATCCTGGCAACCTTAAAACGACTTGAGCCTGATGAGACTTTACTGGTGCAATCCGGGAAACCGGTTGGTGTACTTAGGACGCATACCGCTGCACCGCGGGTGTTAATCGCCAACTCTAATTTAGTTCCGAATTGGGCAAACTGGGAGCATTTCAACAAACTGGACAAAGAAGGACTGATGATGTATGGTCAGATGACCGCCGGTTCGTGGATTTACATCGGGACGCAGGGAATTTTACAAGGTACATACGAAACGTTTGTTGCTGCCGCAAAACAGCATTACAACAGTGACTTAAGCGGAAAGTTTGTCCTAACCGCCGGTTTAGGTGGCATGGGTGGTGCTCAGCCGATGGCGGTTACGATGAACAACGGCGTTTGCATCGCGATTGAAGTAGATCCGCACCGAATCCAACGCAGATTGGAAACCAAATATTTGGATGTAGCGACCGAATCGCTAGATGATGCCCTCACCATCGCAAGGGATGTCGCCATTAAAGGGGAACCGCTTTCAATCGGATTATTGGGTAATGCTGCTGATGTTGTCCCGAAGCTGGCGGAAATGGGCATTGTTCCGGATATGGTCACAGATCAAACTTCTGCTCATGACGAATTGGACGGCTATGTGCCAAACGGAATGACCTATCAAGAAGCATTAGAGCTACGAAAAAACGATCCCGAGAAATACGTGCGTGAAAGTTTTCGTGCTATGGCTGAACATGTGTCGGGGATTTTGAAACTGAAAGACATGGGTGCAATCGCATTTGATTACGGCAATAATCTCCGCGGGCAGGCAAAGAAAGCCGGTGTCGAAAACGCGTTTGATTTCCCGGGCTTTGTCCCCGCCTATGTCCGTCCGCTATTCTGTGAAGGGAAAGGACCTTTTCGGTGGGTGGCATTATCCGGCGACCCGGAAGATATTTACAAAACCGATCAAAAAGTGCTGGAGCTTTTCCCTGAAGATGAAGCATTGGTACGATGGATCAAATTGGCACAGGAAAAAATACAGTTTCAGGGATTGCCGTCTCGCATCTGCTGGCTGGGATATGGTGATCGTGCCAAATTAGGCGTGGCGATCAATCAAATGGTGGCCAGTGGTGAACTCAAAGCCCCGATTGTCATTGGGCGAGATCATTTAGATTGCGGATCTGTAGCCTCACCGTATCGCGAAACCGAAGCCATGAAAGACGGCTCCGATGCCGTTGCAGACTGGCCATTGCTGAATGCCTTAGTCAGTACTGCAGGAGGATCGACGTGGACGTCCATCCATCATGGCGGAGGTGTCGGGATGGGGCTTGCCATTCATGCCGGACAAGTGATTGTTGCCGACGGAACTCCGGAAATGGAAGTTCGCCTGAGCCGAGTCTTAACGAACGATCCCGGGATGGGAATTTTACGTCATGCCGATGCCGGTTATGAAGAGGCAATTGATAATGCGAAAAAATGGAATGTTGATATTCCGATGATGGATAAGGATAGGGATTAAGATTAGGAATTGTATAAGCGCAACAAAGGAAGCTAATAGTATGATATTCTTAGTGAATATTCGCGCACTTAGCGGCTAACAATAATTATGAAAAAACTAACAAATATCGGTCAGCTTGCTACCTACAATTCTGATACAAAAAACATTGAAACCCAATCGGCCGTCGAAATACTGATCAACGGTGATAAGATTATCAACATCGCTTCATCCGTCGGAAAAGCAGATGAAGTAATTGATTGCCACCAAAAACTGGTGACACCCGGGTTTGTCGATCCGCATACACACCCGGTCTTTTTCGACGGCAGAGATGAAGAATACGCCCTGCGTCTTTCCGGAGCAAGTTATCAGGAGATTGCCGAAAAAGGCGGCGGGATCCGCTCAAGTATTGCCGGTGTTCGAAATGCGTCCGAAGATGAATTAGTCGAACGCGTAACCAAACGCATGCACCGATTTTTACGTTTGGGAACGACCACTATCGAAGCCAAAAGCGGATACGGCTTGGACACCGAATCGGAGTTAAAATCTTTACGTGTGTTGGATCGCGTGAATCGGGAGCACCTGATCGATATTGTCCCAACCTTTTTAGGAGCGCACGCGATTCCACCTGAATTCGGAGATAACCACGACGGATATGTCGATTTACTCTGCGATGAGATGCTCCCAGCCGTTGCCGAACAGGGGATAGCTAAATATTGTGATGTGTTTTGTGAGAACGGATATTTCACGGTGGAACAATCCCGCCGGATTTTGGAAACTGCAAAAGCACACGGACTTATCCCACGGCTTCACGCAGATGAGTTTGAAGATTCCGGTGCGGCGGAATTGTCGGCGGAAGTCGGTGCTGTGTCGGCGGATCATCTGATGGCTGTCAGCGATGCCGGAATTAGGGCGTTAAAAGACGGTGGTGTTACCGCGACCTTACTTCCGGGCACGACATTCTTTTTGGGGAAACAATCCTACGCTCCGGCAAAAAAGTTGATGGAATCCGGCATTCAGATTGCATTGGCAACAGATTTCAATCCGGGCAGCAGTCACCTGCAATCTATGCCGTTTATGATATCGCTGGCGTGTTTGTATTTGGAGATGTCGGTGGAAGCGGCTTTCATAGCGGCGACGTGGCAGTCAGCAGTAACGCTTGGAACAGAGCATGAAGCCGGTAGTATAGAAGTGGGGAAGAAAGCCGATCTGATTATTTGGGATTTGGAACGGCTGATTGAAATTCCGTACTTTAGTTCTGACGTTCCGATGAATTCTGTGATGAAATCGGGTAATCTTCTCAACCTTTGAAAGAGTTGGTTACAAACTATTACAGGACACGTTGTCCTGTAAAATAAATGATTCTTGCAGGACGAAGCGTCCTGCATTTAGAAAATGATTTGAAAATCATCTCCATTTATCATGGGTTACAATAGATAATGGAAATGCCCTTTACAAAGAATGGGATTTTAGAGGGATGTTGATAAAATAGTTTTTGAACTTTTCATGGGTGAATAAATGATTAGAAAAACTGCTTTTATACTGTTGCTTGTTTTCGGTTGGCTATCGGCTCAATCCGTTAGCGGATTTGTACGTGAAAATGCCACCGGTGAACCGTTGTTTTATGTGAATGTATTTTTGAAAAACACCCATCTTGGCGGTGCCACCAATCAGGACGGATATTATGTAATCCCGAAAGTTCCGCCCGGGACCTACGAAATCGCGGTGTCCATCATTGGATATAAAATGGAATTACAAACAATCACACTCAGCACAGGGGAGGATTTACGTCTGGACTTTCGTTTGAATGTGGAAGCAGTTGAGGGACAAACCATCAATGTCACCGCTACGCGTGAAAAGTTTAGGCAAATGGTTGAACCCAGCCAAATTACGTTGGATGTCAGAGAGATTAATGTCGCACCGGCTTTCATTGAAGCGGATGTATTTCGTACCATTCAAATGCTGCCTGGTGTGCAAACGCTGAATGATTTTTCCAGTGCGCTGTATGTTCGCGGTAGTACGCCCGACCAAAACCTCATCATGCTGGACGGAATTACCGTGTACAATCCTTATCACATTGGCGGTGTGTTTTCGACATTCAACACCGACGCCATCAAAGAAGCGGATTTCCATGCCGGAGGGTTTCCCGCACGGTACGGCGGAAGGATGGGCGCAATTCTTAATATCATCAATCGTGAGGGGAATACCGAAGAATTTACCGGAAAAGCAAATATATCTCTAATCTCAAGTAAAGGGATGATCGAAGGACCGCTGCCAAAGTGGAAAAACATTAAAGGTTCATGGATGCTGGCAGGACGGCGAACCTATTTTGATAAGGTGGCTGACTTTTTCTGGTTCTTCATTAAACCGGCGATCGCAAAAAGTGATCCCTATCTTAGCGAAGATGAAATGCCTGACCATATTTTTCCGTATTACTTCTACGACTTGGAAGGAAAGGTCAATCTTGATATCGGAGATGACCATCGGCTGACACTCAGTTCATTTTACGGGGATGATGTTTTATATTTTGAAAATCAATATAGTGATGAATGGAGCGATGATGAAGAAGCAATGGAAGAAGATTATCACTTCTCCGGTATGTTTGACTGGCGTTGGGGAAACCGTACTAACAGTCTGACATGGCGGTGGATTATCAATCCGAATTTAATTGCTAAAACCTTTGTTGCCGACAGCCGGTTCCGTTTTTGGATGGATATGGATGAGCATGATTGGGGAACGTACATTTATGATGGTGATACCACCGTGTTTGACGAAGGTTATTACATGGATATTTTTGATATCGTCCATGACAGAACACTTGAAACAGAATTGGTTTGGCTGCCCAATGAAAGCCATGCGGTAACGGGCGGTTTCCAGCGAAAATATGTGGATTTTGACCTTGGAATGAAATTCAAGTATGAGAATTTGGATACATCTATCACTGACATCCCGCTGGATATCACTGACAAAACGGTTGAAAATGCAGTTTTCCTTCAGGATAAGTGGAAGATTGGTCAGCGGTTTTCGATGCAGTATGGGTTAAGAACTACCCATTACAGCCTCCACGATTCACTCTATTTTGATCCCCGTATCGGTTTTAAGTACATGCTTACTGACGATTTGTCCATCAAACTGAATTGGGGACGCTTTCACCAGTTTTTGACGATTGCCAATCCACAGGATGAAAATTTCCGCTTCATCGATATTTGGATGGGCATCCCGAAAAATCACCCCGCAAGCATGGCGGAGCACACCATCCTGGGGCTGGAATATCTGAGCCCCAATGATATTTTATTCCGGCTGGAAGGTTATTACAAAGATTTTGACAATCTCATCACATTACGTCAGGCATCGCTGTTCACTGAGGATGAGGGACAGATGCTGTTCGATCCGTTCAACGATTTTTGGGAGACAAAAGCGTATGCGTGGGGCTTGGAGTTTTTGGCGAAGAAAACCACTGGAAAAGTGCAGGGGTGGATCGGTTACACCTATGCTCATACCGAAAGTAAGACAGACCTGCACGGCTGGTATGTGCCGAAATATGATCGGACGCACACATTTAATATAGTGGCGGACTGGCAATGGGCGGACATCACGCACGTGAGTATGGCGGTCTCATCATCCACCGGAAATCCCTACACACCGATCAAGGGAAGATATAATCAATATTTTCAAGATTATTACAAGGGAATAGGTTTTCTGGGCTTTGATAAATATTTGGTCGGTGAAAAGAACAGCGACCGTTATCCATCATATTTTCGCTGGGATATCAGTTTCATCCGCAGAAAACCTACAAAATACGGTCATCGGGAATGGTATTTTCAGATCATCAATGCAACGAATCACATGAATCCGCTCTTATATATTTATCAACAAAAGTATAATCAGAGAGAGCAAAGAACTGAGGGAGTGGAGCGGCTTGCATTGCCGATGTTTCCATTTTTACCAACCTTTGGTGTGAGGTTTGAATTTTGATAGCCACCGAGACACAGAGAAGAAATAATTAAAGGGGACACTATGATGAGAAACGACGAAGCAGCCCCTAACAAAGAAAATGATAAAGTGGAAAAAACATGAAAGTTTCAAAAATAAATAGCGGTTTTTCGAACCGGCTGGTTTTATTCATAATACCATTAATATTAGCTTCTTGCGGGCATTGGGGCTGGGAGGATGTAGAATCTGATTACGAATCTGAGCTGAACGTGATTGGAATTATATCTCTTGATGAGATAATCCCCAGCCGGATTATCGTCGAAAAAACACTGGGTTTGGATGAACAGACTTCTGTTTGGGTTGAGGGAACCGATACCGTATTTTACGGAGAAGGACCTGATGATTATTATCTTTGTTGCGGCTACCAAAAATCACTATATGGCATCGGTGATGCAGAAGTTATTATTTCAGACGGAACCTCTGATTTCAGTTTTCATCCGGATACAAAATATACAGAAGGAGATTACGAGGCACGTCGTCAGTTTAATTGGTATTACGACACAACCGGCACATTTCAGCCACAGCCGGAAACCACCTATTATTTGACAGTGAATACTTTCGATAGTATGGTTCTGAAGGGAGAAGTAACCACACCGTCGCAGGTGGAGATCATTGACGATTACGACCATACTCCCGATACACTGAGTACCCGAATACCGTTTGAAGTTCATTGGTTAGGGTACAATGGTCCCGGGAATGTAAATATTTATCCTACAGGGGAGGATTATTGGTTTTACGGTGTGCATATGCGTGGTATATTTAATGAGGGTTCATCTTACTGGACATCAAGGCATGAGGATGATGGGAGTGATGATTGGGACCCTGATACGGTGACTGTTGAAGTTGTCGGTATGGATGAGAATTACTACAATTATTTTGTCAAACACAGCGGGGAAGATGACTTCGTTGATTTCATCCTCGGTGGCGGGAGTTCCGGCGAATCTTTTGGCGTTGAAGGCGGTTTGGGTGTGTTCGGGGCAATCTCGGTTGACAGAATGTACCGCATCATGAACCCATAATTTTTCAAAGCTTGTATAAAAACACTCACTCACTCTGCTACCTTTCAACTCGTATATTATTCTAACCCGGTGTGCATATTAATTGATGGGTCATGACTAGAATGCATAAGACAAAAGGCTGTAAGTTCTTGTATGACAAT
>CAYLYH010000039.1:0-18631 GCA_964388155.1 uncultured bacterium | reverse complement strand
CCTGGATTCAAGTATTAAGTGCAACAGTTAATTCCATACCAAAAAATACTTCATTGGGTGTTTTATACCCAAGTCTTTTTCTCGGTCTATTGTTTAACTTCTTCGTTGCCATGACAATCTCATCATCTGTGATGGTTCTAAAGTCTCTATTTTTTGGAAAATACTGTCTGATTAGTCCGTTTGTATTTTCATTCAACCCACGTTCATATGAGGCATAGGGATGTGCAAAATAAAAGTCAACATTAAGGTTTTTAGAGATTTTCTCATGGCCAGCAAATTCTTTGCCATTATCAGAGGTCATCGTAAGCACAGTGTCTTTAATCGGTGTAAGCATTTTAGTAACAGCATCTGTTACGTTCTCTTTGGTTCTTCTTTCAACTTTGTATATAAGAGCCAATTTGGACTTTCGTTCTGTCAAAGAAACAATCGCCTGTTTGTGCCCCTTACCAATAATCGTATCAACTTCCCAATCTCCGATACGTTCTTTGGTCTCAACAATATCAGGACGTTCTTCAATGCTGACTCTGTTTTTAATTTGACCACGCCGATCATGTCCCCCTCTCCGCTTTCTGTAACTCTTTTGACTTCGTAAGTGCGTATAAAGAGTGCCACCGTTTAGCTGATCTTGATAAATATGCTGATATATCCACTCGTGACTAATAGCAACATCCAATTTCTCTTTTAGCCAACCATGAATCTGTTCAGGAGACCAATCATTTTTGATAAGAACATCGATGAATTCCCACATACCGCTATTGATATGTGGCTTCCTTTTACTCCTTCGGCGATCAGTTGCTTGAGTATGTGCCTGTTTATATCGGTATCCACGCCCTCCTTGGTTTCTTCTCAACTCCCGACTAATCGTTGACTTATGTACGTCAAGCTCATCAGCAATCTCTGTTTGAGAAAATCCGTTTTTACGCATAATGTAAATACCGTACCTTTGTACCAGCGTGAGCTGGCTGCCTGCCCGTTCCGCAGGCGGGTAGTGTCTCATTCGTACTCCTCATTTTTGTCTGAAATAGAGGTAGAGATGCTACAGCAGCTCCGCCTTTCTTACAAACAATCTTTGAGTTGCACTTAATTGTTGAATTCAAGAAATAATAAAGGTCTAATTCACTAAATACTATTTCTGATAAATGGACTTGACTTGGCATGTCAAACTCTCCACTATAACGACCTGATAGGGAAACTGAAAATATTTGACCATATATTACCGCACTACAAAGCAAAAGAAGAATAATTAAAATGATGAGTTTTTTCATTTTTTTGATATACTCAGTCACTATACTGTGTATTTATTATTGCTTTTTTACCGAATCTTCTTCCTCATTGCTCGAGGTTTATCCAAAATTTCTTTGAGGAGGATCGCCTGTTTCAGTCCGGTAGGATTCGTGAGAGCGGTTACCAATTTTGACGGTGCCTCGGTTTTTTTAGGAACGGAAGACTGTTGGTGTTTCCACTGAATGGAATGTTTATGCTCGTCCGGTTTAGGTTTTACATACACCGGTTCAGGTTGTGGGGGTTCATTCGGGATTTCCTCAACATACTCAGCCCCCTCCTTGTTCTCAACCATATCTTCGAAAATATCCTGCAAGAAGCCGGGCATTTTTGGTTGTTGGGGAGGTGGTTGACCGTCTTCTTTCTCCAGTTCTTGCCAGGCTTGTTTTTGCTTCCGTTTCTTAGCCAGCATTGACAAAGAATACAGAATCAAAAGAAACAGCCAGTAACCGAGACCTTCCATACCTATATCACCTTACAATGGTGTTTTATTTGGACTGCCCGCCTGTGGATCGGACAGGCACAGACCATGTCAGCACATGGATTGACACAGTCAATCCACACCATATCCATATTTAACATTTCGCTTTCACCTCACTACTATCTTACAAAAGCGTGTCTTCGTGATCTTCCGGAGCTTCTGTTGATTTTGTTTCATCATCACCGGAGATGGAGCGCCGCATCCCGGTATCGGCTTTGATGTTTTGCATATTGTAGTAATCAAATATACCAAGGTTGCCTTCTCTGAATGCCTGCGACATCGCTTTCGGGACTTCCGCTTCGGCTTCGACGACTTTCGCCTGCATCTCTTGAGTACGGGCTTTCATTTCCTGTTCCTCTGCAACGGCCATCGCACGGCGTGTTTCTGCTTTGGCCTGGGCGACACGTAAATCTGCTTGCGCCTGGTCTGCCTGAAGTCTGGCACCGACGTTTTTTCCGACATCCAGATCGGCGATATCAATGGATAAAATTTCATAAGCCGTTCCGGCATCCAACCCTTTGTCTAGCACGGTTTTGGAAATCAAGTCAGGATTTTCGAGAACTTTGGAATAATCAAGTGATGACCCGATCGCACTGACGATTCCTTCTCCGACACGGGCGATCACGGTTTCATCCGTGGCACCCCCGACTAATCCCGGAATGTTAGTTCGCACCGTCACCCGTGCACGGGCTTTCAACTCGATCCCGTCTTTTGCCACCGCGGATAAATATCCTTCCTTTGGAGCATTAATCACTTTTGGATACACACTGGTTTGGACGGCGGTTTTTACATCTCTGCCGGCAAGGTCAATGGCGGTCGATATTGTGAAAGGCAGGTCAATATTTGCTTTGCTTGCCGCAATCATAGCGGAGACAACATTAGATACCTTTCCGCCTGCCAGAAAATGGGTTTCCAGCAATTCGGTTGAAATATCCTCAAGCCCGGCTTTATGGGCGTTGATGACACCATCCACCACTAATCTGGGCGGAATTTTACGCAACCGCATTCGGATTAAGTCGATGATGGTAATTTTTCCCAGCCCAAGACTGACGATCGCCTGAATCCACATCCCGACGGGGACGAAATAGAGCAACAGGACAACAAAAAACAGAACAAAAGCTAACATAATGACTGATATGATACTCATGATTATCTCCTACTTATTATTTAATGATCTGACAACAACGCGGTTCCCGTCCACAGACAGGATTTTTACCGCATCGCCCTTTGAAATAAAATCTCCTTCACTCACAACAAAGACCCGCTGATCCCCCACCTTAATCCAGCCGGAGGGACGTAAATCGGTTGCGGCGGTTCCTTGTTCTCCTTTTAAGTTTTCCCAACCTACGGATGAGCTGTATCCCTCGGTGCTACTTTCAGAGCCGGGGGCGGTAAGTTTGGTCCAAAACTTTGTTTTTGTCATCAGGCGGGAGAGCAGAGCCAATCCGATAATCCCGCCGATAATCCCAATGGTTAATCCTGTTAATGCCATAGATGTTACCTCCTTCCCGACCGGAACTTCGGGTAATAATAATTCGTAGAGCCCCCAAAGGACGATCCCGATTCCGGCTATTCCTGCAATGCCGAATCCGGGAATTACCAATGCCTCCACCAGGAGAAGCACTACTCCAGCCAAAATGATAATTAAGTCACTCATCGTTGCCAGTTCGGCGATGTAAGATGATCCAAGTGACAGAGCTAAACATACTGCGCCGAACGTACCCGGGATTCCCCACCCCGGACTTTGCAGTTCAAATAAAATTCCAAGGAATCCGAAAGTCATCAGCAGAGAAGCGACAACAGGATTCGTCAAAAACCGTACCAGATTTTCTGACCAATTTTCTTTTGCGGTACGAATTTCTGCTTCTTCCAATTCCAGCGCAGTTAGCACGTCGTCAAATGTCTCGGTTTCTCCATCTGCCATTTTGTATTTTATCGCCAAGTCGGTTGTCAGGGTAATCAGTTTGCCTTCTTTACGTCCTTCGAGGTCGGCGACTTCCACCGAATCCTCTTCAATAACAAGATGTGTAAACATCAGTTCTTCGTCCACCATTCCTTTGGCAATATCTATATTGCGATCTCGGGCTTCGGCGGTGGATGCCATTTCCTCCCTCATATAGCTTATGACTTTTTCGGTGCCTTTATTTCCCTGCATATCTACGGCAGTTGCAGCGCCGATGGTTCCGCCACCTGTCATGTAAATTTTCTCACACGAGAGAGATATCAACGCCCCGGCCGAAATTGCCCTGCGGTTGATGAATGCAACAGTTTGCACTTTTGAACTCAGGATGGCATCCTTGATCTGGGTCGCGGCATCGACACGTCCACCGAAAGTGTCGATGTCGAAAATGACCGCGGAGGCATTTTCATCTTCGGCGGTTTCGATGACCCTTTCGATGAACGGCGGAAGGCCTAAATCAATGGTACCTTGAATCGGAATCTTGAAAACCAACGGTTTGGAATCAGCAAAACCGACCGCGAGAAGAATAAGAAGGCTGTATATAGAGTTTTTCATAGGGTTAAGTTTAATGGAATTTGTTCATAAAACCAATGTTGTTCACCTAGAATTTATCTTAGATTTCGCATTGCGTGTGATAAGAACTATGGAAAAAATGTCCCCCATTCACAAACTCACCTATTTTCTTTTGAAATCAGTGTCACGATGGTTTCGGTCAATGTCCGATTCGAACAGATGTTTATTTGCGGAACGGTTTGCGTTGTTTATCTATCATCACATCCAATTGAGAAAAGAGGTTGCCTTACAAAATATAATCCGGGCTTTTCCCGAGAGGTCTTTAAACTGGCACACAAAGGTATTAAAAAACGCTTACAGCTTTTTTGTAAAAAACTTCATTCAGTTTCTCTCATTTCCCGTAGACTCCTCTATGACAATAAATGGGAAAGAGAATTTTGATTCGACACTTAAAAAAGGTAAAGGTATCATCCTGGTTACGGGGCATTTTGGTCCCTGGGAAATATTAATGGATTGGCTGGGCAGGCAAAACTATCCTGCTGTGGTTGTTGCAAATAAACAAAGAAATCGTGGGGCTGATTTGTTCTTCAGAGAATTACGGGAACAAAGTGGCATGATGCACATTTATCGAAAGGTACCGATTGAAAAGATGTATCAAGTGCTGGAGAGAGGACAAATATTAGGATTAGCCAGTGACCAAGATGCAAAAAAACGAGGAGTATTCGTAAACTTTATGGGCCAGTCCTCATCAACGCCGAAAGGAGCTGCGCGATTTTATCAAGAGACAAATGCTCCTATGGTTTTTGTTGTGAGTCACGAAACACCTGCCGGAAATTATGTGGTAGAATGTGAAGTGATTGATATTTCAAATAAGGCAAGCATTCAGGAAATTACGCAGGCATATACAACCTTACTTGAGACAAGGATAAGAAAACATCCTGAGCAATATTTTTGGTTTCACCGCCGATGGAAAACAAAGCCACCTGCATAATGCATAAACGAATAAGTATAAATAGTGATGATGTTTTACGCAACGCGGCGGAGGTGATTCGATCCGACGATATTTTAGTATATCCCACAGATACACTGTACGGATTTGGAGTAGACGCCACAAACAAAGAGGCAATTCTTAAGTTAAATACATTGAAAGAACGATCGGGTCCAATCAGTGTTATAGCTGCAAATAAGGACATGGCATTATCCTGGCTGGATGTATCTAACAAAGAGCTAAACTTAGCGAAGTCTGTGCTGGGCGGTGCAACTACACTTATTGCGCAGGTAAAACAGGGGATTGTCCACCCGTTGATTTTAGGAGAAAACCACACACTTGGAATTCGCATTCCGGATCATTCGTTTGCACCTCAACTTGTCGCAGAGCTTGGTATTCCGATTACAACGACAAGCGTGAATCGCAGCGGTCAGAAGGCATTGAACGACCCGAATGAGATACATGCTAGTTTTCACGATGATATTGCTCTCATTGTGGATGATGGTATTCTACCTAAATCACCCGGATCTCACATTCTTAAAATCGAAAATAACACATTGATTCAACTTCGGTAAACATGCGCCATCAGATCTCAAAACATTTTTTTCTTACCGCGGCGATACTTATTACTATAGGCTTGTCGGAGGAACATTATTCTATCCAAATCGGAGAGAAATTAACCTACGACGCATTTTTTAATTTCATCCCTGCCGGAACCGCAACACTATCGGTTGTCGGTAATGATACGTTGAGCGATGTGTCGGTTACGCAAATTCGATTTAAGGTCAAAACAGGAAAGATGGCAGACAGGCTTTATAAAGTCAGAGATGAAATCAATATTTGGCTGGATACGGAATTTTATAATACACATAAAGTCACAAAGTCCATTCGGGAAGGATCGTATCGACAAAAAACCACATCGCGTTTTTATTACAGAGATTCGCTGGCTGTTTGTGATAAAGACACCTTTCGCCTGAGACAACCCATCCGTGATCCATATTCCTTGCTATATTATTTTAGGACATTGCCGTTAACGGTCGGACAAATCTATGATTTTACAACGGCAGACAATCAAACGCTTACAGGTTTTCAAGTGGTCGTGTCCGGGACGGAGACCATTAGGACGCCCGCGGGTCAATTTACTTGTTGGATTATCAAGCCATTTAAGGAGAAAAAATCGCTCCTAAAAAATCAAGGCGAAATGATTATTTGGTTAAGCGAAGATGATCGACATCTCCCTGTTCAAATTCAAGTTAAGATGAAATTCGGATCGATGCTGTTAAAATTGAAATCAGTCTACTGAGTAGAAAGCAGTGGCAGTTTGCAGTAAGCAGTTAAATGCCTAACACCCAATCCCAAACGCCGGACATGTTTTTCCATACTCCAAGCTAATAAAGTCAAAAGTTAAAAAATTCTGTTTCCTGCTTTTCGATTTCAATATTCCTCTAACGGTGTTGAGTATTTTATTCGTCTAATCTGTGGTTCGTTGAATGGAGAGCCATCTTAATTTCCGAAGAGCCGCAAAATATCGTTAAAGATTACGGTAATCATTAACACCAGGAGAAACGCCATCCCAATCTGTTGAATCACCATTCGCACACGGAGGGAAAGCGGTTTACGGATGATTACTTGAATGGCCGTGATGAGGATATGTCCGCCGTCTAATGCCGGGATGGGCAGAATGTTGATAAACGCAAGATTAACGCTGATTAATGCCATAAAACTTAAAAGTGGAATCCAGCCGGCTTTAGCAGTTTCACCCGCCCATTGTGCGATCATAATCGGTCCACCCATGTCTTTCATAGACGCGTCCCCGGTTGCCAGCATTTTTAAAGACATAACAATCAACCCCAAGCCATATCCGGTTGAGCGCACACCTGCAGAAAGTGCCTCAGGAATACTGCTTTTTCGGTACGAAATATCCGGAGCAATTCCAATAAAACCGATGGTGTCGATTCTTCCGTCATTGACGACTGTTTGAAAGGTGGAATGAAAAGACACTTCTCTTTGGGCGCCTTCTCTTTCGACAGATAAATGAACTTCCGAATTTGGTAACTTATGCAGAAGGTTGGTCATTTCCTTCCACGTTTCCACGGGCTCTCCGTTGATTTGAAGTACTTTATCTCCGAGGGTTAGTCCGGCTTTTTCTGCCGGATGATCAGGGATAAGTTTCGCAATAACCGGTTCTGTGCTAACCTCCGGGATTCCGGTGTAGAGGGTGATTCCGGTGTAGATTGTAAATGCCAATAAAATGTTCATTAGCACCCCCGCACTCATAATCCACATTTGCGACAGGGGAGATTTGCCCGCAAATTCATCCGGAGCATTGGTGATGTTGGTATCCATGCTCTCGTCAATGACACCCGCCATTTTAACATATCCACCCAACGGGATTAACGCCAGACAATACTCAGTTCCGCTTCCTTTTCTGCCTAGGAATGAAAACGTATGCGCGTAGACCGACTGCCATTCAAGTCCGGTAGCGGTTTTCTTGTAGAAGAACAGGCGAAACTCCCACCCATTTTCAACGGAAGTAAATGTCAGAAACCTCGGCGGAAAGCCAACAGAGAACCGTTCGACTCGCACGCCGACCGACCTTGCAGCGAGATAATGCCCAAGTTCATGCACCAAAACAATGATGCCGATTACAACAATTGTTGCCCATAAAAACGTCATGTAGAGTTAACTCCTGTTTCTGTGTTTAGAATGTTTGTACAAATCGAGTGGTTTCAAGTTCCAAAGATAAAATATTCTCCAGCGTGGGTTTTTCGATGAACGGCATCGATTGACAAGTTTGCTCGATGATTTTCGGAATATCAGTGAAATGAATTTCATGTTTTAAAAACCGATACACGGCTTGTTCATTGGCGACATTCAATACTGCCGGACAAGAACCGCCTTTTTTCAAAGCATCATAGGCTAATTGTATTGCCGGAAATTTTTCCAACTCCGGAGATTCAAATGTGAGAGTTCCGATATCCGGTAAACTTAGTCTCTCCCATGTTGCCGGTGCATGATTGGGGTAAGTCAGCGCATATTGGATGGGTACTTTCATGTCAGGAAAGCCTAACTGTGCTTTTACAGACCCGTCCACAAATTCCACCATTGAATGAATAATCGATTCCGGATGAATGACAATATCAATTTTTTCTGCAGGGATATTAAACAACCACCGCGCTTCGATGACTTCTAATCCTTTATTCATCATTGTTGCAGAATCAATTGTGATTTTCCGCCCCATAGACCAATTTGGATGGTTCAGCGCATCTTCCACAGTAATGGATGAAAACTCTGTAACGTTGCGTGTTCGAAGCGGACCGCCGCTTCCGGTAAGGATGATTTTTTCGACTTCACCAATGTTTTCACCAACCAAACATTGCCAAATTGCCGAATGCTCACTATCCACCGGAAAAATCTTTGCACCAGTACGTTCTTTCTCATTATTGATAATCTCTCCGGCCATCACAAGACTTTCTTTATTGCTTAACGCAACATCCACACCTGTGCGTATTGCCTTAATCGTTGGTTCCATTCCTGCTGAACCTACTAATCCATTTACTAAAATATCGACATCCTGACGACCGGCAAGCTCTAAAAGCCCTTCTCGTCCTGTGATTACTTCAATCGCTTCTGACTTTAATGCGCCTTGAACCTCTTTTGCGGCAATCGGGTCAACAATCGCAACCGCATCCGGGCGAAATGCCAACGCCTGTTCGATTAACAATTCACTGTTTTTGTGAGCCGATAAATATTTTACCTTAAACGATTGCTTCAGGTTTTTGGCAACATGAAGTGCATTAACACCAATAGAACCCGTTGACCCTAAAATGGAAAGTGTGCGCGACATCAATGGAATCCTTTTTGTAATGATAAAGTAAGTTGAACACCATCGCCGGAGATGCGAATATCCGGTGCAAAGACTATTGATTGAAATCTAAGGATTGCTCCAACTGAAAAATAGGGCGTATAGCCACGAACCATTGACGGGACGTTTTCTTCATCCATGGTGATTGTAGCTTTATATGTATTTGAACCCAACCCTGTTCTAAGATGAAATGTTGAAATCTGCCATTCTTTATCTATTCTTGTATCCAATGTTGTCAACCGATAATTTTTTGGACTATTCAACGTGGAAAACCTTGTCGACAGGCTCCAGTCATTGCCGGGAGTATCCGTGAGAAACAGCCGAAAGCCCCACCCTTGAATGTGAATAAAAGATTGTTCAGACCCGGTGGATTGAGCAGCAGTAGAAACCACACCGTGCAGCGCAAGATTGGATGTGACAATGATGGTGCCCTCCATAAAAGGAAGTCCGCCCTGTTGCTGTTGAGCATATTCAAATTTCGGATAAGGCAGATAATAATGATAAGAAACCCCTGCACGAAACCGATAATCCGCTGAACGCAAGACAAACGGATGAGAGCCGATTTCGGATGAGATCATTGAAAAATAGGGCGTTGTTTTATCCGTGAAATTCGAACCGACAGCGCTGCTTACATCAAACGACGGCCATTGGGCATGCAGTCCGGAACCAAATAAAAAGGCAAGGAGAAATAGGAGAGCGGGAGAAGGGGTGAATAGGTGTATGGGAGGTTTGGTCATTCTCAATCAGATAATTCCGCGATCGCTTACATGAATAAAATCAATGATGGCTTTCACATCGGAGGATTCCGGAAAATCACGCTGCATTGATTCTATGGCTTGCGTTCGGGAAAGATCTGAGCGGAAAAAGAGTTGATAGGCTTTCTTCATTGTATTTCGTTGAGATTGGTTGAATCCACGTCTTTTTAAGCCGATGCGATTGATGCCGGCGTATTTCAAGGGTTCGCCTGCCGCTAAGATGAACGGAGGTACATCCTGAACAATTCTGAATCCGCCGCCGATGAATGCATGTGCACCCACTTTACAGAATTGATGCACTAACACACCGCCGCCCAGAGATGCCCAATCGCCAACGTGAACATGTCCACCTAGTGTGACTAAATTTGCAAAAATAACATTATCACCGATAGAACAATCATGGGCAATATGGACATACGCCATCAAAAGAACATTACTTCCGACATTGGTAACACCACTGTGAACCGTCCCCCGATTGATGGTCACAAATTCGCGTATGACAGTATGGTCACCGATTTCCGTTAGCGTTTCTTCTCCGCCGAATTTAAGGTCTTGGGGCTCTTCACCGATTACACATGAATGAAAAATTCGGCATGCGTTTCCAATGGTTGTCCCTTTTCGGATGGTCGTGTGGTTCCCAATCGATGTTCCGTCGCCAATTGTTACACCGTCTTCAATGATAGAGTAGGGACCGACAGTAACATTGTCCCCAAGAATAGCTCCCGGGTGAATAATCGCTGTTGGGTGAAGGGAGAGAGAGATGGGATTCCCCTTAAGCGCGATCTACAATGTTTGCCATTAAGTCTGCTTCGGCGACAAGTTTTTCTCCGACATAGGCTTTCCCCTGTAACCTTACTCCACCTAGGCGAATCCGCTTTAGTGCCATTTCTATTCTGATTTGGTCTCCAGGTATGACGGGTACCCGAAATTTTGATTTAGACACGGCAGAGAAATACATATTCTTTTTCATGGGGTCTTCTACGCTGTTTAGCACTAAAAAAGCTCCGGCTTGAGCCATCGATTCCAAAATCAGGACTCCCGGCATCACCGGCTGATTTGGAAAATGTCCCTGAAAAAATGGTTCATTGATGGTAACATTTTTAATGGCGGTACACTGTTCTCCCGGAGTCATATCAATAATACGGTCAATCAAAATAAACGGATATCGATGGGGCATAAGATTCATAATCGCACTGATATCTAGGAGATAATCAGAATTGGCTTTTTTCTGAAATTGCTTTTGCAGAATTTTCTTTTGATATTCTTTTTTAATCTTTTTCACAAACTCTACATTGGATGCATGTCCGCTTCGCGCCGCAATCACATGTCCTTTAATTGGAAGCCCAAGCAACGCAAGATCTCCAATCAGATCCAATGCCTTGTGCCGTACAGGCTCATTTGAGAAGCGTAAGGCTTTCCCGTTTAAAATTCCGTTTGCCCCTGCAATTAAATCCTCTTTGATTCCAAAGAGTGATTGGAGGTGGTTTGCTTCGTTAGAATCAATTTCTTTATCAACAATCACCACAGCATTATTAAGGTTTCCCCCTTGGATAAGTCCTTGTTCTTTCAGGTTTTCAATTTCACTGAGAAACGCAAAGGTTCTTGCCGGTGCAATCTCAGTGGGGAAATCCTTTTCCATGTCATAGACGGCTGTATACTGAGTCCCGAGTGAAGGATATTTATAGTCAATCATAAATGTTACACGAAATTTATCGGAAGGCAACACATGAATATCAATTCCTTTTTCAGGATTAGAATAGGCAATCGCTTTATCAATTTCAAGGAATTCTCGTTGCGTTGTTTGTTCAACGAGTTCTGCTCGCTGCAGGGATAGAACAAAGTCCAGAGCGCTTCCATCCATGACGGGGGGTTCTTTCCCGGTAAGTTCAATTTGGATGTTATCAATACGTAGCCCTGTTACCGCCGCTAAAACATGCTCAACCGTATGAATGCGGACACCGTCTTGCTCAAGGGTTGTTCCTCTGGAAATATCTACAACATGATCGATATCTGCTTTGATTTCCGGGCTGTTCTCAACGTCCGTTCGTAAAAATCGAATTCCGTAGTTTTCCGGAGCCGGTTTGAAAGTAACCGTACTTTGTACGCCGGTGTGCAAACCAATTCCTGTACACGACACCGATTTTTTTATCGTTCTCTGATTTCTGTTCATGCGAGTTTATCTTCCAGCTTTTTCAAACGCTTTTTTAGTTTTGTCACGTCGGTATGTACGGCATCTCTGCGATTTTGTTCTCGGATTTCCCTAGCCGGCATTCCTGCGTAGATTTTTCCACCCGGCAGAGATTTTGTCACCCCGGACTTTGCGGCAAACACAGCCCTGTCACCTATCTTTACGTGCGGAGCGACACCTGATTGTCCGGCGAAAGTACAGAAATTTCCAATTTCAGCGCTACCTGCAATTGCTACCTGAGCAGTGATCAAACACCCTTTGCCAATCAAAACATTATGGGCAATGTGCACCAAATTATCCAGTTTGGTGCACGCACCAATAGTGGTCGTCCCAATTGTTGCCCTGTCTATGGCGCAATTTGCACCAATTTCTACATCTTCTTCAATGGTTACGGTGCCGGTTTGCGGAATTTTATGGTGGATATCTTTATCCGTCACAAATCCATATCCGTCACAACCAATGACGGTGCCGCTGTGAATTCGCACACGGTTTCCAAGGATAGAGTTGTGGTAGATTGACACATTCGGGAATAAAACTGAGGAGGTTCCAAGAACAGATTTTTCTCCAATAAAACATTGCGCACCAATGATAGAATTGTCCCCGATGGAAACTCCGGCTTCAACCACAGCATGCGCACCAATAGTAACATCTTTTCCAATGCTTGCTGTTTTATGAATAACAGCTGTGGAGTGAATGCCCGTGAGATGGGAGGGTTCAATATTGAATAATTTCAAGGTGCGGGCAATGGCGAGTTGTGGGTTTTCAACCACAATCCCGGATTTGTCTTCGAGGACAGAAACATCGTTGACGAGAACCGCCGATGCTTTAGTTGTATGTAAAAATCCCCGGTATTTCGCGTTGGAAAGAAAGGTGATGGTCCCCTTCTTTCCTCTCTGAATTTCAGAAACACCGGAAATCTTTAAATGCAGATTACCAACCGCAACTCCCCCCAAGTGAGCTGCAAGTTCTTGCAGAGTAATCAACGGAATAGGTTAGTTCGATTCGTTGGCTTTTTTTAATTCATGCAGAACATCGTCAGTCAAGTCAAACGTGGCTTTTCCGTAAAGCAATGAAACCGAGCCGTCGAAAATGAAATCATATCCCTTGTCGATAGCCACACGGTCTACAGCCTGTTTTACTTTTCCGAGAAGTTCATATTCCATTTGTGCCTGACGTTGGTACAACTCACCTTCGGGTCCTACTTTTTGTGCCTGAAAGTTTTGGATTTCCAACTCCAATGATTGAATTTCCTGTTCTTTCTCTGCCCGCCAATCCGGAGAACTCATCAGTCGCTGCGTTTCGTAGGACTGTTTAAGGCTGTCAAGCTGTATCATTAAATCTTGGTATTCAAACTGTACTTTTCTGAATTCCAGCTGAAGTTGAGATTCCGCCTCTTTAAATTCTTCATATTCCGTCCGAACTCGTTCGGAAGCAATATATCCGATTTTCACCTGTGCCATGGATACTATCGGCAGTAAAATGCTGATAGTCAATATCCACATGATTGATTGTTTTTTATTCATTTTATCCTCCTAAAATGGTTGTCCAAAAGTTATGGTGTAGGTCCACCCCTGTGGTTTCCCCTCACCGGTTACGTCATCAAACCCATATCCCATATCAAACCCAAGCATGCCAATCATTGGCATGAAAAACCGTATTCCTGCGCCGGCAGTTCGTTTCATGGATAAAGCCCCATTTCTGGGTAAGTGAAATGGTTCTGTCAAATCTGAAGTATTCCAAACATTTCCCATCTCTGCAAACAGCATTCCATAAACGACGGGATTTTCAGAAAACGGAATTCTGAATTCTGTATTGAACCGCATCATGGCATTTCCACCTGCAGGACGACCGGAAGATGTTAACGGTCCAATAGAATTGTCAGGATACCCGCGAAGCATATTTCCGTATGGAATTCCATTTCCGCCCATAATGAATTTTTCATCAAACGGGATTAATGAAAGTTTGTCATCCGGAGACGGAAGTGGTTGAATCACGCCCAATTTCGCCGTAGTCATCAAAACAAATTTCCAGAATGTAGGGGTATACCACTCCAAATTCAACACATGTTTATGAAAATCTTCATTTCCGCCTAAAAACCATCCAGAGAACGTTGTTTCAAGCGAAACCCTTGATCCCATGGTTGTGAATTCGGGTCTGTCGCGGCTGTCGCGTGTTATAATTTGTGTGAGATTTATTCCGGTAGTCGTTTCATTGTTTTGCAAATTAAGCTCTTCAATATCTTCCGGATCGCCGCTATATGTTTTTTGCACGGCTCTAAACACCCAATGTCCCCGAAAATAATCATCCGGCCAGCGGAACCTCCGCCCCCAGCTCATAGAGCCCCCTTGGATGGTCATATCCAGCGGGAATGAATAATTTGTAGACGCGCCTCTGAAACTGTAAAACAAAGATCCACCGACTAAATTCGGCGTGTCAAAAATCATAGGGTCCGTAAAACTCAGACTGAATGAACGATATTTCGAAGGCGTAGTCGTGCTGTACATGGAGTAGTTTGTCCCGGTATTAAAACTCAAAGAAAAGCGCTGACCCAATCCTCTGAAGTTATTGAATTCTAGTCCACCACCGCCAGTCATTCCGTATTCTCCCGTAAATCCGATATTTGCCTGTGCCCGATCTGCGGATCGTTCTTCAACGGTAATCTCCAGGTCAATTTCATCTTCATCAACAGGAACAACATTCGGAACAACATTCGAGAAGAAATTCAGCATCCACACATCTTGCTGACTTCGGATAAGGCGTTTCCGGTTGAAGACATCGCCGGGATATATTTTTAACTCCCTGCGAATCACATTCTCGCGGGTTTTGGTATTTCCGCTGATATAAATATTTCGGACAGTAACTTTGTGATTTTCTGTGATGCGAAAATGCACATCCATAGAGTCCTCTCCAATCGGAGTAATTTTCGGCTCTACTTGGCTGTAAATATATCCCTTATCCATGTACAAGCCCTGCATACGATCGAATACGGCCCCATTGAAATCTTCTTCATTGTAAACTTGGCCATTGGATAAACCAAGCCTTCGTTTTAATTGTTCTGCTGTATAAAGCGTGTGTCCTTCCCACGAAAAATTACGATAATGATATTTGGATCCCTCTTTCATGGTCAAAACAATATTCATCGCATTTGCGTCTGAATTGTAACGAACGGTATCCGAAATAATTTCAAAATCGCGAAAACCATTATTTTTATAGAAGGCGGAGAGTAATTGTTTATCTTCTTCAAACTTTTCGGGATTGTAATACGATCTCCAAAACAAATACCAGCGCTGCTGCTTTGTTTCTTTCAATACGTTTCTCAATCTCCAGTTGGAGTACGTATCATTCCCTTCAAACTCGATGTGCTTCAGTTTTATTTTTTTCCCTTCTTTGATATGAAATACCAAGTCTTTTGTGTTCTTTTGAATTCTCTCTTGAGGAATGTTTTCTACAGAAGTTTCGATGAGTTCCGTTTCTACGTGTGCCTGTAAATATCCATCCTCTGCATACAGTTTTTTAATGGTTTGTATGGCTTCTACAGAAAGATGTGGACGCAATCGTTGTCCGGATTGAAGTTCTAATTCTTCTTCAAGTTTTCCGTCTTTGATTTTTTTATTCCCTTTAAAGATTAACTTTCCAAGGATGGGGTTTTCACTGACGGAGATGATAATGGAAATTCCTTCGGGTGTTTCTTCTTCAAGCTTAATTTGGATGTCATCAAATAATCCAAGCTGCCAGAGACGTTTAACACTCCGGGACAAATCTCCGGATTTCAATACGGTTCCTTCCTGGAGTCCGGATGTATACAAAATCATGTTGCTTGTTGTGAGTGAATTTCCAACCACATTGACGTGCAGGAGGGGAGTCTCTGTCGATTTTTGTGCAAAGAGCACCACACCAAAGACAATAATTAAGATAAATAGTTTTAAGAGTTTTTTCACGGTTATTCTGTTAGTTGTTCACTGGTTAATCCAAATCGGCGTTCTCGTTTCTGATAATCCCGGATTGCTTCAAAAAGTTCATTTTCACGGAAGTCCGGCCAATACACCGGAGACGCATACAGCTCTGTGTACGCAGCTTGCCAGAGAAGAAAATTGCTGATTCTCAGTTCTCCGCCGGTGCGGATTAAGAGCTCCGGGTCGGGAATGTTTGCTGTGTAAAGATGGCGAGCAAATGTTTTCTCCGAAATGTCGCTGACCTGCAATTTGCCAGCTTGAATATCGGCACAGAGAAATTTTACTGCATGCAGTATTTCTTGCCGGCTGCCATAACTAAGCGCAAGATTTAGATTAAGTCCGGTATTATTATGTGTTAATTCGATTCCTTCTAAAATTCCTTTTCGAGCTTTTTCGGGCAAATCATCTATATTCCCAATGATGGTAAGTTTCACATTGTTTTTATTTAGACTGGCGACTTCACCTCGGATTGTCCGGAGGAGCAAATCCATCAACGCGGAGACCTCGGTTTTTGGACGATTCCAATTTTCTGTTGAGAAAGTATAGAGGGTCAGGTGTTTGACCCCAATTTCTCCGCATACCCGTGTAATTTCCCGCACAGATCGAATTCCCTCCCGATGTCCGGCAAGACGCGGCAGGGAGCGTTTTTTTGCCCACCGTCCGTTTCCATCCATAATAATCGCGATGTGTTTCGGAAGATTGTTTTCTAATATGATGTTTTTATTAAGTCTGGATTCCATGTTAAATACCAGATTTACGACGATGAAATCGCTGGCGAAATTACCCCTCTACTGTCTATCAGTCAATAGATACTATTTGCAAAGGAAAATCAATTACGGACAGAGAATTAAACATTAGGAATATCACAGGCACAAATGAACGTTGAAATGGTTGAGTGTGTGCCGGGGCGAGCAACCTCCTAGGATAAAAACCCTTCCAGCTGATTTGCCAAATCGTGATAACATTGAGCCGATGTTGAGTTCGGATAAGCAGAAACAACGGGAGTCCCCTCGTCCGAAGCTGTTGTAATCTCTGATGAAATAGGAATCTCACCTAAAAATGGGACACCCAGTCGTTTACTTTCTTTCAATCCCCCGCCACGTTTGAAAATATCCATCCGAAGAGAAAATCGGCCATTTTCATCGGGGTTAATGACACCAACACCTTTTAAGTCAATCTGTGCATTATTTGTTACGGTACCTTCAATCTGTAATCCGGACATGTTTTCGACGACGCCATAAACGGGGACATTCACTTTTCGAAACATATCCGCACCTTTTTGTACGTCTGCAAGCGCCATGTCCTGTGGCGTGGTGACAATAATGGCACCGCTCAACTGAATATGCTGTGTCAATGTCAAGTGGATATCTCCGGTACCCGGTGGAAGATCAAGAATAAGAATGTCCAAATTTCCCCATTCAACATCTCTGAAAAATTGCTGGGTCATTTTTGAAACCAGCGGACCTCTCCAAATCGTGGGTGCTTTGTTTCCGCTAATGAGACCAAAGCTCATAGCTTTTAGTCCGTGTGCATCAACGGGGATGAGTTTTTTCTCGTCCGTGATTTTCGGTGTGGTGTTGATGCCTAAAATAATCGGAAGCGACGGTCCGTAAATATCCAAATCAAGCAACCCTGTTTTATATCCCTTTTCGGCTATTGCCACGGCAAGGTTTGCAGCGACTGTTGACTTCCCGACGCCGCCTTTTCCACTGGCAACAGCAACAATGTGTTTTATATCTCCGTTCACCAGAGGTGCCGGTGCTTCAGCGGTAGACGTTGCTTCGGCTGGAGGATTGTCGACTTGAATGTTAATATCTTTAAATTCTTTGGTCGCTTCTAAAACATTGCGAACGTCCGCTACAATGGTTTTCCGCACATCATCTTTTGCTGTATTAATATTTAAATTTATGGTGAGATTTTGGTCATCTAATGAGATGTCTTTTACCATACCAAAAGATATAATATCGCGGGTGAACCCCGGGTAGTTTACAGACTTAAGCAGATGGATAATATGGTCTTTATTCATGAGTTACCTACACTATTACCTCAAGACAGAAGAATAGTTCCTGTTAAAATATTTTGTTGAAAAGTTCTCAAATGTCTCCACGAAAAAACGGCTTTGAACCAGCCGTTTTTCGTAACGATATCCCCAAAACTATAAACCTTATATAATCAAAGGATGGTCATTGAGGCATATAGTCAATTTTATGGAATAATTTAAAGTGGGTCTACTATAGTTTTTCGATACAGTCTACCGGACAAACCTCAACACATTGCGGTTCATCAAAATGACCTTCACATTCCACGCAGGTATTGGGATCAATCTCGTAGATCTCATCACCTTCGGTAATTGCTTCAGTCGGACATTCCGGTTCACACGCACCGCAGTTGATGCATTCGTCAGTAATATACAGAGCCATAACTCCTCCTCAATTTAATATTGTGTTATTTCTTTCTTTGAAATAAATGAACAAACATCTGTTAACACCTTTTGTTTAATGATGATTAAAGGGGTTCATCAGATGCGCAAAATTAAAATATTTTACATGAAAGATAAAAAGCATTTTGTGAAAGAATGTATAATTTTTCATAATGACAAAATGAATACACCAAGTAGGTGGTTTTTCTTGCTCCCCTTGCGTTACGC
>CAYLYH010000038.1:5160-18785 GCA_964388155.1 uncultured bacterium | reverse complement strand
AATATATAGGAAATCCTTGTGAACAATGTCGTCATACTGATGAATAATTCAAGTAAAGTGTAAAATTTGGAGAAAGAAACGATGGGAAAACAAACAAATATCAACCTCGTTGAAATTACTGCCGGAGTCATTGCCTTGATTGGCATTGTTTATTTTGGGTGGGAATCTCCTGAAACAAGAGCAAAAATAACGGAAATATGGCTTGCCGGATTTTGGGGGTTAATGACTTTTTCAACAATCTCATCTTACCGGGGTTGGAAGAATATCCATTGGTTTAGAAAGATTTTGCCCATAGCAGCACCGGCGGTTTCAGTTTTGTATCTGGTTAAGTATTTTGGTGGTTTTTAATAAGGCGGCTTTTTTGCATAATTATGCGGTTAAAACACAATAATAAGTTAAAGAGTGAACCCGCTAGACGCAATATTGGGTTTGGCACCATATTAGGCACAAGCAAAAAACAGAAACTATAATAATGAAAATTAAAAAAATATGTATCTATTGCGCTTCAAGTGCAAAAGTGAATAAAATATACTTTGATGCAACGGAAAGGTTAGGAAAAGAACTTGTAAAATCAGGGATTGAAATAGTTTTCGGTGGTGGCGGAACAGGGCTTATGGGAAAACTTGCAGATACTGTAATAGAAAATGGTGGAAAAATTAAAGGTATAATGCCAAAGTTTATGAACGAAGTCGAATGGGGACATAAAAAAGTAACTGACTTTGAGTTTACAGATACAATGCACGAAAGAAAATCTAAATTTTTAGAAAATATTGATGGACTTGTAGCTCTACCGGGTGGAAGCGGAACACTTGAAGAATTATTAGAAGCAATAACGTTGAAACGACTTGGATTATTCACAAAACCCATAATCATTTTAAATACAAATGGTTTTTATAATCCTTTAAAGGAGATGCTTGAAAAATGTGTGAGTGAAAATTTTATGAATGAAAAACATCTTAAAATGTGGACATTTGTTGATAAGGCGGAAGATGTGATTTCAAATATAGAAAAAGCAACTGAATGGAATAAAGGAGCCATTAATTTTGCAACGAATAAATAGCTAGTGCCTAACATAAGCTATAAGCAACAGCTGAAAAGCGCTACTGCTCATAGCAAGTTCGTTGGCCACAATACTACAACCAATAATAAAGTTTGTTATGAGAATCGTAAAACCTTATCACTTAACAAACCTATGTAAAGAAAAGTGGTTTATCTTATCATAATTTATTAACTTTGCAAAGGAAATAAGGAAATCTTTACACAATGATCGCTCAAACACTAAAGAAACTCCCCCTAGAAAAAGATATTGAAACAAAAAAAATCCTAAAAAAGCTTAACGCCGCACATAGAGCTTTAGCGGAGTTAAAAGGACTTGTTTCAAGTATTCCGAATGAAAATATTTTAATTAACACATTAGGATTGCAAGAAGCCAAAGATAGTTCTGCAATCGAAAACATTATTACAACTCACGATGATATTTTTAAAGCCGAATTAAATTTTGATGGGTTTAACTCGTTAAATGCTAAAGAGGTGCAAAATTATATTTCTGCATTGAAAAAAGGGTTCGAATTAATCTCACAAAACAAAATATTAACAATTAACAATATTATTGAAATCCAATCTGAATTAGAAAAAAATAATGCCGGGTTTAGAAGACTACCCGGAACAGCGCTGAAAAATGTTAATACAGGAGAAACTATATATACACCTCCTCAAGATTTTAATACAATTCAAGAATTAATGGAAAATCTTGAAAAATTTATTAATGATGAAACATTATCAGATTTTGATCCATTAGTAAAAATGGGGATAATACATTACCAGTTTGAAAGTATCCATCCTTTCTATGATGGAAATGGCAGAACAGGAAGGATCATCAATGTATTGTATTTAGTGATGAATGGCTTATTAGACTTGCCAATTTTGTACCTAAGCAGGTACATTATTGAAAACAAATTGGAATACTACAAATTATTGCAAGAAGTTAGAGAAACGGACGAATGGGAAAATTGGATATTGTATTTGGTAAATGGAGTTGAACAAACGGCTAAAGAAACAATCGTATTAATTGGAAAAATTAGAAAATTAATATTTGAATACAAAAATTTGTTAAGGGACAATTACAAGTTTTACAGCAAAGACTTGCTGAATAATTTATTTAAACACCCTTATACAAAGATAGAATTCATAGAAAATGATTTGAGTGTTTCTCGTGTTACTGCCTCCAAATATCTTAATCAATTAGCAAAAGATGGTTTACTCAAAAAAGAAAAATTAGGTACAGGCAATTATTATATTAATGAAAAATTATTTAAAATACTAAACCTTAAGCACTTGGAATTGTAAACATCAGCATTTTATGAATTATGCCTACCTAGACATATGAATGCTATCGCCAATTCAGGATAAAACCATTATGAAAACACACAGAAATATCCGTCCAATCTTGATAGCATTGTCCATGGTTTTTACACTGGCCGGACAACTATCAGCCGAAAATAATTACCCCATTGTTTTGGTTCACGGGTTTGTTGGCTGGGGTCCCGAAGAGATGGGCGGTTATCATTATTGGGGCGGGAAAGAAGATTTGAAAGCACATCTTGAATTGCAAGGTCATGACGTCTATGAGGTGTCGGTTGGTCCCGTATCCTCCAACTGGGAACGCGCCGTCGAAGCCTATAC
Source organism: uncultured bacterium (assembly GCA_964388155.1). GTDB lineage: Bacteria > Fidelibacterota > Marinisomatia > Marinisomatales > JACNKV01 > JACNKV01. The sequence goes on along the minus strand of CAYLYH010000038.1, from coordinate 16,103 downwards.
TCAGATAAAAGGCGGTCATGTAGATTACGGGAAATCTCATGCCGAAAAGTGGGGAGTTGTCCAAAGACCTAAAGGAAAAGTTTACGAGGGACTTTACCCCCAGTGGGATGAAAATCATCCCGTCCATTTGATTGGGCACAGCATGGGCGGACAAACCATCCGTATGCTTTCATATCTGTTGACAGAAGTATTTTACACAGAAAAAGATACGGTTCCGGAAGCCGGTGATCTTTTGGGTCAATCCAGCCAAGGATGGATAAAATCTATATCGACATTTGCAACGCCGCATAATGGTACGACCTTATCAGATATCATCACAAAAAGTATTCCGTTCTTACAAAATTTTATAGGACTTGCTGCGGTAGTCGGCACGAATTTTTATGATTTCGATTTGGAACATTGGAATTTCGATAGGCAAGAAGAAGAAACGTGGATGGAGTATTTTCGGCGAGTGCGAGAGCATCCTGCCTGGAATACCAAAAACATTTGTGCGTGGGATCTCAGTATCGACGGTGCTCGAGAGTTGAACGGGTACCTTCAGGCAAACCCTGAAATCTATTATTTTTCATTTGCATTGAGCTCTACGCACGTAGACTCTGCCACCGGATATCACCTCCCCAATGACGATACGAGCTTGATACTAAAAGCCAAAGCGAGACAAATGGGGAAGAAAACGGTATATTGGGATGACGGAACTGTTACCGATTCTACGTGGTTTGAGAGCGACGGCGTGGTGAATACAATTAGCCAGTTTGGACCGACAACCGGTCTCTCCGGACCGGACCCAATTGCAGAATACCATGAAGATGAACCATTAATTCCGGGGCAATGGTACGCATTTGGACCACTTTCTGCAGATCATTGGAAAATTATTGGTCACGGAGTTTCGGATGAAGAACGAAAAGAAATCTTTGAAATATATGGCAAGCACTCTACAACACTTAAATTTCTGCCTTAGTGTTTGAACAAAACGTTCACACAGTCTCTTCTTCGTTGGTATAAAGAAGAAAAACGAGATTTACCGTGGCGAACGACTAAAAATCCTTACCGGATTTGGTTGTCGGAAGTGATGCTGCAGCAAACGCAAGTCGATACCGTCATCCCTTACTACAATCGATGGCTTGAGGAATGTCCCACCCTACACGATGTCGCCGAAAAAGATTTACAGGAAGTTTTAAAATTGTGGGAGGGATTAGGGTATTATTCCAGATGTAGAAATTTTCATAAGGCAGTGCAAATAGTTGTAGAAAGCCATGATGGCGTTATTCCATCTGATTGGGTACAGTTTCGGGCATTGCCCGGGGTGGGCGACTACACAGCAGCTGCCGTATTATCCATCGTCTTCAGGCAACCCATTCCTGCAATTGACGGAAATGTAAAGAGAGTGACGGCTCGCATTCTGGGTATAAAAAAACTAACACACTATAATCAGAATCGCATAAATAACAGGCTAAGCCAGTGGATAGATTCTGACCATCCCGGGGCTTTTAATCAGGCGATGATGGATAACGATGTCAGAGATAGATCAATATCCGTTTCCGACAGCGAATCACAAAATATTCAAGAAACTATAGCACTTGAACCCGCCAAAAAACCCGGCAGGCAGGCATTCTAATCTATCAATTTTAAAAAGTCCTCTTCGCTTAAAATGGGAATGTCGAGCGTTTTGGCTTTTTCCAATTTTGATCCTGCACCGGGACCTGCAACAACATAGTTTGTTTTTTTACTCACTGAGCCGCTTGACCGACCTCCGCGTTTTTCTACCATTCCACCGGCATCTTTTCGTGTAAATTTCTCTAACGAACCGGTAAACACAAACGTCATTCCGGAGAACCGTTGGTCTTCCAAAGGAGCCTGAACACTTTCAAGCTCTACCCCCGAGCGGAAACAAGATTCCACGACACGGATATTTTCATCGTCACTCCAAAAGCGGACAATTCCATCAGCGACAATTTTACCCACTTCATAAATGGTTTCAAGCTCTTCAGCGGATGTTTCTATAAAGCGTTGAAAATCACCCCGATAACATTTTTCCAGTACTTTGGATAAATGATCCCCGACATTTCGAATTCCAAGAGCATGGAGAAATTTAGCGAAGGTTGTTTTTTTTGATGTGTTGATTGCATTCAAAATATTCCGGGCGGATTTATCTGCCATGCGTTCAAGCGGAAGAAGATCTTCGTAGGATAACGTGAAGAGATCATTGACTGTTTTTACAAGCCCAACCTCAACGAGTTGATCAACTAATTTTCTTCCGATCCCGTCAATGCCCATTGCATTTTTTGAAACAAAATGCCCAATCCTTCCACGAATTTGTGCCGGGCAGGAAAGATTTTGACATCGCATTACCGTCTCATCTTCGGAGCGGTAAATCGGATGATCACATGATGGACATTGTGCCGGGAGTGTATAAGGTTTACTGTCCCCGGTACGTTTTTCTAAAATCACTTTTACCACTTTTGGAATAACATCTCCGGCACGCTCAATCAAGACGGTATCTTCGATGCGAATGTCTTTTCTGTCAATGTCATCCTGATTGTGAAGCGTGGCATGCGTTACGGTAACTCCACCAACAAATACGGGTTCAAATGTAGCCACCGGAGTGACAGCTCCCGTTCGACCGATTTGAGCGGAAATATCCAATATTTTGGTTGTAACCTGTTGAGCCTTAAACTTTCCGGCAATCGCCCATTTTGGAGATCGACTCCGAAACCCCAACTCATCTTGATATGAAGTTGAATTGACTTTGAACACTGTACCGTCAATTTCGTAGGGGAGGTCATTTCGTTTTGATTCCATATCTCTGTGATAAACCACAGCGTTATCAATGCCATTTACCATCCGGATTAAAGGATTTACCGGGAATCCCCAAATTTTCAGATCACGCAAAAAATCTGAGTGTTTTGCATAGGGTCTCCCTTCGACAACACCGGGTTGATAGCAATAAAGGGACAATTGGCGGTCGGCAGTTATAGTGGAATCCAATTGCCTCAGACTGCCCGCGGCGGCATTTCGTGGGTTGGCAAATAACGATTCTCCGGACATCTCTCTGATTTTATTCAGCGATCTAAAACCGGCTTTTGAAATAAAAACTTCACCCCGCACTTCCAAAAGGCTTGGGGCGGGGAGTGTATCCGTGCGGAGTTTTAACGGCAAGCTACGGATGGTCCGTAAATTTTGTGTAATATCTTCGCCTGTGAACCCGTCCCCCCGCGTTGATCCGCTGACGAAAACACCGTTTTCATAGACAAGCTCTACACCAAGTCCATCTAGCTTTGGTTCAGCAATATATTCGATTTTATCATGTATACCCAAACCTTTCTGTACCCGTTCATCAAAGGCTTGAAGCTCGTCAGTATTCATAGCGTTAGACAAAGACAGCATTGGCATTCGATGAGGGACAGATTCAAATTTGGACAGAGGAGCTGCACCCACACGTTGAGTTGGAGAATCGGGGGTAATGAGTTCCGGGTGCTGTGTTTCCAGGGATTTTAATTCTCGTAAGAGTGCATCGTATTCGCCATCAGAAATAACAGGATCATCTGACACATAATATCGATAATTATGGTCACGGATTTGTTTGCGGAGAGCCTGGATTTTATTCAGAACATCCATCAACGGTTTTGATCCCATTTTTGTTGGTAGTATTCCTGTGGATTGATTAGTGTCCGTTCAATGGGTTCTGGTTCTTTTTGGTCATTAACCGGAACAGAAAGTATGGAGTAATCACTTAGACGAACGACAAAAAAATACTGGAGCGATGTGCATTGACATATCGTCGGATCAAAACGATATGCATACCGTTCCTTAGACAATTGCAACGGAATTTCACGAGCAGCCTTCATTGTATCAGTCTTGAGAAAAAGACTGACCGACTCAATGCTGTCAAGGGGGATTTCCACAAATAATTCAAGGTCAGTGGGGCGATGCGTAAAAACAACTTCGGGTGGATGATGTAAAAGCTGTGGCGACCATTGAGAATGTGAGGAGATAGAATCTTTTGGTGGAAAAACCGCGAACAGGAATGTGCAAAATAAAAATGGGATAATTGATTTCATCGCAATTGAAAATAGTCATCCACAAAGCCGGAGATGGTAAATTTTCGCTCCATGTTCGGGCGGAACGATTTATGAATATAATTCCCGTCTTCGTTAAGGGAATACTTGGTTTTATACACGTCACGTTTGACAATGATATCGTTTAAGGCATCGATCAGCAAATCCACATCCTTAGTTGTGTTATACAATCCAAAGGAGGCTCTGACCATCCCGGCCTTAATTTTATATTCCGGCTTATAGACATTGTCATTGATTTCGGGATGTTCAATCATTACATCTTCGAGAATCATTTCCTGCACATAAGGGTGGGCACAAAAGCATTCATTTCGTACAGCGATATTATAGTAATCGTTTAAGACAGCTGCGACCAAACCGTGATCCAGCCCGGCGATATTAAATGAAATAGACGCCGCACGCGGACAGATGCTACAATCGGTTTCGCCATAAATATGTATATCATGAATAGATTTCATTTTTTCCATTGCGTTGTTGATCAATTCAGTTTCTTCGTCAAAAATAGTTTTCATCCCGATTCTGTCCATTACCTCCAGTACAGCTGCCAGACCGATTGCCCCCGGTATATTTGGCGTCCCGGCTTCTTCTCTGTCAGGGAAGGTTTCGGTGATTGTGTATTTTTCGACAAAAACTCTGTCTACCATGCCCCCACCAACTTCTTCCGGCTCGATGGAGCTCAGGATATCCTTTCTGCAGATGACTACTCCGGGGGAGCCCGGGACGTACGTTTTATGACCGGAGAACACGAATGCATCGATATTTCGTAATGGATTTTTTTGTCCGCTCATTTTCACAGGGAGATGTGCCACCATCTGCGCACCGTCTACCAGCATTAAGGCCCCGTATTTGTGGGCAAGCTCAGCAATGTCGTAAATAGGATTGATGATTCCCGTAACATTACTGACGCCGGTCATTGCGACATAATTTACTTGTCCGGAATGTTTTCGAAGTGTTTCCTCTAATGCATCCATATTGATACATCCCGGTTCTCCGCCATGGTTCGTAAGCGGAACGTGGACAACCTTTTTTGCATGTTTACGGTGTGGAAGGTCGTTGGAGTGATGTTCCATAAGTGAAATGACGGCAATGGGATGGTGCGGCCGGTAATCTCTGAAAACACGAGCAAGGCGATTCATCCCTGCTGTGGTGCCGCTTCCGGTAAAAAAGCACGTGTAATCGTTTGGGTCGGCTTGAACAAAGGACAGAATTCGTTCGTGGGCAAACCGGTACTCATTTGTAGAAATTTTTGCGGAAAAATGCAAAAGGCTGTGTGTGTTGGCGTAGTGGTTGTAAAAGGACTTAATAGCATCATTTGCCGCGCCCATCATAAGCGTTGATGCGGTAGAATCCAAATAAATCCGGCGGGTCTTTTCACCGGTTGCCAGTGTGTATTTTGTATTTAATCCGATAAAGTCTTTTTGAATTTTCGATAGGGAATCCATTATTTTTCCTTTTGTGAACAGGGGAAATTTAATGAGGTTTTGTATTCGTTAATACGAAAATCATCTGCTTCGTTTCCACATCACACCAATGAAAATCAGTAGCGATAAAACGAGAAGGACAATGAGTTTTTGGAGTTTGGTTTGCGAAAAGATAACGGATTCCGCCTCTATCGTCATGTCATCATTCAAAAATGTCTCCAGATCAAACATCCATTTAAGAGTATCCTTCATGATGGTGTCGGCATTGGTGTGGGTCATCATCCCCGGCATCAGCACGAGATATTCAAACGAATCATCCTGTAATCCCATCGTGACCTTGAGTTCCGCTTCGTACGGTTCCATCGCCCGGCTCATGGTTGGAATAAATTCTCCCGGAAGTTTCTTAAGAAACGGAGCCATTGCATTTTGGAGAAAGGCATGGTGGTCTCTGTTTAATTCCCCAAAAAGTTTTTCTTCTTTTACATGGATAAAATAATTCTGCAAGTGATGTTGGATTCGCTCCGATAACGCCGATTCAATCTCTATAGACTGAGTTTTCTGAATATCGTGAAGTGCTTGAGTACAGACATATTCCAAGGCTTCCGGCAGCCAGCGAATGGAATCCAGTTTTGCGTTTGATCGCAGAGCTTCTGCCAGAATCGGATATTTACTGAACGCACTCCTGCCGGAAAATATTTGGCTGAAAATATACCGAGTGGAAACCCACCCTTCTTTTTTGGTCAAATTCACCGGGTACCGAAGCGGAGCAGGGGAAAGAGAGTCTTCATTAAATCGTGTGAAACCGAATAAATATCCTTGAGTGGTCATTGTCCAAATGGTGTCGTTTTCTTCCACGGATGATTGGACAGATTTCATCCATATCTCATTCGGTTTCGGATGGGGGAAATCGTTGTCAAATACGTCTGTAGAATCCCCGGAAGATGTTAATTGCATTGTATAGTGCCCATCAGGATGGACTCGCACTGTAATCACATGCTCAACGCAGGAAACAGTAACGAATAACAGAATGAGGAAGTATTTAAGGTTCTTCATGCTGTGCAAAATACGAATAAATATAGGCACCAATCTGCAGTGAAATCCAGCCGGTAATCACTCCGGCAACGATGTCAATCGCATAGTGGTAAGACCCGGCAATTGTGGAAAAGGCGATCAGAATAAAATAGAGTATCAGCACCCATTGCTTTTTAGGAAAAAATCGAATGCTGTAGCGGGTCATCACAAATGCCGCCGCAACGTGCAAACTGGGGAAAGCACCTCCGCCTTGATCGAGCGTTGTGTAAATCCAATTCATGGCAGGGATAAAAAGCACGCCCTCAGGCATGATGGTGCTTCGGAGATAAACAGGTCCCGAAGCGGGAAAAAGAATTAACATCCATTGGTGAAGAATCATCGTGAATGACAACACAAAGATATACTCGGAAACAAGTCGGCGGTGTTTTGTCCAGGAAATAATCGCAAACACTGCCAGTGCAATGTAGTAGGAAAAATAAATGCCGTGCACTATTTCCATTGCCCACATGGGGAAAACGACCGGGATGATACGATACCATTCAAGCACAAAGAGGGATTTTTCCAAAGAAAGAAGCCACGGATCGAAATCAGCTGAAAAAAAACTGTATCGTAACGCGCAGGCCTGTGGATACAACCAAATGAAAAAGAAGACCGGGTAAAATTGAGCAAAGAAAGACCAAATTCGGTGGTTGAAAAAATGACACGCCAAACGGATGAGCAAAATAAGTGTACCAAAACTGACGATAAATCCTAGTTGGAGAAAAAACGCATGTACGTGAAAGAACGCTAAAATGATTATCGAAACCAAATAGATCAGAAAAAGCCAATCAACCGGTCGGAGGTAGAAGTAAGCGTTAATAGTTGATAGTTTATGGTTAACGGTTGATGTAAAACGCCATTGAATCCTGTTTTCGATTCTATGTTTCAAGCTCCCGGGTCTGTGCTGTAATGTTTCGACCAGACTCGTCGGAATGAGTCCTGCTTAACGTTCTGAATTGAACCGATTATTCCTAAGAATTATTATTTTAGAATGTCATTCGTAGTGATGACTGCAGTGTTCGGATAATCAGTAACGCATCCGGTCCGCTTACCGAGCCCATCGGATTGAAAGCTCCGGTCATAACATTTGCCTGCATAATGCCACGTTCTGTGCAAAGTGCCATGGCATTATAAGCCGGGTGGCTGCTGGGTACATCACTAAAACGAGCTGGCGATTCTCCAAAATACCGGACTTCTAAACTTTGGTCTCGAGTAGCAGCAACTAAAAGGCGTTGGACTGCCATGGCATATTCCGCACGTGTAATGGTTGCATCAGGATAGAAGTTGCTGTTTGGATTTGCATCCATAATTCCATATCGAAGCATATCCCTCACCCAAGATTCTGCCCAATGGTCTTTTGCGTCGGGGGGCGATGCGACGGATAATAGTCTTTCTGCCTGGGAAGGTGTATAAAATCCGGGAGAAGCCGTTTGGGGCATCTTTGCAAATAGTTCACCGAGTTTGAGTTCTTCCATAAAAATTACGGCAAGATCCGCCTTTGTAATTTTCTCATGGAGTGCCACTTTTTTCCCGATGGCTGTTCCCGGCATTGCGCGGACGATTTTTTGCACTTGTTTCCATTTATCATCTGCCTTTCCGGCAAAATCCCCTTTTATATTTACTACTTTACGGAAATAGGTTTCTGCGTCGGTAAAGTCATAGTGAAATAAATGTGCCACGCCGTAATGATAAAGGGAGGCCTCATGATTCTCATCCCGTTTCAAGGCTTTTTTGAGGAGTTTTTCAGCGCGCTTGAACCATTTTTTTTCGTCATGTCGCATGGCAATCCACCCGCGGGCACATAAGGCAAGAACATCAGGGTCTTTCCCGCCTTTACTTTCGGCTTTTCCGATGAATTTTTTTGCATCTTTTGTTTGTCCAAGGTGTGCGTACGCCAATCCCAATCCGGCAAACCCGGGGGCAAATTTACGATCCAGAGCTAAGGCACGCTCAAAAGAGGGGATGGCATTGGAATACTCTCCTAATTCAACAGCGCGCATTCCAGCGCGGAAATGGTATTCGGGGGTGTCAACATCACTTTGAGGTTTTTGACTGCATCCGAGAAACAGTCCAAGTAAAATAGTGAATAAGAATAAGTTGTTTAGCTTCATGGGGAACTCCTTTTTAAAGCCTTCTTTGAGCATATTGAACGGTAGAATATAGGTGTAAATTATCTGAAATAAAATAGAGAGAAATAGAAAATGTGATCTACGCCACTTTTTGTGAAATCATGTTGCATTCTGTTGGAGGTATGGATAATTTGACTTACCCTTATGAAAGGGAGAATGGAGGGGTACATCCAATGTGGTTGAAAAAAATCAGAGTATTAGCGTTTATTATCTTGGCGACGACAGTCTTTGCTGACGTTGTTACTGTGCAGGGAACCGGGCTGGGTTTGACAAAAGACGCAGCCGTAGAGCAAGCAAAGCGGGATGCCGTGGAAATGGGACTTGGTGCATATATTTCCTCTGAAACCGTGGTGACAGCGACATCGCTGACGGACAATATTTATTCAAAAGCAGCCGGGTTTGTTAAAACGTTTGAGATAGTAACAGAAAAGAAAACTCCTGACGGTTCTTGGGAAGTCACCATCCGCGCTCAGGTCACGGATATTTTAGACCAAGTCATGCAGGATGAGGGGGCATTCCAAACTCTTTTAAACAGTATGAATCGTCCCCGACTTTTGTTTTTGTTCAGAGAGGACAATTTAATTGACAAGGTGCCGACGGATTTTGCCGAGACAAAATTATTGAGTATATTTTTTGAAAAAGGATTCGATGTCGTTGATCGCCAAATGGTTTCCGCCATGAGAGGAAAGCCGGATTATGAGAAAGCGCTGGCAGGCGACGTGTCCGCGGCAGCTCAGATTGCCATACAACTTGGTGCAGAAATTATCGTACTGGGAACGGCGAAAATATCTTCAGGCGGAAAAATTCTGAGCTCACCAATGTATTCAGGGCAGGCGGATATTAATGGGAAAATTATTCGTGCAGACACCGGAGAAATTTTGGCGGTAGTCTCGCAAGCACGAGGAAAAAAACCACACATTTCCGAATCAACGGCAGGTATTAACGCGGTCAACGATGCTGCAGATAAACTTGGGCAACAGATTATGCGTCAGCTTATCGAAAAATGGAGTACACAGCAGGCGAATTTTATCAAAGTATTTATTATTTTGAAAAATGCGGAATTTGGATCCTACATGATGTTTGAATCATTTCTGAAAGCTCAAACTGTGTCAGGAATCCGAAATGCGTATGCAAAGAGCTTGAACGATGGTGTCGCAGAATATGAAGTGGAATTTGAAGGAAAAGCCAAGGATCTTGCCATGGGATTAACCCGAACTGCTCCGGATGGTTTCACCATTAAAGTAACCGGACTGTCCGGAAATCGAATCACCACAGAAATTATAGAATAAATCGGAGGAAGTTATGAAACATATCACACGTATAATTACCATCATACTTTTGAGTGCGACTGTATCCGCTCAAAGTTTTGTCGGTGATACATTTGAAAAAGGGGCAATCAATTATTCTGACAGAACGATTTCCGCCGTTGGGATTGGTTTTATCCCTGAAAATGTTATCAATGCGGGGCAGGCGAGGCGATCGGCATTGCGTATTGCCAAACAGGACGCACTTAGAAATTTAATCGAAATTGTGAACGGAGTTGTTGTGAATAGTGAAACGACGATTTCGGGGGCAATGTTTGATGATGTCATTCGCAGTCAGGTAAAAGGCGCTATTCGCGGGGCGTATCAGGTGGGCGAGCCAACTTATTTGAGTGACACATCATTAGAGGTTACATACGAGGTTAAGATGAGCGGAATCTCAGAGATATTAATTGCCCCTGCCCCTGTGGATATTTCTGAAGGAACATCAACGGCACCATCAGCTCCATCTGCGGCATCAGCGACAACGTCTTCAATTACCGGAATTATCTTAGATGCCACCGGGCTTGGTTGCCGACCGGCGATGTCACCAAAAATTTTGGATCAAAATGAGAACATTCTTTATGGTCCGGGGGATTATTCCAGAGAATATGCCGTTATGAATGGAGTAGCTGGCTATTCGAAATCAGTAGAATCTGCATCGGAGGACCAACGTGTTCAGGGGAATCCATTAGTCATAAAAGTCGTTGCCGTAAGCGGGACGAATAAAACGGATGTCGTCGTTGGCAACAAAGATGTGTCCGCTCTGCGGTCTGCAGAATCCTCATACGGCGTACTGAAGGATTGCCGGGTCATCGTTGTTTTGGATTAGGAGACAGGAGACAGGAGACAGGAGACAGGAGCAAACATAAAGTAGACAGGAGACAGAAAAAAGCTTACACTACAAACTAAAAACTAGAAACAAAAAGTTCCCAGATAAAAACAAAA
>CAYLYH010000038.1:0-5150 GCA_964388155.1 uncultured bacterium | reverse complement strand
TGGTAAAGGAGACAGGAGACAGAAAAAGTTGGCAGATTACAACAAATTTGAATATGGAAACAAAATAAATATTGAACCACAAACATTTATCCGCCTCTGGCGGACCTAACACATGAACACACTAACACTTTAACACCCTAACACACTAACCCGCCGGAGGCGGTAAAGCACATGAAAACATTAAAATTGAAAACACTATTAATCGGATTTGGCATGCTTTCTCTCATCATTGGGCAAGAGACAGAAGTGGCAGTCCCGGATACAAACGGAACAGACATCACCATATTAAGCGTCGGAGATATTGCTCCTTCTTGGGCACTGCAAGAATTACCGATGGGCAAAAGATCTAACATACTCCATTATGAATTCTTAAAGACATGGACTGTTGAAAAAGATGTACGCCTGCGTAAATTTACTACACAACCCGATCGGCATGTAGTGGTACTAAGTTTTTTTGCTACGTGGTGCAAACCCTGCATGAAAGAATTACCGCATATCCAAAATTTGTATGATAAATATTCAGATCAAAAGATTAAATTTTTTCTGATTGATATCACCGAAGCTACCCGAAACATTTCAGGGTTTGAAAATTACCCCAAGGCGGGACAGTTCCTCACCAATAAAGGGATTAACATGCCGGTGCTGAATGATAACCGCGGAATTGCAAAAGAACGTTATGGTGTGGAAACTCTTCCGCGGCTTTTTATTATTGACAAATTTCAAACAATTCAACTGGTTAAACAAGGGTTTCATGACAACGAAGATTTTGAAAAAGAATTATCCGAAATGATCGATAAGCTTTTAGTAGAAAATAAAAAGCTCATAAAGTAGAAAGTGAAAAGTTCATAAAGTTGAAAGTAAAAATAACCAGATTTGAGGATATTATTTCCTGGCAGAAAGCAAAAACCTTGACAGTAACAATCTATGGGTTATTTTCTGACACTAGAGATTATGGGTTTAGAGACCAAATTCACCGAGCATCCGTATCGATAATGAATAATATAGCAGAAGGCTTTGAAAGAAAATCAAATAAGGAGTTCAAACAATATTTGTTTATTGCTAAAGGCTCATGTGGTGAGGTTCGTTCGATGTTGCACTTGGCTTTGGAATTGAATAAAATTTCTGAAAAAGAATTTTATTCGCTTCTAAAATTATGTGAGGAAATATCAAAATTGTTATCAGGATTCATCAAAACTTTATGAACATTCAACTTTACAAACTTTAAACATTGGAAGGGAAAACACCATGATAAAAAAACAATTAATTTTACTCATTTGCATAATGACAGGGTTTGTCCTTGCGCAGGAAGCCGCACCGCCGGTAGAACCTGAATTGGAAACCGCTGCCGTCCTCGATTTTGAAGGATTGGGAATCACACAAATGGAGGCCGTTGCTTTAACTCAGCGGCTATCCGGTGAGCTGGTAAATACCCAAGCTGTTGTATTGGTAGAACGCGGGCAGATGTCTGACATCCTTGAAGAGCAAGGGTTTCAGCAGTCAGGGTGTACCAGCGTGGAATGTGCTGTGGAAGTCGGGGCATTATTGGGGGTTCAAAAAATGATTTCCGGATCATTCGGAAAAATTGGGAGTAGCTATACCATCGAAGCGAAAATGTTTTCAGTGGGAACCGGACGGACAGAAAAGGCAGTCAATAAGACCTATAAAGGTGAAGTGGACGGATTGATTACCCAAGTAGAACTCATCGCGTGGGAGCTTGTAGGATTGGAACCGCCGGATGATCTGAAAGTACGGGCAGGAATTCCGATTGCCAAGAAAGAGCCGGAACAGACAGAAGAACCGGAGAAAGTGGTTAAAGAAAAAGGGAGTAAAAAATGGCTCATTTATACGAGTGCGCTTGCTGTTGCCGGAGGGGTTACCTATTATTATTTGATGCAGCAGGAAGAGAAACCACAAGATCTTAGTCTGCCGCCGGACCCGCCCTCTGCACATAAAATTGGGTTTGGAGGGAAATATTAACTTTCGATCAACCTTTCAAAGGTTTCCCACCAAAGAACCGGCGGGCAGGCCCTCCATAAAACCAGCGGGCAGGCCCTCCATAAAACCAGCGGGCAGGCCCTCCATAAAACCAGCGGGCAGGCATGACACGTGAAATAGAAAACATCACCGAACAAATAAGAAGAAAATTTAATCCGGAAAAAATTATCTTGTTCGGATCGTACGCCTACGGCACACCCCAAAACGATAGTGATATTGATCTATTGGTTGTTTTAGACAGACAAGGTTCTATGCGAAATCATGCGGTAGACATATTGCAAAATATACAGTATCATGTTCCGCTTGATTTAATTGTCCGGTCTCCTGAGCAAATTAAAGATAGAGTTCAAAAGGGAGATTTCTTTTTAAAAGAATTACTGCAAAAAGGGAAGATTGTTTATGAGCGACCTATATCTTGAGTGGATTGAAAAAGCAGAAGGGGATTATCATTCAGCACTACGTGAATACCGTGCACGAAAAAATCCAAACTATGACTCTGCATGTTTTCATGCTCAACAATGTATTGAAAAATATTTTAAAGCTATTTTGCAAAAAGATAATACATATTTCTCCAAAACACATGATTTAACCGTACTTATGAATCTACTTTTACCCCGGTATCCTTTTTTAGAAGTCCATCTCAATAATTTGAAAATGATTTCGGTTTTTGCCGTGGAAGTAAGATACCCCGGAGAATCTGCGACAAAAGAAGAAGCAAGGTCTATCATAAAAATTTTGAAACAAGTACACAAAGAATTGTTAATCTTACTAAATGGAGAAATAGGTCGTGAGCAGTAAAAAATCAAACGTGATGTGGCGGTTCAAAGTCTGCATACTGAACAAACACCTAATCTGCACAAATGAAACCTTTCTTTATGCAATCTTTCAAAGGATTCCCTCCATAAAACCGGCGGGCAGGCAACTGTGGGAATAGAGTAAAATAATGACCAAGGGAACACATAAACTAACCTCAATGGATTCAAATAAAATCCAAAATATGATTTACACCATTCGAGGTGAGCAGGTGATGATAGATAGTGATTTGGCTAATATTTATGGTGTAGAAACACGAGTTTTAAATCAAGCAGTTGCACGAAATATAGCAAGATTCCCTGACAAATTCAGGTTTCAACTAACAAAGGAAGAAATAAACTTGATATCACAAAATGTGATTTCAAGTGAAGAGCGTTTAAGATCACAAAATGTGACCTTAAAGAAAGGACCAGGACAACATCGTAAATACTTGCCTTACGTATTTACTGAACAGGGCATTGCGATGTTATCGGCAGTGTTGAGAAGCGAAACAGCTGTAAAAGTTAGTGTTCAAATAATGAATGCTTTTGTAGAAATGCGCCATTTGATTGGTAGAAACAATATTCTGCTGGATCAGGTAGCCCGATTAAGGATAGAGGTTCGACAAAACAAGAAAGAGAGTGATCAAAGTTTTGAATATATATTTAAGGCTATTGAAGAGAAGGAAATCTCACAAAAACAAGGCATCTATTTTGATGGACAAACATTTGATGCTTATACCTTCGTTGCTGACATTATTCGAAGCGCTAAAAAGTCAATTATCTTAATTGATAATTATATTGATGATAGGGTGCTTACCCTTTTCTCAAAACGTAAAAAGGGAATACCGGTGAGGATTCTAACACAAAAAATCAAAAAACAGCATTTGCTTGATATAGAAAAATTCAACGAACAATATCCCCCGGCGACTGTAGAAAAATTTGATTTATCTCATGACCGGTTTTTGATTATCGACGAAAAAAACGTGTACCATATTGGTGCTTCACTCAAAGATCTGGGTAGGAAATGGTTCGCCTTTTCGAAAATGGAAATGAATGTCATTCAATTCTTGGGAAAACTCAAATGAATTTAAAAATAAAAAACACAGAATCTTTCAAAGGTTCAGGGGAGATGTCCCCAGCCAAAGAACCGGCGGGCAGACAACTGTGGGATTGGAAACAACCCAAAAGACAAAACCGTTTTAACGGTTTGTCAGCAAAACTTAACAAAAAAAAGTACCATGAAAAACTTGAATAAATCAAAAGGAGAAATGGGTGTTCTGCCGCTAACGGATAATCTTCGTCAATACATTCTTGAGGCAAAACGAAATGTCGCTTTCGCCGTTAATTCAGAATTGGTGCAGTTATATTGGAATATAGGAAATAGTATCCGAACAGAAATTCTGCATGAATCACGTGCGGAATACGGAAAAAAATTGATTAAGAATATCAGTCGTAATTTGCAAAGTGAATTTGGCAAAGGTTACAGTGTAGCTAATCTGAATCATTTTATCAAATTTGCTGAAGTTTTCTCCGATGAACAAATTGTCTACACACTGTGTAGAGAATTGAGTTGGTCTCATTTACGTCTAATTATGTATTTAAAAGATGAGTTGCAAAGACAGTTTTATATTGAAATGTGTAAAATGGAAAGATGGAGTTTTCGTACGCTGAAAGGGAGAGTGAGTAGTATGCTTTATGAACGAACTGCCATTGCAAAAAAACCGGATAAACAAATTAAGCAAGATTTGGATTTATTGCGTAATGAAGGAAAAGTATCGTCAGATTTGATTTTTCGGGATCCCTATGTTTTGGATTTTTTAAACCTATCTGATACGTTCAGCGAAAAAGACCTTGAAACGGCTATTTTAAAAGAATTGCAAAAATTTATCACGGAAATGGGTTCTGACTTTGCGTTTCTTGATAGACAAAAACGTATTACAGTTGATGGTGAAGATTATTATATGGATTTACTCTTTTTCCATCGGAAAATGAAGCGACTTATCATTATCGAATTAAAAATGGATAAGTTTCGTCCAAAAGATAAAGGGCAAGTTGAGCTCTACCTCCGCTGGTTAGAAAAACATGAAATGAATGAAAATGAAAATCTGCCCGTTGCTCTGATTCTTTGTACAGAAAAATCTAACGAACTGGTTGAATTACTGACGTTGGATAATGACCAAATTAAGGTTGCAGAATTTATGACGGTATTGCCTCCAAAAGAAATTTTGCAAGAGAAATTGCATTTTGCCATTGAACAGGCAAAATTACGATTAATAGGAAATAGTAAAGAATGTTAGTACATAAACATTTGAACCAAACAAAACCGTTTCAAAGGATTTACCCAAAAGAACCGGCGGGCAG
>CAYLYH010000037.1:0-19609 GCA_964388155.1 uncultured bacterium | reverse complement strand
CCTTAATATCTACAACCTTCACAACAAAAAGTATCGTTTATTGTGAAGAACCAAATGAATTAACAACCCAAATCTGCCCTGTCTGCCAGGCAGAAAGGAGCTTCCCTTACGTTTCAACTAAAAATGATACAACCTCGTTTTAATTAAAAGTTTATATATTTTACGTGTTTAAGAATTCTATTTATCTAATTTACGGTAATTAATATTCATTTCATCAAGACGTAAACAATGCGTTTCCATCCGTTTCCGAAATTCTGAGAAATTGCGCTCGTCATTTGAAGACCATACTGCTTCGGCAAGAGCTGACATTCGAGGTAATGACATATATTCAACTTGTTCCGATGTTGGCATATATTCTGTCCAGACATTCCCCTGACCACCTAAAATATGTTTTGATTCTTCCTTAGATAGTTCTGTGGGAGTCGGATCAAAATCATATACTTTTTCTATCGGTAAATAGCTCTCCGAAAACGCTTCCGGCTCCTCGATCAGATGTCCTTGATAATAATCAAAATAGCAGTGATCGGTTGGTGTCATTATCACATCATGTTTCTGTTTGGCAGCTTCAACACCGCCCTGTATTCCGCGCCAAGACATCACCGTTGCTTCAGGAGCCAGACCACCTTCCAATATTTCATCCCATCCAATTAGTTTCTTCCCCTTGGCTAAAATGAATTTCTCAATCCGCTTGATAAAGTAGCTTTGAAGTTCTTTCTCGCCATTTAATCCTTCAGCGACCATTCTTTTCTGACATTTAGGACATTTTTCCCAATTGGATTTATGAACTTCATCTCCACCGATATGGATATATTTTCCCGGAAAGAGATTCATCACTTCAGTTAATATATCTTCTAAAAAAGAGAACGTATTTTCATTCCCGGGACAATAAACATCTGTAATAGGCCAATACCCGCCGGTTGCTACATGAAACGGTCCGCCCGTACAAGAATACTCCGGATAAGCAGCTAAGGCAGCCAATGCGTGTCCGGGAAGTTCAATTTCCGGGATAACGGTAACATACCGTTCTGCCGCGTAATCAATAATATCTTTTACGTCTTTCTGTGTATAATATCCACCATACCCAGCAACCTCGCCCGACTGCTGGGTACTTCGTTCATTCCATGTTATACCGGATCGATCCACACGCCAGGCACCGACTTCCGTTAATTTTGGATATTTCTTAATTTCGATCCGCCAGCCCTGATCCTCGGTAAGATGCCAATGAAAGACATTCATTTTGTGCATTGCCAACAGATCGATATATCGTTTGATAAAATTCTTGGAATAAAAATGTCGGCAGACATCTAAATGCATTCCGCGCCAAGAATATTTCGGTACGTCTTTTATCTCAACACATTGTAAGGACCAAGTAATATCACTCCTTACCTTATTGCTGAATATTTGAACAGGTAATAATTGAAGCAGGGTTTGGATTCCGTAAAATATACCCGCAGGAGCAAATGCTGTAATATTAATTACTTTCGCGGTTACGGAAAACAAATATCCTTCCGATCCTAGTGAAACATTATTTTCGTCAATATTTAGTTCAACATAACTTTCATTTCTGTAACCGTTTTTATCCACAACATTTAGCTCAAACCCGGTTGGTGCCTTGATATATTCTTTGAAATACTTTGCAATTTCAAACAGACGAAAGTTTTTTGAATCAACGACAAGAAATGTTTTTTCATTAATTATAAAATCACCTGCGGACTTCTTAGTATTGGTTGGTTTGGGTATAATATTCATTTTATCAGCATCATTTTTTTAACCTGTGAAAAATCATCGGCCATCATTGTTATTAAATATACACCAGTAGCAACATCACGTGAATGCCAGTCTTTCCCATCCCATTTCACTTCATGTCGTCCCGGGCGCAGGAACTCATCAATTAATCTCACTATTTCTTTTCCATGCATATCATAAACCATGATTTTTATCCTTCCCATTTCTGCCACATCAAAAGGGATTGTTGTTACTTTATTAAAGGGATTTGGATAATTTTGCGACAGAAAATAATTACCCGGAACATGTTGAAGGTAAAAGTTTAGCGGATTGCTACACCATGTAATGTCTTTTCCATCACTTGCTTCAATGTACCATTCATAGAGAACACCTGTTTCCAATATGTCTCTCCCTTTGAACAGTAAGCTATGTTTCCCACGGATATTCGCTACCACCGTATCCAGATTTTCGCTTTTCAAATGTAACGCATATACCAATGTATCTCCGTCTATATCGGCTGAAGGATACCATTGAAACGTAATATTGACGGAATCCCCAATGATATGTCCGATGAGCTCAAACGATTCCGGCGGATCATTAATCGGAAGAATATTCACCGCTAAATCAGTTGTATCATGGTATTCTCCGTCATCAACAAAGAGGGTTAATGTATCTTTCCCAAACCAGTTATTATGACCATCTAAAAACACAAATCCATCTTTCAGTTTGGACTTCACTTTCTCACCGGATTTCACATGCCAATTCAATTGTGAATCTTTATGATCGGCATCATAGACATGAGGAAACCATAAATACAGCGAATCGGAAAATGTCTCGTCCTCATTGAATGTAATTTCAGGGACTTGTTCGAGCACCGGCGGATCATTCACAGGTAATACGGAAATATTCAATGTTTCAATATCTGAAGCATCTCGGGGGTCTTTTACTTTTAAAATGTACTGAATATTTTCACCATAATAATTTAGTGTTGGTATAATAACCGCTTTTCGGGATGTATTATCAATATATATTTGTACCTGGTTTCCGTTCTGATTTTCAACCTCTTTCTCAGCAGATGGTTTTGATGAACGTAATCTACCGGGGTAATAAAACCACCGATCGGAGATTACTTTTGTCTCAACGGTTGCTTCATTCAGATATGCAGACCAGATCAGAGTAGTTTTTTCATCGTCGTTATCATTGACGAAATTGTCCAACTCCAAGATAAATTCAGTATCTTCATCAAATTCAATTTTTGGGATAGGTGCTAATTTCGGTGGATCATTAACCGGCATTACGCGAATACGAAAATAGGATGTGTCTGCTAATAATCCGTCAGACGCAATAAGTATGACACGATCAACACCAAACCAGTCTCCGGGAGCATGAAAATCAATTGAGTTTTCTCCTCCCGATGCAGATAATACCTGCGTTCCCATTATACGCCAATTTAAGTTATTGAAATCATGATCCGGGTCGCTCACATAGGGTTTCCAACGATTGTCTGGGATACTAAGATATCCGTCTTCATAAAAGGCAGTGTCAGGTATAATAGCTGCTAAATTTGGCGGGTCATTTACCGGAAATATTTCTACAGAAACAGTGGTTGTATCTTGATATTCGCCATCATTAACAATGACTGTTAACGTATCATACCCGAACCAATGTTGCGGTGATATTAATATCCCTGAATATGTACTGGAAGCTACTTCTATCACCCTTCCGTTTCTAATCTCCCAGGTTAGTTCATCATCATTGTTATCGACATCAGTTATATTGGTGAACCATTCAGAAAACATTATGAGTTTTTCATGATCCTCATCATATCGAATTTTGGGTAATGATTTTTCAAATACCGGTGCATCATTTACAGGGCTCACTGATATAAACACAAAGTTGGTATCTGAATATTCGCCATCACAAATAATTACTTCCACAGTATCGTGTCCGTTCCAATCCGGATGAGATTTGAAAAGAAATCCTTTCTCAGAAGGAACAATTAACGTTGTCTTACCATCCAATACACAAAAATCAATTTCTTCATTCGTATTATCAACATCTTCTATAACATTAAACCAATCATCTAACAGAATATCGAGCTGGCCATCTTCGCTAAACTTACATTCGGGTAGACTGTTCGTAAATATAGGCGGGTCATTTACCGGTTCCACTATAACCTCTATAGATGACAGATCAATATATTCATTGTCAGTAACCTGAACAGCTATCGTATCTATCCCATTCCAATCTTGCGATGGATATATAATTAGTGTGCTGTCACCTTTCTCTACTCTAATGTTATTCCCGGACTCAAATGACCATACCAACTCTTTATCATTATTATCCACATCAGTAACAAAATGAAAATAATCCGATATGGGCTTGGTGTATCTTTTGTCTTCTTTTAATACAAGTTGATTCAATAGCTTATCAAGTACCGGCGGATCATTTACTGCTGCTATATGAATATTAACGATTGTGCTATCAGTGAATTCTCCATCAGAGACCAACAATTTAATACTTTTATCCCCAAACCAGTTCTCTTTAGGAGATATTTCAATTATTCCACTCGATATATTCACTACAATATTTTCTGGTGACTCAAACTGCCAGGATAGCACATTAATAGCATCATCCGGGTCGGCTACATGTACAAACCAATTTTCTATCACATTAATATACTTTTCATCTTCTTTGATAGCTATTTTCTCAATATCCTGAATAAAAACCGGTGGATCATTCACCGGAATTACATTAACATTAAAAGTCGTTGTATCAAATAACTCTCCATCGGAAATTATAGCGGACAATATTTCATTCCCATACCAGTTGTGAGGTGAATAAAAAGATAAAAGAGAATCATCTCGTTCAAACGTAATACTATCACCGCCCTGAACAAATATGTTTAAATCTTCAACATTGTTATCAACATCAAAAATATTCTTATACCACCTATCGACAGACAACGAATAACTATTGTCTTCTTCAAAAGTAATATCTTGAATTTCATGTGTAAAAACTGGAGCGTCATTTACCGGATTTACTGTTATTGAAATTCGAGTGGAATCAAAAAGTGTACCGTCAGAAACTTTAAGTGTAAGCATCTCTGTACCAAACCAATTCTTTTCGGAAGAAAACATGAAATGTCTTTCATTTTTTTCAACACGTATAAATTCTTCGGATGAAATGGTAAACTGAAATTCTGCTTTTGCGTTGTCTGGGTCTGTTACTTTACTTGACCAATAGTCTATTGGTATATCCAATCCTCCATCTTCGTCGTACTCAAGCAGACCAATGTGTTCTGTAAATTCAGGGGCATCATTTACTGGTAGTATTGTAACAATTACTGTAAATGTATCTGACAATTCTCCGTCTGAAACAACAACAT
Source organism: uncultured bacterium (assembly GCA_964388155.1). GTDB lineage: Bacteria > Fidelibacterota > Marinisomatia > Marinisomatales > JACNKV01 > JACNKV01. The sequence continues at coordinate 14,496 of CAYLYH010000037.1, read as the reverse complement.
AGATTGAGTCTATTCCGTTCCGGTCAAGCGTCGGATAAAATTCTGCCGTGCTGTCGGTTGTCGCGGTTGTAATTATCGCGCCGTTACTGAAATTCCACAGGAGTTCTTCATCGGAATGATCTACATCGTTGACAAAAGTAAAAAGCGTATGATACGGTAAACTAAGCGGATTGTCCTCTTCCAATTCGATCGGCATAAGAGTCTCTACGAATTCGGGCGGATCGTTCACCGATTTAACATTGATCGTTAACGTAACTGCGTCAAAATATTCCCCATCAGAGGCAATGATTAAAAGCGAGTCCGTGCCAAACCAATTATCAGGAGCAGAAAATCGAATAAACTGATTTTCAATTACTGCATTGATGCTGTGTCCAGAAACAACATCCCAACTTAATTCATCAATCAAATTGTCAGCATCACTAACGTGGCTATGCCAATCTCTGATATCTGCCGAAAGTTGCATGTCTTCCTTAGCTGTAATTAAAGGTATCTCACTGATAAATTTTGGTGGATCATTTACAGGAATTACTTCAATATACAACTCACATGTATCGGATAATATTCCATCTGAAATGACCACATTGAGGGTATCTATACCAAACCAGTTTACTACGGAATAAAACTCAGCTATTGTTTTTGTTTTCGCCAACAATGCAGTAACATATTTACCGGAAAAAACGCTAATAGACAAACTTTCTGGCGATGTTTCCGGATCAAATATTACTTCATGCCATTCCTTCGTACTGTAATTCAGTGTATCATCTTCATAAAAACTCAGGTACAGCGAATCAATTAATAATATGGGGGAATCATTCACCGGAATTACATTAACATTAAAAGTCGTTGTATCAAATAACTCTCCATCGGAAATTATAGCGGACAATATTTCATTCCCATACCAGTTGTGAGGTGAATAAAAAGATAAAAGAGAATCATCTCGTTCAAACGTAATACTATCACCGCCCTGAACAAATATGTTTAAATCTTCAACATTGTTATCAACATCAAAAATATTCTTATACCACCTATCGACAGACAACGAATAACTATTGTCTTCTTCAAAAGTAATATCTTGAATTTCATGTGTAAAAACTGGAGCGTCATTTACCGGATTTACTGTTATTGAAATTCGAGTGGAATCAAAAAGTGTACCGTCAGAAACTTTAAGTGTAAGCATCTCTGTACCAAACCAATTCTTTTCGGAAGAAAACATGAAATGTCTTTCATTTTTTTCAACACGTATAAATTCTTCGGATGAAATGGTAAACTGAAATTCTGCTTTTGCGTTGTCTGGGTCTGTTACTTTACTTGACCAATAGTCTATTGGTATATCCAATCCTCCATCTTCGTCGTACTCAAGCAGACCAATGTGTTCTGTAAATTCAGGAGCATCATTTACTGGTAGTATATTAATATAAAATATTATAGAATCTATATTTACCGAGTCGGACTTAGATAAGATTAATTTGTCAATACCGTAGTAATCATGTTTGGGAGTATAAATTATAGAAGAATCGGTATAAACAAGGTTCCCGTATTTAGCAGAATCACAAATTGCCCAATTTATCGAATCAATTTTAGTGTGATAGATTGGGAGTATAGAAAAATCATCTTCGTTAATAGTAATTGTACCAGAAACTACAGAATTTATTGTATTGGCAGCTGGTTGACCTGCAAGTATTTGAATTATACCAATCAGTGATATACATTTACCTAAGCAAGGCAAAACTATCGTTTTAATCTTTCTATGTTTTATTCTGAACATTTATCGGATGGGTTTACCCTTTTGCAATCATGAAAAATACATATATCAACCCAATAACTAAAAGCCAGGATAATAGAAATCCGCCCAAAGATAAGACCGATGGTTTTTGAATTTCAAGATGACTGTTCGGAAATAAATTATCCCGCGGGGACGGTTTAATCCCTTGGGGCAATTGGCATGGGATGTCAGGTTCGGGCTCTCCCTCCAAAACCGGAGTACGCACCAATTCATAAAATCGTTCTAGTTTATCTTCAGATTCCTGCTTTGTAAGCAGACTGACTAAAATTCCTGCCACCAATCCTGCTGAAAGATAAAACACCATTTGCCACGGCAGATACACTTCAACTCCGTTTGATTTTTCAATTAGGAACCGCATATTTTCTGAAAAAGAGAGGTTATTTATAAATTCAATGAAAAATGTAGTCGTTGTCAGCCACCATGTAAAAAAGGCGGTCAATGTCGTAGCCCAAGCGCCCGCAACCGTTGTTCTACGCCAAAATAATCCCAACCAAAAGACCAGCCCCATCATCGGCGGTATTTTCCAAAATATCTCTAATCCTTTTACCACACCGGGTAGCCAATACGCAAAGCTCACACCCCCAATAACAACAACCAATGAGATTAAACGTCCTACAGTCAAATAATGCCGGTCCGGTTTGTTTTGCCTAAACGGTTTATATATATTTTCGGTAAATAGGGCGGACGACGCAATCATAAATGAATCACATGAACTCATTACCGAAGCCAATAACGAAGCTAGAAAGACGCCCAATAATCCAGGCATAATCTTTGGCAGAAATTCTCTAGCCATAAGACCAAAAACATTGTCGGGGCTTACATTTTGTCCGGCAAAATAGGCGATGGCTGCTAAACCGGTTAGACTCCAGGCAACTGTGCAAAGTCTTTTGATAAAATTACCAACTGTGAAACCAACTCTACCATCAAGTTCGGTTCGGCCGGCAGCACAGTTGCCCATCGTATGCGGTTGCGTGACAATTCCAACTAAGCCGTTCAAAGCGATCACCAACACATAAAACACTCCTATTTCTGCCGGTGCCACTAATGAAAACATCTTCGGATCAGAAATTGCCTGATGCAGTCCTTGAATTCCGCCGACAGCTTTCATCACAAAAGGAAGGAGTAAGAAAGAAAAAATAACGGTAAGGATTCCCTGAGTGAAATCGGTGATGATTGCTGCTGAAAGTCCCCCTGCTATTCCATAGATTAAAAACATCAACGTCATAAGTGCAATTACCAAATCAGCGGATATGGCACCTGAGAATACAGATGAAATAACGGCACTCGACCCTTTTAACATCACGCCTATATTCACCATCAAATTAAGCATCCCAACAATCGCAAACAAAATCCCGACACTCGGATTAAAACGTGCCACAAATACGTCCGCAGTTGTAATTGCACGAAAACGACGCATTATCGGTGCAATCAACCAATAAAAAGGTGTGCAAAATAACCAAAGCCATTGATACCAAATCCCGGACAGTCCGTTGGTAAATGTTTTTGATGCAACACCAACAGCTTGATCTGAGTGCGTGCCCGTTCCAAACGCATGCATAATGAGAGCACTTTTCTTGAAGTTTCTGGGCATAAAATAATGACCCATGGTCTTGATCTTCTTCGCTGACCAGATTCCGATCCAGATAATGCCTACAAAGTACAGAATAAGAACAATTATATCTGCTGTTTGTAATCCATGCATCTCTAACCAGCCTTTCCGGTTTTAGTTAATAAATGATTTGCTTTTTGATAGCTTTCCATATTACCTATATCCAATCTTCCCTTTTCTGAATTAACAGCTTTTATCACTTCCTTTTGGCATAGATAATCAACAAAGTAACCTGAAGTATCTCTGGCCTGACTGTCTTTCATATAATTTGATAAATGTGTCCTAGCGGATCTTTTAAAAAAATATAGCGGCGGGCTGAAGAATACAGACGGAGGATCCTTTGGTTTTTCATGAAGCCGGATGACATCATCAGATTCAGAAAGCTCCAACACACCGGTTTGCTGTAAGTTTTGTCTATTCTCATCGCGTAATGCTAACACGGCATGATTATCCTCATGAAGAAATCTTTCCCACACCGGTTTTAACGGGAATAAAAATATATTATCTCCCCCGGCAACGAGTACATCTGAGAAATCACCGGCTCTTTTAAAAGAAAACAACATATCTCCTGCTGCTCCCAATCGGTCTTCGTTTGTAAAGGAACCGTCATTCAAAAGATGAATATCTTTTTCATTTTTCTTTCTTTCATTAATCCATTTTTCAAAATTATCATAGAATTTGGAATTAGAAACAATATAGATTTCTTCTAGATCATGAAGTGAATTTAACTCATCCATTAAATAATCCAGTACAGCTCTACCACCTACCTTTAGCAGTGGTTTTGGTGTGTCCTTTGTTAATGGATACATCCTTCTACCGTAACCCGCACACAACACGATAGCAATTCGGCGTTTCATTATTTTGGTCTTCCTAATATGCTTGCTCCGGAAATTGGAACACAGATATGAGCGTCCGGTGTAATATTTTTTGGTTGATAATATTTTTTCACTAAAGATGTTAAGACACCTTCTGCCGCATTGCGTTCAGCCAAGACAACAATATTTCCACCCATACCGGCACCGGCAATTTGAGCCCCGATTGTTCCCGGTACATCATTGGCAATATCTACCATCAAATCGATATCCTTTGTACTGCATCCATAACTTCCGGGAATCTCTGTCATCGGTGTATCTTTTTCTATCAACGTGTCAATGTTCATCGGTTGAGTATTCAATCGGTCACCGTTATGACTGGCATTAATCGTAGCACGAATCTTATCAATATCGTTGCTCTTTAACATTTCGTGAAATAATTTGCTCCTCGTGCATTCAGATAGACCAAACAACACCGTTCCGATCAAATCATATTTTCCGGGATCTTGATGGGTTGTATAAAGCGTACTTAACATATCATATTTTTCACTATTGAATATCTCTACAATATCCTTTCGTGATGGTAGCTTAGGAAGTTTCGCAACAGCGGTTAGCAAGTTCTTGGTATCTTGTCGGTTTTTCGGGGTCAGATCACGTATGTATTTGGTTGAATCGGGTATTTCTTTAAATTGTTTAAGTATCTCAAAAGCAATTTTATAGCTGGCTACACGTTGATTATATTCATTTTTAATTGCCCCGCTTTTTTTAGCAGCCAAGCCGCTAAACGCAATCACAATCTTCAAATTATCAGGAAAAGGAGAATTTTCAGCAATATTTAATGGGAAAAATCCAATTTTTGATACATTCCCCTTTTTGGCTGAGACAATTGCTGCTTGATCTCCTTTACCGCCGTGAAAACCAAGAAATAGTTCCGATTCACCGGTAAGTTCGATCAATAATTTATCAGATATCTTAATTGTATTTACCTGAAGTAGGGCTTTTGCAAAAGCCACTCCTAATGCTGAACTTGAAGACAATCCCGATCCTACTGAAATATTACCGCTGAAAAAGCAATCCAGTCCTTTAAGTTTTTGTTTAGAAAAATGTAATTGCAAACGGTAATAAACAGCTAAAATATATAAACTCCAGTCCCCCTGAGTTTTCTGATTTAGTTCTTTAACCTCATCAGAGCCTGTTAACGATATCCAGTCGGAATAAGCTGTTATATCCAAAAATGAGGACGGGTCTAACTCATGGGAAGAAAATTGTTGCGAGTCAGAATTATGGATGTTTATTATCCCATCGCCACTGGGAGAAAAGGCTAAAAGTATCTCTTTATTAATTGCAACCGTGTTAACAAAACCACCCTGGTGGTCAATGTGACGTCCCATTAGATTAACCCGCGCCGGAGATCTGACGATCGACATTTCGTTCCTGTTTCCATATTCCGTTTCGAATTTTTCTGCTAACCGTTTTATAGAATTCCTACGCTCTTTTATCACCTCCTGAGCACTTCCGTAAACTTTTTGAAATTGCGATTCTAGTTCCGTTGGAAATTTATCCAAAATTCTCAACCAATCTTTGGCAGTATTGACAGACCGTATTTGTTTTCCATTATTTGACATTTTATTATTTTTTCGATAATTACATTACTGAATTATTCACGGTTTTTTCCATTTATTTTTCATTACGATACTTTTTTATGATTGACATATCCAAATATCCTCTTTTAGTTACCGGATAATAATGCGTAATATTCATAGATATTATGGAGAAACTCATGTACAATAAAACTCATAAATTAGTTTTACAGCTTTTTTTATCAGCTTTGATAATCATTTCAAGCATCGCTTACCCCTTTGCCGTACAAAATAATCAAAACATCCCTTCCCGCCCATCGTCTAACAATTTAATTCTAGTTGAGAAATTATTCAACGGAATCAATCTGCAAGGTTGGAACATTCACGGAACAGAACACTGGTATGTTGAATCCGGTGAATTAGTTTGCGAAAGTGGTCCCGATCATGAATATGGTTATCTATCTACTGTTAAACAATATAAAGATTTCGATCTCTCATTGCTGTTCAAACAGGAGTCTGACGGCAATAGCGGTGTGTTTTTTCGATCAACTTTTGAAGAAACAAAAGTATCCGGCTGGCAGGTAGAGGTCGCTCCAAGGGGACATGATACCGGTGGAATTTATGAATCGTATGGCCGTGGTTGGCTAGCGACAATTCCAGATAATGAAGAAGGTGTATTATCCGAGGGTTCCTGGAATAAACTTCGTATAAGAGTGATTGGCGATCGTGTTCAGACTTGGTTAAATGGCATTATAATGGTTGATATAAATGACAAACAAATCGGAGAAGGTGTCGGATCAATTGCACTTCAAATCCATTCTGGAGATAATGTGAAAGTCCGCTGGCGGGATATTCGTCTAACTGAATTTCTTGACATCTCAGGTTCGGTTAAAGAATTTCCGTCAATGAATACCGCCGAACAAATTCAGTTGATCGCTTCGTTAACTCCATTTGCAAATAATCCTAAAATCTTTAAGATCATAAAATCATCCCTAAAAAGCAAACATCTTGATCTGCGAATTTCCGCCTTGAGAGCAGCCGGACAAATCACCGATCCCAAGGTTGTAACTATTCTGGTAAAACATGCTTCTAAAAGTGACGGTGTCGAAAAACAAGCCGCTCTTGAAAGTTTGTACACTTTGAACGGAAAAAAGATCAACAACAAATTACTTTCAGGCTTATCTTCATTTTTTATGAAAACAAATGTAAAGGTTGAATTTATCAGAGCCGTAAGAGAACGGCAGATCAAAGAGGGTGCAGAGCAAATCATTGGGTTGGCTTCAAAACGGAACAGCCACATACGCCTAGAAGCAGTAAAAACATTAAACGTTATTGCCGATATCGATCACATACCGGCCTGCATCAACTTATTAGCTAATTCACAATCGGAAGCAGAACGAAATATACTGGAAAGAACGGTGGCTAATTTAATTGGTCAAAGTTCAGATTCCGATCACACCGTACTTTTGATAACAGCTTTAAATTCTACAAAATCCACAGAAACTCAAATCTCTCTAATCACTGTGATGGGAGAATTAAAAAACGATTCTACCCTGCCGATATTGATCCCTCTCTTAAATATTAATGGTGAATCACCGGTAAAATTAGCCGTAATCACGGCCTTGTCCGGCTGGGCAACTGATAAACCGCTGCCCGCATTAATGGAAATTGTAGAGGTCAGCCTAGACCCCGCTGAAAAAAAATCGGCAATTAAGGGTGCGGTACGTTTATTAGGACTAAACAAACAGCGTGCGACCGAAGAGACCGTCAGACTATATCAGTCGGTTTTAAACTATGCAACCTACTCTGAAGATAAAAAAGCATTGCTAAGCGGGCTAAAGGATGTACAATCCCTGGCGGCATTAGAAATGGCAATGCGGTTCTTAAAAGACGATATTTTAATGTTTGATGCGGAGATCGCCTGCATTGCGATCGCGAATAATATTCATTCACTCTTTCCTACTGAATGTAAATCGGTCATGATTGATATTATTAACACTTCAAAAAAAGTACATTTTCAGCGAAAAGCCCAATCTGTGCTTAATAAGATCGAAAGAATGGATGATTACATTACCCAGTGGCTGATGTCGGAACCATTTTCAGTCTCCGGGAAGAGTTTATATTCCACTAAATTTGTAGCGGAAGTAGATAGTGATTCATATCCGTTATGGCGTAATGTCCCGGAATTTTCAGATAAGGATAATTATTGGCATGTAAATCTAAGTGCGCTTAAAACCAGCCTGGTGGCAGCTGTATATTTAAAAACGAATGTTTGGTCAGAGATTGAGCAGACGGTGCGCTTGGAAATGGGCAGTAACGATGGCATTAAAGCTTGGATTAACAACGAATTAGTTCATTTAAATGCGGTAGCACGCGGCGTCGTCCCGGGCCAAGATGTGGTAAATACACAATTAAACAAAGGATGGAATACACTCCTGCTTAAGATTGTCAATGAAGGCGGCGGAGGTTGGGGAGCCTGTGCACGTCTGCGGCGAATGGATGGCGGACATTTATCCAATGTAAATATCAAAAGCCAACTAAAATAAATAGCCAATCCTAGCTTGAATTATTCACAACGAATAAAACGAATCAAAACGAATATTTTGATAATAAAGAAAATTGTGCTTCTATTTTTTGAGATAATAATTGAGTTATCGAATTCTTCTAGCTCTAAGAATATCCGTGTTTATTCTGCAGATATCCGTGGCTGATGAATAAATAAGCTGAAAAGGGGGAAGTTATGAGTAAGAAATTAGTGATCGTATTAGGGATTGTGTTTTTATCTCTATTAGGATGCAAATCCGGTATTCAAAAAGGGTTTGAACCGTTCGAAATGTTTCCTGAACCCGTGAAAGAAGTTGGGCAAAAAAATGTGTTAGAATTAAGGGTTGATCCAATAGACACGGTACATGTTGGATTTATTGGACTAGGAAACAGAGGAATTGGCGCAATAAGACGCTTTACATATATTAAAAAGGCAAAGATCTCTGCTATTTGCGATCTTGTCCCCTGGAAAATAGAACGAGCTCAGAAAGTAATATCAGATGCGGGATTATCTAAAGCCATTGAATATACTGGTGAAGATGGTTGGAAAAAAATGTGTGAGAATAGTGAGATTGATTTAATTTACATTCTCACTAATTGGAATAGCCACACCCCAATGGCAGTCTATGCCATGGAACATGGTAAACATGCGGTTGCTGAAGTTCCGGCGGCTGTAACAATTGAAGAATGCTGGCAGTTAGTAAACACATCAGAAAAAACACGCCGACATTTTATGCAATTGGAAAATTGTGTGTACGACTATTTTGAGATGGCAGAACGCCGGATGGCGGAAGAAGGACTATTTGGAGAAATTGTACATGTTGAAGGTTCGTACATCCACGATCTGAGAGCCCACAATTTTGAGCAAGATCAACACCGTGGCGGTTATTGGGATATGTGGCGTCTTGAACAAAATACCAAAAGAAATGGGAATTTATATCCGACGCACGGATTCGGTCCGCTTTGCCATCTGCTAAATATTCATCGCGGAGATAAAATGGATTACGTCGTTTCGCTTTCGAGTGATCAGTTTGGGATGACGGAATATGCCGAAACCAATTTTGGGAAAGATTCTGAATTTGCAAAGCGTGACTATAAAAAAGGTGACATGAATACTTCTCTAATTCGCACCGCTGAAGGTAAAACAATGATGATTCAACATGATGTTACCAGTCCACGCCCGTACAGTAGAATCCAATTAGTTAGCGGCACAAAAGGATATGCAAGGAAATACCCCATTAAAGAAATCGTTTTCGATAATGACTATCACAGCGGGCATCACCTTCCGTTATCAGAAAAAGAAGTAAACGATTTATTGGAAAAATATGAACACCCAATAGTAACAGAGGTTGGCGAGAAAGCAAAAGAAGTCGGTGGTCATGGTGGAATGGATTTTATAATGGATTACCGTTTGATCTATTGTTTGAATAATGGTTTACCTTTAGACCAGGATATTTATGATGCGGCTGAGTGGTCTGCTTTAGCTGAATTATCAGAAAGATCTGTAGAAAATTATGGGATGCCCATCAAATTCCCGGACTTTACAAGAGGTGCTTGGAAAAAATTACAAAAAACAACTTACTACCAGTTACCATTTTTAGATGGACATAAGATGAGTCATATATTTATTAATGATACTTTTGTAAAATTTACTTCCAATGAAAAAAATACAATAATACGATATACAACGGATGGAACTGAACCGCTGCAAAGTTCTACACTCTACACAAAACCATATAAAATAGAAGAAACAACATCATTCAAAATCCGGATATTTACCGCAGACGGACGATACAGCCCGGTTTATGAGACAAAGTACATAAAAGAGGATCTGCATAAACCTGAAATTATAAGTGGGAAGACTAAAGGTTTGTCTTGTGAATATTTTGAACTTGATGTGCCAATCCGATCAACCGATAACTTGCTACAGCTGAAGCCAACCAAAATTCATGCGGTAGATAAATTCGTTTTCCCCTATGAAGATGAAAAACTGCCGGAACGATTTGGTCTAAGATATACCGGTTACATTCAAATTTATAAAGATGGAGTCTACACATTTAGTGTTCTCTCCAATGACGGAAGCTGTTTATTTATCGCGGACGAACTTGTTGTTAATAATGACGGTCCGCATGAAGCGTATGAAAAAGAAGGGCAAATTGATCTTCAAAAAGGATGGCATAAAATTGAGTTGTTATATTTTCAAATAGGTGGCGGAAAAGCATTAAAAGTAAGTTGGCAAGGAGTTGATTTTGACAAACAGGGAATTTCACCTGAGAGTTTTAGTAACTAACTGTGGTAAAGGATTAAAAATGAGTCAATATAATAAAATACCAAGCATCATTAAATCAGTTGTGATTATGTCTATATTACCAGGCATTTTATTTTCACAAAATATTCATCTCATGGAAGAGATTGCCCCTTCCACTCCACCCAGTTTTGCATTGGAAGAATTAAAGAATGCCATTTCTGCCAAAGGATATGGTATCAATGTAAATAATCGCATGAAGGCTTTTACAATAACGATTGCAAATGACAATAATGACGAATGGAATAAGCCTGAATCTTATCGCATTAAACATGAAAATAAAGAAGTCATATCTGTATCCGGATCTGATGCGATTGGACTCATGTACGGTATATATGAATTGGCGGAGCAAATTTCCATGGGACCCGATTCAAAAACTGCGAATTGGCATAATATTGAAGATTCTTTCGGTGAACCCGCATTAGAAATTCGTGCAGATAATCCCTTTTTAGCTGTGGAAGGCGAAACAGGAATTGCCAAATGGTTTTATGATGAAGAATATTGGAAAATGTATTTCAATCTTTTGGCAAAAAATCGATTTAACATTTGTGATATTCACGCTATGTACCGCTATCAGGATACAAATTTCCCCAACATTTTTCCCTTCTTCCTAAAATACCCATTCAACGATAAAGCTTCTTGGGAGAGTGAAGATCAAGCCAGAAATTTGGCTATGCTAAAACGCGTTATTGAATTGGGCGAAGAACGGGGAGTCCATGTGGCACTTATGAATTATGCCACGGATAATCCGGGTATTTCCCATGGGGATGAAGCAGAACTTATTGAATATACCAGCTGGGCTGTTGCAGAATTATTAAAAGAATGTCCTGATCTTTGGATGTTTGGTTTTCGCGTTGGTGAATCGGGGAAAAGTGAAGAGTTTTTCGAAAAATCCTATTTAGACGGAATTGATCAATCCGGAAAAGAAAATATCCGTCTCTATACCCGAACATGGTTAGCCAAATTTGATGATATGGCCAAAATCGGCATGAAATACCCGGACAATTTTTATATCGAAATCAAATATAATGGTGAACAATTGGGTGCACCCTATAATGCCATTCAAGGACGCTGGGGGTCTTATTCATACGAACGGTATTTGAATTATCCCCGATATTGGAAAGTGATTTGGCAAGTCCGTGGGAATGGTACGCATCGTTTATTTCCTTGGATGGATTCTGATTTTGCGCGCCGCATGGTTGTGAATAATCATTTTGGCGATGCTGTAGGATTTACACTGGAGCCCATCACAGCTTATTATCCCCAAACTCCCAACCGTATTTACAAAAAAAGCCGAGATACAGATTTTATGAATTACACTCCAGAACGATATTGGGCATGGTATATGGTTTGGGGGCGAATGGCGTATGATCCAACCATTTCTGAAGATATTTTTAAACAGCAATTTGCCGCTCATTATGGCGACAATAATAATGCCATTTTTGATGCATTGAATGAAGGAAGCCGCATTGTGCCTTTAATCTTTCGCTCCCATTGTTTGGGTTCAGACCATCGTCAAATGGCACCGGAATTTGAAACGGGAAATAAAAATAATTATCGGGAAGAATTGACCGGCACCTATGGCATTGATTCCTATTCTACTGCATTTAATCTGGATGAACAAGTTTCATTAAATTGCAAAGATTTTGCCATCGCCGATTTGAATGGAACGGTCCACGGGAAAAAGTCACCATTGGATGTGTCCGTCGAGTTAGAAACCATGGCAAAGAATGTAGCAAAATATGTAAAAGCGTCTAAACCAAGCCAAGCCAAAAAAGAATGGAAATTGCTGAAAAATGATTTACTGGCCTTATCAGAATTGGCCATGTATTATGCAGAGAAAAACCGCGCGGCTGTGGCTTTGCAATATTATTATCAAACCAACGATTTTTCTCAATTGGCAACGGCAAAAGAAAAAGTAAAAGTGGCGACTAAACATTGGAAAGCATTAGCCCGGATAGCTGAAAAACAATATAAACCTATTTTAGATCCGCTTCGGACAGGCAAAGCATTCACATGGACGGCTCAACTCCCCGAATTAAAAGAAGATTTACGCCGCGTAAATGAACTGATTCGTGAAGCCCAAGCCATGGACGAACTCCAAGTTGGATTTGTCCCGGTAAAAAATGTTCAAGCAGGACAGGGTATAACAGTAACGGCCGGAGCCAACTCATCTGCTTATGATCAAGTGGTACTTCATTATAATGTGGAAGGAAAAGCAGCAGGCTCCATTAAAACAAAACGAACAGGAAAATGGGCATATTCCGCCACCATCCCAAGTGATGACATTTCAGCCGATCAAGAAGTCACTTACTGGTTTAGTATCAACGATAGAAATGGCAAAGAATTGGCTCAATCTAAAAAAACTGTTTTTATACCTTCCAACGATCACTCCTGTCCCGAATTCGACAGAACTCAATTTTCTGAAACGATAAATTCAAACCAATCAATCGTTCATGTGGAAGTCCCTATTCTGGATGCATCTAAAATTGAATCGGTTTGGGTGGAATGGAAACTGTTGCCATCCGATTATAAATGGGGCAACACAATTAATATGACAAAAACCGGTTCCATTTATTCCGCAGATATTCCCCTTACACAGGAAGGTATTTTATATTCATTTGTGGCAGCGGATGCTTACGGTAATACAACACGTTGGCCGGATGAAAGCATTGAAACACCCCATTTTGCAGTAAATCCATTCGATGGCGGATTGGAAGAAGCCTATCGATTGGCATGCCATGGTACATTATCCAATGGACTGAATGCCGATGAGATAAAATGGTCTAACCAAAATAATCTGGGCCGCCCCGGGCAGTATTTCACATACAACGGGAAAAATGGACAAACGATGTTTAAATTTTCCGTAGATGAATATGCTGATTATCATTTGGATGTTTTTAAAGTGGTTAACAAGGATTTTGGTTCAGCAACCCTATTGATTGATGGAGAAACCGTTGGAGAAATGAGTTGTCAATTGGATGTTGGCAGCCCAGTCCCCACTCATGAAATTTTCACGATTAAAGAATTGGCGAAGGGAAACCATACGCTTACTTTCATCTCTGCGGACAATAAAACCATTGGTTTGGAAGGGTTCAATTTTTATGCCATTCCTGCCACAGTCGATAAATTTTTGATTTCTCAATCTTTCAATAGCTACATCCTTGAAAATGGTGCTGACATATACCCCATTGGAAATCCGGCTATTGAATGGCGAAAAGCGGCCACGGTGGCTAAAGGAATTATTCGATTAGATGCCCAACAAAACCCGCGGGAAGATTGCCATTCATTTGCTGTTACCGAATTGATCTGTGACAAAGATGTAACAACAACTCTTCGGTTAGGGACCAACGATGGCGCTTATGCCTGGCTCAATGGCGAATTGGTCTTTGAAAAGCCGGGAAAACGTCGCTTCATTTTCAATCAAGATACTGTAGAAATAAATTTGAGAAAAGGAGTGAATACGTTGGTTTTACTCATATCCCAAGCGGGACGAAATTGGCTCTTTAATGTGAATGTAGATTCTTATCATTGCACAAATCAATATCCGGAAGAGTAATACTATGATTCAAATATTAAGGATTGGAATTTTTCTTGTTTCAATATCATTTATGAGTTGCCACCCACCCTACATACACAAAGAGAATAAACCTTCTTCCCTATCACTCATTCCAAAACCAAACTCCATTCAATTATTAGATGGGCAGTTTGACTTAAAAAGACTCCGTGGAATTGTAACGCAACATGGTTCTGATATTGAAAAACAAATAGGTCAACTTTTCTCACAATTTTTAAATCCGATAAGGCCATTAACTTGAATTATTCATCAGTATGACGACATTGTTCACAAGGATTTCCTATAT
>CAYLYH010000036.1:0-21225 GCA_964388155.1 uncultured bacterium | reverse complement strand
GTCATTCGCATGTATCAACAAACGCAGCTTCCATTTTCCACTGAAATGACTTGCGGCTCTTGTCACGATTATAATACGGTTCGTTCCGGTTTGCATTTTAATGCAGGAAGTAATATTGAATCCGGTCGAAACGGTCACCCATGGATTTATACAGATCCAGCTACTTTAACGCAAATTCCTTTGAGTTATCGAGATTGGAATGGAGCTATCAATCCGGAAGAAATTGGTATGTCTGCTTTTGACTTTGTGAAGAAGTTTGGGCGTCATCATCCAGGTGGAAGTGTGGGTGAACAGGAAGAAGGATTGGAAGCTGAAAATGCGTTTCGTTGGAATGTATCCGGAAAAGTGGAAGTGAATTGTTTGGTTTGTCATGATAAAAATTCATTTACAGATCGGTCTCATTATGCCAAGCAACTCAAGAAAGAAAATTTTCGCTGGGCGGCTGCCAGTACGGCATCATTTACTGATGTGAGTGGTTCAGCCAAAGATATGCCGGATCATTACGATATTTACTATGGATTGGCGCCGGATGAATCGAAAGCTATTCCGCCTCAAGTGCACTATGACCAAACAGCCTTTAATGAAAAAGATGAAGTCTTTTTTGATGTAACGCGGAATGTTCCAAATGAGAATTGTTATTTCTGCCATTCTACCATGGTTGTGGATAATGATCGTTCAGAATTTTGGCAGCATGGTCAAGATGTTCATATTCAGCGTGGAATGAATTGTGTGGGTTGTCATCGTAACGGATTGGATCATCAAATTGTCCGGGGGTATGAGAATGAAAGTGTTGAAAAGGAGTCTCCCGAGTTGGCTGACTTTACTTGTGAAGGTTGTCATTCATCTGCTAATAGTGATTTAACCATTTCTCATAATAATAAAGGACCGATTCCTGCCCATAAAGGATTACCGCCACTCCATTTAGAAAAGTTATCTTGTACGACTTGTCATTCGGGAGAAATGCCCACAGCAAATTCATTTTTGACCAAAACTTCCATGGGGCATGCATTGGGCACACATGGAATAAATAAAGCTGACAATACATTACCCCATATTATAACACCCGTATTTGAAGAAAATGAATCTGGAAAAATCGTTCCAGTAAATATGGCATGGCCATCTTATTGGGGCTGGGAAAATGGGGATGATATTATTCCCATGACAAAAGATATCTATGAACAGATTGTTAAAGCGGCATTATCCGAACTGCCCATAAATAGAAATGGATCATGGCCGAAAATTGAAGAAAATATGATTACGGATATTTTAGTATCATTGGCTTCAAAGAGCAGTGAACTCACGCCTGTGTATGTGAGTGGTGGTAAAATATATTCCATTGAGTCTGGACACTTAAAACAAGAAATACATTCTAAAGCATCTGCATATACTTGGCCCATCGCCCATATTGTTCGTCCTACCTCAATGGCGCTGGGTAGTGGCGGATGCAAAGACTGCCATAGTGTTGGTTCGCCATTTTATACTAGCCTAATTATTGTAGATTCTCCATTACAAACAGATAAAGCAATGATGATTGATTTTCAAAGCCAATCCTTGTTAGCCGCCCAAGTATTCGCCAATGCCTTTATATTTCGCCCTTGGCTCAAAGCAATCATGTTTTTATCGGCAGTATTGATTTTAATGTTGCTTGCTTTGTATTTTTTCAAAGGATTATCAAGCCTCACCCGTCATCTTTCAAAAACACAGAGTAAATAATTAATGAAATTAACTTATGAAATATTACTTATTATCACACTTATAAGCATCGTGTGGCGGCGGTTCTTTACCGGAGCATCTGAAAATCTTGCTAAAAAATATTACTTTGATAACAGTAAACCTCAAAAATTCTTTTTTTATCTATCACTCCTATTTTTTCTGGGGATGTTATCTTCAAGCATGATTCCGATACTATTTGGGGCGGAAAGATTGACAGGAATATCAATGATAATCCATGTTAGTTTGTCGCCATTTTTCACAGTATCTTTGGCGGTCGCTGCATTATTATGGGCAGAATTAATGGAATTTAATTGGAATGATTGGGAAATATTAATCAAACGGAAAGCGAGAAAAGAGTTATCGAAACCGTCCAAAACAGGCCATAAGATTAGATTTTGGGCATTTCTCATAATGGCGACGGCTGCGATTATTTCAATTTTAATAAGTATGTTCCCATTTTTTGATACAACGACTCAAGAACTCTTACTAAATCTACATAAATATAGTACACTGATTATGTCCACACTCCTTGTGTGGCATTTACATATTTTGCTAATTTGGGAAAAGAATTAAATAAAAGGAATGACGTTATGAAAAACATTGTCAAGTTGATTTGTGTATTAGGACTTATTATGAGTTCGGTAGTCTTTGCGCAAAATCAGAACAGTAGCTTGGAGCCCATCAAATTGGAATTACCCAAGCCCATGTTTATTGGTACACCCCAAAATTTAAAAGTAAAGAATCTTCAAAAACCATTGGGAAAACCGCGCCCCGCGTTTTTAGCGCCTGCTGGGACTGAAAATGTTGCTTTAGGAAAAACAGTGTATAGTTCTGACGATTTCCCCGTTATTGGTGAAGTCGAAATGATTACGGATGGGGATAAAAATGCAGCCGAAGGAAGTTTTGTGGAGCTAGGACCTTTTCTTCAGGATGTAACCATTGATTTAGGGGCGAATTATAAAATGTATGCCATCGTCTTTTGGCATTATCATAAACAGGCGAGAGTATATTATGATGTGGTTGTTCAGACTGCAGATGATAAAGATATGACAGAAAATGTGACTACACTTTTTAATAATTCTTCCGGGTTTGGTGTAGGGAAGGATATGCATTATGTGGAAACATCGGAAGGAAAACTTATTGATGCTAAAGGCGCAACAGGACGTTATGTAAAATTGTACAGTAAGGGAAATACCAATAACGATTTGAATCATTATATTGAAGTAGCCGTTTACGGACTTCCGGTGAAATGAATTTTAATCGCAACAGAACAATTCTTGTTCTGTCGATTTTTATTATAGCGGGACTTTTCCGCTTTACACAATTATCTAATCGTCCCATGCATGGGGACGAAGCCATCAATGCGGTCATGCTTTCTGAAGTGATGGAAACTGGTCAATTTGATTATAATCCAAACCAGCATCACGGTCCAATATTCTATTATACAGCTGCACTATTTTCTGTATTCCATGGCTTGTGGGATTTTCAAGAATTTAGCGAATCCTTTCTCCGGGGGATAACTGCATTTGTAGGAATGATTCTTATATGGCTTGTTTTTGGGTTCCGAAAATCACTCAAAAATAATGTTGCTCTTATTGCGGCAGGATTCATGGCCGTTTCGCCCACAATTGTTTATTACAGCCGCTACTTTATTCATGAAATATTTGTGGTAACGATGACATTTGAGTTCATGGTTGGCGGTTATCAATATCATAAAACCAAAAATCAATCTTGGCTCATTTTATCCGGACTTGCTCTGGGTGGGATGATGGCAGCAAAAGAAACATGGCCGATTTTCTTAATATCAATGGCAGGTACTTTTGCTATTCTTTATTACAGAAACGGATTAAGAATCCAGATCCCAAAGAAGAGAATCCTACTAGTCATTGGGATTGCTTTTGGGACAGCCTTTCTATTCTTCTCTGATTTTCTTCAAGATACAAAGCATAGCACAGATTTCTTTTCTGCCTTTTCCCCTTATTTGAACAGAGTTGCTGATGAAGGAATTCATAATCATCCCTGGACTTATTATTTGAATATTTTATTTCCTTTTGGTTATTCAGCGAATAGTTTGCACTGGGCAGAAGGATTGCTATTTATCGCATTTTTGCTGAATATTCGAATCAAAGATCAGCCGGTAATCATATGTTTCCTATTTTGGTATTCGTTGATTCTTTTGGCTATTCTGTCATTTATCCCATACAAAACACCGTGGAATATTTTAGGCGTTATGCCTGGAATCATTTTGGTGGCATCTTATACAATTTATCACGATTTGGAAAAGCCGTATGTACGAAATGGTGTTATAGGATTATTATTTGGATTCATGCTTTTGCAATTCTATTCCTTCAATTTTATTTATGAAGCAGATCAGGTAAACCCCCATGTATATGCTCATCCAACAAAAGATGTTCTTACTATAGAATCCAAAATTTATGAAATTTCAGATAAAGTAGATGTGTCAGTATTTGTGATTGCGTCAAACGATGATTATTGGCCATTTCCTTGGTATTTACGTCATCTGGAGAATGTGGGCTATTGGAACCATATACCGAAGAATGTCGGGGATGCATCAATTATTTTGCTATCACCCGTTCTGGAATTGGAATTGGTGAAAGCTCTTTACGAAAAAGCGGAGCCGGGAAAAGCATCCTTATTTCTGCCACTATTTGAAACGAAAATGGAATTGCGCCATGGCGTCGAAATATTGAGTATTATTAAAAAAGATGTATATGATTTGGTTCAATAAAGAGAAAGAACAAATGGATTCAGAATGGTTGGAGAAACATGGTATTCATCAATATTCACACAAAGCCATGGCCACAGTATTCGATGTATTTATCCAACATAGTGATTCTTCTTATGCTTTGCAAGCGGGCACAGAAGCCTTTGTTCAACTAGATATCCTAGAACAGGAATTAAGTCGTTTTGTGGAGAATAGCGACATTTCCCGCATCAACCAGTTACAACCGGGAGAATCCACGATTGTTGGGGCGGAAACTATGGAATGTTTGGTCATTGCTCAAAAACTCCAAACCGAGACTAATGGTGCATTTAATCCAACCATTGGGGAAATCATTACACAATGGAAAGATGAAACAGAATTGAAAATAAATTCCAAAGAGAATATTGGCAACTTACTTTTGGAGACAGATTCATTTACAGTTACTTTGATGGATAATCCCATTTCCATTGATTTGGGTGGAATCGGCAAAGGCTTTGCGTTGGACAAACTCATGAAAATATTTGCAGAATGGGATATTGACAATATTTTACTCAATAGCGGAAAAAGTACTTTTTTAGCCGGGGAAGCGCCAGAGGGGGAGGTTGGTTGGCCCATGACTATTTTTCACCCGAAAACAGGAAAAGTAATTCATCAATTCTCATTGAAAAATAATGCCATGGCAGGATCAGGCATTGAAAAGGGAAATCATATTATTTCACCAATAAATTATCAACCAATTCAAAACCGAATGGGTGCTTGGTCCATGGCAAATACCGGAGCAGAAGCAGATGGTTTATCCACATCATTTATGATTATGGCAGAAAAGGATATTCAGGAATGTGTTAATAATAAGTCTGACCTTGGTGGAATGATGATTGATGAAAAGGGCGGTGTATTGAAATATGGTAATTGGGGTTAATTAATACATTTTATGTCTTAGAGCCTTGGTGCATATTTCATATTTTTATAAAGATCTTTTTCCGATATAACCAATACAGGATTAACCACCACATTATCACATGAAAAATTGCGAAGAGAAGGGAACCGTTCATGTTCCCAGCCAAAGATTGAAATACCGTTTTAAAAAGATAAGCATACCCGGAGACGGTTTCTCCGTCCAGAGTGAATCGCGTTCGTAAAATGGTTTTTACCCATAACGCAGAGCCCGCAAATATGAATATGGAATTTGCACCAAAAACAACAAAAGGATGTGCCGGTTTCTGCCAGCCGCGGATGTCGATTAACCAGACAAATGCAGCCAAAATTAACACAGCTAAACCAGCCGTAAATAGCACATACGAACTTGTCCAAAGTTGTTTATTTAACGGAAAAATGAAACTCCAAATCCATCCTGAAATGACCAGCCCAAATCCCTGAAAGACCATCATCTTTACGGTATTTTTGTAATATGAGCTTTTTTGAAGCATCATGCCAAAATAATATCCAATCAGAACGGTGGCAATTGCAGGGATGGTGCTGAATAATCCTTCAGGATCGAATGGAATTCCGTTTCCTCTCCACAGATGATTCACACCTAACATTGCGCGATCAAACTGTAAGGCAAAGTTAGTTTCCAGTCCAAATGGATCGTTACCTCCTAAGAACCAGAGTAGCAGCCAATATCCGGTAAGCAATCCGATTATTTCAGCAAGTAAACGCTTTTTATTGGATATCAATGCCAAAAACGCAGCTGCACCGTATGCCAGGGCAATCCGCTGGAGAACTCCCATGATCCGAAAATGCGACCAATCCCAATCCTGACGAATAAAAGGAAATGCATTGAGAAGCAACCCGATTATGAAAATAGTGAACGTGCGCCCGATGATTTTTCGAGTGGCATCACCGGTAAGCGTAAATCCGAACTGTTTGAAGGAAAAACGCATTGCCGTGCCAATGATAAACAGGAAGAACGGAAAGACAAGATCCGTCGGTGTACATCCATGCCATTTGGCATGACGGAGAGGAGGATAAACATATACCCAACTCCCTGGTGTATTGACTAATATCATTAATGCGATGGTTAACCCGCGGAATGCATCCAAAGCGATAAGACGTTTATTTTTCATAGTGTCAAAGTGTTAACGTGTTAGTGTGTTAAAGTGCCTGCCCGCCGGTTTCTTTTGGCGGGTTAAAGTGGTTAATTCCTATTTTTAATCCTAATCTTTAACCTTACCCATTTTCTAACTCATTTTCATCAATCAGAGAGATATTGTATTTCCATATCCATGCAAAACCTGCGATTGCCATTATAGAAAGTCCTAAGCCGATACCAAAGTTACCGAAGATAAAATGACCAATCGCAAATGTACTTCCCCAGACTAATGCCAGTCCGCTTACCCAGTTGCCAAAAAAACCATCTGCAACTGCCGGCATCGTTGTTTCTATATGGGAAGAAATCGGTCCCCACCAGCCGCCAGCTTGAACACGCTTATAAAATGTGTTCAGTGTATCGTTGGTTTCCGGCTTAGTTAAAAAAGTTACGCTTAGCCATGCAATGACAGAAATAGGAACAATAATTAGTAATTTATGGTGAACTTGCAATTCTAATCCGAACAGTATTGGAGCGCGACCAAAAAGAGTATAAGGTATGCCGGCTTGAACCGTTTGGATTGCAGCTGTGACTTCTAATCCGACGGTAATCAGCATGGAGGTTAGGAGCGCGGTAATCTCTGACCAAGCATTAATACGCCACCAGAACCAGCGTAGAACAAGGACCAGGCCAATGCCGGCACCCATGGCAAAGATGAACTCCCATGCTTTCGAGACGCTTTGCATTTTCATTGCGAAAAACGCGGCAAACACCATCATTCCGACGGTAATAAGACGACTAACAACGACGTAATGTTTTTGAGCTTTTGCGTCCGAAGAGAAGTGACTTTCCGGCTTAAAGAAACGTTTGTACACATCGTTAATTAAATAAGATGTTCCCCAATTAAGATGCGTATCGATAGTTGACATAAAGGCGGCAAGGAATGACACGACCAAAAGTCCTTTCATACCGGCGCCTAAAACTGTTTGCATGACAAGCGGATATCCGGCTTTTGAACCGAGTTCAGAAAACGATTCAGGGATAATCGGAAAAGCGACGATAGAAACCATAGCCACGATAATCCATGGCCAAACACGGAAAGCATAATGCATCAAGTTGAACCAAAGAGTTGCCATCAGGGCGTGCTTTTCATTTTTCGCCGAAGACATTCTTTGGATGATATAACCACCGCCGTCGGTGTTATGGGTTGACCACCACATAATTGTGATAAAGACTAAAAACCGGGAGAATGGAGATTCCCAAAACGCTAGACTAAAGAATCCGGCATCAGGTATTGGAGGAATAAATTTTAATGTATTTTCAGTAACAGAGGCTTTCCCGCTTAGTGAAAAAGCATTAATTTTGCTAATGATTGTTTCCATTCCCCCAAAGGCATCTACTGCAATCACAGCAAGAGCAATAGACCCGACTATCGCAATTGCAAATTGAACTAAATCCGTAATGACAACTCCCCAAAATCCGGATAATAGTGCATAAATAAGGGCAACGGCAACCAAAATCCATACAGCCGTCCAGCGGTCAATGTTTAACATTACGGCCACAACGGAAGCCATCGCGTTTATGACCCATCCCATAACGATGAAATTGTATAATAAGGCAAAATATGTAGCTTTAAAAGCTCGAAGAATTGCTGCCGGTTTTCCGCTATACCTGATCTCTAACAGTTCGTTGTCGGTTAAAACCCTTGCGCGTCGCCATAATCTTGAAAAAAGGAAAACACCCAACAATCCAACCAAAATCTGATTCCACCAAAACCAGTTTTGCCAAATACCGGGACCTCGGACATACTCCGTAATTGCCAGCGGGGTATCGGCAGCAAATGTTGTGGCTACCATAGATGTCCCAACGACCCACCACGGAAGTGTTCGTCCAGCTAAGAAGAACTCGGAGGTGTTTTTTCCCGCTCGGCGTGCAAAGTAAATTCCAACACCGAGAGAGAATAAAATGTACGTTATGATAATTGCCCAATCAATAAATTGTAGATCCATTTGTGTTTCCTTTCTTAATAAAGCTTGTGTAACTCAGCACCGGGATAGTAATGCTGTAAAATTGTTTTTGTTGAGTGATTATTTAGCGCCATCCCTAACGCACCAATCTGACAGAGACCGACTCCATGTCCCCAGCCCGCACCAAATATTTTGAAGACGGATGGAATTCCACTCTTATAGTTTTCTTTTTCAATTATAATTGCAGAACTGTATAAAAAACCGGCGTGAAGAATCCGGCGGATTTCGTATTCCGAATCAACAATAATATGTTTTTCAAGATTCTTATCATCCAAATAACAGATGTCGATTGATATCAACCTAGATGACCCGCCGCGTTTAAGTGACTTGACATCCAAAATGGTTTTGGCAGATAGTGACAGTTTTTCATTCAGCAAATTTGTGAGTTCAGCTTGTGTGTATGTCAAATTCCAGCGATAGTATGTTCCGGACTCATCTACATTGCCGATATATTTTTTTAATTCAGTTTCGTGAACGAATTTTGAGCTGCAAAAAGTAGATGGTGTAGATTGTATCCACTTTTCCGCATGAGATTCGTTAGTGAGAGGTAGAGTGTCCCAATCTGTCTGATGTGGCATATCCAACCTGTTTTGTAAATAGGGATGTGGATCCCCACCCCAGACATTTACGAATGTTTCCATCATTCCACCACAGGATTTTGAATACCGTGCATCACATATTTCATTGTCATACGTAAGTACTTGCCCGGACGTTGCTTTTGAAGCCTTTGTCGAGTGTTTTGATAGGTTTCCGGCTCCCTGATAGCGTTGGCAGCAGTCGTCGTTGCAAACGTCAATTCCATGTTCAGCGTGTTTTTTTTCTGTGCCGGCGAGTAGCCATGATCGGGCGACAATCGTTTGGGATTCTGTCAATGAGGGAGGACATTCAGCACTCATTTCAGACGTAGCGACGCACATAAGGTAGTGTTCTGCAGAAATATGATTGACCATAAATATCGCACCGTCTTTTACTCTAATCTCCAGATCGCCTGGGTATTGAGCGGAAATATGCTTTTGCCAATGAAAGCCGCGTCCGGCTACAATTGGATGAACTTCAACTAATTCTGATAAATCATCCTTGCCGGTTTTGTGCCGAATGATGAATCTTTCATCGACTAATGTCCCGAATTTTAAGCGATTATTTTCTAATGTAAGTTTGGCTGTTCGTGAAAGTGTAAAATCATTATGATCTTCAATAAAATATTTTTCCGGATTTGGAAACGTCAGCTGAAGGGAGTTTAGATTATCTTCGGGCAGAACAACCCCAACTTTAATAATTGGTTCTTTGGAGTGAGTTGACTCCCGACATGTCGAGACAGGCGGAGTCAACTCAATACCGACTGAGTTAGTGTTTTCCAAACTCAGAAAGCTATCGACACCGGCACCAAGTACAGGAGCTTCGCGCAGTTTTGAGATTTGGATGATGTCGGTGTTAAAATGATTATCGCTGACGTAATGTAACTTAGCATTTTTTGGAAAAATATCCGTTCGGTTAATCAAATCGGTAAGCTCCGAAAGAAACGGTTTCCAGAGAATATCAGTATTTTTTGACTGGAGAAGCAAATCACCCAGCCGCTGTCCGATAATAATGCGATCAAGTAAAGTACCAAAGTAAGGATGTGCTTTTTCTAAAGATTCTCTATTTGGATTGACAAAATCAAAATGTGATTGCCATCCTGCATACACGGTAGTAATTCTTTCATAAATTAAATGAGCAAGGTTCTTACTAACATCCCGATAAGTTTTGATCGCGTTGACATCTTTTTTTAGTGCAAGCTCTAAAATCCGATTCGGATACATTTTGCTTTTATTGAGCTCTTCAACTGTAATACCTGAATATCGGCTGTAAATCGTTTGGATTCCTCCTGCAGACGCATAATTTTCTAACGAAACAGCATGATTATTTTTCATTTCCCAGGTCTTAGCAATCCAACTTTTTGTTTTGTCGAATGGAATGAGTTCATTCTTCAATTTCAAAGCATCAGCTACACCGGTACCCCCGCCTAAATAATAAGCATTATTTACATCACAGAAGAGACCATTTGAGGCATATTCTTCACCGATACCGCAATAATCTGCATCACTGCCTAAATGTATAATAGGGGAGAAGAGTCGGATTCCACATTGGTCTAGCTGGCGTTCAAGTTTGGTCGCAAAATCAGGCATCCGCGGACCGTTTGCCATCGCGGCAATTCCGCGTTTATCAGGGGTTTTTAAACCCGGCATACCGATACCGATGATGTATGATTCGGCTCTGATTTCCGTATCAATTGTACCAATAACATCGGCAAAAGCATTCAGATAAACTTGCTCTTGTCTCAATTCAGATTGTGTTGTCTGAATCTTGTTATGATTCAGCTCAGCTAACTGTGTTTGAATATTTACAGGTGAAAACCCCGAATCATATTCAGAATATTCGCGATAAGACTTTAGAGAATGCACATTGCCAAGTTTAAATGAATTGTCATTGTGTTTTTCGATGACATAAGCACTGACCTTAGTAGCCCCGCCATCAATACCGATAATTGTTACATCTTTATTTTGCCACTGAGACACAGAGGAAATATTTTGAGTTGGCTTCTCTTTCACAATCTATTGTTCATCCTTTGCCGGCGTTGTAATGCTTCCAGCCGCATCCAATCTTTGGCTTCATCATTGCGGTCTACAACTGCTTGATTAACAGCGTGATCTGTCCCACCGGAATGACGAATCACTTCGTAAATCGGATCGTAGATTCGACCGATATTATACTGCTCACTGATTCGCAAAACCATATCATAATCTTCTCCGTAATTCAATGCATACGGATCATCGTTGATTCCAAACCAGCCAATATCTTTGATTAAGGCAATCGGAATTGAACGCGGTGCCCCGGCTCCGTTTATGCGTAATAGATTGTTTCGCCCATTGTTGTCAGTCCACTCGTCATGTGTCACAACAGGAATTTCATCCATGCGGACCAACTCACCTGAATCTTTTTTCTCCCAAACATCATAAGAGCCGATTACCATTCCTACGGTCGGATCTGAATCAAACACTTTAACAATGGATTCGATGGCATTTGCTTTTAATCGGTCATCCGAATCAAGTTGGACATAATATTTTCCATTGGCATTTTTTGCACCATAATTTAAACAGAAGCCGATATTATTGATGTCCGTTATTAGTAGACGCACTACCGGTTTATTGCTGTTATATTTACTACCTTCGGACATATACTCCTTTACAGTCGGAATGGTCGGGTCATCTTTTCCGCCGTTCACGACAACGATAATTTCAATATTTTGCACAGTTTGGTTCTGAACGCTGTCGATTGCCGTCGCGATGAATTCCGGTCGATTGTTAACCGGGATGATAACAGAAGCTACCAGATTCGCATCATCTTTCGGGGCGGTTTTAAATCCCTGACCTGGATTAAGCTTAGCGCCGGTTCTTGCTAAATGGTCAGTAAGTATATTTTCAGCTTCTAACTGTTGATCTTTTCCGGCTAACAGATAATCGAAAACGTTAGCTTTATCCTTCCCTGAATAAACGGTGTAAAGACTCCCGCTGTATTTATTTGCTACACGGATAAGCTTGGTTTGCTCGGATAACTTTAACCTGAGATCGTACAAATGATTATAGTTCAAATTTGCATCCATACCGCCAATATTTTTTACCGCTGCAGTATCGAAGTAAAACACTTTTCCGTAATCCTGGTTATCACGCAGCCGTCCGGGATGGTGGGGAAGTAAATGGACTTCCTGTTCTTCATCATCAGTGATGATTGAATAATCGCCGTAGATCATTCCGGCATTATCATTTCGTTCTTTAGCAAATTGAAATATGTCGATTGCTGAGTCGGCAGGGAGGACAGAAGTATGGCGATTGTCGATATAGAGAAAAGTATCCGTAATAATTTTCGATAGAGCTGAATTCCATTGGTCTGCAAAGTTGGTATCATCGGCAGAAATGATATCGAGTTTATCAGCGACATCAGATGAAGGAGACAGCGGTCTTGAGCCTGCAATTGCAATTAATTTTTTGTACCCAAAGAGTGAAATAAGTTTATCAATGAGTTTTTGTAAATCATCTTTGGATTGAGTTGTATTCTCCGGAATGTGAAAAATGACGGTTGTGTCGATTCGCATTGTATCTTTCTATGTGTTAATGAATGAAATATTACCGTTTATAAGTCGGGAAAGTTACTAAACATTCGTTGGATTATTAGCGATTAATTAGGAATATTTTACGTCGAAAAAAGAACATTGTAAAATTATCTTAACTGCGTACTCTGAAAAGAAGTAATTTCTTACGAACAAAATCCAGTGAACAGGAGATTCATGAAAACATCAAGACATCATTTGTCCTCAACCGTAGCCGTTTTTCTTATGTTAGTGGTTGGTTGCTCACGTTTGCCAAAAATCAAAATAGAAACAAAAATTGTTAAAAGTGAAATATCCGTTGTAAAAACCGGAATAGAAGTCCTGGCTGAGAACAATTTCGATATTTTAAAAGACAAAAAGGTAGGGCTCATCACAAATGCTACCGGGATAGATCGGCATTTTACTTCGACTATAGATATATTAAATGACGCTTTGGAAGTTGATTTAGTAGCGTTATATGGTCCTGAACACGGCGTCCGCGGGGATCGAACCGCAGGTGAGAAACTTGCTTTTTACATGGATAAAAAAACAAAACTCCCTGTTTTTTCCCTCTATGGAAAAACACGAAAACCCACATCTGAAATGCTGAAAGACATTGATGTACTGCTATTTGATATCCAAGATATCGGCTGTCGGTCTTACACATACATCAGCACCATGGGACTTGCGATGGAAGCTGCCGCTGAAAATGAAATCGAAATGGTTGTGCTGGACAGGCCCAATCCGCTTGGTGGAAATCATATCGAAGGTAATATCATCGAAGGTCAATATCGTTCCTTTGTCAGTCAGTTTGAGATTCCTTACGTTCACGGTTTGACAGTCGGCGAATTGGCACCCATGTTGAACAGTGAAGGAATGTTAGCAGGCGGTGTATCCTGCAGACTTACCGTGATTCCGATGGAAGGTTGGAATCGATCGATGACATTTGAAGAAACAGAATTACCATGGGTACCGACGTCTCCGCATATCCCGCATGAGGATACACCACTTTATTACGTCAGTACCGGTATTTTGGGGGAATTAGGCGTATTCTCAATCGGAGTTGGCTACACTCTGCCGTTTCGTATGATTGGCGCTCCCTGGATTGACGGAACTATCATTGCCGACGAATTGAATTCATTAGGATTGCAGGGAGTGACATTCCGTCCGATTTCTTACAAGCCCTATTATGCATTAGGAAAAAACGAATATCTTGGCGGCGTTCAAATCCATTTAGATGATCCGTCTGACATTGATTTGATGAGTATTCAGTTTTTATTTATGGAAACACATGATAAACATTACCCGGAACATAAACCTTTCGAACTGGCGGATGAATCCCGTTTGGTGATGTTCGACAAAGTGATGGGGACAGCCAAAATCCGGGAATTATTTAGTAAGAATTACCGCTATGACGACATTAAGAACTACTTCCAAAAAGATGTAAAAGCCTTTAGAAAGTTATCTGGAAAATACTATTTATATGATTGAGAAATGAGTAGAAAGTTCAAAGTGAAAAGTAAAAAGTCTGGAGATGGGAGTTAAGGCTTTAGCCTTTTAAGAAGTGGAGGAGTGAACAAAATATCGGAGGTTGGCAATAAAGCTTACGTGAACTTTGCGGAAGTTAACGTTTCTCAATTTACTGATTAAAATTCTACCACCTTTTATTGATTGACTGCAACCCAAAAACTTCCGCAAAGGTTTAAACAAGACCAATTTTTCATTCCGAACCGACGCAGGAGCGTGAGGAATCTAAGTCTGTAAACCCGGTAGTTATGTTTCGACAAAAAACTTAGCTCCGACACGCCAACTAGAAACGTAACGGTCTTTTCTGCCGCCGGTGGCAGCGAAATATCCTCTGCTTGGCCGGAGAAAAAGCATGGTCTGTTTTCCTACTTTCTGATGAAAGGAATGCGTGGAGATGCCGACATCAATAAGGATAAAAAGGTTACCATTGGTGAACTGGGTGACTATGTAAAAGAGAATGTATCTGACATGGCAGGTATGCTGGATAGAGAATAAACACCGGGGCTACAAACGTTGGATAGAGATAAAGTGTTAATTCAATATTAGGAGTATAACCCGTCAAAAGTAGCAGGGTTATAATTACCTGTTAAAAAAACTCAACACCGTCTTCATCAGCGCATCTCTTTCCCGCTGGTTAATAATAGTCTCAAACGGGAAGCCCAGCACGACCGTTTTGTAATTGCCGTTGTAATAGATCCCGACGCTAAAGTGATTATCGCTATATCGCAGCAGAGTAGAAGATACTCCCGGAATCGGGTCCAGAGCATCCGGGGATTCAACTTTGTAAACAGAAGGGTGATAGTCCTGATTGAAAATAATTTGCTCAAGATCGGGGATGAAACCGGTAGAGAAGACACTTCCCGCTTGTGAAGCATGGTCGGTTGCCCAATTAAATTTTAATACGTCGCGGGCAAAATGTATATCAGGGTGACTTTCTGATTTTCCGCTGAAAAGATCGGTCCCGATATGCGCCCCGGAAACGAACAGATTTCCGCCATTACCGCAATAATCAGTAATCTGAGTTATCATAGCATCGGAAAAAACTGTGTAATTTAAACTGCCCCCCACTAAAGTCGGAGTAGATTTCTCCTCACCTAAGATCAAATCGACAGCGTGATATTTGGAAATATTGAACAGGCTGTCTTCGGCAACTTCATCGCTGACGGAAACAAACGAAAAACCGACATTTTTCACGGATAAACCATGAATGTAAGGGAAATCAAAGGTATTCCCGGGGATGACCTTAGTCTCTAAATCGGCGTGACTGGCACCGTGCCCCGGCAAGTCGTTGGTTGTCCATTGTGATTCCGGTGTGAAATCGAACTGTGCGCCGGTGAAATTCAGATCATATTTGTCCGGGACACCCTCATCAATAAAATTGGTAAAACCTGAATAACCGTTTGCATCAACTACAGCCGGACCGGAGGTACGGTCAAATCCATTGACGATTAGCACCGTTTTGGGGTTTTCAACATCTCTGCAAACCGACAGAATCTCAGACGGAAAACTCTCTCCGCCGGCATTGACGGCAGTAACTTTGTAGCTGTAAATGAATCCCGGCTGTATAGTTAGAACGGTCGAACAGGAAGTATCAACAATGGTTCCGTTATTAAATCCGCCGTCGCCGATTCTGGTATAGACAATGTATTTTTCAGGTTTGGCAGAAGGCTCAATCGGATCGAAAACCGGCTTCCATGATAATCTGACTTTAGCGGTATCAACAAACTCTGCCGCAAAATAGTTCACCGGCAGAGGGTGAACAACATAATCACGATTCTCCCGATCTGTAAGATACTTTAAGACACCTTTATAAATACTGCGGCTGACATCGAATCGGAATTGCGGATCGAGAGCGAATCGCATATCGTAAAAGTTTTGATGGGACAGCAATTCTAACAGCAGGGTTGGAACATTAGGTGTCCTTGCCGAACGGTAATCGGCGTTCCACAGTTTGCGGCGTTTCCAGGTTGGATCATATTTTTTCCTAAGATCATCCACGATTTGAGTTTGAACTATATCTGCCAGATCGCGGTTTGCCATCCGGGAGGTTGAATCCGGAAAATATTCTGATTCCAACTCATCTTCCAATCTGTAGATTGCCAGTGTTCCGACAGATGAATTCTCTTTGATCCCGGCATCGGTATGAAACGCCAGTGCCAAATCGATCGGAATTTTCAATCCGTCAATCTCCCGATTCGTATTCGGCCCGTAAGGGTTGCCCTTAAGATAGTTCACCCATTCCCCGCGCTGATAATCGTCCTTGTAATCATTGGTGTCGGCATGCACATTATACAGCGAATCCGGCATCCCGGCGTACTGCAAATAGTAACGCGCACTTTCAAGATAGCGGGGGCGTTTTCCGGTTTTTCCGCCACGGATGATATTACCCCTCCCACCGCCGAACCGTGCGGCATCAGCTGAGATGAACTTTCCCAACGACTTACTTTGATTCGATAAAACCACCGAACCTGACTTTCCTTTGATAAATTTGAATGTCCCCAGATACACCCACGTTTCGTAGCCCATTTGCTGGTTCACGGAAAATGTGGTAGTCCCACCGGCATGATGAACGGTGTATTTGGCATCATTGGTAGCCAAATCTAGCTTTCCGTAAGAAATATAGACAGCGTAATCTCCGGTCTCAGGGATGTTGGGTACCCACATGAAAGATGCAGTTGAGACAGTATCTATGGACGTAAATCGAAAACTGCCTTGCCGAAAAGGATTATCACCGATACCATAGGGTGGAGTTCCAATTGCAAAACCCGGAGTTTCAGCCGTCTGCCATTCTCCGGTTTCGACTGTTGTGGAATCCGGTGAGTCGTTGTCGCAGACGAGTTCATTTGTTTGTGGGTTGCGTTCTCTGGGGATGTAAAGATTTGCACCGGAATTTTCGAGCATCGGGAAAAGGTAAGGGATAGTAAAGGACATCGGCAGCAGATCTTCCACCGTTTGAAATAACCGTGGACGCATCCATTCCCAGCGGTCGGTTTCGTTGTTGTAATACCAACCGTGGCTATGCCAAACCGCCAGATGATTATCGCTTAGTCCGGCTGTGATTTTATACGGTAAGCTGGTCTTTGTTACATGTGCCGCAGTTGTAGGCATTTTCAACGGGATGCGTGTTGTATCCGTGGTGCCGCGATAAAAATTGGGAATCAGTTCATGGATTGGGCGATCCAATGCCCGCAGAGTTAGTGCGTATTTTATGAACCGCCAGCCAAGAGCTGAACGCATACTTAAATAGATACTTTTTTCAGTATGTAACCGCATCGGCATAAAGGCGAACTCCGGGCTGAAATCAATGACGATCGTTTTGGAGGTTTTATCAACGAACACTGATTTGATTTTTGTTCCCGCCGGAAAGACAAACGGATGGTCACCATCTAGAGATTTAGTGATGAATCGCTCAACTCTTTTATGGACTTTCTTGGTTAGGCGATCCATGGATGCGTAATCGTACCCGTTTTGAACGGTGATGACATGCGCGCAACCACTTAGCAGAAAGACGGTTACTAAAACAAGCGTTGAAAATATTTTCATGTGTTTATTTAATTATTTCAGTTGTCTAATGATTGAATTTCAGCAAATAATATGAATGAGAAATTAGGTGAAAATGTGATGAGAGTTACAGGATTATTTTCCGTAAACTTACCACCATGATTAGGCACGTATCAAAGCGTATTATCTTTTTATTTCTTGGACTGGCAATCGGCCACTCAGGACAGGGATTATTGTCGGTTTTACCAACGGAAGTTGGTGCTAAGACTGAACCACTGAAAAATTTGTTGACGGAAGCACTGCAGGATTCTGCTTGGCCCGGCGGGGTACTTTTAGCTGTAAAAGACGGAAAAATATTTTTCCACGAGGCATTTGGTCACCACACGATTGAAGGAAAACACCAAACCCGATTAGATGATATTTTTGACTTAGCATCCATCACTAAAGTGATCGGAACAACCTCCGTCGTCATGAAACTTGTCGAAGAGGGAAAATTGGATCTGGATGAAAACGTCAGCAATTATTTACCAACGTTTCGCGGAATTACAACGGATAAATCCTCGGTGACGATTCGCCATTTGATCACTCATACTTCCGGGTTGCCGCCGTTTAAACATTATTTTAAAATGAGGAATGGAATTGATGCACGGATCGACAGTGTTTTGCGAACGGAATTAGAATATACAACAGGAGAGAAGACGATATATTCTGACGTTGGCTTAATTACTTTAGGGAAAGTTGTGGAAAAAATTGTCGGAGAATCAATGGACGATTATCTGAACAAAACAGTATTTGGTCAGCTAAAGATGGCTTCTACGATGTACAATCCGTCGGAAGAATTATTATACCGTGTTGTTCCTACTGAATATAGTATTGAGGAAGGCAAGTACGTTCACGGACATGTCCATGATGAAAATGCCAATAGTATCGGTGGCGTTGCAGGGCATGCCGGTCTGTTTTCGACCGCACATGATTTAGCTGTATTTTCACAAATGATGCTTAATAAAGGAATTTATAACGGCACACGAATATTTGATGAAGAAACAATTGAATTGTTCACAAAAAGAGCGAATGTTGTAGAAGGGAGCTCCCGCTGTTTGGGGTGGGACAGTCCATCCGGAAAGGCATCCGGCGGAGTGTACTTAAGTTCTGAAAGTTTTGGGCATACCGGATTTACCGGAACATCTCTGTGGATTGACCCAGAGAATAATATTTTTGTGATTTTATTAACGAATGCCGTTCATCCAAAGCGGGAAACGAAATCACCGCATTACTATGACTGGCGTCAGCGAATTCACTCAGCGGTATATGAATCTTTAGGATTTACGGAGCTGAACAATAATTTAAAGCTGCGTAATCGCTGGTGGGTTGAATCCTTGCCAAATCCATGGAAGATGACAGAAAGCGAAGCATCGGAAATGCTAAGGAGATTTTCGGTGCGTTACCCTGATTTTCATGAACGATTAAAAGCCATTGCTGTTTGGCGGATTGGGACGCCGTATGAGATTTTCAAGCTAGGTGAAGAGCAAGAGCCTGATTCCGACCCGATTATTCGTCTGGATATTTCAGATTGCACAGCCCATGTGCTGACCAGTCTTGCCTTTGCAGAGAGTAACTCATGGGAAAAAGCGCGAGAGAATATGATCTATTTACATTATAAAGATCATCAGCCTTCTCACAAAACAAGATGGCATTTTACAGCCGACCGTATCACGTCTAATCCTGTTACAGAGAATATTACAGATTTGTTGATGAAAAATAGCGAACTAAAGACCGCAAAAGTCACGTTAAACAAAAAAAATGATGGCGGGGAACTCTTAGAGTTAAATTGGGAAAAAGCCATAGAAGTTCTATATATCCCAAGTGACAGGTTAGATCAGGCATTGTTGAATAAAATACCGGAAATATGCGGAGTCGCTTTTGTAAAAAAAACATATTTCAAAATGGGTGTCATCATTGCGCATGAAGGTATGATTCTGGATCAAAAATATTTACTCCATGCCTCTCAATCTGCCGGAGAGACTGTCAAGCAAAACTTTATGGAGTATTATTTTTCAGGATTTAAACCCAAATTTGATGGAATTATGATTTACGAGTTTCATCCGATTCTTCGGGATTAGATTTTTTACTAAGAAACTTTGGCCAAGGAATTTGAAACGGTGTACGTTCGCGTACGGTGTGAAGTGTAAGGTACAATGCTACGATTAATAAAATAAGATTTGGAGTCCAAAGTCCGACGGCAGGGCTTACAAGGTTTCTATCGGCCATATCTTCACCGCTGATCAATAAAATATAGTATACAAGGAAAAATCCGAAACTCAAGCTCGTCCCGATAACAAATCCACCTTTTTTAGCTAAGACGCCAAGTGATGTCCCTACCAACACAAATAAAATGCACGCAAAAGGAAGAGAGAATTTCTTGTGTATTTCTACCTCATATTTATTTTGACTTTTCATGTAACTGTTCATGAGGTTGAACTCATTTATCAACTGTCGTTCCAGCGTCTTTAATTTCCGTTTTTTCGTTCGTTTTTGATTCACACTCAATGTTGTGTCATTTTCAATCATCGTTCGGGATGTGTCAACAATACTTAATGCCAGTGGAAGTGACTCCAGCTTAGTTGAATCGCCGATAACACGCTTAAATGATTTCATCATTCTTGCTTGAACATTTTGCAGCCGTTTTTGATAAGACTTACGTTTTGCCATCATCATGGGAATTGTCATTTCACGGTCAGTACGGTTAGAAGAATCTCTGCGATTTAAAATAAGGTCATCCGCCGGTAGGATTATCCGGTGGCGTTCAAATTCAATGCGGCGGTAATTCCCGAAATCTTTGAGATCGAGTTCGTGAATTTCTCCATTAAAAAGCGTAAGGACGATGGCATCATCCATGGTGGAAAGTTGACCGCTCTCAGCATGAATACTGGTCTGCGAATCGCTATGATTTGCCTTGCTGAAAATTCGCACATCTTTCATGATATCTTGTTCTTTTTCACGAATAATCATGCTGTAGTCAGGGAGGTCGTTAATAAAATGACCGGGCTCAACATTAAGTCCGGGGCGTTTTCTGTAGATATCACCGGATAGGATTCTCGCCCGAAAATTCATCTCGGGTAAAATGAAGTTGTTAAAATACACCAGCATAAGCGCGATGGTGATGCCAAAAATAATTGCCGGACGAATAATTGTCAGAAAGCTGATTCCGGACGATCGCATGGCATTGATTTCATTATCTTCGGACATACGCCCAAATGTCATCAATGTGGCAATTAACACTGCCATTGGGACGGCAAGCGCGACAATCCAGCCAAGATTTAACAGAAGATACTCTAAGATGGTAAGGACATCCAGTCCCTTTCCGAGGAAACGGTCAATAGCTCTGAGTAAAAACTGGACAAATAACACAAAAATAATAATCAGCAAAGAGAAGATAAACGGGAAATACAGCTCTTTTTGGATATATCTGTTCAGCAGACGCATATCGGAAATTACGAATTATATTTAATTTAAGAATTAAGATTTAAGAATAAAATAACGCCGGATTTACAGACATGGTATCCACTTTGTGGTAAATTGT
>CAYLYH010000035.1:0-22281 GCA_964388155.1 uncultured bacterium | reverse complement strand
ACTCTTAATCACTTGGTCGGGGGTTCGAATCCTCCCCGGCGTACGCAATTATTACCACGTTAGAAACAACGGTTTTTGACGTGGTTTTTCTTTTACACTATTCCTAATACCCTTATATTGTCCAATACAATACTGAATAATTTTTTTGAAACCAGACTAAAGTCGAAATACTTATGAACATTCGTATCGCAACCAAGAATGATATTAACTTTATCATTCGATCTAATCAAGAAATGGCAATGGAGACTGAGAATAAATCTTTGAATCGCCATATTGTTCAAGCCGGGGTCAGTGCCGTATTCCAACAAGGAAGTGAAACACGCTATCTAATTGCCGAGGCTGATGGGATTCCAGTTGCAAACCTAATGATTACCAAAGAATGGTCTGATTGGCGAAATGGATATTTTTGGTGGATTCAATCGGTATTTGTTAAACCTGATTATCGTAGGCAAGGAGTTTATAAACATCTCCACGAAAATGTAAAAGAACTGGCAAAAAATAATAACGCATGCGGCATCCGGCTTTATGTCGAAAAAGATAATACCATCGCTCAGAATACGTATAAATCTTTAGGGATGAACAACACGGATTATTTATTGTTTGAAGAGGAATGGAGTTAAAAAGTAAAACATGAAACGTCTGTTCATCTCCGCTGTCTGCCTTTTCAGTCTTCTTATTTCAGAGACGGTCCCTGCGGACTCTGTCCTCCACATGATACACGTTGGGGATTCTCTAAAAAATGCCGCTAATTTTGATTCTGCACTCACAGTCTTCCACCGTGCACTTGCCATCGCAAAAAACAGTGAAAACAATGAACATATCATTGGGATAAATATCCAGCTATCAAATACGTATGTTCAAATGGCGGACCATAAATCTGCCGAAATATTTTCTATGAAGGCTCTTTCCTTGGCGGATAAAGATGGACGGGACTCCATTTGGATTGATGTAAAAAAACAAATCATATTATTGCAATATATGCAGGGAAAATATGAAAATGCACTTACCACTGCTCAAGAAGTCATTCCGCGCAGGATTAAATTAGTTGGTTTTCGTCACTCAGATGTTGCAATCGATTACAATGATATTGGTGTTATCTCGTATAGACTGGGGAAATATTCTGAAGCTGTTGAAGCCTATTCCCAAGCCTCAAGGATTATAGAAAATGACGACCAAAATATAGAACTTCGTGCAAAACTTCTAAATAATATTGGCGTAATTTATGCGAAACAGGGCAACTATTTAAACGCTCTCGATCATTATAAACGTTCATTGGAAATAAAAAAACACTACTACGGTGATCAGCACAGGTCTGTCGGAACGAATTTACGGAATATCGGAATCGTTTACAGCCGAATCGGGGAGTACAATCGTGGGATGGAGTATTATCATCTTGCACTGAAAAACTGGATAAACTACTACGGAGATTCTCATCCTAAAGTCGGTGAATTGTATCAAGACATCAGTGTGGCACAAATGTATTTAGGTAATTATCAATCCGCACTTGATTATCAAAAAGAGGCCATGATTATTTTATCCGCTAAGCTGGATGAAGCACACCCGCTGATTGCCCTGGGAAATTCAAACTTGAGTATGCTTTATATGAGCATGGAAATGTATGATGAGGCCGAAGCGCATAATGTAGCTTCTATACAAAAACAAATTGAACGGTTTGGTGAGAATCACCTTGATCTTGCAGTTAATTATAGTAATCTCGGAACAGTATATGCAGAGATGGGAAAGTTTCAGCTTGCGGTGGAATATCTTGAAAAGGCACTAACATTAAGGAAAACAGAGCTTGGAAAAACGCATTACAAAACAGCCATCGTGTACGGTAAAATCGGATCAACATACTTTAAGTCAAAAAATTATTCCTTAGCTGAAAAACATCAGTTGAAAGCGTTAGATATTGCCATCGAATTTTGGGGAGAATATCACCATAGAACAGGTGAGTTTTACACTCGGCTCGGGCAACTTTATTCCGTTATGAATATGTACGATACCTCGCTAAAGTATTACCAAAAAAACGTTATCTGTCAATCTGTTGATTTTGGAGACACCTCTGTATTTGCAAATCCCGATCTTATTCCAAATCCTCAAAATTATCAGCTACTGAATGCCCTATCTGCAAAGGCAAAAGAAATACAAAAAGCAGCTGAGTTTCTTTCTTTATCTGACAAAGAAAATTTTCAATATCTGAATACATCTTTAGAAACATTTGAACATTCAATCCGACTACTAAATACAATCCGTAAGGGTTTTTACTTAACAAAATCCAAATTAGCACTCAGCGAATTGCACAATCGGTTATTCACACCGGCAATTCGGCTGGCATATCAACTGTATAACGATACACATAATTCTGATTTTCTACACAAAGCATTTTTTCTTTCTGAACAGGAACACGCCATGGTCTTTTGGGAAAATCTTACTGCTATTGATGCCAAGGAGTTTGGTGGAATCCCGGACAGTCTGCTTCAACAGGAAAAATCTCTTCGCACTGAAATTGCATTCTTTCAAAACAACTCTGCAAAAATCAAATCATCTTCTGATAAAATAACTAACGATTGGGACACAAAACTCTTTCACAGTACAGAAACATACAAATCACTCTTAAATCATTTCGAAACGTATTATCCTGATTATTTTTCGTTAAAGTTTCATACTGATCTAATGAGTCCAGAAGGTATTCAATCATCTTTGGATAGACGAACGGCATTAATTGAATATTCAGTCTCCGATTCTTTATTATATATTTTTGTGTTAACAAAGAATGACCTTAATCTTAAGGTGGTGCCAATAGATACTTCTTTTTCTGATTTACTCCATGTATATCGAAGATCAATCATTACCCTTAACCAGCCACAATATATAAAAACTGCGACAGAATTATATTCTAAACTGATTGCACCTATTCATCGCCAGATTCGATCCAAGAAAAAACTGATCATTATCCCGCATGATAAACTTTACATGATTCCGTTTGAGCCTCTGTTAACAAAACAACCCAAAAAAGTAAAGGCAACAACATTCCCGTTTTTCATTAACAAATTTGACATTACCTACCAATACTCAGCCAACCTCTATCATCTTATTAAAAACATAAGCGACGGGCGGGCGGAAAAATATTTTTCAGGGTTTGCACCTGCGAATTATCAACACACAGATGGATTTACTCTCCCAAATCTTCCGGAATCTGCCGGTGAAATACAGGAGATCAAATCCCTGTTTGACAAAAAGAATTTACCTTCCACTCAACACATCTACGCCGAGGCCACAGAAAAAATAATTAAATCTAATACCATGCAGGATTATCGGTTCGTCCACCTTGCAACCCACGGAATTATCAATTCGGAGAATCCTGACCAGTCTTGTTTGATTTTTTCCAATGATGATACCTCGTCCATACAAGAGGATAATGTCCTTTACGCAAATGAGTGCTACACGCTCGACCTCAAAAGTGATTTAGTCGTATTGAGCAGCTGCGAAAGCGGTGTTGGCGAAATTATCAGCAGCGAAGGAATGATGGGACTAAATCGCGGATTTCAATATTCTGGTACGAAGAACATCGTATATTCCCTGTGGAAAGTTGACGATGCCTCCTCTCGAGAATTGATGCACAATATGTATAAAAGCATCCTTAGAAAAGGCAGTCGGTCTGATGCACTTAGACAGGCAAAACTGGCGTTAATTAAGAACCCGGCGACGGCATTTCCGAAAGCATGGGCTGGCTATATTTGGATGGGAGAATAATACATGGTAAATGGTCAATGGATAATGGAAAATGTCGTAGCGGAGCGCCTGTCAGATCCCTTTCTGCAGTAAACTCATTTATTCTACAATAAACTTGCCGACGTAGAGGAGATCTGTTTCGGATTCCAATTTCCAGTAATAT
Organism: uncultured bacterium; assembly: GCA_964388155.1. Lineage (GTDB taxonomy): Bacteria > Fidelibacterota > Marinisomatia > Marinisomatales > JACNKV01 > JACNKV01. The sequence goes on along the minus strand of CAYLYH010000035.1, from coordinate 18,386 downwards.
AAGCCATTAGACAGGGTGCTCGTTAACATAAAACGCTGATTATTACCTTTCGTTGAAACCACCATCTCCTGTCGGTTATTTAATACCGTAAGCTGAAGGTTCTCTGCATTATCATACTCCCAGCGGAATTCCACCTTCTCTCCGTTAGTTATCATTCCAACCTGCGGAGAAACAACTGTTAATTGTCCGGCATCACTGCGATATTGACTCCCGATATAATATTCATACATCGGGTCAGGACTAAACACCGTGTCATTCGTACTGGCTCCCTGCTTTTGAAAGATGAGGACAGCAAAAGTCAGAACCAAAACACTCGTGAGCATTGCAGATTTCCACATATTTTTTCGATATATATCCGGTTCATCTTTTTCTAATAACTCAGTTGGAATCGCTGTCATATCCGAGGTAGCGGTTAACATGGAGTAAACATCCATGATAGCTATCTTGCATTCTAAACAATCTTCGATATGATTTCGGACTTCTTCCGGAATTTTATCCGTGTGGTGTTTTTGAAATTCTTCAGCACAAAGTGCCAGCATCTCCGGTTTAAGATGCTTGTCTTTCAATAACCTTTTTTTTCTAAATGTAAGTTTCATTTTTCTTTTCTCTGTTATTTAGATTGTATTTGTAGTAATAAAGTGACACCAGCGTTTCAAATGTATTTGAATCATATACAGGTGAGCTGTGCATTTTATTCATCAATGTAATAAGTTCAACTTTGCGTTTATGTATCCACCGAACGAGCGAATTTGCCTTGTTCTTCTTCTTTTCAATACGATTCATAATAGGAGAAACAGCGGCATAAACATCATTTATACTTTTTGTTCTGGAAACCGTCCTAAGTATTTTAATTTCTTCTTCTGTCGTATTCTCTGACCATTTTATTACATCGTGTCGAAATATCGGTAATCCATATTTTAACTTTAAAAGAAGCTCAATCTTCGATCGTTTTTTGTAATACATTGACAATACCATATTAAACCGAGATATCTCTGTTTGGATTATGAGCTCCTGTGAAAAGTTAAGTTCACTTTTTTTTGGCATCTGTTTAAGACGGTTTTGTCCCGGTAATGTGTATTTTGGACTCATATCGCGAATAATATTCTCAACTATATATCTCATTGAAACCACGAAAAATGCCGAAAATTCTGAAAGTTTTTTTGATTGTTGGTATTTTTCCCAGATTTTTTTGAGTTTCCCCTTCAGTAATATCAACACAAACTCTTGCGTAATATCTTTCACCCTATCCGTATTTTTGTAAACACATCGGCGCTTTACATATCTAGTAACCATTGGTAAATACATAAGAACGAGGGTATTGGGATCTTGGTCAATTAAAATTTTTATTGAACAATATTTTTCAACAAGTAAATGTCTTTCGGTCTTTGCCTTTCTAAACAAAAGAACCTTGTCATTCTTATTCAGTCGGTTTAACAGACTCTTCTGAAGGATATCTTCAAGGGTTGGATAAATGTACACCGGAAATTGTTCTTCCGGATATAGCGAACGAATCGCCGTTCGTATTCCTGATTCTATTTCAGGAGTAATATTTGAAATATCTGACATGGTAAGACCAGTCAAATTTATTGCCTTTTTATGGAATATTTTGATAAAAAATAAAAAAAAGTTTAAAATATTTCGGCAATTTTGGCACTTTCAATGAGATATATAGAGTAGAAGGGTCAGCACACCTTACATTTGTTCTGTAACACGGATTATCTTATAGGCTCAGGGAGGGGCTGGTAATCAGCCTCTCCATGGGTTAGAAAATTTGAAAAGATTGTCTTATTTTTAACGTATAAAAATAATATAATATATAATACACCTAGGGGGAGGAGCTTACTTGGGAGCTTCTCCCCTTTTTTCTTTTCTCCGTTTTATACCATGTTAAAATATGTGTAATTTAATCTGTTCAGTAACGAATACTGAGCCTTAAAATCAACCGGAGAAACGTATGCCAAACCCCGAAGGGAAAATATTTTCATTTTCCGATGAATCACATATTCGTCCTGATTATATGGAAACATTTGAGTTCGACAGCCCGGATCAATACATCATGACAGAAACAGACGAATTCAGTGCACTTTGTCCGTTCAGCGGACTACCCGACCTTGCCTATGTAAAAATTGAGTATTATCCTCAGGGAGGTTTGTGTATCGAATTGAAAAGTCTCAAATATTATTTCATTAGCTTTCGCGATGTTGGTATTTTTCAGGAGGCAGCCACCAAACGCATTTACGATGATTTAAATTCCACCTTGAAAACCAACCGACTTAAAATCACCACTATTTATAACACTCGCGGGGGATTTGATACCACCTGCATTGAAGGGACACTTTAATCCTATGATAAAACACATTACGATCATCTTAGCCTTTGCTACATCATTTGGTTTTGCACAGGATTTGAACGCAAAAACCGATGACGGAAAAGATGTTATCCTGCACAAGAATGGTACATGGGAATACGCACCGAAAAAAAGGTTTGATATATCAGCTGAAGGTTCATTTACCATCGGACCAAAGGATGCTAAAGTTACAATTATCGAATGGACAGATTTTCAATGACCCTACTGCGCCCGTTCCGTCAGTTTGATGGACAAAATTGCAAAGACATATCCAAACGATGTTCGAATCGTAATTAAGAACTATCCTTTACGCTCACATAAACAAGCATTTAAAGCCGCGTTGTATTGTTTGGCAGCCGATCGGCAGGGCATGTATTACACGATGTATAAAATGATTTTTGATCGCTACAAAGAATTAAAAACCAACGAGGACCTCCCCGTCACATTTGCGAAAGAACTTGGCTTGGATATGGAACAGTTTTACCGTGACGTTCAAGATCCCGCACTCCAAAAACAGATCAATCTGGAGAAAGAACAGCTACGCTCCACCGGGTTGCGTCTCTCTGTACCAAAATTTTTGGTAAACGGGAAAGAGTGGGATCGAAAACAATCTTTGGATACAATTATAGAAAATATACTGAACGGGAAATAAGTTTTAATAATAACCTTGAGCCCACTCCAGAAAGGGGTTCCTGCCCGTCCGGCAGGCGGGAAAACCCCCGTTTCGTTGGTTTATCCATAATCCGCGCGCTACCTGCCCAAAAGACCCTTTCCATTAGACTCAAACTTTGAAAGGTTATCAAACGTCCACCATTAAAACATATACGTTAAGCTGACTCTCCCGATTAGCATATTGCTGGTAATATCATTGGTGATTTTTCGGCGCAGTTCTATCTGTGAATCCACAAAAAACAATTCTTTAAACTTCCATTGAATTCCGCCTTTTACTCCGCCCCATTTGAAGTCTGTTTGCCCTGACCCCTGTGCGGCATTGATACCGCCTGAAGCAGTAAGCCCCAGCAAAGAAAATGTATAATCTGCATTCAAACTGATATTGTGAAACACTTGTGTGGCTGTTTCTTCCGCACTAAGGTTAAACCGACTTTCTGTTGATGTTAAGCTCACCATCGTTTTTAAAGGAATAGAATATCCTGTTCGGAGTGAGGCGTTCATCACTCGTGAATACACAGCAGGGTCAATAAATGTGTTATCCAAACCACGATTGGTAATCTGATCTTTTTTCTCCATCATGACAAACGTCGTTGAGATATCATGCTGCACACCAAACAGTCGCGCCCGGTAATTCAATGAGGTCATAATATTTAGTGACTGTGTGTGTTCTCTGTCGTCCACATAGGTCGTGTCCGTTTCTCCCATTTGCTCAGTCACGATGGATTGAACCTCCGTCTCCCCATTCCAGCGATCTACTGTTTGCACTCTAAAATTCAGCGACGGTAACCCGCGTCCCGGATATAGATTCCCTCCGGCGGATAAGGTTTGCTGCTTATCCACGTTTCCGACCGTTTTCAAAATCGCATTATCCCGATAATTATACATCAGCGAAAGAATCATACGGTTACGAAACAACCGGACTTTGTCTGACACGATGAACTCACGTCTGTCCTGTTGAATATACGGATTCGCCAAACACATGTATTCCGGACCAATTTGAGAATATTCCACAGTAATATACTGAGAGAAATAGTTGAGCACTGTTCGCGTTTTAAATGCGAGAGTCGGCATGGATATAATCGCATCTGCCCATGATACGTTTGCTGAATCGTTGAACACATCAGGATTAATTGGCACAGGGGTTGTTACGTTTTCATTATAAATAAACAAGAGAGGAATGTCTGCCGGATCAATCGGAATCGTACTCAGATCTAAAGTACCGGTAAATTTATTATCCACAGAATCATCCGCAAGTGTGTCCAGCCCGGCTAACGTTAACGCACCGCTTCTGTGGTCTCTGTTCAAAAGACTCAGACTTACTTCTGCTTCCCACAGGAACCGTTTTTTATCTAAGTACACTCCCACATCCGTTCCGAAAACGATATTATCTTGCGGGGTTGCTCCGCTCCACTCAGAGGGATTCGCCACCACAACATTTCCGCCTGTTAAGCTTGTCAGTTCATCAAGTGTGTAATTTCCATCAGGGATATAAAAAACCGTATCACTCTCGACAGCGATATTTGCATTGTTTACATGAGAGTTTATACTCCCTGCGTCATCTTTCACTTTGACGGCATTGAGTCCGAACCGGAATTTTTTTCCATGCCCTAGTCCCAGATGAACTCCCCACACATTCTGTTGGAATGTATATCCGGTTCTGTCCAACGTGATTTCAGACGGGCCGATAATGGCGGAGGCATAAGCTTTATCCATTTCACCCTGGATATCCCGATTAACATCTCCGTAAAGCAAATCTAAATTGAACCACCCTAATTTCAGCTTAAGATCAGCACCGCGAATCCGTTTCCCGTTTAGCGTTAAGAACGAAAATCGAGGATAAAAATCCCCGATATTCACCTCCGCATATTTCCCGAATTTCACGCCAAATTCCGCCTTATTTCTTGGTTGAAGATACGGGGATTCCTCCGTCGTTACACGCAGCATGGTTCTAAAGGTCAGCCAATCCCAGACGGTTCCTTTCAACGACAAATTTGTTTGGCCGACTGAAAGTTCTTCTTCATCCATTCGATCAATATTGCCTCTTGTCGTTAATTTTCCATTCCACGTAAATACGGGCGGCGGGATATCTTCTTTAATCACGGTAAATGACCATGTTTTCTTTAATGTGCGTAAACTATCCACGGCAAGTGTAATATGATGCTTCCCACTTTCCATTGTAGGGATGATAACGCTCATCATTTCAGGGGTAATAAATAAGCTCTGGGAAATATCTCTGCCATCCACTGCAAGATAAACCTGTTCAACTGCACCGCTGTCAAGATTGAAAAACGACGCCGCGATGAGGATATCGGTTTCAAGAACACGTTCACCCGGAGCGGGGCTCAAAATTAATATCGGGCTTTTAGAAGATTTTGCGATGGAGGATTGCGGTTTTTCACTCGCTTCGGCGGGTTCTGTACCCATAATTTCGGCAAGGATTATTTGCGACAACATCGGCTCACACGAACGCAATGCGTCCTCCCCCGGCTGAACACAATCTAACGTAAATGTGTTCAGTGTCATACGGTTACGAACATCAAAAAGTACCATTGTCAATTGTGTTGTCTGAAACTGAATCACCGTCAGAATATCTACATTCAGGGAATCACCAATCTCCTCATAGCATTCCGCAGTCTGACAACTTGAAAGCATCCAATTGTCCCGTAATACGTCATAAACATCTGTAGGATTATCCACAGTCAAGGGACTGCCCGTCTCAAGTTCCGTCGCTAAGTTTTGCAGAAATGAGGATCGCGTTTCTTCAGTTATTTCGGTCGTTTCGACAAAGTACAGTGCAACAGATTTTTCAGCAAATAGTCCTGTTGAAAAGAGGAATACCAGTAACACAACACTTGTGAAACACGACATCCGCTTGCATTGCAACCAAGAACCCTGTTGCTTGAGTAATTGTGTGAAAGGTGTCATATCATATTTCATCGATACTCTATTCTAACCTCCTTCACATCTCCGTTTTCATTTTGCATCTCAAATATAATGATGTGCGTCTCCAACGCTTCAGGGACTTCGGATTCCTCGGTTTCCCCCTGAGGTTCTTCGTCCTCAATCACCGGAATATTTTCCACGACCGTCTCTTCGACCTCTAGCTCACCCTCTGGGGTAGAAACAGCGGTTTCTCCTTCGTTGACTTCAGAAACTTCTCCGGTTACCGAGTTTGTTACCTCAACAACGCCGGTAAAAATAAGGAAGGAATCACCAAATTCGGGGTCCGAAATAACGGTAAAATCTGTTCCTTTTACAGATGCTACGGAAGTCGGAGTCGAGATTAAAAATTCCTTCCCCTCCTGTTTAGCGACTGAGGCATGAAGGGTGCCGTAATTCATTGCGATAGATTTGTCAATACCATCCGGAGTCCGGGTACCGCCGATAACATATTCCGTGTTCTCCGTAATCTTTATAATTGTCCGATCGTCCAGATACATCGAGGCAGCAAATCCACCCTCTCCGGTTCGAATAACATCTCTGTCATGTAGCGGGTTCCCCGGGATTAACTTAGACGGTTGGTTTCCATCCTTGGAAACGATAACAACATCGCCCTTAACCTTGATAGACACACCAACCGCACCTCCCGCAAACAGAAAAGATGCACTGATTAGAGACAAAATTATATTCTTCATTCTGTCACCTCCATGGATAAAACTTCCAACTCATGGTAGGTGGTCGTCCCCAGAGAATCCACAACGGGGACCCCCTGTGAAAAAAATGACTGAACCTCGGAGACATTTATGGAAATACCATCTATGGTGATATTATCTGTAGATGAGAAACCTTCCAGCGCTCCTCCCGGAGCAAAAAGTTGTAAATATTCTGTTTCTCCGATCAAGGTTCTAAGTGCCATCATAGTCGGATTTGTAGATGATGTTTCGCTTTGTGGTTCGTCCCCACCGGCATCTTGATTGGTAAAATCAATAATTTTAAATGCAAATATTTCACTAAAGATTTCTTCTCCTCCTTCGGTGGTATTCATGGATTTTTTTACCTGCCATACATAAATCCCGCCCGGTTCTAAGTCCCCGGCACCACTGGCAGGATATTGATAAGAGATAACACCCGACCCGACGAGGGCAAACCCTTCACTCTGATTCAACGGAAGTCGGGTCGTAGATTCAATCGCTTGATCAACAGAGGCATGCACATCCGGTATAAATTCAGCAACCCGGATGAAATAGTCACAACCTTCGGGTGTCATACATGGATTGGAATCCCATTGAAAAACCGGGAAGGATGTATATATTTCATTTTGGGATGTGTCCGCCAATGCACCGCCCGGTGAAACTAATTGCAATTGCGTTGGATTCGTGACCACAAGAACTTCCTCTTTCGAATCCAAAATAACGCTGTGGTTTTCATCCCAAACAGATAATGTCATTTTGTAATTTCCATCAGGTAGCCGACCGGTCTGCACGGTGATATTCAGCAACTCCATGATATCTTCATTCGCAATCTGTTCATGGATTGTTACTGAAAATTCGACCCTTTCCCCTTCGCTATCGTAAATTTCTCGTGTGTCCATGGTCAAATCCTGGTTTGAAAGAAAAATAGGTGCTCTTAAAAGAAACGGGTCTGTGCTCGCCCACACAAATATTTCATTATTTAACCCCAATACATCGGAATCTACCTCGACTTTGAAATCCACAATGATTGGAATACCCACCGTGTCCGCCGGATAGGCATCATTCTCAAGCGTCGCTTGAAATATCGGAACATTTGAACTTCCGGTAGTCAGATCTACTGAGCTCACGTAATACTTTACGTAGGATTGAAAATTCACAGTTAGGTTAATACCGGACTGAGCCCCGAGAGTTGAACAGAGTAGAATGAAGAAAAGTGTTCGTTTTGTCATAAGGTTGCCTTTAATCGGTTAATTAAATTTAGAATGAAATTGGATAGTTTACAATAGGAAGGTGTGGATCGTTAGCATTGGATTACAAACAGCCACTTGCGGCAGTGAAACTTAATTGATGCGAGTTTTGTGCTCAGTGAGTTAGATTCCGCTCAACTATTTTCCTTTAATCACATAAATAGAGACATAGGAATGACAGTAATCAATATTTCGGAAAATCACGGTTTTAAGTCTGAACACACATACCGATCCTTGTTTGAAGAAGTCAAAGATGCGGTGTATTACAGTACGCCGGACGGAAAATTGATGGATATTAATCAAGCAGGAATCACGCTCTTTGGCTATCCTTCTAAAGAGGAATTATTAAAGGTGCAAATTGCCAAAGATCTTTACGTGCATGCCGAAGATAGAGAATGTCTTAATAAGCATCTGAATGAGGACGGCTATGTTGAAAATTATGAATTGCAACTTCGTCGTTATGATGGTCAGATTATCTATGTAACAGAAAGTGCTGTGAAGGTTGTAGATAGCAATGGTGATGTTGTGGGTTATCGGGGCATCCTGCACGATATCACCAACCAAAAATTGGCAGAAATAGAATTAAGATTGACACTTAAGAAATTACGAAAAGCATTAGAAGGTACCATTAAAGCAATGGCCACCACGACTAAAGCTTGCGATCTTTACACAGCAAATCATCAAAAAAGAGTGAGTAAGCTTGCCACGGCAATCGCCAATGAAATGTGCCTACCAAAACACACTATCGAAGGAATTCGACTCGCGGGGTTGATTCATGATCTTGGGAAAATTTCCGTTCCGGCAGAAATATTGTCAAAACCGGGGAAATTGAATATGAATGAGTTTGAAATCATAAAAAAGCATATTCACGTCGGTTACGATATTTTAAAATCTGTAGAATTCCCGTGGCCAATCGCGCAAATTGTTCTTCAACACCAGGAAAGATATGACGGTTCCGGATATCCGGCCGGACTGAAAAAAGATGAAATTCTGATTGAAGCCCGTGTTCTTGGGGTTGCTGATGTGATAGAGGCAATGGCATTTCACCGTCCTTATCGTGAAGCACTTGGGATTGAAACTGCATTGAAGGAAATTGAAGATAACCGGGGAGTTCGTTACGATCCTGATGTGGCTGACGCCTGTCTTCGTCTGTTCAAAGAAAAAGAGTTTTCGTTCGATGAATAAGTAAAAGAATCAAGAAGGCAAGAGTGAAAATAATTTGAATCACTCGCAGCATTACTGACTATTTTATAAAATTTGCACAATTATTGTACCATTTTAAACAAAACAACACAAAAGTATCAAAAATTATAAACCCCTAATCTCTCGTCGAGAAAATGGGTTTGTTGTCGCGTGACTCCGGAGCGACTCGAACGCTCGGCCAATGGCTTAAAAGGCCACTGCTCTACCAACTGAGCTACGGAGTCAATTGGATGTAAACACTTCAAATGAAGCCGGGGAAATTAGTGAATTATATTCAAGGATTGAAAATAAAATTTACATGCTTTTTATAAATTTTTTATTCGTCTTATCCCGGGGCTGTTATACTTGGACATTTGCATTGGAGTGAAATAAGAATTTCTTTGTATCCTATTAAAGAAAACTCTTATTTTTCCCCGTCGTGATTTGAACCATATTGCCGCGACGTTAAAGATTGGAGCTAAAAAGGATGAAACATCAGCCGGACTTAGCGCCGGCTTTTTTGTTATGAAAAATATCAGAGATATCCTTAAAATTCGTATCCCGGTTCTGGACGGAGCTATGGGTACCATGATTCAATCTTACGGATTGAAGGAGGGCGATTTCCGCTCTGGCCGATTTAAAGATCATCCACAATCTCTGGTTGGAAATAACGACATTCTTTCGCTCACGCAGCCGGAGATTATCAAAACCATCCATCGGCAATATTTGACTGCCGGTGCTGACATTATTGAAACCAACACCTTTAATGCCACCTCCGTTGCTCAAGCAGATTATCAAACTGAAGATAGTGTTTATGATTTGAATTATACATCTGCTCAAATTGCCAAGGAGGTCGCCCATGAATTCACCGATAAACCGCGGTTCGTCTGCGGAATTTTAGGTCCGACAAACAAAGCAGCAAGTATGTCCCCTGATGTCTCCTCTCCCGGATTTCGCGACATTACGTTCGATCAGTTGGTAGATGCCTACTCCGAAGCTGCCAGTGGATTGATTGACGGCGGCGCAGATCTTTTAATGATCGAAACTGTATTTGACACGCTGAATGCCAAAGCCGCCATCTTTGCAGTTCAATCCGTAATGGAAGAGAAGCACATTTCTCTTCCGTTGATGATCTCCGTAACCATCACAGACATTAGCGGACGAACACTATCAGGGCAAACCATCGAAGCTTTTTGGGCATCTGTGCGTCATGCAAACCCGCTGAGTATCGGATTAAACTGTGCCTTCGGAGCAGATCAACTCCGCCCATATTTGAGTGACCTCTCAATGATTGCAGATACATGTGTGAGTGTTCACCCGAACGCCGGCTTACCCAATGAACTGGGTGACTATGACGAATCACCAAAATATATGGCGGCTGCCATTCGTGAGTTTGCAGAATCAGGACTGGTGAATATCGTCGGTGGGTGTTGCGGAACAACACCTGAACATATCAAGGCGATTTCCGATGCGGTTGCAGACGTTACTCCGCGCAGTATCCCGGAGGTTCAGCAACACACAACACTCAGCGGATTGGAACCGCTCATTATCCGTCCGGAGAGTAATTTTATTAATATCGGGGAGCGAACAAACGTTGCCGGTTCTGCAAAATTCCGCAGGCTGATAAAAAACGAGGCGTACGAAGAGGCACTCAGTGTCGCCTTCCAGCAGATTGAAAATGGTGCGCAGATCATCGACATCAATATGGATGAAGCCCTCATCGATTCGAAGCAGGCAATGGAGACATTTCTCCGATTGATTGCCGGCGAACCCAATATCAGCCGGGTTCCGATAATGATAGACTCCTCAGATTGGGAGGTCATTGAAACCGCCCTGAAAAACATTCAAGGAAAAGCCATCGTCAATTCGATTAGCCTGAAAGATGGCGAATCTGAATTTATCCGCAAGGCATCTCTCATTAAGAAATATGGTGTCGCTGTTTTGGTGATGGCGTTTGATGAAAGCGGGCAGGCAGAGACGTCCGATCAAAAAGTAACGGTGTGTAAACGGGCGTATGATCTTCTGGTAAACACCGTTGGCTTTTCACCCGAAAACATTATTTTTGATGTAAACATCTTTGCTGTCGGTACCGGAATGGAAGAACATGCAAATTACGCCGTGAATTACATCGAAGCAGCGACCATTCTCAAATCCACGTTGCCAGGCGTGCATATCAGCGGCGGGGTCAGCAATCTGTCCTTTTCGTTTCGCGGTAACAATCCGGTACGCGAAGCCATGCACTCTGTTTTTCTATATCATGCCATTCAAGCCGGCATGGATTTGGGCATCGTCAACGCCGGGCAGCTGGCGGTGTATGACGACATTGAGCCGCCCCTCAAAACAGCCGTGGAAGATGTGGTGTTTAATCGCCGCAATGATGCTACTGAGCGTTTGCTTAATATTGCCAGGGATTATTCCAATGATCTCGTGATAAAAGAAAAAATCTCCCAGTGGAGGACCCTCCCCACTGATGAGCGGTTGGTCTATGCACTGGTGGAGGGCATAACCGAATTTATTATCGAAGATACCGAAAACGCCCGGAAGGGGTTTGATAATCCTGTGCAGGTGATTGAAGGACCACTGATGGATGGAATGAATAAGGTTGGCGACCTGTTCGGTGCGGGAAAAATGTTTTTACCGCAAGTGGTGAAAAGCGCCCGGGTCATGAAAAAGGCGGTGGAATATCTCATGCCGTTTATCGAAGATAGTGAAGCCGGTGTATCAACATCCGCAGGGAAAATATTAATAGCCACCGTCAAAGGTGATGTGCATGATATTGGAAAAAACATTGTAAAAGTGGTTTTAGAATGCAACGGGTATCATGTTGTGGATCTTGGGGTCATGGTTCCGACAGATCAGATCATCTCAAAAGCAAAAGAACTGAATGTGGACATCATTGGGCTTAGCGGACTGATTACACCATCGCTGAATGAAATGGCAAATGTGGCGAAAGAACTTGAACGAAACCAATTGAACGTGCCGTTAATGATCGGCGGTGCAACGACATCAAAAAAGCATACAGCACTTAAAATAGCAGAACAGTATTCTTCCCCGGTGGTTCACGTAAAAGATGCTTCGCGCGCTGTGAGTACAGCATCCCACATGTTAGGGAAAGAACACATCGAATTTGTAGCGTCTGTGAACGCTGACTATGAAGCAATTCGCAAATCGTATACCAAGAAAATACAGAAAACGTCCCGCGTCTCTATTCAATCTGCACGGCAAAATGCGCTAAAAACCGATTGGGAATCTTACACGCCACCGAAACCAAGTTTTACAAAAATAAACGTGTTAACGGATATTTCACTCCGCAGCTTAATTCCCTATATTGATTGGTCACCGTTCTTTGCGGTTTGGGAGATGAAGGGGAAATATCCGCAACTCTTTGCAGATCCAAAAAGCGGGCAGCAGGCACAAGACTTGTACAATGATGCGACCCAAATGATAGAAACCATCCTCCAAAATGACTGGTTTCAACCCAAGGCTGTGATTGGATTTTTCCCTGCTAATTCCGTTGGTGATGATGTTGAAATTCAACTGGACGATATTTCCGAACGGTTTCATTTTCTCCGTCAGCAATTTAACAAGAACGAAAAAACACCTAATTTATGCTTAGCCGATTTTATTGCTCCTAAAGAATCCGGCACACACGATTGGTTGGGAATGTTCACCGTATCGATACAAGGCGTTCGGCATTCCGCTCAGCGTTTTGAGGATAATCACGACGAATATAACAGCATTCTTGTAAAGGCAATTGGCGACCGTTTTGCCGAAGCGCTGGCAGAATATCTGCATGAAAAGGTTCGTAAAGAATATTGGGGTTATGCCAAAGATGAAGATTCCACAAACGACGATTTGATAAAAGAATATTACATTGGAATTCGTCCTGCCCCGGGATATCCCGCCTGCCCGGATCATCAGGAAAAACAAACATTATTTACGGTTTTGAAAGTATCGGAAAATATAGGCACCTCACTTACTGAAAGTTTTGCGATGAATCCGCCGACTTCTGTTTGTGGATGGTATTTTTCTCATCCTAAATCACGATATTTTGGTATCGGAAAAGTCGGCGATGATCAACTAAACGACTACGCCAATAGAAGAGGAATGACAAAAGAGGAAATTAAGAAATGGATGTAATTTTAAGGATACAGGCGTCAGTCATATCAAGGCAGCCCCTTCTACTCGTTAACCCATCTACCCATCAACTTGGTAAAACATTATGAAAGTCATTGAACATATAGACAAAGCCACGTCACCGTTATTCAGCTATGAGATTATACCGCCGCCACGTGGAAAGAGCGCACAGGAAATTATCGATATTGTCAAACAGCTGCAACCGTTCAATCCGCCGTATATCGATGTTACCAGTCATTCGGCCGAAGCACATTATGAAGAAATGGGTTCCGGAACGATCAAACGCCGAATCCGGAAAAAACGCCCCGGGACGATCAGTATCTGTGGGATTATCCAAAACCGGTTCAAAATTGATACCGTGGCTCACCTGCTTTGCCGTGGATTTACCCGTGAAGAAACGGAAGATGCTTTAATTGAATTGAATTTCCTTGGTATTCAGAACATGTTAGCCGTCCGCGGGGATGAAACCAATTATAAAAAACCTGTGCAAAAAGATCGCAGTATCAACAGTTATACATCCGATTTGGTGAAACAGTTGGATGATTTGAAAAACGCTGTTTATTTGGACGAAATTCTGAATCCTGATCCTATTGATATGTGTGTGGGGGTAGGTGGATATCCTGAGAAACATTTTGAAGCCCCCAACCTAAAAACGGATATTACCAATCTTAAGAAGAAGGTGGATGCCGGAGCAGATTACATCGTGACACAGATGTTCTTTGACAACGATGTATATTTTGATTTTGTGGAAAAATGCCGTACCGCAGGGATTACCGTTCCGATTATTCCCGGTATAAAAATATTAGACCGTGTAAAACAGCTGACGGCTATTCCGAAAAACTTTTTTGTGAACCTCCCCGATGAATTGGTGGATGAAATTACTGCTTCTACTGAGCACATAAAAGAAATCGGTAAACAGTGGGGATTAAAACAAGCTGAAGGACTGTTAAACTCCGGTGTGAAAAACATCCATTTTTATGTTTTGAACGATGCCGGTACCGTCACGCAAATCGTGAAACAACTGAGTTGAAAGTCATAAAGTTAAAAGTAGTCTGCTCACCTCCGGCGGGAGAGTAGTTAGCAGTGAACATCCTAACACCATAACACTTTAGCACTTTAACTCTTAAGTAATATGGAGAATATCGTAATTTTGACCTTGTATTTGAATAGAATTGCTCATGTCTCCATTTGAAAAAATAACAAATAAAGGAATAGGAGAAACCATGAATACGTACTTATTTACATCTGAATCGGTATCTGAAGGGCACCCGGACAAAGTCTGTGATGCGATTTCTGATGCAATTTTGGACAATTTATTAGCCCAGGATTCTGAATCGCATGTCGCCTGTGAAACACTGGCAACCAAAGGGATGATCACAGTCGCCGGAGAAGTCCGCACCAATGGATTTTGCGAGGTGGAAAGAATCGTAAAACAAACGTTAGAGGAAATAGGATATATCAATAGTGACTATGGCATGGATAGTGATGAAGTCCGGGTAGTGTCCACACTTCATTCACAGAGCCGGGATATTGCCCAAGGTGTGGATGAAGACGATGACCGTGAACAAGGTGCCGGAGATCAGGGCTTGATGTTCGGTTATGCCTGCACCGAAACCCCGGAACTCATGCCGCTTCCCATTATGATGGCACAGGCACTTACACGCAAACTAACCGAATTACGCAAGGATAAAACACTGCTCTGGCTCAGACCTGACGGAAAATCTCAAGTCACGATAGAGTACAACGGAACGAAACCGGTGTCAGTTAAAAAGACCGTGATCGCTACACAGCATGACGATATGCTAGACAAATTCGCTGACGAATGTGAAGAGCATGCATTTATCGAAAAGGAAGTGTCTGATAAAGTAATCATTCCGGTGCTTGAGGAATTTGAATTACCGTATAAAAAAGATTTTATTGTGAACGGAACAGGGCGGTTTGTATCCGGTGGGCCGGAAGCAGATACCGGCTTGACCGGGCGGAAGATCATCGTCGATACATACGGCGGTTATGCCCCGCACGGCGGCGGCGCTTTCAGTGGAAAAGACCCGTCAAAAGTGGATCGCTCTGCAACATATATGGCGCGCTACATCGCAAAAAATATCGTGGCAGCTGAATTGGCTGAACGGTGCGAAGTGCAGTTTTCTTATTCCATCGGCGTAGCAAAACCGACATCGCTTTCGGTAAAAACATTTGGCACAGGAATATTGGATGACGAAAAACTCACCAAAATTGTTCACAAAGTCTTCCCGCTGAAACCGAAGGATATTATTGATCATCTGAAACTGAAGAGACCGATTTACCGTCCGACATCAGCCTACGGACATTTTGGACGTAATGAAAATAACTTTACTTGGGAGAAAACGGATAAAGTTGAAGAGTTGAAAGTAGAAAGTAGAAGAGTAAATGAGTAGAAAAGTAAACGGGTTAAAGAGTTGAAAGTGGAAGCGGTTATTCAAAAATGAGTGGTACTACGCACAAGAACTTGGATGTTTGGAAACTTGGAATTGAATTGGTGAAAGATATTTATAAAATCACCAAAGATTTTCCTGACGATGAGAAGTTTGGAATTATTTCACAAATAAGAAGATCTGCTGTGTCAATACCATCTAATATTGCAGAGGGAGCAGCACGAAACTCAAACAAAGACTATATTCGTTTTCTATACATTGCCTTAGGTTCGCTTTCAGAAATTGAAACTCAACTAATCATTGCGAAAGAATTAAACTTTTCAAATGGTATTGGTCAATTGATGAAAAGCGTGGATATAATACGCCCTAAACTTCTAAATTTGATAAAATATCTAAAGTCAAAGGAATTGCAAAAAAGTAGATGAGTAAATGAGTAGAAAAGTAAAGGAGTTTAAGAGTTGGAGAGTAGAAGCGGTTTTTCAACTCTTCTACCTGTCAATTCATCAACCTATAAACACATTAACCTGCCAAAGGCGGCCAAACATATGAATAAAGGAAAAATAAAAATGATCGCAGACAACATAAACTATAAAATCAAAGAAATTGATTTAGCACCCGCCGGGCGGAAAGCTATCGAAATAGCTGAAAAAGAAATGCCGGGCTTAATGTCCGTGCGGAAAAAATACGGTACTGACCAGCCATTGCAAGGATTCAATATCACCGGTTCGCTACACATGACCACGGAAACCGCCGTACTGATTGAAACTCTAAAAGACTTGGGGGCGAATATCCGCTGGGCAAGCTGTAATATTTTCTCCACGCAGGATCAGGCCGCGGCAGCCATCGCGGAAACCGGAACTCCCGTTTTTGCCTGGAAAGGTGAAACGCTTGAGGAGTATTGGTGGTGCACGCTGCAAGCTCTGACGCATAATGGAAATGAAGGTCCCGATCTTATCGTTGATGATGGCGGAGATGCCACGTTATTGATCCACAAGGGCTATGAGTTGGAAACCTATTTTGCGGAACATGGAGATACCCCGAATATTACCACTAATGTCCTGGAAGAACAGGTTGTCGAAGAATTGTTGCGGGATGTGCTAGAAAAAGACTCGAACCATTGGCATAAAGTTGTGGAGAATATCATCGGATCATCCGAAGAAACAACCACTGGTGTTCATCGCGTACTGCAAATGGAGAAGAACGACACCCTTTTATTCCCTGTTTACAACGTGAATGATTCCGTGACAAAATCTAAGTTTGACAATATTTACGGTTGCCGTGAATCGCTGGCCGACGGTATTAAACGTGCCACGGATGTCATGATTGCCGGGAAAACCGTCACCATCTGCGGATATGGTGATGTCGGGAGAGGCTGTGCACAATCCATGCGGGGGTATGGCGCACGAGTACTGGTTACTGAAATCGACCCGATCTGCGCCTTGCAGGCATCTATGGAAGGTTTTGAGGTAGTTACCGTTGAACAAGCATTGGAAGAAACAAATATTTTTGTAACCGCCACCGGAAATCGCGACGTGATTACGCTGGAACATATGCGGAATATGAAAGATCAAGCCATCGTTTGCAATATCGGGCATTTCGATAATGAAATTGAGGTGGATGCGCTGAATGAAGCGTATGATGCCGAACGCACAAATATCAAA
Source organism: uncultured bacterium (assembly GCA_964388155.1). GTDB lineage: Bacteria > Fidelibacterota > Marinisomatia > Marinisomatales > JACNKV01 > JACNKV01. The sequence goes on along the minus strand of CAYLYH010000035.1, from coordinate 1,097 downwards.
CCGCAAGTGGACAGATACGATTTTAACGACGGACATCAGATTTATTTGCTCTCTGAGGGACGCTTGGTGAACCTTGGGAACGCCACCGGACATCCGGCCTTTGTGATGAGTAATTCATTCACCAATCAAGTACTGGCGCAGATGGCATTGGCAAAAGACAAACCTAAAATTGGTGTATACACGCTTCCGAAAATATTGGATGAAGAAGTTGCACGGCTGCATCTTGGACATATCGGAGCCACGTTGACAAAACTTACAAATAAGCAGGCAGATTATCTGGGCATTCCGAAAGAAGGTCCGTATAAACCGGATTCGTATCGATATTAGTGAACTGGGGAATGGTGAGTGGGAGAAACGGAGAATGGGAGAAGTGGAGATTTGGAGTAATGTTAAATATTATGCTTTGTGTTAGAAGTTCGCATACAAAAACCACCAATCTTACGAATAATAAATTTGGGATTATCTTAAGAAGTACATCATACCTCAGTTTAAAGTTTTTATTTCCGGGATTATGCAAGGTTCAAGAACGAACCGGTATATGGAAGGACAACAATACAGGGAAGTCATCAGGAAGGCAATTATAGCCAACCATCCTGAAGTGGAAATTATTGATCCATTTTCGCTAAATCCAAACAGTATAGATTATGACGGGTTGAAGGCAAGTCGGGTTTTATTTAAAATGGCAGAAGAGGCAAGTAATTCAGACGTTATCATAGCATGTCTTCCGGAAGCAAGCATGGGAACTGCATTGGAAATGGTTCGTGGTTATGATAAACATAAAACTATAATTTCAATTACGCCGATGGTGGACAACCTGTAAAGTGAGAAACCTAAAGAGCGTTAATTTGGAGAGATACAATAAATTCATGAATATCTACGCGGTCTCCTTTTCTCCTTTCTACTCACGACTTTCTCATTTAACTTTGTGCCATTCAAAATGAGGAATCCATGACAAAAAAACGTATAAGCTGGGAAAAATATTTCATGAATATTGCTAAAGAAGTTGCCACGCGATCTACGTGTGATCGGAAACATGTGGGTGCCGTTATCGTCCGTGGAAAAACCATTCTCTCCACAGGATACAATGGCAGCATTCG
>CAYLYH010000034.1:0-22886 GCA_964388155.1 uncultured bacterium | reverse complement strand
AAAAATATTAGCTACAATTTACCACAAAGTGGATACCATGTCTGTAAATCCGGCGGAATTTCCTGTTTCAGTAGTTGACATACGTCGGCGTGTACTGGTAATTTCGCCAGCCTTATTCATGCCGGGGTGGCGGAACTGGTAGACGCGTCGGTCTCAAACACCGATTTCAGCAATGAAGTGAGGGTTCGAGTCCCTCTCCCGGCACATGCATTTCAACGATGAAACTTTTTTATCCCATTCACGTATGATTACCTAACCCGGATGGACAGGAAATGACAAAATACAAAAACCAAATCTCAAATAAATTACAAATTCAAAATACCAATTTCCTACCGTTCATACACACGCTTACCACTCACTTAGTAATATCAACAATTTATAAATAAAGTACTAAGGTTATTCCCTTGCCAAACAAAATTCGAAAAATACTGTTAGAGATTCGATCGTGGATTACGATTATTATCATCGCCTTACTTTTAAAAGTAACCATCGTTGAAGCCTACATTGTTCCGACAGGTAGCATGGAGAATACCATCATGACCGGTGATTTTCTAATTGGAACTCGATTAGCCTACGGAACTCGCACTCCGGATTGGATTGGCATCCCTTACACCGACATTGGAATCTATATCCCCTATTTTCGTTTCCCTGAATTTAAAAGACCAACACAGGGAGATGTCATTATTTTCAGATATCCGCGTGACCCTCACCATAAATATGTCAAACGATGTGTAGCAGGTCCCGGAGATACCATCGAAATTAAAGATCGCAAACTCTATGTCAACGATGAGGAATATCCTCTCCCTGATAACGGAAAATTTGTTTATTCGGAATATCCGAAAGGAAAAGAGCAACCGGGCATCTATTTAGGAAAATATGGAAATAAAGATCACTTTAAATCTATACACGTTCCAAAAAAGGGTGATATCTTCACCATAGATAAAAACACAGATTGGAGATTCCTTCTTCCGCTAATCATCATGGATGGTCATGAAGCCACGCTTGAGAGCCACTCTGTTCGATATAAATTTACTACAACTGACCCCATGGATTTATACCGCCGTAAAGGAGATCGTGAAGTTTTTGATCCTTATTTCCCAAAAGGAAAGCTGCTTAATCCATGGTCACCTTCTATCAGGGATAATGACTTCTCTCACATTCAGATTGACGGCATCCCGATACGTGATATCAATACCTACACGATTAAACAGGATTACTACTGGGCAATGGGTGATAATCGCGATGACAGTTTAGACTCACGTTTTTGGGGATTTGTCCCTCATAATAATATTCTTGGTGAGGCATTATTTGTCTATTTTTCCCTGGATCTCGATCGTCCGTCCGGTTTTTGGATACCCCGATTGAGCAGAGTTGGTACAGTCCTTAACTGATTCTGTACTTCATTTACTGCTTTAATATATTCGTGTCTTTTCGTATAAAATCGTAGTAGTTCGTGTCTAAAAAATAATCCCGGCTATAAATTATCCGCGATGGTTTTCCAAAGCCACTTTGGGTTTATAGAGAATGACACATAATGATTATCCCCAAGCCCTGAATCCATCGTACTGATTTGGTACGCATAATTGATTTCTATTTGATCCCACTGAATTCCCAATCCTGCTGAAGCATTTCCTTTCCCATTTCTCCCGATGCGGATGGCTATTTGATTATTAATTTTTATCTCAGTTCCAACCCGTAATATCCCGCCAATGTTTCCAATCTGAACATCATCATCCGGTGTTATCCCCTCAGAATAAATCAGTATATCTCCCATCATTGCAATGCCAACGGGAAACGAAGAAAAAGCAACTTCACGCGTAACACCTAACGCCACCGACGGCGAGGTAATTTCTTTTGTACCATTATCCCAAATAACCCAGGAAGTCATAATATCATAGACGGTGACACCGATTTTTGTTTTGGGAAACATATCGGTAGTCATACCAACATCAAATCCTAATCCGCTGCCGGTATGCTCACCCAAAAAGTGGACCAGTCCTTTCGCACTCAACCCTAATTGCATTGATCCGACCGTCCATCCGGTATTAAAATTAAATGCCCATTGGTTTTGACTAAACTGCTTCAATTTATTGGAATCCAATCGTTCCCCTTCGTCTAGAATGCCGTTCCCCTCTCCATTGTCGCCAGTACCGGGGATACCATCTTCTCCCCAATCAAGCAAACTGCTTCTCGTATCGAAGATATTTGAGACGCCTTCATGGAGGATTGTCAATCCAATGGGGTGCGGAGTATTTTGCTTGAACTTCATTGAAAATAAATCGCTATTGACAACACCGGAAAATCTGTTTTGGTGTGCATAGACAAACGGACGGTTCTGCGAAACTTGAATATGAGCGGGATTATGCAGAAAAGAAGCAGCGCTGTTTGAATAGGCGGTTAGGGCTCCTCCTAACGCCAGCGATGTCGCATCCCCTGAATTTCGAAATGCTTGCCAGCCGTATTTCACCCAAGTAATTTCACCAGCAGCATGTATCCCTGTCGAAAATAATATTCCTGTCAGTAATGCAATGTGCCATAATTTATCTTTTATCGTGTTCATGTTAGGGTGTTAGGGTGTTCATGTGCCTGACCGCCTTCGGCGGTTTAGGGGTTAAATGTTGACGAGTAAATGTGCCGGTGGCTCCAAATATGTTTATTTTTTCCATCATAATTTTATGTTTGTATCTTTGTTCAAATCCTTTTTAATCTACTAACTTTTTATGTCTCCCTGCCTGCGGCAGGCAGACTGTCTCCTGTCTCCTGTCTCCTGTCTCCTAATTTTTTACATTACTTTTCAATTCGTCTAATTTTCGTAACGCTTCTAAGGGTGTTAACCGGTTAATATCCAATTCACTCAACGCCTGTTTCAGAGCACTTTCCTGTTGATCAAAGAGAGACATTTGATTATCAGCAGGTGGAGGAGTCCCCTCTATCGTATCCGTCTGATTAAGGTGATATTGTAAAATCTCCGTCGCTCTGTGGAGTACCTGAGTAGGCAAACCCGCCATCTTGGCCACATGAATTCCATAGCTCTTATCACCTACTCCTTTCCGGATGGTTCTTAAAAATACAATTTTATCACCAAATTCTTTAACAGCAACATGGTAGTTTATCAAGCGATCCAATGTACTTTCAAGGTCAGTCAATTCATGATAATGCGTGGCAAACAATGTTCTCGCAGCCAATTCCGGATTATTATGCAGATACTCCGTAATTGCCCACGCTAAAGACAGTCCGTCGAAAGTGGCTGTTCCTCTGCCGATTTCATCCAGTAGAATTAAACTGCGGTTTGTCGCATTATTCAAAATATTTGCGGCTTCATTCATTTCCACTAAAAATGTACTTTCCCCGCCGGCAAGATTATCACTCGCTCCAACACGTGTAAAGAGTTTGTCCACCACTCCGATCGTCGCTGATTTTGCCGGGACAAACGAACCAATCTGCGCCAAAAGAGCCAATAGTCCAACCTGCCTTAAATAGGTGGACTTTCCTGCCATATTTGGACCGGTAATCAAGTGAATTTGCTCTGACTCAGTGTTCATTTTAACATCATTGGGGATGAATCGTTCCGTTGCAGGCAACAATTTTTCTACAACAGGGTGACGCCCTTGACGGATATCAAGCACCGGATCTTCCGTCAATATTGGTCTGCAATACCGGTTGGTCTTTGCCGTCAGCGCAAATGACGAAAGTACATCTAATCGGTTAAGGACTCGCGCATTTGTTTGGATATCAGATACTTTTTTTAATATTACCTGACATAGGTCTTGAAAAATGTGTGCTTCGATTTCTTGAATCTTTTCTTCCGCTGAGAGAATTTTTTCCTCATATTCTTTCAGTTCTTGCGTGATATATCGTTCGGAATTTACCAATGTCTGTTTTCGGATATAAGATTCCGGCACCTTATCTTGGTGTGTTTTGGTTACATCGATGTAATATCCAAATACTCGGTTATACCCAATTTTTAATGAGGATATTCCGGTGGCTTTTCGTTCAGAATTTTCAAAGTCAGAAATCCACTCTTTTCCACCGGTGGCTAAAATACGTAATTCATCAAGATTTGCATCTACTCCGACTGCAATTACATTCCCGTGTTTTATGTGAGTCGGAGGTTCTTGATGCATCGTTTTCCCGATCAATTCCGTCATTGCCACAGTATTGATAAATTGTTTTGACAGTCGCTTCAGTCCCGTATTTCCCTCCCCCTTCATTACTTCTTGCAACTCAGGAATGAGTCCTAAACTTTCTCCCAACGCCACAATATCTCTCGGTCCGGCACTCCCGCGATTGATTTTTCCTAATATCCGTTCAATATCCGCAATTTGAGCTAACATCTTTCGAATACGATTTAACATCCGTTTATTCTGAAAAAATGCCTGCACAACATCCTGCCGTTTAACTAAATCGGAAATATCCGTCAGTGGGCGGTTCAGCCATTGTTTCAGTAGCCTTCCGCCGCCCGATGTGGTTGTATCATCTATGGTATCAATCAACGTGCCGTGAGTTCCCTGTGTAGCCAGAGATTTAAACACCTCCAAATTGCGAAGGGTAAAGCCATCCAAACCCATAATCCCCTCATTTAAAATGGGTTGGAGCGTTGAGATGTGCTTAAGAGACGTGTTTAGGGTTTGGCGAAGATGATAAAACATGACCCCGCCAGCGGTGATACCAAGAGGAAGCCCCTCACACCCAAACCCTTTCAGTGAAGTTGTGTGAAAATGATCCGTCAGCGTTCGGTAACTTTGATCTACATTGAATATCCAATCTTCTACTTGAGTAACAAACGGTAAGAATTCACGATACCACGGAGTCAGTGAATAGGACACATTCTCCGCAATTAAAACTTCCTTTGGCGCAAATTTTCGTAATGACTCTACCAACTTGTCCTCCGGGCATTCGCCAAGTAAAAATTCTCCGGTGGATTGATCCAACACGGCGTAGCCCACATGATCCCGGCGAAAATGAAGACTGATTAGATACTGATTGGTTTTGTCACTTAATGCGCGATCTGTCGTTAATGTTCCGGGCGTAACAACTTCAATGACTTCCCGCTTGACAATCCCTTTGGCTAATTTTGGATCTTCTACCTGTTCGCAGATTGCCACACGATGCCCCGCCTGAACTAATTTTGGGAGGTAATTATCCAAGGCATGGTGCGGGAATCCCGCCAATGGCACATCTGCAGCGGCACCATTCGACCGCTTTGTCAGAACAATTCCCAAGATTTTTGCTGTAATTTTCGCATCCTCGAGAAACGTTTCGAAAAAATCTCCCATTCTAAATAACACAAGTGTATCCGGGTGTTGACGTTTTACTTCCATGTACTGCCGCATGAGCGGAGTGCCTTCTTGTGTCTTTACCATTAAAGCTTATCCCCTTTCAACCGTTCATTTCCATTGCGTATTGTCCACTGATGTTTATCTAAATATTCCAAAAGCGGAATCGCCGTTTTTCGTGTTAAAGTTGTCATATCTTTGAATTCCGGTACGGTCAGAATATCATGGTCTTTGTACCAATTTTTCAACAAATTTGTCACTAGTAAAAATTTCTTCGTACTCATCCATAATTCTGACTGAATTTCCATCGCTTTGTCTTCAGCTTTTAATACGTGAAGCAACTTCAAAACGGCTACCCCTCCAATCCCAGTTAACTCTGAAATCGAGACAGCAAGGTTGTCAGAAATATTTAATTTTGTCAATACCATTTCTGCTTTTTTTCGATCACTATCAGACATGGATATTTTATAATCCGTCAACGCAAAACCGGATTCGATATTTTTAATTAACCCTTCGACTTTTAGCATCGTGATAACTTCTTTAAACCATCCCGAACTAAACTGTAGATTATCCTGTAATACCTTTTTGCCAATAAAAGAGCGATATGGGTTTTCTTTGTGATGTTTTCGTAAGGAGTCAACAACCAGATTTTTTGAGGTTTCTATGTTTTTCTTGGTAACGCAATATGTCCCTTGTTCAATGATTTCTGAAGAAATAATATTTTTCAAATCACACGACTTAATATGAAAGCTATTACTCCAATCATCTATAGAGAGTGGTTGCTTCCACCGGGTATTGATAAACTGCATATATCGCTCGACAGATGTTTGATAAAGTATTTTTGCCCATGATTTTATTTCTCTCCACGTCCCCTGCGGATGTGGATCAAGAACGACGCCACCGGCAATGGTTTCCATAGGAGAATAGGAGCGGATGACAAACCGGTCATCCATCGCTGCAACGATTGGTTCTTCTAATGCGATAATACAATTTCCGTTCTCATTTTCTCTTAGCACCGTACCAACCAACGTCACTCGTCCAAGTACTTCTGACGTCCCCAAATGGATGCGAACTCGTTGCTTTGGTTTGAGTTTCCATTCTGTTGAAGGAATCATTGTTACATGTGCAATTAGTTTCTCGGTTGGAATTAAATATCCCTGCGCAACCAGTTCAGAGCCTCGCCATGCTTGCCCCTTCTCCAGCCCGGACACATTAACAGCCGCTCTGTCTCCCAGTCGCACTGATGATACATTGATGCCATGGCTTTGAATTCCGCGAACTTTGCTTTTTTCACCTACAGGAAGAGAGACAACCTCTTCGCCAACATGAAGCTCCCCTGAGATAACAGTGCCTGTTGTAACCAATCCAAACCCGGTTTTAACAAAGACTCTATCCACTTGCATTCGGAAAAACCCTCGATCGCCAATCAATTGCACTGTAGAAGCTGTTTCGACCAGTGTTCGTTTCAAGCTATCAATTCCTGATTCAGGATTGATAGATGTTCGGATAATCAGAGAATCTTTGAACAATGTTTTCTGCAACATGTCACGAATATCCTCTTCGACAAGGTCTAACCAGTCATTGTCCTGCACAAGGTCTGTTTTTGTAAAAGCAATCACAGCTTTCTGAATTCCAAGTAGTGAAATAATTTGCAGATGCTCGCGTGTTTGGGGCATAATTCCGTCATCGGCGGCGATAACCAGCAACGCCACATGAATTGTCGAAACCCCGGCAACCATATTCCGGATGAATTTTTCATGACCGGGAACATCTATGATAGTGACATTTTCGTTGAGAAATGCAAACCCAAGGTCGATGGTCATCCCACGAGCTTTTTCCTGTGCCAGGCTGTCTGTATCCGTTCCGGTCAATGCCTTAACCAAGGCGGTTTTTCCGTGGTCAATATGACCGGCAGTTCCTATGACAATTTGTGTCATAGTGTTATCGCTTTAATTCGCGTAATAAATTGAGATATTTGTTTCGGTAATACTGCTTTAAGATCGACGTAAAATGCCCTCTCTGAAATATATCCCACCACTGGAGGAGTGCCTTTTCGAAAGGCACGAGAAAGATCCGTTACTTTTTGGGTTTTCGGCTGAAATTTCAGCGCGATACTGGGCAAGGCTTCTACAGGAAGGGAACCACTTCCGGCTTCTACGTGGGAATCTATTATCTGAATATTCAGTGCTCTTATTCTCTTTTTTGTCAGCGATGCAATAATCCTTTCTCCTCTTCGGCGTAATGTGGACACTTTTGTTGTCAACAGTTCGTGCGTCAAATTGTCTTGCACCATCCGCAGAGTTTCTTCCATGAGTGCTACGCACATTTTATCGCAACGAACAGCACGGTAAATCGGGTTTGCGAATATGCGTTTCAGATAACTGCTCTTACCAATAATCAACCCTGCTTGGGGTCCACCAAGAAGTTTATCTCCTGAGAATGTGACAACATCCACATTCGCATCAACAACTTCCTGCACCGGAACATCCGCCGGTAACCCATGTGCGTGTAAGTCAATTAACGCGCCGCTACCAAGGTCTGCCATCACCGGGATATTTTTTCGTTTTCCTAAATCAACCAATTCTTTAAGTGAAACTTCTTTTGTAAATCCTTCCACGATATAATTGCTCGTATGAACCCATAGCAGCAAGCCGGTTTTCTCCGTAATAGCAGATTCATAATCTGCAAGGTGAGTTCGATTTGTCGTTCCGACTTCCACCATTTTGCACCCGCTTTTTGCAATGATATCCGGGATTCGAAAAGATCCCCCAATTTCCACTTGTTGCCCACGTGAGACAACCACTTCTTTTCCATCTGCAATTGTGTTCAAAGACAGCAAAACTGCTGCTGCATTATTATTGACCATTATTCCTGATTCCGCGCCGGTCAACGCACGTAGAAATAATTCTAAATGATGTTGTCTTTCTCCACGTTTTCCTGTCTCTAAATCGAATTCTAAATTGACGAATCCTTCCAATCGTTTTGCAACTCTGCGTAAAACTTTTCCCGACTGAGGAGCTCGCCCAAAGCCGGTATGCAGCACAACACCGGTTCCGTTAATTAACGAGACCATTGACGGCGATAACAATCGACGGATTTTATTTACAATTGAGCGAATAATATCCGGGCGACTTTGTGTCATTTTCTCTAATTTAATACTCTGTCTGAAGCTTGCTATTTCGCCATCGATAATTGTTGTTAACACGCGTTGATGCAGTTGTATTTCCTTAGGAATTTCAGCCAACACTTCTGAAACAGACGGTAGGTTTTTATAGATGTTTTGAGTCATATTTAATTTTGTTTTATACCTTTAATTTTGTTTTCAAGAGCTTTTAATTCTTCCATATCTTGCTTATCTGCCTAAAAGTAACATTGTATTCTTTACCGTCAGATTCAGTTGTTAAGTATTCCTTAATAACTGAATCTTTCTCTAACTCCTGTTCTTTCAGTATGTTAGTAATATGCATGCTAATATTTGGAATAGAGGTGTCAAAAAGTTCTGCCAATTGATTTTGGTTCATTCATATCATGCCATCCCTTGCGTAAAGCAACACAGATGCTTTACCATCCATTGTGTTATAAATGAAAATATTTTGTTTTTCTTCTTTCATTTCCTGATTATTTCCATATTTCTTCTAAGAACGTAAGTCAAAATTACGGCAGGAAGCAACACAATCGCCATCGCCGGAAAAACGAAGGGAACACCAAAATGTTCCGCAATCCAGCCACTGACGCCGGCAGCAAATGCGCCTACGCCAAAGCTAAAGAAAAAATTAATGCCATATCCGATTCCTCGATGTCGACTGTGTGTCAAAGTAGCAATGAGTGAATTCGCCACCGGCTGCCAGGCAAAGTGAACAATACCAAAAATAATCGCTACCGTAATGAGTGCCCATCCTTGAAGATTGCCAATTAAAACCAATAACGGAATACTGACTACTACAATCCAAAACAATATATTCGCTCGTTGAAATTTCTTGCCAAGACCCCCTCCAATGATTTGACCAATGATTCCTGCCAATAAAACGAATGTTGTAAATAATCCGCCGCGAACGGTATCCGAAAAGCCGGAGATTAGCTCACGAGTTGTAAGCGCAAAATGTGTCGGCATAAACGTTGTAAACCCTGCAAAAGATAAACCGAATAGCATCCCAATTCCGTAGAATATAGCCAATGCAGATCGATTGGTGGTTTCCGTCCCTGCTAAATCAGAATTATTCTGTGATTCTGATCTAACCGGAATAATAAACAGGATTGAAAGAGCTAGCCAAAAGTTCAATAATGCAAATCCACCATACGCTGCTCTCCATGATATCCATTCGGTTAATAGGACTGTCAAAAGAGGCCCGAGCGCCAAACCGATTGAACCCGCAATTCCATGAAACGCCATACCGTGATTAATGTCTTTGACGCGCCGCGAAATAATCGTGAGCCCGGCAGGATGATAAATACTGCAAAATAAGCCCAACGCCGCCAGCCCGAATGCAAACCAAACAAGTGATGTCGAAAACACAATGATTAAAGAGGAAACAATCGACCCAAAATGATAAATCAAAAGTAAATTTCTTCCCCCGATTTTGGATTCGAAATAACCTGTGGGGATGGCTCCAATCCCAAACATAAAAGCACTAAGCATTGCCAGATATCCCAGAGTATCCCACCCAACCGAAAATTCCTTCTGAACAGTCAAAAAGATGCTGGGCAGAACCAACATAAGCGCGTGAACGGACAAATGCGATCCTCCGGTAATTCCCAGAATTAGTTTTTCTTTATTGGTCATTGGTTAGAGTCAGAGTGTTAAAGTGTTAGGGTGTTAGGGTGTTAAAGTGTTATTTGGTTTTTTTAATTTGAACATTGTGATTTATTTGTCATTCGTCATTGGGTATTTGTCATTGGTTATTATTCCAATATCAATTTAACAATTACCCATTTATACAACTCCTACGGAGTTAACTCTTGTTTATTGTTCATTTCTTTAAATATTCAATCCCTACGGGATTCTCCATTTTAAATTTTCCGATTGCAAGTTTACGTTTTGCATTTTATTGTTTATACTTTCGTTGGATTCATATTGTTCGTTGTGAATAATTAAGGTTACCAAGCTGTCAGGATATCATTCAAAATATCTTGAGCAATTTTTCCAACGGCTATTTTTGTCGCAAACGTTCTTGCATCACCTATTTCATCATCGTCCTCAGCATCAATCACACCGTCCCCGTCGTTATCAACGCCATCCGAACTTATATCACTCCCATAACCGTAAGCACCCCAAGCGGAATATCGTTTCTCCAGCAGATTCTTCTCATCACGCACATCGTACCATTCGATATCGATGGTAATTGTCAGGCGATATTCCGAAACAGCTTCCTCCCGGCTATAGGTATACGGTGCATCTTCTACTTTCAAAATCACCCCTCGTAAAATTGAGTGAGCTTTGCCTTCTTCTTTGATGCTCAGAATATTTTCTTCGGCAAATTTATCCAACAGATTATCGGTAATATCTTCAGATACACCAAATTCTGCCGTTTGATTCTCCAATAATGGAATTGCCAAACTCCGAATGTGTGGTGGAATCGATCCTGCCATCGAATAAAAGCCACAACTTAAAGTACCTAATGCAACGAGAGTTATCCAAAATGTTATCTTCATCTTTTTATCTTTCTTTCTATTCCGTAATCATTAATTTTTCTATACAGAGTCCGTTCGCTCATTCCCAAAGATTTCGCTGCCGCACGACGATTGTTATTGTAAAACTTCAGTGTTCGGCAAATGGCTTCCTCTTCCAACTCTTCCAACGTCATATCTCCCAGCGCATCATTTCGAATAAAATGAGGAGAATTTTCATCAATTTTCATGGGTGACGGCATCACATCTTTTCCATGTGGCAAAAACGGAATTTGTTCTCCAAATGATGCACCGCTTCCCCCCAAAATATGTTTAATAGACTCCACATCTTGCCGTAGTAGAAATAACTGACGCAGCATCAGTTCGCGTTCGGCTCTTTCCGGTGATTGGTCGATTAACACCGGTAGATGCGGGTTTGGTGTTGTGTGCTGTCCCGGGAAATCAAGCTGGCGTTCTACCATCGATTCGGTTATCCTCTCTCCCTTCTCTAGGACGAGAATTCGTTCAACGAAATGTTTTAATTCACGGACATTACCGGGCCAACCATATTGTTTCATTATACGGATAGCGTCTGGCATAAATCCTCGATAAGGGATGTCATTGGATCGAGTAAATTCCAAAGCAAATCGTTCAACTAGTAGGGACATATCCTCAATCCGATGGCGTAGTGCAGGGACATTTATCGTAACAGATTTCAAACGATAATAAAGATCCTGGCGAAACTTTCCTTTTTGAACAAGCTCTCCCAAATCTTTATTGGTTGCGGCAATGACACGAACATCTGAATATAATGTTTTTGAATCTCCAACTCGCATAAATTCGCCATTCTCAAGTACTCGAAGGAGTTTAACCTGAGTACTCAGAGGTGTCTCACCTATCTCATCCAAGAAGATTGTTCCTTTGTGTGCCGTTTCGAAATAGCCTTTACGGTCATCACCGGCACCGGTAAATGCACCTTTTCTATGTCCGAAAAGTTCACTTTCGATAATCCCTTCAGGGATAGCACCACAGTTCACTGTAACTATAGATTCATTCGACCGGCGACTGACTTTGTGCAGCGCTTTTGCGACAATCTCTTTCCCGGTACCGGATTCCCCGGTAACCAATACAGAAATGTCCACTGAGCCAACTTGGACAATCATTTCCAAAACTTCCCGGATTTTTTCTGAATTCCCAAGTATCCCGGATGATTTTTGTAATCGATTTAGATCGATCATTGTTTTACCTCGTTTATTTTTTAACGTGTTAGGGTGTTAGAGTGTTAATGTGCTCAAGTGCCTGACCGCACGCCTATGCGCACCCGTCTGCTCCGGGCAGGCAACCCTCCGGCAGTTTAGGTGTTAAGCGTTGACGGGTAGAAGAGTTTATGGGTTGACGATTAACTGTGCCTGTGGCTCTAAATATGTTTATATTTTCCATCATAATTTTATGATTGTATCTTTGTTCAAATCCTTTGTAATCTGTTAGTATTTTAAGTCTCCCTGCCTGCGGCAGGCAGGCTGTCTCCTAACTTGAATATAATACCCACATAGTTTTAAGCAATGTTGTCAAATCTGAATATCTCGGTTGCCAGTTTAGTATTTTCTCGGCTTCTTTAGACACAGCAATAAGTTCTGCCGGATCGCCGGGACGACGATCAACGATATTGTAGGGAATTCGTTGACCTGTAACTGACTCGGTTTCATACACAACATCCAAAACGGAGTATCCGACTCCTGTGGCAAGATTCACCGTAAGATTAATGTCTTTATCCTTGAGATATTTCAGTGCTTGGACATGTGCCGATGCTAAATCATTTACGTGGATGTAATCTCTCACACCGGTTCCATCAGGCGTATCATAATCATTTCCATATATATCCAGATGCTTTCGCTCTCCCGAGGCTATTTCCATGACAATCGGTAACAGATTCTGCGGATTGCGTTCCCGATGCCGAACCCGCCCATGAATATCATATCCGGCTGCATTGAAATACCGTAAGGCTGCAAATCGAACACCCTTCAATTGGCTGTACCATTTCAGGTTTTCCTCAATCACCAATTTTGTGTATCCGTAATAATTGATTGGATTCACCGGGTGCTTTTCATCCACCGGTAAGTATTGAGGGTATCCGTAAACGGCGGCTGTCGATGAAAAAACGAATGTTTTTACGTCAAACCTGCCCATTGCATTCAACAGATTGATTGTCCCCATGATGTTATTCTGAGCATATTTCCCGGGATCTGTCATCGATTCACCTGCAGCTTTCCATGCTGCAAGATGGATTACAGCATCCGGTTTTTCTAAGAATGCTGTCGACAAATCATCATCATTTAGTGTGGATCCTGGAATAATTTTTGCACGATGATCCACATTCTCACGATGCCCCAGTGAGAGATCATCAAAAACAACCACATCGTATCCGGCTTCACAAAGTTCGATAACAACATGAGATCCGATATATCCCGCACCGCCTGTTACTAATACTTTCATAATTTTCTTTCTGGTTTTGTCGAAATAGTTCTAAGATAGTCCAAGTTCGTTCTCCATTTTCTTAATTTCATCTCTGAGACGTGCTGCATATTCAAATTCCAGTTCTCCTGCGGCGTCCAGCATTTCACCCCGCATCATGTCTAAGGCCATCTGTTTGTCCATCTTATCAAAATCTGATAATCGTTTTCGCCTACCAAAATGACTTTTATCTTGGTAAGAATCAGCGACCGCAGTAGAATGTAAAACATCATCCATCGATTTGTAAACGGTTTTCGGAGTAATCTTATGAATCTCGTTAAACGATCTTTGAATGTTTCGTCTTCGGGCAGTTTCCGTGATTAAATACTCCATAGCCTCAGATATTTTATTCGCATACAAAATCACTTTACCGCCAATGTTTCGCGCTGCACGTCCAGCTACCTGTATCAAAGCGCTTTTTGAGCGGAGAAATCCCTGCTTATCTGCATCTAAAACGACCACCAAAGATACTTCCGGGAGGTCCAACCCCTCCCGAAGTAAATTAATTCCGACCAATACGTCAAACTCTCCCAATCTTAAGTCCCTGAGGATTTTCACTCGTTCCAAGGTTTTAATATCAGAATGCAGATATTCTACCCGAAGATTCAACCCTGATAAGTATTCGGTTAAATCTTCGGACATACGTTTGGTTAATGTGGTTATCAACACTCGTTCATTTTGATTTGCACGTTTCCGAATTTCACCGATTAAATCATCAATTTGTCCTTCAGTTTCACGAACCTCCACTTGCGGATCTATCAATCCTGTTGGACGAATAATCTGTTCGACAACTGCTCCACCGGTTTTTACAAGTTCGCGCTCCCCCGGTGTGGCGGATGAATAAATAATTTGTTTCTGAACATCAAAAAACTCATCGCTTTTTAGGGGACGATTATCCATCGCACTTGGGAGTCTGAATCCATGTTCTACCAAAACTTCCTTCCGTGCTCGATCTCCATTGTACATGCCTTGTATCTGTGGCAATGTCACATGAGACTCATCGATGAATGTCATGAAATTATCTCGGAAAAAATCAATGAGCGTCCATGGGCGTTCGCCAGGTTTTCGCTGAGAAAAATATCTTGAATAATTCTCGATCCCCGAACAATATCCTACTTCTTGAATCATTTCCAAATCAAAGTTTGTTCGTTGTTCTAAGCGTTGTGCTTCCAGTAATTTCCCTAAATCTCTTAAAACAGATAGACGGACATTGAGTTCTGTTTGAATCTCTGAAATAACTTTTGCAGCAGTTCTGTTATCAGTGACAAAATGCTTTGCCGGATAAATAAATTTACTATCATGCTCTTTGAGCACCTCACCTGTCACATGATCGAACGAATTCAAACTCTCTATTTCATTACCAAACAATTCCATTCTGAGACATACATCCTCATAAGCCGGAAATATTTCGATCACATCTCCACGGACTCTGAACGATCCTCGCTCCAGCGACATATCATTCCGCAGATAATGAATATGGATCAATCTTTTCAGGAATTCCTTCCGTTGGACGGTCATTCCTTTAGAAAGATGAATGACTTGTTCTTTATATTCACTCGGAGAGCCGATTCCATAGATACAAGAAACTGAGCTGACGACAATTACATCCTTCCGCTCAATTAATGAACTTGTAGTTTTAAGACGAAGTTTATCAATCTCATCGTTCATAGAAAAATCTTTTTCTATGAACGTGTCGGTGACCGGCATGTACGCTTCAGGCTGATAATAATCGTAGTAACTGATGAAGTATTCCACAGCATTCTCCGGAAATAGCTGTTTAAACTCTCCATACAATTGAGCGGCGAGAGTTTTATTATGTGAGATAATCAGCGTGGGCTTTTGGACAGCTTCAATAACTTTAGCCATCGTGTAGGTCTTCCCGGATCCGGTAACTCCCATCAGAATTTGATGTTCGTTTCCACTTTGGATTCCGCGTGTCAACTCATCAATTGCCTTGGGCTGATCACCTTGGGGCGTGAAGTCTGAATGTATTTTAAACTCTGCCATATTGGCGAATTTACGACGGTTATTTTATTGTCTGCAATGGCAGAGTATTTTATTTATACTATATTTTATAAAATATGATTAGAGTTATTCCGATTTAATTCATTATTTTCCGCCATGAATACTTACCATGCACGCGAACTTTTGAAGCATTTGGCCAATACTGACACGGAAATGTCCGTAACAGAAATCAACAAGATATTTGGAGTAAATGCACGTTATAAGAATTGTCAGGATACACTGTTTAGTATTGATGAACTACTATCGTTTCTGTCTCAACGCGGAAAGATAATCATCTCGCAGACAGGAATATCTGTCGTCAAAGATAAAATCTGTAAACACTAACCGCAATTTGTATAATAAAAAAAGGGCTCCGTGGAGCCCTTTTTTTTATTCAATCAACTCAGTGGTTTAATGATGACCTTCCAGTAGTTTATCAACAACAGAAGGATCTGCCAACGTGGATGTATCTCCTAAACTTGAGATGTCTCCTTCAGCAATTTTCCTGAGAATTCTTCTCATGATCTTCCCGGAACGAGTTTTTGGCAGCGCCGGCGTAAATTGAATTTTATCCGGTTTTGCGTGCGGACCAATATCTGCAGTGACTGTTCTGCGAATATCCTGGATGATGTCATCACTGGGTTCCACACCAGACATGAGTGTCACATAGGCGTAAATACCCTGACCTTTAATGTCATGTGGATATCCGACAACCGCTGCTTCTGCTACACCGTTTGCTTTTCCGATACCGCCTTCCACTTCTGCTGTTCCGATTCTGTGGCCTGATACGTTCAGAACATCATCGACGCGACCGGTAATCCAGTAGTAGCCATCTTCATCCCTGCGAGCGCCATCTCCGGTAAAATAATATCCGGAATACATCGCAAAATAGGTTTGAAAGAAACGATCATGGTCACCATAAAGTGTCCTCATTTGTCCCGGCCATGAAGTTTTAATCGCTAAAAGACCGGATACACCATTGCCATCAATTTCTTTTCCTTCTTCCGTCAACAGTACAGGTTCTATACCAAAGAAAGGCAGCGTCGCGGATCCAGGTTTCAACGGCGTTGCTCCGGGAAGCGGTGTAATAAGAATCCCGCCGGTTTCGGTTTGCCACCACGTATCCACGATGGGGCAATTTCCTTTTCCGACTTCATTATGATACCACAGCCATTCCGGTTCTTTAATGGGTTCTCCAACCGTCCCAAGCAATTTCAATGTGGAAAGATCACGATTATTTACCCAATCGTTTCCTTCTTTCATAAGCGCACGGAGTGCTGTCGGTGCTGTATAGAAAGAGTTGATTTTATGCTTGTCAACGATGTCCCAAAATCGCCCGAAGTCCGGGAAGTTTGGAACGCCTTCAAACATCACGGTTGTTGCACGATTTGCCAGCGGACCGTAAACGATGTATGAATGTCCGGTAATCCAACCGATATCTGCGGTACACCAGTAGATGTCACCTTCTTGATAATCGAATACCTTTTCGTGTGTGTAAGATGTGTACACCAAATATCCGCCGGTGGTATGTAAAACACCTTTCGGCTTTCCGGTAGAGCCTGACGTATAAAGAATGAATAATGGATCTTCCGCATCCATTTCTGCCGGTGGGCAGTCGGTATCGGCTTTGGCCATTTCTTCATGCCACCATAGATCACGACCATCCTGCATCGGAACATCCTCTCCTGTGCGTTTTACAACGAATACATGCTCGATGGAAGGTGTTTCATCCAAGCCATTATCTGCTTTGGTTTTCATCGCAATATTCTGTTTTGTCCCGCGCACTCCGGTATCTTGCGTCACCAGAATTTTACAGGCGGAATCGTTGATGCGATCGCGAAGCGAATCCGAACTGAATGCTCCAAATACGATGGAATGCACAGCACCAATTCTCGCACAAGCCAGCATCGCAACTGCAAGCTCAGGAATCATCTGCATATATAGACAAACTCTATCACCTTTGACAACTCCGTTCGCTTTTAACACATTGGCGAATTTAGACACTTCGTCTTTTAGTTCAGAATACGTAAACTTCTTATCCTCTTCCGGGTTGTTCCCTTCCCAGATTAATGCAGTTTGATCTCCATGCCCCGCTTCGACATGTCTGTCCAAACAGTTGTAAGCTACATTCAGCTTACCCCCTTCGAACCATTTGATATCTGCTTTTACAAAATCAAAATTGCGAACGATATCCCATTTTTTTGTCCAGGTAATTCGTTCAGCAATTTCTGCCCAAAAACCCTCAGGGTCTCGAATAGATCGGTCGTAAAGTTTCCGATATTGGTCAAGATCGGATATCCATGCACCTTTTGAGAATTCAGCGCTTGGTTTATAGACGTTGTTAGACATCTGTTTCCTCCAGTATTTGTTACTGTAATTAGTGAATAATTTGTTCAATTTCTCGAAAATATCATACATTTCGAGGCAGAATTTACTCCGATTATCATAGGGCAACAAGATATTAAGGATAAAATTATCCTGTTTTATTCTGGGTACTGGGTGCTGGGTGATAATTGTAAACTCTAAATTGTGAATTATAAATTGCTTATTAATTCACTTCAGCTGATAGATATATTCCAAGGATTGAAAAACATTCAGAGTTTGCCGGTCTATTAATTCTTCTTCATCAAACACCTCCAAATGATGCTTCCCCTCTTCCATTGTAAACTTCATAGCAGGGTTAGTCCACTCATATTTGCCATCCAGACGAAAACGCAAATCGTCCTCCTTTGATTTGAACACCACCAAATACAACCGCTTCATCTGAAAACGTAAATCCGCTGTAGCCGATTCATGCAAATCCAGTTCGTAATTTATCGGGACATGATTCGATAATGCCAGATTTATGGAATGATATCCAACAGATAAATCCACATTTCTGAGAGGGGTTTTACCAACCAGGGAATCATCTATCACTACTTCGGCTAAAGGCGGACTGCTGAGGATATCAACAGGAACTTGGGACAACACCGGAGTGAAGATTAGGATTAGGATGAAAAGTGGGGCTTTGATCATGGGTTAAAGTCAGAGTGATAAAGTGTTATTTGGTGTTTGTAATTTGAATATTGTGATTTATTTGTCATTGAACTTAAGTCATTGGTTTACCTCGTGAAATGTGGAGCGAAGCAAAACATATTTCACTGGGGTCATTTGGTATTTGTTTTTTGGAATTTGATTGGTCATTGGTCATTCATTTGACGAGTTCAGTAAATTGTGTGAGAACCCATCCTTCAAACCACTGAAGGGTTTTCGTTTCTTCATTCAATATTTCTATAATACCGAACAACCTATCACCTGCTACTTTTTGGACAGCCAGCGCATCTCCTCTTGATAAGAAAAACTGAATCTCTGCACCATTTTCCGGCCCGGAACGAAACGGCACAAAATCCTGTAGTATTCTGTAGACAGCCCCCTGAGACACAAATTCCTGCGATACCCCAACAAATATCGGAAAATGAACAGTTTGATTCTCTTTGAAGTCAATTGAAATAGATTTATAAAAATAATTTTCCTCATCCATAATTACCAACGATAAATCTGAACGTTCCTGATATCTTGACCATAGTTCAAACCGAAAAAAACCAATACTGTCTGATTGTGTTTGAAGAATGACGGAAGTACTATCCGTTATTTTTACATCCACACGTTCGATCGGTGTGTTATTATCTCTGCGAAGAAGAATACCGGTAATAACAACCGGAGCTCTTCGGATTATCGCCTCCGGCAAGACAATGGTGCCGGTATCAGCAACCGTGAATAAATGCTCGATCGGCTGCAGATCACGTCCATAAGGAATGAGTTTAACCAAATTACCAAGGGGCTGTGGGTCAAACACATTGAACGGAAGCTCAATGGCAATACTGTCACCGGGGAAAAATACACGTTCGATCAAGGGAGAATCCGGTTTGGAACGTTGGTGAATAATGAATCTGAATGCGGTTGGATTGCCTTCAGCAACACGTACAGGCTGAACCAAAAGAACCCTGTTATAAGTATAATGAAGCGAAACCTCGGGTGGATTGCCCAGCATGATGACATCTGGGTAGCTTGGCGGAAACACTCCTGTGCATCCGACAACAAATATGATAAACGTAAAAAGAAGCGTTCGGGTAAAGATAGTTGGTCTAATCCACTGATTTTCCATGGGAGAATTTAACAAAATTTCCGGGAGAATCCTCCTTTACTGCAACCATCGTAATAATCGCTGTGCAGGCAAGCCTCATTTCTTCGTTTCGACTCTCGGCATGCGCTTCCACTTTGATTCGAATCGACGTCTCCCCTGCATCCAAAACTGTCCCTGTAAATGTTACCCACTCACCACCATGAACGGGTTCGTTAAACTCCACTTGATCAATTGCACGAGTAACAGCGCCCCATGCGCCGGTTCCTCTTAAAAACCGATAAGATGTCTTAGCAGCTGCAATGTCCATCCAAGAAATCATCTGACCGCCAAATAATGTACCGACATTATTTAGATGATCCGGCATTACAAGTTGTGAATAATGAGCAATGGTCTTCATAGAGTGTTAAAGTCCGCCACGGCGGATAAATGTTGGAAAGTTTGGAATGTGAACTGTAATCATGTTCATAGGTTTTTGGTTAAACTTTAATGTTTTACCTTCATAACAAAAGCCCCGTCAGTTTACCCTCGAGAAAATCTTTTTTCCCTGAAGAGCACGCCGTACCAACGGGGCCTCTCACAAATCCTAACCAAAGTTAAAGTGAAAAATATTTAAGGTGCAATGATTTTTCGTAAACTGTGGAATTTCTTTCGGTAATATGCAAAACCACGGGCTGTACAATGTGATGGTATGATTGGTTAATCATACTGATAACTTCTTACTTTGGTGTGGGGTGAAGCATATTGCCACACAGAGAATATGTTATTAGACACTAGATATTGTTGTCGTGAACGGCTCACTATCTATAAACTGGTTCCACCCGAATACGTGTCCTATGGCTCTCTTTTGAACTTCATTACCACCGTAAACCAGAAAAGTATTTTCTGGTTTTGTCCCGGTGAGTTTCTGCCAGTATTTCAAACCACTAAAAAATGTATTTCTGATTGTTCTTCCTGATTTTATTTCGATTGCTATTATTTTATTCCCGATTTCAAAAACACAATCTACCTCATTCCCTGAACTGTCTCGCCAATAATAAATTGGAATATTTAAACCCCTGTTAAAAAAATGTTTCTTTATTTCTGATATAATTAAGCCTTCAAATAACTCACCCTTTAAATAATGAGTATTTATTTGCAACGGTGAATGAATACCCAATAAATATGCAACCAGACCGGAATCATAAAAATAAAGTTTTGGTGTTTTTAAAATGCGTTTTTTGAAATTCCGATAATACGGTGGTAATAAGAAAATGATGTAACTTGCCTCCAATACACTAATCCATCGTTTAATTGTCTGATAAGATACACCTAGATCATTGCTAATATTCGTCAGGTTCAATAACTGACCATTTCTCGCGGCACAGATTTTTAAAAAGTTTCGAAACAGAGACAGATCGCCAATATTAATCATTTTTCGCACATCCCGTTCAATATATGTTTGGATATAAGAGTCAAGCCATTTGCCGGGGTTCAGATTGTCATCATAAATACGAGGATAGAAGCCCTTATGTAAATATGTCTCATAGTTTTCTTCTCGGTAAGGACTGTTATTTAATTCTGACATTGAAAAAGGTAAGAGTGTCTGCAAGGCAACTCTTCCGGCTAAAGATTGACTAATGTTTTCTAGCAATAGAAAATTCTGAGAACCAGTGATGATAAATTGCCCGGATCTCCTTATTTCATCGACATGTGTCTGTAAATAAGAAAATAATTCAGGAGCATTTTGTGCTTCATCAATGATTGCACCCCCGTCAAGCAGTGATAAAAAACCACGTGGGTCTTCTCTTGCAAACATTAGAGTATCTTGATTTTCTAAATTAAAATAGGTGTAATTCTGAAACGTGTTCCTAACAAGAGTTGTTTTCCCTGATTGTCGCGGACCCATAACGGACACAATTGGCATAGAGTCCGCCGCATTCATTAATTCTTTATGTAAATCTCTTGAGAGCATGGCTGAATCTACATTATTGCTAATTAGATATCCAATATCTAATTAGCAATAATATGACTGATTTTCACACACTAATGCACCGCTTTTACCTTAAACCAAAGCGTAACATCTTCGTCAAATGTGTTTAATGAAATTACCTGATGCTTGTTATTATCCCGTATTTTTCGGATATCCTTTTCGGCAAATTTAGTCAGAACCACTACATGGCGATCTGCTTTGAGCTGCATAATCTTCAAATGATCTTTAATCTGACCAATAATATCTCCCGTGGTTTTACCGGATTTCGATTCAAATAAATATGGAATTCCATCCAGCAATAGGAACACATCGACTTCATGTGATTCTCCTTTCCCATTTACATAGACAAGATTGTACTCGATTTTGTAATCGTGGTCGCTCCAGCTGTTTTTTAATAGTTGGTTTAAGCGGTACCCCACATAGTACTCCATCCATCGACCATAGATAAATGAAACATCCGTTTCGTCATTATTTGTATAAATATGGACCTGATCAGTTTCTTTATCATTTCTGAACAAATGAAGAACTTTTATGTTTTTCAGACTGCTACACAATTCTAAAAGGCAGGTTTTTTCTACATTTGTGTAGCTTTTATATGGTATAGAAATATTCTTCTTCCCATTGGACCAGTTAGCACGGAAATATTCTAAGGTACTGTGAAGGTGTTGATGATTCTTTCCAATAAAGTTTGATAAATTGCGAAGAGCTTTATCGATATCATCATAGTCATGTTTTTGCAAGATGGTCAACCGTCGCGATTCAAAGAAGTCTTTAACAGATTTAAATCGCTCTGTTGATATTTCTTTGGTATCCATATCAAAATGGTTCTGCACTTTCTTTATCTCCCACCGCAGAGAATAAACATCCCGGCTGAGCTCATTCAATGTATTTTGAATGTCTGTTAATGTATCACCGGAATATTCGGCTTTTTTTTGGAACCATGATTTAAATACGTATTTATATGACAATTTCATCATCAAGCAGCGATTTGTGACTTACGAGTCAGTAATAAAAAGTCTTCTATGCCTTCAGCATCAAAAACCTGATCGCGATTTTCAAATTCCCACGTTTTAAAAAATGTATCAAACAGATACTCGTTGTAAAAGTTTAACCAGGTAGCAGTAATTATAATTGAATCCAAACCTATTTCAGGATTCAGTTTAATCCAATATTTTGCGATAATCGATTCACTATTTAATTCATTGACTATTTTCTGCAGTCTCCTCTCTTCCGTTTGCACACGAGTATTAATCTTGTACTTTGACATAATTGTTATAAACTTTTCGTTATCTTGAACCAAAACCGGTGTGAGAGTGTCATGTGTTAGGATAATCCAACCGTCTTCGGTTGTTTCTTCTAACCGGTAACCTTTCGAAATGATGTTGTCAATGATGGGTCT
>CAYLYH010000033.1:0-23044 GCA_964388155.1 uncultured bacterium | reverse complement strand
TATGGGGCTTGCCCCATCGAAAATATTTTTGAGAAAAATATGGAGTGCTCCGTCTGCCTGTCCGCCTGGGTGGATGTCGGAGTAACACTTACAACCTTTCAAAGGTTTGGAACCTTTGAAAGGTTCAGAGAACAACATTCATGACACAAAAAAAGAAAAAAGTCATTTTTATTTGCACCGGGAATTCCTGCCGGTCGCAGATGGCAGAAGCGGTTCTCCGTGATATGGCAGGTGATAGATTTGAAGTGTTCAGCGCGGGGTCACACCCCAGTCGGGTACATCCGATGTCCATTGCGGCGATGGATGAATGGGGGATTGATATTCAGCATCACACATCAGATCCAATTGACAAGTATTTGGATAAAGGAATTGATATTGTCATCACGGTTTGTGATCATGCAAATCAGATATGTCCTGTCTTTCCGGGTAACGTGGAACGCATTCACTGGAGTGTAGATGATCCGTTCCGTGGCTGGAAAGAAAACAGCACCTTGAATGACCGATATCGTGACACCCGTAACGAACTGAAAGAACGGATTGAAAAATTTGTTAAAACAAATACTCTATGAACCGCTAATGATCGCGAATTATCCCCGCAACAAACACGGGATGTAAACACGCTAATATAAAGCAATGTTATGTTAATGTTTATCCACCAACTATCTAACGCCTAACATACAACACCTAACTCCTAACCTAATGAAATTAATCTTACTTTTATGTTCTATGTTTATTTCCCTGCATGCACAGGCGGTCATTTCAGAAATTATGTATAACCCGGAGGAGGACGAAACCCTTAATGAATTTATCGAAATTGTTAATATGTCTCCCACAGATACGCTGGACATTACCGGCTGGACGATTCAGGACAAAAGCGGTTTTGATGCGATTGAAGAATCCGGGTTTGGATTAAAGATTGCACCGGGCGGTTACGGTATTCTTTTTGGTTCAGACTATTCTATCGAAGAAGGAATTTATCAGGATATTATCCCTTCAACTGCCATTTTAATGCGAGTGGACGACACCAGAATTGGTAACGGACTGGGCAATACTGAGGACTCGTTATATTTGTATAATCCCTCCGGGATTTTGATAGACTATGTTGGTTATTCAGACGTGGTGCAAGAAGGTTATTCCTTAGAAAAAATTCGTCTTGACCAAGAAAACACCCCCGAGAACTGGGTTCAAAGCTTGGATTCTCTCGGGACGCCGGGAGCCCCTAACTCTGTTATGCCATTTGAAGTTGATGCTGGCGTTGTGTCCGCTCATCATGAACCGTTGTACCCAAATCTGGGTGAAGAAGTGAGGCTAACTGTTCTTGTTGTAAATCCGGGCAGCACTCCCTTTTTCGGCTCTGTCGTTGCGACACAAAACAACATCCCAATTTCGGAGAATTCATTCTCAGAGATGACCGTGGGAGATACGCTCAGCGTTTTACTGTTATTGCCGGGGTTTACCCACGGAGAGCAAAAAATCGAATTAACAGTATCCGTAATCGGGGATATGAATCTTGAAAACAACACAATGGATTACACCATCGATGTAAGCCATCCGTTTGGAATT
Source organism: uncultured bacterium (assembly GCA_964388155.1). GTDB lineage: Bacteria > Fidelibacterota > Marinisomatia > Marinisomatales > JACNKV01 > JACNKV01. The sequence continues at coordinate 21,481 of CAYLYH010000033.1, read as the reverse complement.
GTAACGCTAAACGAGTTTTTGTGCCGACCGGAAACCGGGCAATCGGAGTTCATTGAACTGGTGAGTACAGAGAATGTAAATCTTAATGGCTGGTCGATCCGGGATGAGACAGGCTCAGAGAAAGCCTTGCCGAATCTGTCGATTCATGCCGGAGAATTTATCGTGATTGCGACAGACTCCATTTTTCAATATCAGGTACCTGCTTCAGCTGTGTTTGTGGTCCCGGTAAATGGATTTCCGTCGCTGAACAACGATGGAGATAAAATTTCTGTGGTTGACAACACCGGTGCGGTGATTGATTCGCTTGTTTACACGTCTGAATGGCCGCTGGAGGATGGGCGGTCTACAGAAAAATTTCGCCCGGAATATTCATCTATGGATCAAGCAAGATGGGGAGTGTCTGTCGTTGAAACCGCAATGACACCCGGAGAACAAAACAGCCTTTATTATGAGAAGCTGCCGGGGTCGGGATCAATCGTGTATTCTCCAAATCCTTTTTCACCAAATGGAGATGGGCTCGATGACCGGCTGTTTATCCATTGCAAATTTCCGTTTGAACAGGCGATTCTAAAGCTGGAAATATTTGATATGGTCGGCAGAACCATTGCTGCGCCGTACTGGAATGTGGTGTTGGCACAGGAAACGCTCATCTATTGGGACGGCTACCGCAATAACGGGTCACCGGCGAGAATTGGAATTTATCTAATTAAGGCAACGGCCAGAGATGCGTCCACCGGAAAAACATGGGAAGATGTTCAGACAATTGTTTTGGCAAAAAAACTGTAATTATTGAGTAAAACGTGAGCAGTGAGAAGTCAGAGTAAAAACACCTAACGCTCTAACTCCTAACGCTAAAACCCCAATCCAAACATAAGATTTAAACTGCTATATCCGGGTTTACCGGGGAATAATTCTGCCAAGGTGTAGCGATAATTTAGGAAGAGGTCAAACGTTAAAAACGAAACCTGTGCCCCGGCTTGTACGTGAAAGCCGGTCGTTTCCTTCATGTTCTCTTTCATGTATTCGATAATGTAATCCGTCATATCATCTACAACAAAACTTTCATACAGTTCTACATCACCACGCATATCTTCAATCATTTTAATATCCATAAGGGGCGTATAGTTGTGCACATTAATTCCGCCGCCGGCATGGAACTTAACACCGCCAAGAATGGGGATTCCTGCTCCAAATATTTTTTTTCGCACGGTAAAATAAGCGGACCCCTTCCCCCATATAAATTCTTGTTTCCCTGTTTCTTTAATTAGTACATCAGTCAGTTCTTCAAATATTTTATAATTATATTTGTACATTCCTCCCGAAAGCTGATATTCAATCTCCAAATCAACAATCGGAAGAACATCAATATAGAGGTATCCCCCAAAACTCCCGGTTCCGTCAAAAGGATATTGTGTGACTTCGCTTATCAAGACCCCATCAGTTTTTTGTGAGATGGTTTCATCAATATTAATTTGATCGCTACCCACATAAACACCAAAGCCTAAAAACCCGAAAGCACTTGAAGCCGGGACGAGAAGACTTCCGATAATGATTGCGGATAAAAGTTTGTGTTTCATGGCACCTCCTAAAATTTGTTCGGAAGAAATTAAACAAAAACCCGATACAATACTAAATAATTTTAAATGCAGAGGGCTGAGCAATAAACACCCTTTTACTTAACTCCAGATTCCGATGGAACTTAACCCGTTAATTTTCGTAATGTTCACTAACAAGAAAAAGGAGAACAAGCATGCTCAAAACATTTTTATCCGGAATGGTGTTGACCGGATTATTATTTGCACAAGAAAAATCAGTTGTTATCACAAAAATTATCACAGAAAAAGATTCCACATCTGAAATGACTGTGGATGTAACTGTTGAAGACAATGTCCTGGACTTCAGCATTGAAAAAGACGGTCAAACGCAAATCTACACATTTAAATTGAACGACTTAAAATCACTGGAATCCTTGAAAGAGGTTTTTAAAGATTTAGACATTGATGTGAATATGGAATCTTTGGTTGGTAATCATGTTTCAACATGTTCACAACCTGCCTTTCTTGGTGTGCGGTTGCAAGATTTAACTTCACAACTTCGTACGTATTTTAACCTCCGGGATGGCCGAGGTGTACTAATCTCGGAAATTTTGGAAGACAGTCCCGCAGAAAAATCAGGGTTGAAAGCAGGAGATGTTGTTATTCAAGTGGATGATAGGGATATTCATACTGCGCAGGAATTGACAAAAGCAATCCGAAAATACAAACCGGAAGATAAAGTAACCATCCGTGTGAACAGAAAGGGCAGAACAAATAGGATCACAGCGATTCTAACGGAGCGAAGTTACAGTTCGAATATTGACGCTATTTTTGGTGGCGCTCATCATCCAAAAACCGCAATGAAGCGGAAGATGTTTAAGCATCATTTAGAAAAATTTCCAATGCCGGACAATTTCCCGGACAACCCTCTGCATGAGGACATTGAAACCCTTCGCAAAGAACTGGAAACGCTGAAGCAAGATGTGAAAGAATTAAAGAATTAGCAGGAAGCTCTCATGGTTCTCACAAGCCGGCTTTAGAAATGGAGTCGGCTTTTTTTACTTTTGCCTTTCAAAGGTTTCTTTACCCTTTGAAAGGTTCTTTTATCCTTTGAAAGGTTCTGATTTTTCGATGAACATTGCCCTTGTCAAAGGCAAATCCCCGACTTTCGGGGAATAATACAGACATCTTTAAAAATTCCCTTTTCGTGGTTCATAAATACTGGATAAATTGAGGGGAGAATTTTCTGTACAAAATATGAATCGCCTCACTATTTCAACCGCTCTGTTTCTTCTGATGTCAATGGTTTTCGCTGATAAACCCCGATGGCCGTTAGATGTTCATCCGTCTCTATCAGCCAATTTCGGTGAGTTCCGTGGAGATCATTTTCATATGGGGTTAGATATCCGCACCGGCGGAAAAGAAGACTATCCTGTGTTTGCCGTTAACGATGGTCATATTTCCCGAATGGTCACCAATTTTTCAGGATACGGGAAAGCTCTCTACCTAACAACCACCGACAGTCTAACGGTGGTGTATGCTCATTTGAGCTCTTTTTCACCTTTACTTGAAAAGATATTGGATATTCAACAAAGCAAAAACGAATCCTATTTTGTAAATCAATATTTTTCTCCCGAGAAAATTCCCGTAAAAAAAGGAGATGTGATTGGGCGTTCAGGAAACACAGGGTCTTCTTTTGGTCCTCACCTACACTTCGAAATACGAAATCAACAAGAACAACCATTGAATCCGTTGACCAATGGATTTCTCGTCCCAGACAGAATCCCGCCCACGCTAAAGGAGGTGGCAATCATCCCATTGGAGTCCGGTGCCCGCATAAATGCCAGTCCGCTTCCGCAAGTCTTTCCATTGTTTCGAGATAGAGCAGGGTACTTCCATTTTCCTGACACGATTAACTGTGACGGCGTTTTTGGATTCGCTGTTAAAGCGGTGGACAAAATTCAAAATTCAAATAATTCATATCAATTTTATAAAGCAGAGTTAATCATTGATGGTCATCGAGAATTTGAAATAACGTATGACCATTTAGATTTTTCAGAATCCAGTTTGGCTTCGGTAGTCAGGGATTACCGTATGTCTCGATTAAAATTAGGTGAGTTTCAAAAACTTTTCAGGATGAAACACCATCCGAAGGCCACGATTAATACATCGGGAAGCGATGAAGACGGATATATTTATCTTTCCCCCGGAAACCATACGGTGGAAATTCGAGTAGAGGATGCTACCGGGAACACGTCGGTTGCTACCGGAATAATTTTTTCACATCCGCCTTCAGTTATTACGGTTGAATTAATTAAGGAGGGTGACGATACACAGACGTTTTTCATATCTCCCGGAAAAGGATTTGTGCCCGTCAAATCAGTGGTGTGTTACAGTTTTACACCTTACGGCTTTGCAGATAAACAGATATGCCCAATTGAAACCAAACGAACCGGTAAGGGAATTGAACTGACATTTAGAAAAAAGGACACCGCCCGAAAAATCCTTCAATTTATCGGGACAAATAAAATGGGTGCTGTATCCTATCCTTTTCATTGGGATTCACTTGAAAAGCATGGAGACATCTTAACAGCAAACATAGACATAGAATTTTCTCACACAGATGCCGGTATTTTTCTGCAGGTGGATACCGAAACTCCTCTGGACTGTCGTTTGGATGTTCGGTTGCAAAAAGACGGGAGATATGAGGCGATTCCGCTTACAAAAATTCACCCGGCGACCTATCTTAGTGACGCATTGCTCCCGAAGAAATTTGAGGGAGTTTATCAAATTGACATTGTACTTCAAAACGATACTGAACGAATTATTAGGTACGAGATGGTGCCGAAACTTGCGACACCTGAAAAAACCGTTCCCATGCTTTCCAGAGATAAAAATTGCTCCATTCGCGTACGAAAAGGGTCGGTGTATCATCCCACACTTATGTGGATTGACAAGGTAGAAAAATCAGCTCCGGTTTCTGATGGAATTCGCTGTTCAGATGTGTATCAACTTCAGCCGTTTGAAATGCCACTAAAGGAACCAATCCAAATGGGAATTCGCTATGGAGATGAATTTGCCCTGGACAAAGGATTGGGTTTATATGCGTACAATCCGGACGTGGAAAAATGGTCGTACTTACCCACAGAAAACTCACCGGCAAAACGGGTTTTGATTGCAGAATTAAAAGAGATAAATGCCGTCACAATTTTGAAGGATATTCAACCGCCAGTTGTGGTACGTACATTCCCTGAACAAGGTGGGCGTTATGATTATGAGGATGTCGAAGTATTAACGGCAACGGTTAAAGATGATTTATCTGGGATTGCCCCAAATGAACAGTCCTTAACAATGACGCTGGACGGATATAAACTCCTCGTGGCATATCAACCGATAAAAAAAGAAATGACATATCAATTAAAAGAACCTTTAAATGCCGGAAGCCATCGGTTAATAATATTTATTTCAGACAACGTTGGGAATTTCACAGAAAAAACCATTAACTTTTCTGTCGACTAACCGAACTTCTACAAATGTTTTTCCCCTACAAAGACGATAACCCAAGGATTTTGATTCCTTATGTTACTTATGGAATTATTGCAATCAATACCCTTGTGTTTTTACTGCAAACTGGAATTGGTAGCGCGAATTCCGATTTGATCTATGCATTTGGTCTCATCCCAAACCATTGGACGGTACTTACCCTTTTTACATCTATGTTTCTTCATGGCGGACTTTTTCACATCCTTGGGAATATGTGGTTCTTGTGGATTTTTGGAGACAATATTGAAAGCGCTTTCGGGCATGCCCAATACCTTGTTTTTTATCTGCTGTGTGGAATTGGTGCTGCGGTTGCACAAATTATGATTGACCCAACATCTGGGATTCCAATGGTGGGGGCAAGCGGGGCAATCTCAGGGGTTTTGGCCGCCTATATGATGCGGTACCCGAAAGCACGAGTACATGTGTTTGTCTTTCTGTTCTTCTTTTTTACCACGATTCGTGTGCCCGCAATGATTGTAATTGGGCTTTGGTTCTTAGAACAACTAACAAACGGAATCGGCTCTATCGGGGTACAATCCGGCGGTGTTGCATGGTTTGCCCATATCGGGGGGTTTGTGGTTGGTGTCGGATTGGAACGCATAAAAAAACTAGTCAGATTCGTATGATGAAATATAGCAAAGCCGCAATGTTTCTTTTTTTGTTTGTCCTGCTTTTTACCTTAGGGTGCGAAGATAATCACGAACCCGAAGTACAGCGAGGGGATATTGTTTCCTCTAAGAAAACCTTGCCCCTGCTGACTGCAGATTACATCAATCAATTTTTTCCACCAAGCTCCATACACTCTGATGCCCGGGCAGAGCACAATATTGAAGCGTACAGTGTTCAATATTACACCATCGATGTCCATGGCAAACAAACCATCGCATCCGGAGCAATTTATGTACCACTTTCCGAAACGGATGTTTCCTTTCCGCTGGCGAGTGTACATCACGGCACAATCTTTCGCAGGGAAGACGTCGCATCCGTCAATCCGTATTATTCCGGGGAAGGTATCTGGATTGCAGGGAATGGGTTTGTTGTTGCCTGCCCGGACGGACTCGGGCTGGGGGTCTCCGATGGAATTCATCCATACATTCACGCCAAAGGATCGGCGGAACCAGTCGTTGATTTTCTTCGCGCCTGCCGGTTATTTGTGACAGAAAAAGGAATAGAACTGAACGGACAGTTGTTTCTTGCTGGGTATTCCGAGGGGGGATATGTGACGATGGCGACGCACAAAATGATCGAAGAAAACTATGCAAATGAATTTCAGATTACCGCATCTGCTCCAATGGCTGGACCCTATGATATAGAAGGAATGGCAACCACCCTATTGAGTTGGGACACCTATGACCAACCTGCATATCTTGGATATGTCTTCATGACGTACAACACCATTTATGACTTAAATAACGTTCACGAAGTTTTTCAATCTCCTTATGCAGAAAAAATCCCCTTTTTATATGATGGTACGTTGAACGGCGACCAAATACGGGATTCTCTGACAATCGTCATTGCAGACTTGTTTCAGCCTTCATTTATTGAGGCGTTTACAACGAGTCCTGAGCACGAATTGCGGACGTTATTACTGGAAGAGAACACGCTGTTGAATTGGACTCCGGAAGCGCCGATACAAATTTATCACGGAAGTAATGACGTTATTGTTCCCTATTCCGTCGCAGAGAGAACTGCAAACAACCTGAATATTCCATTGGTCACATTTGCGAACATGAATCATTCAACGGCAGCAATTCCTTCAATTTCTGAAGCTATCCTCTGGCTTGAAAGTCATTTGACCCCATTAGCAGAAAATCCTTAACAAAATATAGAAGCACGATGAAAGAAAACACATTAGTTCAAAAAGCGATAGATATGCGCAAAAAATCAGTAGCACCGTACTCCGGGTACAGGGTTGGTGCGGCAGTCATGACAAAAGACGGAACCATTATCGGCGGGTGCAATGTAGAATCCTCAAGTTATGGGTTGACCTGCTGCGCTGAACGTGTAGCGCTATATCGAGCCGTTGCTGAAGGGCATCGTGATTTTACCGCGCTTGCTGTTGCCACAGAGAATGGAGGCTCTCCGTGTGGTGCCTGTCGTCAGGTCATCTGGGATTTGTGCAAGGATATCCCGGTGTACATTACGGATGAACGAGGCAAGGTTCGTGAAACCACAAGCAGACAATTACTACCGGGTGCCTTTGATGCATCGCAGTTAACAGATTAAAAAATGAGTTTACTTCGAAAGGATCATATTGGGCTACCTGCCTGCCCGGAGCAGACGGGCTCTCCCTCCCATTCGGTCGGTTGCAGGCAGGAACCCCTCTGTTTTTCAAACTTTACACCCCAACCTAAAGGAGAGGGTAATTGTAGATATTATGGGAGATAAGGTATTACTCCGGCAAGGGTAAAACGTAAGGTGTTTTATCATACGACTAACCACTGCCAGTTTAATAAAATACTTACCCCGTCCTTTAGGGCGGGGATTGTGGATCAACCAACGAAACGGGGTTTTAACCCCCTTCTGGAGTGGACTGAAAAATTAATTTATGATTTGTTTAAAACCAGATTGAAATCAGTTGTAAAATACTCTGAAATTACACCATGAATATTAACCCAATTCTCATAGGAATAGCCGGTGGAACCGGCTCAGGTAAAACATCCATTGCAAAACAACTGCTTAGGGAATATGGAAAAGGCGAGGTTGTTGTTATTGAGCTGGACAGTTATTACAAAGACCTTTCGCATTTATCAATGGACGAGCGTAAAAAGAAAAATTACGATCATCCTGACGCCATCGACATCGAACTCTTTAACCGTCAATTAATTGCGTTAATGAAAGGGAAGTCGGTTGACCTTCCCATCTATGATTTTGCCAAACACAATCGAAAAAAAGAAACACATAGGGTTGATCCCCACCATGTGATTGTGGTTGAAGGAATTTTAGCATTGCATTATCCGGTATTACGAGAATTGATGGATATAAAAATTTATGTCGAAACACCCGCGGATATTCGGTTCATTCGCCGACTTACGCGAGATATGCAGGACCGCGGAAGGACATTTCAATCTGTGGTAAATCAGTACCTGAACACCGTTCGCATCATGCACGAACAATTTGTTGAACCATCGAAATTTTTCGCGGATGTCATCATTCCTGAAGGCGGAAGTAATAAAGTAGCCATTGATTTACTTCGCACAAAAATACACACAATCATCGGATAGGAAACACTATGCCATTTACACCATCACGCCCCATTGACACCGGTTGGGTTGAAGTCATTTGCGGACCCATGTTCTGCGGAAAAACAGAAGAATTAATTCGCAGACTGCGCCGGGCTGAAATTGCTCAAATGAAAACCGTCATCTTTAAACCAATGATTGATAACCGCTACAGCGAAAACCATATTGTGTCGCATAATCAACGGAAACTTGAGTCTATCGTGATTTCGGATGTAAATGAGATCCCGGCACTTTCTAAAAACGCGGAAGTGATTGGCATTGACGAAGCACAGTTTTTCAGTGATGATTTGGTGAGTGTATGCCGTGGGTTAGCCGAAAATAATAAACGCGTTGTCGTTGCGGGGCTGGACACCGATTACAGAAACCAACCCTTCGGACCTATGCCACTCATTATGTGTGAGGCGGATTACCTTGACAAAATATGGGCGATTTGTGTGAAATGCGGAAATCCGGCGTCGTTTACACAGCGAACAACCAAGGATTCTGAACAGGTCATCATCGGAGAAACGGATGTGTACGAAGCACGGTGCCGAAACTGCTACAAACCACCGGAATAATTAATAAATAAAATAACCTAAAGAGGGAAACACACAATGAGGCTGATACTCATGGGACCTCCGGGCGTTGGTAAAGGAACCCAGGCAACAAACTTGAAAGACCATTACGAAATTATTCATCTGTCCACGGGTGATATTTTGCGGGCTGAACTTTCTGCGAAAACTGAATTGGGGAAAAAAGCCAAAAAATATATGGATGCGGGAGAGCTTGTCCCTGATGAGTTACTTCTGACAATGATGGAACAACGCTTACAACAGGATGATTGTGAAAGAGGTTATCTGTTAGATGGATTCCCGCGGACAATTCCGCAAGCAGAAGGATTGACAAAAATTTTGGCGAAACTCAGACATCGGTTGGATGCCGCAGTCAGTCTACATGCTGACGAGAATGAGCTGATAAATAGGTTGATCTTGCGTGGGAAAACCTCCGGGAGAAGTGACGACACAGAGGATGTTATCAAGCAGCGTCAGAAAGTTTACTGGGATGCCACTGCCCCACTGCTGGATTATTATCAAAATTTGAATTTGCTACAAAAAGTAGACGGATTGGGAACCATCCCTGAAATTACCGAACGAATAATTGAGGTGCTGCGTTAAGATGTTAAAAGTTGGATTAACAGGCGGAATCGGATCCGGAAAAAGTACAGCAAGCGCTATTTTCAAAGAGCTGGGCGCGTATGTATTTGATGCGGATAAAGAAGCAAAACATCTTTTGGATACGCATGATACGGTTCAAAGCGAACTCATTGCGGAGTTTGGTACAGACATTTTAAATCCGGAAGGACACATCGACCGTAAAAAACTTGCGAGAGTTAGTTTTCAGGATGAAGATCACCAACAGCAATTAAATGCCGTGGTTCATCCGTATTTATTCGAAGTCATTGATCGCCACTTTGAAAAAATATCTAAGGACGAAAAATACACAATTTTTTTAGTGGACGGAGCACTTATTTTTGAATCCGGATTGGACCAACATTTGGATTATGTTATTTCGGTAACATCGTTGCTAAAAAACCGGATGGAGAGAGCATTAAAGCGGGGAACGCTTACACGAGAGGATATTCTAAGACGAATGGATTTGCAATGGCCATGTGAAGAAAAAGTGGGTATGGCTGATTTTGTAATGAAAAATGACGGACCACCGGAAGAATTATGGGGCCAAATAAATGAAATCCTCACTAAGATTGTTTAATCCGGCGGCTTACGATATTTCAGAACCAAATCACCACTCACCCCAGTAAAAAACACAGGGTTTCCCCGTCTGCCCGATGGTTTTTTGGCGGGCCTGTCCCGATTTATCAGGAAATTATTGTCAGCTGAAAATGAGTCATCCCTCATCATTTTACTCCAATCTTGATTTTAAAGTAAAAAACATTGGCGTCTAACCCATAACTGAATGGTTATTCCTAATCCGTTCTATTCATTGAATTGTTTCGGTGATTTTCACTAAATTGCATACTTAATTTCGGCACGATTTTAACTCTCTTAAAAAGGTAAATTATGGCAAAAATACGCGGTCATGTAATTATCAAAACCGAATATTGCAAAGGGTGTGACCTTTGCGTTATCGAATGTCCCCAAGACTCCCTCGAAATGTCCAAATCTCTAAACCAAAAAGGATATACATTTTCCATCCTTGAGCACGATACCTGCACTGGCTGCACGAACTGTGCATTGGTCTGTCCGGAGGCGATTATCACTGTGTACAGAGAAGGTAAAAAAATGAAGGCATCCAGACCAATTTCTAAAGGACAAAGCGTATGAGCAAAAAACAATTAATGAAGGGAAACGAAGCTCTGGCAGAAGCGGCCATCCGTGCCGGTTTGCAGGGATATTTCGGGTACCCGATCACCCCCCAATCAGAACTATTGGAATATATGTCCAGAGAACTGCATAAGCGCGGTGGAGCATTTGTTCAGGCAGAAAGTGAAATTGCAGCCATTAACATGGTGTACGGTGCGGCGGGTGCAGGAGCACGGGTGATGACCTCCACCAGCAGCCCTGGGTACAGCCTGATGCAGGAAGGAATTTCATACATTGCCTGTGCCGAACTTCCGTGTTTACTCGTGAATGTCGTAAGGGGCGGTCCCGGACTTGGGACTATCCAACCATCGCAGGGGGATTATTTTCAGGCAGTGAAAGGCGGCGGACACGGAGATTACAAGCTCATCGTGTTAGCCCCAAACAGCGTACAGGAGATGGCGGACTTTACATACATCGGGTTTGATCTCGCCGACCAATACCGAATGCCTGTACTCATTCTCACCGATGGAGCATTGGGACAAATGATGGAATCGGTTGTCTTCCCGGAATATGATATTGAAAAGAATCGCACAGATCATTCATCCTGGGCTACTACCGGACGCGTCAACGGACGTGAACAACACGTCATTACATCTCTGCATCTGAAATCGGACGACATGGAAAAAATGAATCATGTTCTTCAGAAAAAGTATCGAAAAGTTGAACAGAATGAAATTCGTTTCGAAACTATCCAAACTGAAGATGCAGATTTTCTTATTGTCGCTTACGGACTCTCCGCTCGTATCGCGCACAAAGCTGTGGACCTCGCCAGAGAAGAAGGATTAAAGGTCGGGTTATTGAGGCCGATCACGCTCTATCCCTTCCCGTATCAGGCAATTAAAGACCTTTCGGCGCAAGTAAACGGCATTTTGACCGTAGAAATGAGCGCCGGACAAATGGTGGAAGATGTGCGGCTGGCTGTGAACGGAAACGTCCCGGTTGGCTTTTACGGAAGAATGGGTGGTATGATTCCGCAGCCGGATGAGATATTAGGTGAAATTAAGAAGCTGTTGTAATGTGAAACTCTTGGAAAAACACTCTATCAAATTTCTATTGAGCATTGTTCTACTTGCTGTACTTGCCTGTCCCGACCCGCCGGAAAATGATCCCCCAACCAACCCGAGAGATTATACATGGACGGTTGATACACTCGCATACCCGGATGAATTTCAAACAGACATGGAAAATATCTGGGGGAGTTCAGAAGAAGATGTTTATGCTGTCGGGCATTGTACGACGATAAAAGGGACGATGTGGCATTATGACGGTGTAACCTGGGAACCCGTCGTTTTAGCCAAATCTATCGGCGGGAATATTGAGGGGCACCATAATATGCATAATATATTCGGATTTTCTGAAAATGACGTATGGGCGGTTGGGGATTTTTCACATTCGTTTATTGAAGAGGGTCTTGTTATTCATTACGACGGAATGGAATGGCAGGAAGTCACCAAACTACCCACAGATAGATTAACAGCGATATGGGGAACATCTTCTACCGATCTTTGGGTAGGTGGTATGTATGGTGGATTATTTCATTTTGACGGGACAACATGGGCACAAGATTCCATGCCGATACCAGAAGCCTATGATACGACCTATTTTTCGATGTTTGACATTATAATAGGAAATAGTACAGACAATATTTATGCTAAATATCGAAGACAAGGGACTGCATGGATTTTACATTATGATGGTACTCAATGGAAAGTTATTGACCTCGATTCCCCATATACCAATAAGTATATTTGGGTAGATCAACAAGGTAAATTATTCAGCAATGGAACACAGGCTGTTTTTCAATGGACGGATTCTGATCGAGAAGTGTTGTTTACCAATAATGATGAATATTATTTTCATCAAATATTTGGAACAAATGATTCTAATATATTTATTTATAGTTACAAATATTATGAGTATTATGGCGTTATACACCACTACAATGGAGAAAATTTATATCAATATCCCAATATCGTAAATGCTCCTCAATTATCATCAGGGATTTGGGCAAATAATCAAAATGTATTTATTATGGCACCACAAACACAACCATTTCCATCAATAACAACAACACTAATTTATCACGGGATGTAAATAGACATGAAAAAGCTAATTCAATTAATTCTATTCATTCCAATTTTATTAATTAGTCAAGATGTAATTCACTATCCTTTTTGTCCTGGATATGGTCATTCACAATCAAATTGTCGGGCTTATGCAATGGCGAGCGCTTATGGAGGGAATTATTGCGGAGGGGACCTTGAAAACATTTGTTCACCTGATGGTATTTCCGGCGCGATGTGGGAGACCACCACATATAGTGGTGCATTAGCAGGTACAGATGGATGGAATATTATTGCATGGGCAGGAGAAAATGCCAGTCAACATGCCGCGTACTTTGATTTCAAGAGCTATAATTATCTTACTAGCCAATGGACTGTTTCAGCATACCATATTCCAAATGTAGGAGGTTCAATATCTTTTGTTTCAAACATTGAGGATATTACCGGTAAAGGCGATATTACTCATCTGATAAGAAAAGTACCCGTTTGGGATTTTAAAGTTGAGAATGAATTCACAGGGAATACGGGAGGTAATGTAAAAATTCAAGGTACAATCTATCCATCACCAAAATCCATAGATAATAAACATTGGGGTTCACCTTATATATTCGAAGCCATTTACGACAATGATTATTTCAATGGACATAAGTGGTTTTTATATGCATGGAAAAATGAAGGTGTCAATGAGAGTAGTCAAATATTTTATAATGCTATACTCACAACTAATAGCACAGCTAATAGACAAGTATTTACTGCAAGCTACAAGAAACTGTGGCAAGTGACTTTTGAGAATGAATTTTCGGGTGGTGATGTTCTTGTTGAGGGTCAATCAACGCCCGCACCAGTAACAACCGAAATTGAGGAAGATGATTATAAAACAGTTAAAGCTATCAATTATCAATCGATAAACAACATTGGTTATCATTTTAATGAATGGAAAGAAAACGGACAAACCGTTACCACAGATATAGAATACGATTTTACTCCAAATAACAATACGACTTACACGGCTCATTTTACAGGGTATCCGACAACAGTTTCTGATTTTCAATTTGATTGTGCTATCGGAGATCCTGTACATTTTACTTGGGACCAATATCCAAACTCAAATGTTCAGTACAAAATATGGCGAAAAGTAAAAAATCAATATACAGGAGTTATTACTGAAAGCGTTATAGCAACGCTACCGAACTCTACGACCCAATATACTGATGAAAATTTTACAAGAAGCAGAACTTACAACACATATCTTCTGCATTACTGCGTCAGGACTAATTATACTCCCGATCAAACATTAGGTCCACTGAGCTATCAAGGTCTTTATGGAGGATCTCCAGCATTTAAGACTCTTTCAGAACAAACACCAAATTCATATTCTATTTCGAATTATCCAAATCCTTTCAATGCAACTACAACCATTTACTACGCTTTGCCGGAGGAAAGCAAGGTAAAATTTACACTATATGATTTTCTAGGTAGAGAGATCAAAACGCTGGTTAATAGAAATTTCAATTCAGGATTGAAGAAAATTATATGGGATGGAACGGATCAAAATGACAACCCTGTTTCATCCGGAATGTATTTTTACCATATCACTGCCAATTCTCTTGAAAGTGATAATACTTTTTCTAAAAATATGAAAATGGTATTACTGAAGTAACGAATCCAAAAATAAGAAAGAATAGTATGAGTAAAGTAAATTACTTAGAATCCATGAACAAAGTCTGGGAACGGACGGAATTACTCCATGATGCGCCCAATCATTATTGCCCGGGATGCGGGCACGGTGTGGTTCACCGCCTCATCATGGAAGCAATCGAAGAACTGGGCGTTATGGATCGCACAATCGGGATTGCCCCGGTCGGATGTTCGGTGTTGGCGTACAATTATTTAAACGTGGATACACAGCAGGCAGCACATGGTCGTGCCACCGCCTGTGCTACCGGAATTAAACGAGTCTTTCCCGATAAAATTATTTTCACCTATCAAGGTGACGGCGATCTGGCTGCAATCGGGACGGGAGAAACCATCCATGCTGTAAACCGCGGAGAGAAATTTCTCATCGTGTTTATCAATAATGGTATTTACGGAATGACCGGCGGACAGATGGCTCCAACCACCCTTGAGGGTGTGAAAACATCTACCAGCCCGGATGGTCGAGATGTTGATCTGATGGGGCACGCCATAAAAATTGCCGAAATGCTCGCATTATTGCCGGGAGCATATTACATCACGAGGCAAGCGGTGAACAGTGCCAAAGCAGTTCGTAAAGCAAAGAAAGCCATTAAAAAAGCCCTTCAATATCAGATTGACGACAAAGGCGGTACCTGTTTGGTCGAAGTGGTCTCTAATTGTCCTTCAGGCTGGAAAATGACCCCGGAAGAATCAAATAAATGGCTGGATGATACGATATTTGATTTTTATCAACTTGGCGATATAAAAGTCCCACCAAAGGAGGAAAAATAGCATGAATGAAGAAATCATTATTGCAGGATTTGGAGGACAGGGAGTGTTATCTATGGGAATGACGCTTGCCTACGCCGGGATGGTAGAGGACAAAGAAGTGATCTGGATGCCCAGCTACGGACCGGAAATGCGCGGTGGGACAGCAAATTGCATTGTGGTTGTCTCCGATGATAAAGTCAGCTCTCCGATCATCAACAAGTTTGATACGACAATTATTTTGAATCAACCTTCGATGGATAAATTTGAATCCGCAGTAAAACCCGGTGGGAATATCATTTATGAAGCAAACAATGTGATGAATCCGCCCACTCGAGATGATGCTAAGGTTTTCAAAATTCCGGCGGCGGAAGAAGCAAAAAAACTAAATAACCCCCGTACGATGAACATGATAATTCTCGGTGCGTTTTTGGCGGTAAAACCAATTATCAAAATCTCGTCTATTCTTGAGGCGTTGAAAAAAGTGCTCCCCGAACGGCATCATCATCTCATCCCATTAAACGAGCAGGCGTTGCGCAGAGGGATGGAGTTGGTGGATTAGGATAAGGATAAGGATTAAGATAGGGATTAGGAATTTGGAAATGTTATCATTTTTCAATTTGATCTGATAAACCGGAGACCACGCTTTCTTTATACTCGCGATTAATCCGGGATCCGGCTCAACAGAGATCGGATATTATCACAACCGTAAGCTTCTTTGGCTACACAATGTGACCTACCCCAACCAATCTCTTCCTGATGTCATCACCGACCAGCTGGAAATCCGCATAAAATCTATTTCTTCTTATTTAGATTCTATTCAAAAATTGGATGCGATCGCTTCCCGAGGCGGACCTTTAGCACCCATACCTGCCGGAGTATATAAAATTAACAAGAACATCCTGGAAAGTTATCGTTCAGGAAAATACTCCAACCACGCCTCTAATCTTGGGGCACTCATTGCGGATCAGCTGCAGGAAAAATGGGACGTCCCTGCGTTCATCGTCGATCCGGTAACCATCGACGATATGACCGACATTGCTCGAATCTCCGGTGTGCCAGGCATTGAACGCAAAAGCAGAAGCCATGCGTTAAATATTCGGTATTGTGCGCGGAAAGCCGCTATCGACACGGGGAAAGACCTAAAAAACACACGATTTATTGCTGCGCATTTAGGCACCGGATTTTCCATTGCCTCTGTCATCGGCGGAAAGATTACCGATGTCAACGATGCTTTATTAGGAATGGGTCCGTTTTCTGTGGAAAGAGCCGGGGCACTTCCGATTTCAGGATTGCTGGATTTAATGGAATCATTGGATAATTCGAAAAAAACTGTTGAGCTACAATTATCCAAAGAGAGCGGATTAAAAGGCTATCTCGGGACGAACGATATTCGTAAAATTGAGGATAAAATCCAAAAAGGCGACAAGAAAGCAAACCTAATTTATCGGGCGATGATTTACCAAATTGCAAAAGAAATCGGGGCAATCTACGCTATTCAAAAAGGCGAAACAGACGGGCTGATTCTCACCGGAGGTGTTGTATTTTCGGATAGGATGATTCAGCAATTAACAGACTATTTACCTTTCATTGACCGCAGATTTATTTATCCGGGTTCGTTTGAATTAGAGGCATTGACCGAAGCAACACTTCGAGTGTTAAACAAAGAAGAGATGGCAAAGGAGTATCCGTCTTGCTGAAAACCTTCCGCGACATTTATACCAAAATTTCTGATTACTCTCCGGTCTCAATCGCGGTGGTAAATCCAAAACAAAACTACCTTTTTCATGTTTTGGATGAAGCGGAAAAACACGGGTGGGCAACTCCAAAGATATTTTCGGACGATAAACCCGAAGTTGCAGCAAAAAATGCAATTTCAGCCATTGCAAGCGGTGAAGCCGATATCCTGATGAAGGGAGATATTGAAACCGCCGTCTTGTTAAAAGCCGTCATGGACGCCAAAACCGTGATTCGCACGAATCGGCTTTTATCACATATCGCGGTAGTAAAATCTGAGAATTTTAATCGGCACATGCTTATGACGGACGGTGGAGTAAATCCAAATATGACATCCAATGTGTTGGACTCGATTATCCTTAACGCCTTGGATATGGCGCAAGCTCTTGAAATTCAGACACCAAATATTGCGATGTTGTCACTCGTGGAAAAAGTTACAGCTAAGCTCCCCGAATCAAAAACAGCCGGCGATACTGTCAACCGATACCGGCAGGATTCCCGGTTCACCATTGAAGGACCGATTGCACTCGATGTTGCGTTATCAAAAAAAGCAGCGATGAGCAAAGGCATCCATTCAAATATTGCCGGCGAAACGGATGTGTTCATCGGACCGAATATTACGGCAATCAATTTTATGGTAAAAGCTTTGATGGGAATCGGCAACGCAAGCGGGGGCGGAGTTATCCTTGGAGCAAAAACCCCAATTGTGTTACTGTCACGATCAGACAATATTGACACAAAACTTCATTCAATCGCCCTTGGGGTGTTGGCATATTTTCATAACAAAACTAAAAACACATTGGAGTAAACAATGGATATCAAAGATCGCAGAATTTTAATTTTAGGCGGCTGGGGCTTGGTTGGGACAGCCATTCTTCGACGTTTAGTCGAACATAACCCAAGTGAGGTTATTATTCTTTCTCTGCATGAGCACGAAGCCCTTGATTCATGTGAACTGATGCAAAAGGAAGCTCCGAATGTCCGATTCACACCGGTGTGGGGAAATATTTTTGTCCGGACTGCATTAAAAGATTTGGGCAGAAACGAACTGCTGAATAACCCGGATCATCGCCGGCAATTACGCGAAGACACGATGGACTCATTTAATGATGAGCGATTGAATGCGTCGTTTTTGCATACGATTATCGCCGATCATAAGCCGCATATCATCATCGATACCGTCAACACGGCAACGGCGCTGGCCTACCAGGATATTTACACCGGATATTACAACTTGAACCGTGAACTAAAAGAGGCGGAGACAGTAGGCGGTGAAATGCAGGAAAGTCTGAAAACCGAAATGGAAAAAATGCTGACCACACTTTATATTCCTCAGATTATTCGGCATATTCAGATTCTTCACGCCAGTATGCTGAAACATAAAACCGGGGTTTATCTCAAAATCGGCACCACAGGCACAGGCGGAATGGGGTTAAACATTCCTTATACTCACAGCGAAGAACGCCCCTCCCGCGTTTTGCTGAGCAAAACATCACTTGCCGGAGCGCATACGATGCTATTGTTCTTAATGGGACGTACGCCTGGTGGTCCAATTTGCAAGGAGATAAAACCAGCCGCCGCGATTGCATGGAAAGGCATCAAATACGGAGAAATAAGTAAACACGGACATCCGATCGAATTATTTGACTGTTCACCGCGAAATGCAACTACCTTGGAAGACAGTTTCGAATTTGCCGGTAACGAAAAATGGACGGACTTGAATGACACACTGAAATCGGTGTATATCGATACCGGAGAAAACGGGATTTTTTCACAGGGAGAGTTTGAAACCATCACTTCCGCAGGACAAATGGAATTTGTAACTCCTGAAGAGATTGCTAAGAATGTTATCATGGAAATTTTAGGCGACAGCACCGGGCATGACATTTTGAACGCGTTGGATAATTCCATTATGGGGCCGACTTACCGCGCCGGATATATGCGTCATCAAGCCCTGCATGAAATGGAAAAACTCCAGGAAAAACACAATACGACCAGCGTGGCATTTGAGATTTTGGGACCGCCAAGGCTATCCAAACTTTTGTATGAAGCCCACTTGCTGAAAAAAGCCTGCGGAGATCTGAAGTGTATCATCGCACAGGGACCACACCTGTTAACGGAAAAAGTGGACGAAATGATTCGGGCGGATTCAACATTGCGTTCACAAATTATTTCCATTGGGTTGCCAATTCTTCTACCTGACGGTGAGCAGATTTTACGCGGTCCGCAGGTTAAAATCCCGGTCAGGCGCGGACGTGAAACGCTGAAAATCACACCGGAGAAAATCGACAAATGGGCTTACGCCGGCTGGGTGGACCTACGTGAAGAAAACATGAAATTATGGCTGGAGCGCGTACAGAATATTATTGATTTTGTGGACGGTATTCCGAAAGATGACACCAGTTCACAGTACCATCATGGCATTCAATATTGGGATGCTCAGGAATCAATGAACATAGGCAAAGTCGCCGCATGGATATTCATCAACGAAGATAAAGGTCTGCGAATAAAGTAGGAAAGAACTAAAGTGTTAATGTGTTAACGTGTTAATGTTTTAGAGTTTTGAACTTGCCCACCGGTGTTTGGCGGGTTAGATTGCTTATTAGACCATGAACTCTTAAATCACGCCATTGGCTGTCCATAAAGAGGAACGTGCGGTAAACAGGTAATTAATTTATCATATAGAGGAGTTTTAGATATATATATACTTTCCCACCTTTCTCGTTCAAGATTGACCAATCCGAAATAATTAAGAAATCTGTCGAACGTTCTGAGTGAATATGCACTTGTCGCTGATTCCTTGTGAGTGGCATATAAAGATTCTAGGACTAAGTCAATTAACCGTGGGAATGCTGTAAAATCCTTGTTAATTCAATTGTCGGTAAATCTTTCTCTTTGTTCACCTTATAGTGTCGTAATCGTTTAATCATCTCATCTTTTAAGAATCATTGATGATACACGTCTTTGACAATTTTTGGTGGAAGATAGCCGGCATTTGTTAGTTTCAATTCACCTTTTTCTCCGATTAATGTTGCCAGATATTTGATTTGATTGAGAATTGGAATTTCAGCATATTCAGATTCACTCAGCTTATTTATTTGGATTGTACTGTTCTTACCAAAAGTATCATAAAGTATTGTATCCATTTCTTTCGGGGAATATCCTTCGAATTCAGGGATACCATGAAAATTTATATCGTTTATCATTTTTAATTTTTCATCGTTCATTTATGGTTTGCCTTAATTGTCTGTTGATTTATCTGCTTTTGAATATCCCCCTAAATCCCCCTTTAATAAGGGGGACGGTCCGCTCGGGATAGCAGAGTCTTTTGGCGGTCTGCCAATGATTTTTCAAACACTTCATCGGTCATGTCAGGGTCGCGTAAAGTGAGAAATGTTTCACAGGGCAATTCCGGGCAGAGTCCGCAATGCTCTAATTCTTTTTTGTTAATACAGCAGTCGAAAATCGGACAGGCACCCCACGTTTCATCAGCGATCCAAAACGGCTTTCCGCAGGTTTCCTGACACCCAGAGCAGCCTTTACCAAAAAAATGGCAGTCGTGGCAGGTGTAGCCGCAGGGAGGTAAAGGATTAAGGGTCATCTAACTGAAATAAAAAATACATTAATTTTTTCTTCAATCTCAAGTGAGACCCCACCAACCCCACACCCCACCCGCAAATTCGCTTAATACACCCAAATATTTCATTTGAGTAGTGTAAACTTAGAATAAAAATATTTTTCATTTGAATTTAGTATTACAATATATGGGCCTGATGATAGCGATTTACTATCAATTTGGAAAATATGATTTCCTTTATTAAAATATGATTCATCGTGGTGGAATACTTCCTGACCTAATATATTAATAATTGATATTGATATATTTTCACTTACAGGGGTATTAATATTTAAAGTAGCTTTGTTATTAAATGGATTAGGATAAACATTTATCGCGTATTTTGAAGGAAAAGCATTGTTCTCTTTAATGCTAAGCGGTGTATATACGCCGTAATCTGTATCACCAATTCTTGCTCCGACAAGTTCAAGATTACTCCACCCATATTCATCGCCCGTTGCAAACACATGTAATCCGAGATTAAACACTGACGTAGTAATGCCCTCATGACCGGGCATTTGATCATAGCCCTCTTTTATAAATTCAACGCCACTATCCCAAGAGTAATCTCCAACATAGTAAAAACATACATAATATTCAAAATGTGGGAAATCAATATCCCCATTTATAAATACTATATTATCAAAAGCATCAATATAAATTGTATCAATTACTGTATTAGTAATACTACCATTACTAATACTATCATACCTTATGCTATAGGATTGTATATCATTCATACTAAATGAGTCAGTAATTGCATATCTTTGTGTAAAATAAACACCGCTACTTGTAGAATAATCATATTGCCATACATTTCCGACAGATATAGGGTGCCAGCTTGCTGATCCACAAGGTATATTTGTCATTAATACTAAATCTAAATAACCTGGATTCAAGTATTAAGTGCAACAGTTAATTCCATACCAAAAAATACTTCATT
>CAYLYH010000032.1:0-23955 GCA_964388155.1 uncultured bacterium | reverse complement strand
TCTGTACAACCATAGACCGCAACGCTAATCTCGACTGTAAAGCTGATGCCGGCTCCCGGTGTTGGTCCATCTCCAGCCACAAAAGCACCCGCATTATCATAGAAGGCATAACTGTGTTCGCTCTCATAGCTGCCCGACGTATAAACCGTTTCGACAAGGTCTCCATCATCAACAGCAAATGTGAAAACATCCTCGGATGCCGCAACGGTGATGTCGTCAAAAATTAATGTTCCATTGACAAAAACATCCATGTTGGCGCCGTCCCAGCCGTCACCATACGAGTCAGTAAGAACAAGGGTGAAGTCCTCTGTTCTTCCCACATCAATATGCTGCGGTGTTACCAGCGGCGGAAGGTTTTGACGTTTATCCAGTAAATTAATATTTCCGTTCACTTTTTTTAGGTCAGGTTTTGCGCTTTCGGCAAATCCCAATGTCAGCATGATTGTTGCTGCAATCGTGAATACAAGTGTGTGTTTAAGTAGTCTCATGGTCTACTCCTTTTGTTTGTTGTTTGATGGGTGATGAGCTGTCGGATGACACGCTCACCTGAAGAGGGTCGAGTACGCCAAAGAACACGAAGGTTTTTCGTGTTTTTATTCTTGCCGTTTTAAGAAAAATCGTGTTAGCGATCTGTTCTATGTGGTGCCTCTCTCATTGTTTTCTGGTCTTCTTTTGTTGACCAAATTCTTGGTTGTTGACGCACAGGTGGGGCAAAAAGTATTCAGCACCCACGCTACAGCGGGCGGTAAAGTATGACGAACCTGCATTATTTTCAAGTAAATAATTTATTTTTGTGAGCTAAATCACAAAAAGAGCAGAAAGGTGTAGAAGTAGGTGGATGGGTGAGTTTTTTTCTCTTCTACTCATCTACCCATTTACTCATCTACCCACCTACCCCTTTCGTCTTACTCTTTTGGTCCTGCATTTAAAATATCGGGGTCGTCAATTTCATAGTGTGAAAAATTATCTTGAAATTTCTTTACAAGGTTTTTGGCTGTTTTGTGATACTCAGCAGGGTTTCTCCATGCGTTTGTTGGAATGAGAACATCCCCGCCAATGTTTCCAAGTTGCGTTGGAATCTGTACTCCAAAATATTGATCTTCAACAAATTCTGCCGACGCTATCGTTCCGTCCAGTATTTTGTGAATAATTTGTCGTGTTATGGGCAAGCTGATTCGTTTCGCCCCTGAGCTGGCGCTCGCACCCACCCAGCCGGTATTTACCAAATAGCAGGGCACATTATGTGTTTGCATTTTCTCGCGAAGTAATTCAGCGTACACCAATGGGGGTAGGGTTAAAAATGGTCCGCCAAAACAGGGTGAAAATGTCGCAATCGGTTCGGTAATCCCCCGTTCTGTTCCTGCCACTTTTGCGGTATAGCCACTGATAAAGTAATACATCGCCTGTTCGGGGGTTAATTTTGCCACAGGAGGTAAAACACCATAAGCATCACAGGTAAGAAATATAATCGTTTTGGGATGTCCCGACATAGAGGGTTTTCCTTGTCCAAAAACAGAATTGTCGATGTAGTTCAGCGGATATGACACCCGAGTGTTTTCTGTTTTAGAGCGATCTGAAAAATCAACAACCCTTGTCCGCTCATCAAAAACAACGTTTTCCAATAATGCTCCGTGGCGTATCGCATTATAAATATCAGGTTCATGCTCGGGGTTCAAGTCGATGACTTTTGCGTAACACCCTCCTTCAAAGTTAAAAATACCGTCATCAGACCAGCCGTGTTCGTCGTCCCCGATTAATGGTCTTTCCGGGTCGGTACTTAGTGTGGTTTTTCCCGTTCCCGAAAGTCCAAAAAATATTGCAGGATTTTCTCCGTTTTTATCGACGTTTGCTGAGCAATGCATGGATAAAACACCCTTCAGTGGCAACGTGTAATTCAAAACAGAAAAGATTCCTTTTTTCATTTCGCCGCCGTATTCTGTTCCGCCGATGATGGCTATCCGTTTACCCAAATGAAAAATGATGAACGTTTTTGAATGCATTCCGTATTCTTCGAACTTTCGATTGTACACATCTGAGGCATTGATAATTGTAAAATCGGGTTCAAATCCCTTCAGCTCCCCTTTTTCGGGGCGAATAAACATATTGTGAGCAAAATGAACCTGCCATGCTTTTTTTGCAATCATTCTCACATTTAACTTATATTTTGGGTCCGCTCCCGCAAATCCGTCAAAAACATAGGTGTTTGAATCGTCGGCGCGGTTATAATAATTCATAATTTTTTTATAGAGTTCATCGAAAACAGTTTCATCAAGCTTAACATTTACGGCCCCCCACCATAATTTTTTGTTGGATGTTTCTTCATCAACAAAATACTTATCTTTCGGAGATCGCCCGGTATAACGTCCGGTATCGACCATAATGGCACCGTTCATCCCCATTTTGCCTTCTTTGTGCAATAGAATATCTTCTATCAAGCTTTCTACCGGAAGGTCTCTGATAACCCTGTCTACTTCCGTTAAGCCTATTTTATCTAATCCCAGTGATTTACCTGTGGTTGCCATGTCTTCTCCTTTTTTTTGAGTCTATTCTAGAAAGGGGTTCCTGCTCGGCAGGCGGAAAAAACCCGTTTCGTTGTTTTGTCCATAATCCTCGCCCTACCTAGAATATTCTGTTTGGTGTGGGCTCATTGACGAGAGGTGAGCCAAAATGTCTGTTGATCTCTGACTCCCGAATCCTGCCTTCTGAGTTCTTTTCATTCAAAGATACTTCTAAATTCATTTTGAACAGTGGTAACAATTTGTTTTATTCGAGGATCTTTTTTGGTCTTTTTTTCTATCGAACGGCAAGCGTGCAGGATAGTTGTGTGGTCCTTGCCGCCAAAATATAACCCCACGGTGTTCAGGGAGGTGTTCATAATTTCCCTGGATAAATACATGGCGATCTGACGTGCTTCTGCAACATGTTTTTTCCGCCCTGTGCCTACAATTTCAAATTCTGAGACGTGTGTTTTTTTAGAAACCCTGCGTACGATGTCTTCTATAGAGATTTCAGACGGAAGCCTGTTTCCGACCCTCTCTTTTACCGCTTGTTTCACAAGAGGCAGATCTATCTCTTTATTAAAAAGAGAGGATCTTGCCAACAATTGAATCACGGTGCTTTCTAGTTCGCGCACATTGTTCTTTATGTGGGTGGCAATAAACTCTATAATGTCGTACGATATATTTATATTATTTATTTCCGCTTTTTCCATTAGGATGGCAACACGCGTTTCAAAGTCCGGAGGTTGGATATCAACAGAGACTCCCGACTTAAACCTCGAAAGCAGTCGGTCTTGCAGTTTCACCATTTCTCCGGGATATCTGTCAGCGGTTAACACAATTTGTTTTCCGGATTGATATAATTCGTTGAACGTGTGAAAAAACTGTTCTTGTGTTTGTTCTTTTCCTTGAAAAAACTGAATGTCGTCAATGAGCAACACATCGGCTTTTCGGTAAAACTTCGAAAATTCAATTGTTCTGTTTTTCTGAATACTAGAAATAAAATCATGTGTAAACTTTTCGCTGGATGCACATACAATGTTTTTTTTCGGTATCTTTTCGATAATAAAATTTCCGATGGCATGAAGTAAATGCGTTTTCCCGAGTCCGACTCCACCATAGATGACTAACGGATTAAACGATTTCTGTCCCGGAGCTTCTGCGACACTTGTCGCGGCCGCCTTGGCAAATTGGTTGTTACTGCCTTCGATGTACGTTGAAAACGTGTATTTTTCATTTAATCGGGGTTTTGTCTTGGGGTCTCGTGTTTTTTCTACACGCTCCGCGTGGTAGTCATGTGCCGGTGTTTTTTCAGTTTGATGGTCCGGAGCAACTGTATATTTTACTCTTACGGTTTTATTAAAATTTGATGAGACAATGGATTCAATTGTGTTTTTGTAGTGGCTGTCAATCCATTCATAAAAAAATTGGTTTGGAACCTCCAAAACCATTTCGTTCTCATTCATTGTAATAAAATTTATCGGATCAAACCACGTATTATAAGCATGGTCGGGCAGGGTTGATTTCAACAGATCTTTTGTCTGCGTCCAGAAGGTGTCGTGTGTCATTTAAGGTTATCCACAGGTTGTCCACATAATTGTTGTGCTAAAAATTATTGGTTTATTTTCATACAAAACAACCTTTGGTTTACATATTATATTTTTTTCTTCTATATGCTCTTGCAAGTATAAAGCGGCACCGCCCTCTCTACAGTAGAATCATTTCGGGGTTTTATTTGTGTTCCGTTGGGGTATATGATGCATTATTTTAAAATTTAAGATTGGAGCAAAAGAATGAGGTGTCGTTTACACTGACTTTTCGGAAAATTGTTTTCAGCTGATGGTAATTCACAAGCTCATTCCGTACTCCAAAACCTAATTTTATAGTAAAAAAAACAACGACATCCCACCCGTAATTGAATTGTGGATTTTTTTCAATGAAATTCTTTTGATTAAATGAAGATAGTGTTGTAATTTTCTCGGCTAAATTAGGAGAGAAAAATGAAGCGTACATTTCAACCCAGTAATCGTAAAAGAAAAAACAAACATGGTTTTCGGCATAGAATGTCGTCCGTTGGCGGACGAAACATTCTTGCTCGCCGTCGCAAAAGAGGGCGAAAGGTCTTGTCTGCTTAATGCCGGATTTGCTTCGTGTGGTTGATAGAGGTATTCGCCTTTTATTTACCTATGTTATAAAACTTTATCAACAGACACTATCTCAGTTTTTTGGCTCCTCCTGTAGGTTTTCTCCTTCATGTTCCTGTTATGCTGTACAGGCTCTTAAGAAAAAATCAACTCTACAAGCATTTTTCTTAATCGGAAAACGAATTTCAAAATGTCACCCCTACCACCCGGGAGGTTATGATCCGGTTAATTGATTATGGATAGAAACACACTACTTGCTTTTTTACTCATTGCTGTTATTTTAATTTTAACACCTTTTTATATGGATGTTGTCTCTCCTCCCAAAGAGTCGGAGCCGACAACAACCAAAAAAGAACCCGCACCAACACTGCCTTCTCCTGATGCAATACGATCTTCTGAGCACCCACAGCAACAAACAATACTGCCACTCACAGCAACGCCCAATAACAAAGAAAAGCTGTTCTATATAAAAACCGATCTTTATTCTGCTGTGATCAGCACGATGAATGGTGGATCAATTTCGTCATTTGAGATGGTGAAATATAAAATGGCAGACTCTCACCCTGTCCAGCTTATTAATGAATTCAACAATAATAACCTGCTAATTAAAACACGTTCGATCGACGGCGAATCACTCTCTTTTGGTGGGGCTTGGAGCTCCTCTCTCCCTCACAAAACGACGATAAATGCCGATCGCACCCAGCAATCGATATCCTTCTCTCAGCAAGTTTATGGGAAAGAAATAACCAAAGTATTAACATTTTATCCACATACGTATAAAATTGATGTCGAGACGAACCTAATTGCAGTTTTACCACATCTGTCACAGGACGTTTATTCCATCTCTTGGGATGGTGGAATGCCAGTAACAGAGAAGAGTTTAAAAGATGATGTGTTTTATTTTAAGGGATATGTTTATCAGGGAGAAGAACTTTATACGCCAAAACTGAAAAAGGATACATCGTTAGATAAAAAATTTATTGGACAAACTGATTGGGTAGCCATTCGATCTAAGTATTTTACAGTGGCACTCATTCCCGGTGTTCCGGGGTCGGCGGCCACAATAAGCGGCACTCATGACGAGAATATCCCACGGTTTAACGCTGCGCTTCATCAGGAAATTTCTAACCACTCTGTTACATCGCTTTATTTGGGTCCATTGCAATATGATCGTGTGAAGGCTCTTGATGTTGGGCTTGAAAAAATAATGAATTTTGGCTGGTCGTTTATCCGGGTGATAGCAAAAGGTGTTCTGGCCCTTCTTGTCGCAATGCACAATGTCATTCCTAATTATGGCGTAGTTTTAGTTCTGTTTTCTGTCCTTGTCAAAATTGTTGTGTACCCCCTTACAAAGAAGAGCTACCAATCAACTCGAAAGATGCAGGACGTTCAACCTCTTCTCAACACCCTTAAAGAAAAACACAAAAACAACCCCCAACAACTTAACAAAGCAACCATGGCTCTCTACAAAGAAAAAGGGGTCAACCCAATGGGTGGATGTCTTCCTCTGTTGATTCAGATGCCGCTTCTTTTTGCTTTGTTTCAGGTTTTTCGTTCAACAATTGAACTTCGCGGTGCGCCGTTTATACTGTGGATACAAGACCTGTCTGCACCCGACACCCTTTTACATATTGCCGGATTTCCGATAAATATTCTCCCGCTTCTCATGACGATTACCATGTTGCTCCAACAGAAGATGACCCCCTCACAGCCGGGCCAACAAAAAAACATGATGTATATGATGAATGTATTCTTTTTGTTTATTTTCTATCGATTCCCGTCCGGATTAAACCTTTATTACACTCTTTTTAACATCCTCACCATTCTACAACAAAAATATCTGACACCCCACGCTCCTTCCGCGCCCCCTGTATCCAAGCGGAAGAAATGAGCCCAGAAGATACTATTGTTGCCCCCGCAACACCATTTGGGGTTGGTGGGATTTCTGTCATTCGTCTCAGCGGACCCGATGCAGTTACGATTACTTCCCGACTGACAAAACACCCCGTCCCTCAAGACCGGCGGGCTGTTCTTTTGTCTCTTTATTATAAGTCTGGCCCATCTTTTGAACAAGGTGTGGTTACTTTTTTTAGGTCCCCCGCCTCATATACAGGTGAAGATGTCGTGGAAATCTCCTGCCACGGAAACCCATTACTCGTTCAAAAGATTGTTGATATTTGCTGTGCTTTTGGGGCACGCATTGCCGACCCGGGGGAGTTTACTCTCCGTGCTTTTTTAAATGGAAAAATTGACCTCATCCAATCGGAATCCGTCTCTGGGGTTATTCATGCTCAGTCAATTGAAGCAGTGGCACTAAACCACAACGTGTTGAGAGGTAAACTATCGGAGCAATTTAAGTTTATCCAAAACAACATTATAGATCTCTTATCTCATGTGGAATATGTGTTGGATGTTTCTGAAGAAGACTTACCGAAAGATTATTTTACCAAACTGAACAAAATGTTTCCTGGCGTTCTCTCTACGTTGAAGACATTACGTGATTCCTACAAAATCGGTAAACTATTAACCGACGGTGCGCTTGTCGTTATTGCGGGAGAACCCAACGTCGGGAAATCTACTCTACTTAATGCGCTTAGTGAATCTAATAGGGCGATTACAGCTCCATCCCCGGGAACGACCCGTGACAGTATCGAAGTTCGGCTGAATCTCGGCGGTATTCCCCTTCGAATAATGGACACTGCCGGTCTCCGATCTTCTAAAGACAGTGTCGAGATGGAGGGCGTACACCGCACAAAAAAACTTCTATCCAGGGCCGACCTTGCGTTGATCGTGATAGACCCAGACACAGAGATAAACCCGGCGTTGATAAGATCCTTGTCTTGTCCGTATATCTCTGTTTATAATAAAGCAGACATAAAACGACCAACTGTCTTGAACGACGATGTCCAATGTGTTTCTGCATTAACCGGTGCCGGAATAAAAAATTTAAAATCCTCTCTCCGCTCTCACTTTGGCACCGAAGAGGTTTCCACAAGGCTCCTTGCACTAACAACCGCCCGGCAATTTCATTCCATTAAAAAATGTTACGAAGCGATCGTTGCCGCTCACCGTCTTTTATCGGGCGATAATTCTGAATTAGAGCTTGGTTCTTTTGAGCTTCGGAGCGCACTTAACGCATTGGATGTTGTTCTTGGAAAAACAACCCCGGACGACATTCTTGATAATGTTTTTGGGACGTTTTGCGTTGGTAAATAGTTTCACGTGAAACACCCCTCTAATCACTACGATATTATTGTAGCGGGCGGTGGGCACGCCGGCGTCGAAGCTGCTCATATTTCAGCTGTCCTTGGATTAAAAACTGCTCTCATCACTCTCGATAAAAACGCGGTTGCCCGAATGTCCTGCAATCCTGCAATCGGCGGTTTGGCAAAAGGGCAAATTGTTCGAGAGCTTGATGTTCTTGGTGGCCTTATGCCGCGCGTTGCAGATCTTTCCGGTCTTCAATTCAAGATGTTAAACCGCACTAAGGGGCGTTCCGTTTGGTCGCCCCGCGCGCAAATTGACAAAAGGAAGTATGAACACACGATTCGGCTTGCCTTGTCGAAACTGCCTAATCTTTTTGTTTTTTCCGGAGAGATTGTCGATGTCGCTGAACGGGGTTCTCGAGTTTATGGAGCGGTGTTACGGGACGGCTCTACTGTATTTTGTCGTCAACTTATTTTAACATTCGGTACATTTTTAAATGGGTTGGTCCACGTCGGAGAAAGAAAAATAAATGCAGGGCGGATGGGGGAGCCGGAATCCGTCGGGATCACAGAAAACCTCATCGCTCGCGGCTTTATCTCAGGAAGACTAAAAACCGGTACACCACCTCGGGTTGATGCAAAAACAATTGACTGGTCAAAAACAACTCCGTCATACGGCGATGAAAATCCTGCGCCGTTTTCGTATTTAACCCGAAACTTTACCCCACCAAACATTCCTTGTCATTACGTAAAAACAGGCTCCCTCTGTCATAAAATTATTCAAGACAACTTTGAGCGCTCTCCTCTTTTTTCTGGAGATGTGCGCGGTGCCGGACCAAGATACTGCCCGTCGATTGAAGATAAAATTCACCGGTTTTCTCATCACGACTCACACCTTCTTTTTTTAGAGCCGGAATGGAAAAACTCAGATCAAATCTATTTAAATGGATTTTCTACCAGCCTTCCCGAAGATGTTCAGATCCGATCACTGCGTACGGTTTCGGGGTTTGAGAACGCGCGCTTTTTCCGTCCCGGCTACGCCATTGAGTATGATTTTTTTCCACCGGCACAACTTCACGCAACTCTGGAATCAAAAAATATATCCGGATTATACTTCGCGGGACAAATAAGCGGAACATCCGGGTATGAAGAAGCGGCCGCCCAGGGACTTCTTGCCGGAATTAATGCGAGTATGGACATTCAAGAGAAACAAAAGCTTACACTTGCTCGTGATGAAGCTTATCTGGGTGTTCTTGTTGATGACTTAATTACCAAAGACACACTTGAGCCCTATCGTATGTTTACGTCACGTGCTGAGTTTCGTCTTCTGTTGCGGTACTCGAATGCAGACAGGCGTTTAATAAAACATGCGTCCCGGTTGGGTGTGCTTTCAAATAAACACTTGGACTTCATTGGAAAAAAGATAGACGCAACAGACTCGCTCCTTCGTGAGTTTAACCACTCTGTTTCCCCGTCTGAAATTAATCACATTCTCTTAAAGCTCAGTCAAACAAGCATCAATCAGAACATGCCGGCAAAAAAAGTTTTAAAACGACCTGGGGTTTCTATTCACGGTTTCCCACGTCGGTTTTTTCGTCCCACAATAGACGTGGCTATTGCTGGTGTTTTTAAGGATGAAATTGTTTCTGAAGTTGAGACAATTATAAAATATTCAGGATATATCGAAAGGCAAAAGAAACAAGTTCATCAAATGAAGAAACAAGAGAGCTATACAATTCCAGCGTCTTTGGATTATTCCTCTGTCTCCAGCCTTTCGAACGAGGGCAGGGAAAAACTCCTCTTTGTCCGCCCCGAAACCCTTGGGCAAGCCATGCGGATTTCCGGCGTTACTCCTTCGGACATTTCCGTTCTTTCTGTTTATTTGGCAAAACACACCTAATGGTTTCACGTGAAACTGTCCCTCTTGATTTTTGTGATTTTTATCATCACTTTTTTCTGGGCCCTTCTTCGTCTTTGTCTCCAAAATGCTTGTCCGGGAAACACGACGGCCTTACTCTATCAGGTGCGAGTGTCCTCATGTGTTTATTGGCTCAACACCGGCCTGCTGTTGCAATTTGTGATTCGCTAGAGTCTGCAGAAAGACTCTATCATTCGTCTTTTTCTTTGTTCGGAAAAAAGGTGTTTTTCTTACCCGAACACCGGAAGTCGAGTTCGGATGTTCCCGGGTTTACATCGGTGGTGGATCGATATCGTCATGAGGCCATTAATAAACTTCCGAACGTTAGTGGTTTGCTTATCACGACAAAAACGGCGATTGAAAGAGAAGATATACTCGTTGATAACCAACGAACGTCTTTTCATCCTATTGTTGGTAGGGCTTTAAACAGGGGGGGGCTTGTCGGCGCATTGGACGAATGGGGATACGAACGTGTTGACAAAACACAAACACCAAACACCTACTCCGTCCGAGGTGGAATATTGGATGTGTTTTTGCACTATTCAAAATATCCGGTGCGTATTGAGTTTTTTGGGTCATCGGTGGAGTCTCTCAGGCTGTACAATCCAGTGTCTCAGCGACGCATAAAAGAAATTCATCAAATCGAAATTATGCCACCGAGCTTTTTAAGTAACAACAACGGGGGTTCTTTTTCTTTTCTTTCTCTTTTAGACAGTAATGTATCTAAGTATACAATTAAAGAAGACGGTCCCTTGTGGCAAATTAACCCCCACAAACAAAAAACAACACCCAAGGGTGTTTGTACATTAACAAGCAGAAGTTCTCATCAACTACTAGAAGAACTTAAAAAAGAGACCCCCGCCCTCAATAATTCTGTGTTTGTTTTTATAGATAATGAGACACACTTGCAGCGCATAAAAAACAAGATTCCGATTTCTGTTGAGTTTGTCTCTGGTGGTTTGCGTGAAGGGTTCGTTTTTGGCAATAACGTCTGTTTGTCGGGAAGTGAGCTGTTAAGTGCTCCTTTGATAGTCGAATCGCGCTGGGAAACGGAATCCTTAGCACAACAACCTCTCTCTTCGCTGTTGTCACTTTCTTGGGGGGACTTGTTGGTCCATCGCGATTATGGAATTGGGCGCTACCGGGGGCTGTCTGTTATTCAATCAAAAGCTCGAGAACAAGAGTGTATTAAAATCGAATATGCTGATGGTGCAGCCGTCCATGTTCCATTAGAAAAATTTAACCGAGTTCATCGGTATGTGGGCAAAGAAGAGGGGAGTGAACTTATTTCTTCTTTGGGGTCTCCCAAATGGAAGGGGGAGAAACGTCGGGTGGTGGCTTCTGCCTCCGAGGTCATAAAGTCTCTTGTTCTTCAGTATGCAGAAAAGAACAAACCACGTGGATTTGTTTACAATAAAAACGACGATATTTACTCCGCTGTGGTTGATGGGTTTCCATACAAAGAGACGAAAGATCAACAAAACTCAATTTCTGCAGTTAACGCTGACATGGAGAAAAGCAAGCCGATGGATAGGTTGGTTTGCGGAGATGTGGGGTTTGGGAAAACCGAAGTGGCTCTTCGTGCTGCTGTAAAAGCGATAATTAGCGGTAAAAAAGTTCTCTTTTTGTCTCCTACCACCATCTTGGCTGATCAACATTACATTACATTTAAAGATCGATTAACGCATGTAGGAATTCACGTTGAGCTGTTATCGCGATTTCGAACAAAATCGGAGCAACAGCGAATTCTTGAAAAAATGATGAGCGGCGATCTGGACATTGTGATTGGAACACATCGATTGTTGTCGAATGACGTTCGGTTTCCAAACCTTGGGCTTTTAATTATTGATGAGGAACATCGTTTCGGGGTTAAACACAAAGAACGTTTGCGTAATCTCCGCGCGTCTGTAGATGTCTTAACGTTAACGGCAACACCCATCCCGAGAACGCTTCAGCAATCGCTGATCGGAATACGGGATTTAAGCGTCATTAACACGCCGCCCAAAGCACGCAAACCCATTCACACGACTGTACAGTATTTCAATTGGGCATCCATTGAGAAAGTTGTTTCCTCTGAATTATTGCGTGGTGGACAAATCTATTTCTTACACAATGACGTCCTTTCTCTTCCTTTTTATTCCGAGGAGTTATCTAACCGTTTTCCAGGTGCTTCGGTCGCGATCGCTCACGGACAAATGTCAAACAAAGAACTGGAGCGGGTTGTCCTTGCTTTTTTCTCCGGAAAAATTGACATTTTACTTTGTACTACAATTATCGAATCCGGGCTGGATGTATCAAATGCTAACACGATTATCATTAACCATGCTCAAAACTTTGGTTTGTCTCAGCTCTACCAAATTCGGGGGCGCGTCGGAAGAAGCCCTCGGCAAGCATATTGCTATCTCTGCCTTCCGAAAAATAAACAACTTTCAGCGGACGCTCATCGGCGATTAAAAGCGATAGAATATCACACATCCCTGGGGTCGGGCTACAATATCTCTGTGAGAGACCTTGAAATACGAGGGGCTGGAAACCTCTTTGGGTTGAAGCAAAGCGGGCACATGGCAAGGGTTGGGTTTGACCTTTATTGTAAACTGCTGGAAGAGGCTGTAGAAGAACAAACCGGACGTCAAAAAGCAGCGCCTCGTGTTCCTGTAATTGTGTTTTTTACAAAAACGCTTTTGGAGCCTAATTTTGTTCCTCTGGTTCAAGATCGGTTGTATTTTTACCAGCGATTGTCCGACTGCCACGACATCCGCACTCTCAATGACACACATGATGAGCTCCTCGATCGATTTGGTTCGCTCCCCTCCGCGACAGACCGGTTGTTTTCCTCTGTTCGGCTGCGCATATGTTTAATGGGTTCAAGTGTTTCTTCGGTTTCCATCGACAAAAAAGAGGTGGTCGTTTCACTCACAGACAGCCTTCCTTTTGACTCTTTTTCAGACATGTTTTCCGCTGTTCGTGACGCTCTTGGGCTTATGGGTTGTCCTTATCGACTAACAGACACAAAACAAAATAAGATACAAATCCATATTTCCACGATTTCAATCTCGATGTCATTAGAAGTAGCTCATGAATTTGTCAAATTGTTTTCCGTCATAGATTGTGAGTAACTTTTAAGATGAAAATCATTAAACAGATTCTACTTTTGACGGGGTTGGTTGTGTTTGGTCTTTGTGGATGCTCTAAAAAAACACCACCCGACAACGAGTGTGTTTTGGCTCGTGTGAATACATCTGTGCTGACGTGTGACGAGGGGCGCGCGCTATTGGAACAATATCCTCCGGGATCTACAACGCTTGCGAAGATTGTGTCTTTGTGGGTTGACGAAGAACTTTTATACCAGGTTGGGTTGAAAAATGATTTTGATGAAGATACAAAACTCTTGTCCACCGTTGAGCAGTTTCGGCGATTCCAAATCGGTGATACGTATTTGTCCATGGCTTTAGCGCAGGGACAGTCGGTTACAACAGATAACGTTCGTCGATATTATAAAACACATCTCCCTGGTTTCATTCGCGACACACAAGAAGCGCGTGTTTATCATTTTTTTCTTCAAGATAAAAAGGTTGCCCACCAAGTTAAAAAGAGACTAAAGTCCTCGTCTTCGGGAGAAGAAAGAAAAGAACTTTTTTCATCGTATGTCGTAGATGTATTAACCGTAAAAAAGGGGCAACTTGTTTCTTCCCTTGATAATGCGATTTTTAAAACAAGATCTCGTGTGTTAGGTCCGATTAAAACTGAATACGGATTTCATGTTGTCGAGGTCTTGGAACGCTTTAAAAAGGGTTCTCAAGTCGGCTTAGAAGAGGTGTATGATGAAATTTATCAACGCCTTTTGAACCAACAATTTGCACAAAAGAGGGTGGAGATATTAGATAGTTTGCGCTCAAAAACTTTTATTAAAATTAATTTGGAGAATGTTCAATGACGTACTGTTTTAGAAAAAAAACGATGAGGTTGCTTTGGGTTGTTTTATGTACTTCCTTCTTGACTTCGCAGAGCAATACACCCGTCATAGAGGGGGTTGCTGCCATTGTCGGTGATAATATCATCCTGAAAAGCGATCTGTCTCAAATGGTCGCCATGACGGCTGCAAAACAACGGTTTAATCCGACAGAATTCCCGGAAAGAACTCAAAAATTACAGAAAGAGATTCTTCGGTCTCTCGTTGAGCAAAAAATCATTTTGGAAATGGCAGAATTGGATTCTGTTGTTGTTGATGATAAAGATATTGATAAAGCACTCACCCGGCAAGTTGATAATTTTATCGCGCAATCAGGAAGCGAAGAAAATGCGGAAGAAGCATTGGGACAGTCTTTGAAATCCTTTCGAAGGGAATATTGGTTTGATATGCGTGATAAAATGATTACGGAGCAGTATCAATATTCTCTCCTGTCTTCTATCTCCGTATCGCGTAATGAGATATATGGTTTTTTTGAAACCTATCGCGACAGTCTTCCTCTTTTTCCGACATTAATCAAACTCAACCATCTTCTGCTTCCGATACAGCCGGGAGAAATAAGTAAAAATATTGCGTATCATCTTTTAGATAGTCTCCACACAGAGCTTCTTTCCGGGGCTGATTTTTCAACTGTTGCAAAGCAATTCTCTCAAGATCCCGGCTCTGCAAACCGCGGAGGGGATTTAGGGTTTGTCCGTCGCGGTACCCTTGTTCCTGTTTTTGAATCCACTGCGTTCAATTTGAAGAACGGTGAACTGAGCGAAATCGTTGAAACAGAATTCGGATACCATTTAATTGAAAACATTGAGAAACAAGGAGAGAAAATTCATGTCCGACACATACTAATTTCCCCTGAAATCACAACTGCCGATAAAAGCAGGGCGTGGAATTTTGCGTCCTCTTTAAAAGACTCCATTCTGTCTCTTGTAGATTTTGAACGGTTCACTGCGCGTTACTCGACAGATGAATCCACAAAAAACACCGGGGGAAACCTTGGGTGGATTGATCCTTCAACATATCCTATTCAAAAAATTTCTGAAGTTATCTACAAACTCTCTCCTCATGAATGTAGTCCGCCAATAGAAACGTCTTATGGCTACCATCTTTTGTGGCTCGGAGATATTCGCAAGGGCGGCAAACCGAATCTTGAAACACATTGGCCGGAGATTGAAGAAATGGCGTTGAACCGAAAAAAGATGTTGTGGTTCGAAGATTGGATGGCGGAATCCAAAACGTTATTTTACATTAAAATAGCATCTGAATAACGTCACTCACTGCTCAGTATCTGTGGTTAGCGTTGTTGGCTGAGTAACCACAGAGTCAAAAGGCAGTTGGCGGCAGGGAATCAGGCGACTCTTTACTTTGGGAATAGGGGAACAAGATATCCCTCACAACTCACCGCTTACCGGCAATCTATTCTTTTGCTGCGTTTCATAGAACTTAGCCACATACTCATACAAAACTTATCCACAGAAATAGATTTTTATTATTATTTTCATTGTTTTCAATGATTCGTTTTTTGTAATCAAAAGTTATCCACACCTCATGGTGAATTACCCACATAAAGAACAGCTTTAAGTAATACAGCCTGTTTGTTCTTTTTATCAATTACTTTCCCAAAAAAATCGTTGAATGTATTCACAGAATCCACACGATATATAAATAAAAGATATTTATAACCATATTTAATATATATATATAATTAGTTAATTTATCTTCATAAAAACACTTGTGAAATGTTCGTGAAATTCATAACATTGTAAGCCTATTTACTAGGGATTACCACACTTAGAAACAAAAAATATTTCAAGGGATTTTATGAGGCTTTCCACATCCAAATCAGAACTTCAATCCGCGCTCCAAAAACTATCTAAAGCAACCCCCGCCAGATCAACGCTTCCTATACTGAACTGTGTGTTATTTCAAGTTACTGAAGAACAAACAATTTTACGTAGCACAGATCTTGAAATTACAATCGTGATTGATTTACCCGCCAGTATCGAAGAAACAGGTACGGCTGCAATCCCAATTCAAACACTGATAGATATTACCAATGAATTACCGGAGTGTCGAATCGGAATTGCAATGGATCCGGAACTCAACGTGGAATTAATTACAGATACAGGGACATATGACCTAAAAGCAAAGCCGGCTGAGGAGTTCCCGGCTGCTCCCGATGTGGACAACCGTCAGGTTTTTGCAATTGAACAAGATGCAATGCAATCCATCATTGATAAAACGTTGTTTGCCGTCAGCAAGGATGAGCTAAAGCCCTCGCTCACCGGCGTATTTTTTAGAGTCGGCGACGACAGTTTAACCGCTGTGGCTACGGATGGACATCGGTTGGTCAGATATATAAAAGAAGACTATAAAAGTGGCGAATTTAAAGGAGATGTCATTATTCCTCGAAAGTTTTTGAGTCTTGTAAGAACATTATTGGGAACCAAAGACACAATTCAATTTTGGATGGCGGAAAACCATCTGACGGTCTCCATTGAAAAAGACACGGTGTATACCAGGGTGATTGATGAAAGATTTCCTGATTACGAGAGTGTGATACCGACAGATAACGAAAAATCATTTTCCACATCGGTTAAAAACCTACTCGGGGCTGTTCGCCGGGTCTCTATTTTTTCCAATAAATCGACACATCAAATTGCCCTGCGTTTAAGTCAGGATAAAAGCATTATTACTACAGAAGATCCTGAAAAAGCCTCCAAAGCCCAAGAAACATTGTCCGGAGAATACAAAGGTGAAGATATTACAATCGGATACAACGCTGCATACCTAAAAGATCTTTTGGCTCACATAGATAGCGACGAAGCAACCATTAAGTTAAAAACATCAATCAGCGCTGCCCTGTTTTTTCCTAAGACCGTGGATGAAAACGTTGACCTTACGATGTTATTGATGCCCATCAGATTAAACGACTAAAACATTCGTCCGCCGTTTTTTGTAGAAACCAGCTTTCTTTTTTCTAGCGCCCGGTAACCATGTCTATTAGGAAAATTGAACTTATGTGTTTTCGAAACCATCACCACGCAACATTTGAGTTTACGCCCGGTTTAAACATTCTTTGGGGAGAAAACGGCTCAGGTAAAACCGCGATTATTGAAGCAATTCATCTTCTTTCTATCGGGAGAAGTTTCCGCACGAACAGAAGAAAAGACCTTCTGCAGTATGGTCAGGACAGTTTCAAAATTAACGGGACATTTAAGGTTGATGATAAAACGGACTTTATCAGGTTGAATCAAATATCCGACGGCAAAAGAAAAATGTTTGTCAACGATGTTCCGATTGAGGGATTGAAAGAAATCGTCGGTAAACATCCAGTTGTGCTATTGTCTCCGGAAGAACAAACCATTACAAAAGGCGGACCTCAGGACAGAAGGCAGTATTTCGATAAGATGTTTTCAGTCGTTTCTCCTGAGTATTTAGAGAAATTGGTAACGTTTCAGCGAGTGTTAAAGCAACGAAACGCAGCACTGCAGCTGTGTAGGGAGAATCGCGCCGGTGTTTCTGAAATAGAAACATGGGAAGAACCTCTGGCCGTTGCTGCCACCCACGTATGGAAAATGCGAAAAAGCATGATAGCCGATTTTTCGACCTGCTGCAAGGAAGCAGTACAGAACTATGGAGAATCAGAGAGTTTTTTGGAGGTGGGATATGAGAGTAAAAACCCCGGTGCAATTTCTGAGATTCTCAGCGCATTAAAAAATCAACGAAGAAAAGATATCATAAACACGAACACGGGGACAGGACCACACAGGGATAGATACGCGTTTGTACTGAACGGAAAAGATCTTCGCTCGTTTGCCTCTCAAGGCGAACACAAACTTGCGTTGGTCCTTATTAAACTTGCGGAACTTTACTACGTGAAAGAACGGCAAGGTGCTGCCCCGATTTTCCTTTTGGATGATTTGTTAGCAAAGCTGGATTTTAAACGGGGACAAAAGGTACTGTCTTTGTTGGAAAAATCTGCGCAAACAATTGTGACAACGACAGACATAATCCAGGTGAAAAATCGAAGAGGAAATCTTTCAGAGAAAGAACAGACCAGTATCCATCTGGAGAAAAAATGCAAAGTCTAAAAAGTGCTTTAGGGGTTTTTTTAAGAAAAACCGGACTCGAAAAAGCGGTAGCTCAAAGCACGGCGATAAACAGCTGGAGTGAAATAGTAGGAGAGACAATAGCAAAAAACGCAGATCCCACAGAAGTGAAACACGGAATATTAACCGTAAAAGTATCCACGCCTGTCTGGAGACAAGAACTTCAGTTGCAAAAAAAAGAAATACTTAGAAAACTAAATAAAAAAATTGGTAAAAACGCGATAAAAGGAATACGATTTATATGACGAACAAAATAGAAACAACACAATATAGTGCAGAAAAAATTACGGTCTTAAAAGGATTGGAAGCCGTTAGGAAGCGCCCGGCGATGTATATCGGGGACATTGGAAAAAGAGGGTTGCACCACTTGGTTTATGAAGTGGTGGACAACAGTATCGATGAAGCGCTTGCCGGACATTGTACAAAAATAACAGTGTTAATCAATAAGGACAAATCCGTTACCGTCGAAGATAATGGGCGAGGAATACCGGTAGACATTCACAAAGAAGAAAAAAAACCGGCGCTGGAGGTGGTCATGACCGTTCTTCATGCGGGCGGTAAGTTTGATAAAGGCTCTTATAAGGTCTCCGGAGGACTTCACGGTGTGGGGGTCTCGGTCGTAAATGCGCTATCAGAGTCTCTTGTTGCCGAGGTTCACAGGGGTGGAAAAATCCATCGGCAAAGCTATGTTCGTGGAAACGTGAATTCAAAACTTGAAGTCGTCGGAAAAACAAAAAAAACCGGTACGGTGATTACATTTATACCGGATACAGACTTGTTTCAAGTTACGACATTTGAATATCTGATTATATCCGACCGCCTTCGGGAGCTCGCCTATTTAAACAAAGGGCTTGAAATAACCCTCGAAGACAAACGCGAAGAGGACATCAAAAAAGAGGTCTATAAATATAAAGGAGGGATAAGTGA
Source organism: uncultured bacterium (assembly GCA_964388155.1). Lineage (GTDB taxonomy): Bacteria > Fidelibacterota > Marinisomatia > Marinisomatales > JACNKV01 > JACNKV01. The sequence continues at coordinate 5,186 of CAYLYH010000032.1, read as the reverse complement.
TTTTGTAAAGTTTTTAGACGGTGGAAAACAACCAGTCCATGACAAAATTATTACCGTGTACAAGGAAAACACAGAGGTCCCGGTGGATGTTGCGCTGCGCTACAGCTCAAACTACACGGAAAACATTCTCACTTTTGTTAACAATATCAACACCATAGAAGGCGGAACACACCTTTCAGGTTTTCGGTCAGCGCTAACCCGCGCAATGAACAACTACGCATCGAAAAACAACCTGATTAAAACAACGAAAAATGAAAAGATTTCAATCTCAGGAGAGGACTTTAGAGAAGGTTTAACAGCGATTGTTTCCATAAAAGTAGCTGAACCCCAATTCGAAGGACAGACAAAAACAAAATTGGGGAATGGTGAGGTTAAGGGAATTGTAGATGCGATTGTGTATGAAGGCGTTCAGGTGTTTCTTGAAGAAAATCCATCCATAGGGAGAAAAATTATTGAAAAGGCGCTGATGGCAGCCAGAAGTCGCTCGGCAGCCCGGAAAGCCCGGGAACTTATTCGGAGAAAAACGGCGCTTGGAAGCACGACCCTTCCCGGAAAACTAGCAGATTGTTCTAATCGAGATCCGTCGCTCTGTGAACTGTACCTGGTGGAGGGTGACTCTGCGGGTGGTACGGCAAAACAAGGAAGGGACAGACGGTTTCAGGCTATCCTGCCACTGAGGGGAAAAGTCATCAATGCGGAAAAAGCACGGATAGACAAACTGTTGTCTAACAATGAAATACAATCGATTATTACTGCGCTTGGTGCCGGGTTTGGCGGTGGCGGGGAAGACGACGGTGAACGCTCGGTTTCGGATTTTAATATTGAAAAATTGCGCTATCATAAAATTATCATCATGACCGATGCAGATGTTGACGGAAGCCATATTCGAACATTACTCCTCACGTTTTTCTTTCGAAAAATGCCGGAGGTAATTACCAACGGAAGTCTCTATATGGCACAACCCCCGCTTTATAGGGTAAAACAAGGCAAAAAAGAAATATACGCTTATGATGACAATGAGTGCGATCTCATGCTTGAGCGAATGCGCCGTGAAAACAAAACACAAAAAGTAGACCTTCAAAGGTATAAGGGTTTAGGGGAAATGAACTCTGAACAACTCTGGTCAACGACCATGGACCCGGACAGACGAACCCTTTTGCGGGTGTCCATAGACGATGCGGCTGAAGCAGCAAAAACATTTCAGGACCTGATGGGTGCAGACGTGGAAACACGAAGGAAGTTTATTGAAACCAACGCCAAGTTTGTTGTGAATTTGGATGTATAAAAAGCAGAAAAATTAAAAGGATAAAAAGTGGATATTGCACGAGAAAACACAATCAATCGCGACATCGTTGAAGAGATGCGCGAAAGCTATTTGAACTATTCCATGTCTGTGATTGTCTCCAGGGCGTTACCGGACGTGAGAGACGGACTAAAACCCGTTCATCGCCGAATCTTATTTGGGATGAATGAGCTTGGATCACAATGGAATCGCCCCTACAAAAAATCCGCTCGTATTGTCGGTGATGTTTTAGGTAAGTATCACCCTCACGGTGACTCTTCAGTGTATGACGCTCTTGTGAGAATGGCACAGAGCTTTTCGATGCGATACGAACTTGTGAACGGACAAGGCAATTTCGGTTCCATCGATGGTGACAATGCCGCGGCGATGCGATATACAGAATCAAAAATGACACGCATCGGCGGGGAACTTCTTAAAGACCTGGACAAAGACACCGTTGACTGGACGTTAAATTTTGACGAGACACTCAAAGAGCCCACCGTTTTGCCATCTATGATTCCAAACCTCCTCATTAACGGTTCGGAGGGAATTGCGGTTGGGATGGCAACAAAAATCCCCCCCCACAATTTAACAGAGGTTGTTAGCGGGTTGATTGCACAGATAGACAATCCAGAGATTACAGCTGAAGAACTAATGGAGCACATCAAAGGACCGGATTTTCCGACAAGCGGGATCATCATGGGAATGGGAGGCATAAAAGAGGCGTATAACACCGGAAGAGGAAAAATCAAAGTGCGTGCCCGGGCGTATGTAGAAACACAGAAATCCGGAAAAGAAACCATCATTATCAGCGAACTGCCCTTTCAAGTAAATAAAGCAAACCTAATTGAGAAAATCGCAGACCTGGCCAGAGATAAAAAAATTGACGGTATTACGGACATCCGAGATGAATCTGATAAAGATGGAATCCGTGTCGTTATTGAGACAAGAAGAGACGCCATTCCTGAAATAATTCTAAATCAACTGTACAAACACACCCAACTGCAGGAAACATTCGGAATGATCCTCTTGGCTTTGTTAAACGGAATTCCAAGGGTGATGAACCTAAATCAAATTTTAGGTCACTTTATAGATTTTAGACACGAAATAATTGTTAAAAGAACCACGTTTGATTTAAAACAGGCAGAAGCCCGGGCACACATTCTTGAAGGATTAAAAATAGCGCTGGACAATATTGATGAAGTCATCGCAGTCATTCGCGGAAGCAAAGACCCCAAGCATGCAAAAGAAGGATTGATGAACTCCTTTGACCTGTCCGAAAAACAAACACAGGCCATTTTAGATATGCGCCTGCAAAGACTCACCGGATTGGAAGTTGGGAAAATTGTTGAAGAATATAAAGAACTTCTAAAAGTAATTACGAACCTGAAGGGCATCCTTGAAAACAAAAACCAGCGAATGGAAATTATAAAATCTGAACTTCATGATGTGCAAACTCTTTACGGAGACGAGAGAAAAACAGAAATCCTACCCTTTGGTGCTGAGTTTTCCATAGAAGACATGATAGCCCAGGAAGACATGGTGCTAACGGTAACCCATAACGGATACATCAAGCGAACACCGGTAAACACCTACAGAAGTCAGCGACGAGGCGGTCGCGGAATTCTGGGTGCCGGTTCGAGAGAAGAGGATTTTGTCGAACATCTCTTTATCGCAAACACGCACGATTATTTACTGTTCTTTACGGATAAAGGAAAGTGTTATTGGCTCAAAGTTTATGACATTCCCCAAGGAGGAAGAGCTGCAAAAGGTCGCGCGATTGTGAACCTAATTAGGTGTGAACCCGGTGAGAAGGTAGAAGCATACGTCAGTGTAACAGAATTCGACGACGAACATTATATCGTAATGGCAACTCAAAACGGAATCGTAAAGAAAACAGTTCTTTCTGCGTATGGAAATCCAAGAAAAGGCGGAATTTATGCCATCGAAATCAGGGAGAACGATAAATTAATCGAAGCAAAAATCACCGATGGAGACAATGACATCCTACTGGGAACAAGAGAAGGGAAATCTATTCGTTTCTCCGAAAGCAATATTCGCCCTAGCGGTCGCAAAACGATGGGCGTTAAAGGCATAGCGCTCAGCTCAAAACAAGACGAGGTCGTTGGGATGCTTATCGTAAAAAGAGAAGGCACCATCCTTGTTGCTACAGAAAAAGGATACGGTAAACGAACGGACATTATTCAATACAGGACTCAAACGCGTGCGGGTAAGGGGGTCATGACAATGAGAACAACCGATAAAGTCGGAAAAATGGTGGCGATTATGGAGGTGGTTGATCAGGATGACCTTATCGTTATCACAGACAGAGGTGTGCTTATGAGGCAGCCGGTCGCCGATATTCGAACAATCGGGCGCGTGACACAAGGTGTGAGGTTAATCAAACTTGACCAAGGCGCAAGTATCTCTTCCATCACAAGGGTTGTTCATGAGGACAAAAAAGAAAAAGATGAAATCACAGCAGACCAGTTAAGTATCGAAGGAATTATTACGGAGAAAACGTGACCTTAAAAGATACGCTGTCGGAGATACAACACAAAATAAGCGAAACTTTAAAGCATCGTGGCGGTTCACGGCCGGTTACAATTGTCGCTGTGACAAAAACCCACCCGGCGACCGTTATTGAGAATATATTTAATGCAGGTATTATCAATATCGGAGAAAATCGCGTCCAGGAAGCACAAGGCAAGTTTCCACAACTTCCAAAACTCCCCGGACTAACAAAAAGAATGATTGGGCACTTACAATCAAATAAAGTCAATAAAACCTTGGATTTATTTGACACGATCGACTCTGTGGATTCCACAAAACTTGCAAGGCGAATTTCTAACAGAGCAAAGCTTTTAAATGCAAACATCCCTGTCTTATTAGAGGTTAACACCAGCGGAGAAGTTGCAAAGTCCGGGTTTGACCCGAAAAACATTGAAGGAATGTTGGCGTGTTTGGAAGAAGAAAATATAACCGTCGGCGGACTCATGACAATCGGGCCACTTACATCAGTTGAAAAAGAAATCAGGTCATCATTTATCTCTTTACGAAACCTGCTTGAAGAACTCAATCACCAGCGACCGTCTAATCATCCGCAAATGATGGAGCTGTCTATGGGAATGAGCTCGGACTATGAAATTGCGATTGAAGAAGGCAGTACGATGGTGCGTTTGGGCACGGCGCTTTTTGGTTTTAGAAAAAAATGAAACAAGGAGACAGGAACACGAAGACTGAAAACCGGAGACCAATAAGAAAGAGTTGTTTCACCTTAACCCGCCAGGCGGGCATGCACATGAATATGTTCAAATTTCTATATTTCTCAAATCCTCCCGGTGACATTGACGCTGAATCTGCCGAGTCTATTCACGGTCATTTCATTGTTGAAAATGAAGGCACTAAGGTTATTTGGCCTGAAAGATTCGACGCAGACCATGTTTCTCCGGAAACAATCCTTGCCCTGAAAAAAGAACTTAAAATCGATAAAATATTATTTATTGATAAGATAAAAAACGTCGAAGGAAAAGTGAATATTGAGGGACACATTAACCGTTCCGGCCTCAATTTTTTACGAGCCAAAACCCCATACCAAACCCTCCCAAGGTTCCCGGACATGAGCCGTATTTACAACTTAATCCCCAACCTACCGAAGGTCACGGTTCACACAGTCGGACCCGAACGCTTCAAAGCAGCAGAAACCGGTAAGGAAATTTGGAGTGAGACCGCCGGTATTATCGCACCTGTTTTACATTATTGCGGACTAAACGTTTGCGCGATCGGCACAACCAGCCCAGACTGGGCACAGTTTCGCCAGATGGAGCTGGAGCGAAGCGACAGCTCCATCGAATAAACTCACCGGCTTGTCCGCCAACGCTTTTCAGGCGGGCGGACGGCGAAT
>CAYLYH010000031.1:10977-24666 GCA_964388155.1 uncultured bacterium | reverse complement strand
CAGGAGACAGGAGACAGGAGACAGGAGACAGGAGACAGGAGACAGGAGACAGGAGCAAACTATCAGTTTACAAATATTCTGAGTCCTAATCCTAATCTTTATCTATCTGAAGCGTATCTTCGATATTGTGGTAAATGATGGAGGTGAGCGTTGCTTCAAGCGTTGCAGTATTTTCATATTCGATGGATTGTTTAACCCATGTCTCTGGAGAAATCATACCGCATTCGCCGAGTATTTGTAAATAAAGTGTAGAGTCATTTGTAAAATCTTGTAGAAATAGCCCCGTTTCTTTAATGCTCCAGCCTTAATTCCCTGCGTTCAGCGTTTTCACCAGCCCCCCAAACTTTTTATCGATCAGAAAGCCGTGTTTATAAAAGAGTCCGGCTTGAAAGAACCCGACGGTAACATAGGTGTAGCGTCTGTTCTGCAAACGGTGGAAAAATTCATCGAGTAATTGAATGCTTAAATGGCGTTTCCGATACGATGATCGTATCACAATTTTTTCAATATGCGCCGTTTCTGCATTTAATTCTTTCCAGTAGATGCCTCCGACAAGTTTATTATTTTGGTTTATCATCAACAGAAATTCGTGGTTTTGTTGAAATCTACCGGATAAATTTGCCTGAGTGAGAATCGTATGAAACCGCGCAATTTCTTTCGGATGAAATGGCGGTCGAATTTTGTACATCTCTCCGCGTTTATCTTCGACCATCGAGATAAGATCCAGCCGCCCTTTATCTCCAAGGTCCCATGAGATGAGCTCCCCGTCCTGTGCGGCATCCAAATGCTCAAATAAAAGGCGAGTGAGGAAGTACTGCTCATCGTCGGTAATTTCACCGGACTCAATCACGGATTGAAGTTGTGCATCCAAATCGACAAGCTGCAATGTCCCTGCACGTAATTGAATTTGGAGTTGAAGAAGTTTATCCGACAACGGCGGCGTGGAGTCTTTAAAGCAGGTCATACGGAAGAAACGAATCCGGGTTTCAGGGTAATCGTTTAAGAGGGATTTTAAGCGGTATTCGCGATACAGCTCCTGTAAAATGGCACCACGTGCTTTTATAGTGGCATGCGGATTAAGATTCAGCCAGCGCTCATAGCGTAACGAGGCAAATACCACCGGTTTTGTGAGAACTCCATTTTCATTAATCTCTTCAATAAACTGTTTAATGCGTTGGGTGGTTAATCCCAATATCTCGGCTTTTTTCTTAATTACTTTATTGGTATCCAATTCCGAAATAAGGGTTCTTAAAAGAATCACTCCCTTTTTTACCGTCATGACTTCCAACGCAGCTGTAAATACAATTTCCCAATCGGCCATGCGATGAAGCCCCGGGAAGTTTGCTTCAGTTTTTCGTATGTATATCTCATACAGATCAAAGAACAGGTTTTGCGTACCCTGAACAGATTCGCGATTGGAAATCGAAATGAGACGTGTTCCGATAGAGTAGTCAAACTCAGGAATGATGAGGTTTGCAGGCGATGGATGTGCAATGCTTAATGTTTGGTCTGACCGCCTGTAAAATTCAAAATATGCTTTGAGTCCGTTCCAAATAAAATGTAGCCAGCGCATTTGCCAACGATCGATTGCCTTTTGTTCGGCAATTTCATCTTGATTACGCACAAGATATTGCTGCAGGGTTTCCCCTGAGATATATTCTTCCGTGTATAAATTAAATTCCGGCCAATATCCGCCAAAATCTTCGACCAGCTTATCGCCATGATACGAAGAACCCGCTTTGACAAGCCATCGAATTTCGTCCTGTATAAAGGACGCGTCCAGAGTATCGCTGGCATTGATGACAAAATTGAAGGCATCTCCCTCACGAGTTTGAGCTAAAATCCGAAAAACGCTTTTTCCGTGGCTGCTTCCCAGAAAACTGATCCAGATTCCTCGCTGAAGAATATCGTCAAGTTGAATAAGTCGTCTTTTTGAAAATAGGAACACAGCTTCACGCAGTAGCGGTGTTTGGCGAAGAGCTTCCAAGAGTATCCGGTGGTGTGATTCATCGACATTTGAATCAAATGTAACGACATCTTCCCAGGTATATTCATCACCCGTTTCTCTGTCAATTGCCAAGCGATGATTTTTCCCCAGCCACGAACGGAATCCAAGCGTCAGCGTGTCAAACGCTTCTGAAGCTGTTGTCTGCAGCAGCTCGGGTAAATGTGGCTGATGCCAATAAATGAGTTCCGCTCTTGCCCAAATATAACTGGTTGGATGTATTTTTCCGTATTGAGATACCGTTTTGAGTAAAATTTGGATAAACGAATGCGATGGGATGGACGATTCATCCCTGCTGAGACGGAGAGAACCCAGATATTGAAGCAGTGCGTCAAAATGTGTTTTTTGGATAAGATCTGTGCTAAGAATCATGTCTTCGATTGCTTCGGAAGAAGGGCTCATTTTATGCGTATTAATCAGCAGTTCCAAGAACAGTTCTCCGGTGATGTGAGGGAGGAGGTATTCTAGCGATTTGACACGGATACGCGGCACTAGGTGGGATTGTGTCCTCATGAGAAGCTTAACTGCCAGAGATTGTAGCTCCCGATTCGCGTGTTCAAGCGTTTGATGCAAATAGTTCAGAGCAATGAGAGCTCCGTAGTGTTTATCCTGAATGAGAACAAACCCCGCCTGATGCAAATGGCGCAATGTGTAAACATGCTTTCGCAAGGCGTGTTTTAGGTCATCGATAAACTTGGCAGGGATGGGACGGTGGTTGTACGTGAATCCTTTGGAATGAAGTTGAATGGAAGAGGTCGATTCATCATTGGAAATACGAAACGCGATTTGTCCGGTAAAATCGACCAATTCCTGATTACCCAACCATAGATCGGGCGATCGGAGTAAATCTTCCATATCCGTGATATTATTGGGCACGGCGTAAAGAAAATCTCCAAATTTGATATGAGATTCTCGCCGTTGAGATGTAAGTTTGTTTGAGCTTTTTCCCGCAGAGATGGATTTCCCGTCCCAAGTGATATCGGTAGAAATAATTCCTTTTTCTCGCATCAGCCATTTCGGGATGCGAATTTCCATTTCATCGTGGATGATGGGCAAATAATGTTTTTCATACATCGGCTCGACAATATCCGAAAAGTTCTTGAGGATCTGTTTACGTTTATACGTACTTTTCGATGTCAGCTCTCCGTGTTCTGAGGAAAAATCCCGCCGGATAATTGCAAAGTTTACAATCCGCTCATACGGAGATAAAAAACTGTTCACAGATTGCACAAGTGAGCCGAAAAGCTCGCGAATGTCATCTGGTTTACTATTGGGAGCAGATAGTGATTTTGCCCGATGATCAGGATAAATCAAGAGCGTATTATATTCCTTCATATCTCCGACAAGAAATACTGATTTGATGGCTTCAAAATCCTGAAACATATTTTCGATTCGCTGCGGAGAAATAGTTTGCCCTCGACTGTTTTTATAAATTTCTTTTTTTCGATCCAGGATGAAATAATGTCCGTTTTTTTTCTCAAAAATATCGCCGGTGTGAAACCAGCCGTTTTTCAGGGCAGGTGTGATGGCTTTTCCGAAATATCCTTTTGAGATGTACGGACCACGCAAGAGGAGTTCATTATCTTCGCCAAGGGATAATTCCACTCCTGGGAGTGGTCTTCCTACAGAATTCACCACATAATCATCCACCGGAGTCATCGTAATTCCACCGGTGGCTTCGGTCATTCCGTAGCCACTTAGCAGGGTGATACCGTGTTGGTGATAAAATTGAAATAGATCCGGGTCAAGATATCCGGCGGCAGAGAGCCCGATTCGAAGGTTACCACCGGTCAGTTTGTGAAGTGTTTTCCGCACCAATTCCGGTTTTGCATCGTCAATTGGAATTTGGTTGCTCACCTGCTCATGGATTTGAATCCACCGTTTAGGAATGCTGATAAATACCGTGGGTTTCGCCACCGAAAAATCTTTCAATAACGTCTTGAACATGGTGGATTCAGCGAAGGTGTACGTCGCACCATGAAACACAGATCCCATAAGCTCTAAGTATCTACCGAAGGTGTGGTAAAGGGGGAGAAAGGCAAGTAACGTATCATCAGAACTCATATCAGGGATTGCCAGTGCACGGGCAAATCGTTTGGAGATTAGATTCGTCTGCGTGAACACAATTCCTTTGGGGTTTGCTGTTGTCCCTGACGTATACATGATAGTTGCAATCTCATCCATTTCTGTCCGGTTTAGGCGGTCTTTAAGTTGTGGTTTATTACGCGAAGAACGTTGAGCAAGAAAGGCATCCCAGAGAAGGTAAGATTCATCTGATACCGTTGCATTCGGCAAGAGAATTACCGAGATTAATGAGACATCCGCCGGAAGTTGAATGAAGAGGGAAGAAGGTGTTTCACCTCCGATAAATAAATCTGTAATACCGGCGTGGTTTATGATGAAATCCAGATAATGCAATGTAGCATTTGCAGGAATTGGCACCACCCGAAAGCCGAAGGATAAACAAGCGAGGTCAATCAGAGCACCCTCGAGGGAATTCGGAGTAAAGATTCCGATGACAGGTTGATCGCTTTTTTTGGTCAGAGTAATTAGCGCATTTGCGATGTGTTGGATTTGCTTCCACGCATCACCATAGGATACAGGAGTGATAGCTTGATCATGTATAACCTGAAAAACGGGTTTATCAGCATACGTGTATGCCCGTTGCAGAAATACTTGCCCAGTATGGTATCCGGATTGACGGATGAGCTGCACTAAAAGAGTCAGCCAAGTATTTTTCTGCTCAGGATCGGAAAATAATTGATTGATCTCAGTCCGGTGTCCCAATTTAAAAAAATCATGGATTTGTTGATTTGCAGACTCTGAAAGTAGCGCGTTAGCGTTTTCTATCAGCTGCTCAGGAGAATAGTTTGTTTGTAGGCATTTCTTCATTAGGGGGAATATTTAATAACAGAAATTACATTAGGATAGTGGATATTTGATAATGGATAATTGATAATGTTGAAGCGTAGCTAAAATCCCGTCCTTTTTACGGGAGATGATTGAGTCAAAAGTCAAAAGTCGAAAGTAGCCTGCCTTTAGTGGAAATGTCGGAGTGTTTACCCCGTGAAATAGCAAAGCTAAATCGCCGATTTATTTCACAGAGTGAATCAATTGAAATGTGGAGCGGATAATATTCCTGCCGGTGTTTATTTTTGCAAACTGGTGCAAGGGAGTCACACATCTACACAGAAGTTGCTATTGCTGAAATAAATTTACCTTTGTGGAAGCTGATGTATTTTCTGCGAAATATCATCGAGAATTCTTAACATTGTATAATAGACATACAAGAGTTTCCGCAAAGTATTTTTGGTGCACAGAATTTGAACTTTTCAAAAATTCAGTTTGTTTAGAGTAAACCGCTCATCATTTTCAGTTGACTATAATTTCCCGATAAATCGGGACAAGCCCGCCAAAAAACCGTCGGGCAAGCTGCAAACTCATTATTGTACTCAGTATTCTATTTTTGGAGTAAAATGATGAACTGGAAGTGAATCATCTAAACAACACCTTAATACTCTAACATTTATCCGCCGTGGCGGACTCTAACACTTGGAATTTTAACCAAACACTTCGTTGGTAAAGATGTAATTTACAATTAAATTCCTGCTTGTATTAAATTAGATTTAATTACATTTCCTAAACATATGACGATTAAAAAAGTAAATTCAAAAATAAATTTTGTTGAGATGGAACACCGGATTTTGGAATTTTGGGAAAAGAACCAAACATTTCAAAAACTGGTTGAACAGAACAAAGATAAACCCGAGTGGAGTTTTATCGATGGTCCGATTACGGCAAATAATCCGATGGGAGTGCATCACGCCTGGGGCAGAACGTTAAAAGATCTTTTCCAACGATATAAAGCGATGACCGGTCATCAACTGCGGTATCAGAACGGGTTTGATTGTCAGGGATTGTGGGTGGAAATTGAAGTTGAAAAAGAACTGGGTTTTCATACAAAACGAGAAGTGGAACGGTTTGGAATCGAAAAATTTGTCAACCTGTGTAAAGAACGCGTCCAGAAATACTCCGGCGTCCAGACGGAACAGTCAAAAAGACTTGGCTATTGGATGGACTGGGAAAACTCCTACTATACTATGTCCGATGAAAACAATTATACGATTTGGGCATTTCTAAAAAAATTATTTGAACGGGGAAAAATATATCGCGGGAAAGATGTTGTTCCATGGTCAGGTCGGTCAGGGACATCCTATTCCCAAATGGAGATTATCGAAGGACGGAAGTTGGTGGCACATGACTCTATTTTTGTGCAGTTTCCGCTAAAGGGGAGGGGAAAAGAATATCTGCTAGTCTGGACGACAACACCCTGGACGCTGACATCAAATGTTGCAGCTGCCGTCAACAAGAACCTTGATTATGTTAAGCTCCGTGCCGCAGATGGTTCTGTGTACTATTTTGCTGAAGAGAATCTCAGGTTTCAACGTCTTGAAAAACAATTTAAAGAAAAAAAGCAATGGGTAGACGGTGTTCCAAAATTAAAAACTATCGAGCAAATTTTTAAAGAGCACGGCGGATATACCATTGAAAGTACGCTTAAAGGTGCTGAGATGATCGGCTGGGAGTATGAAGGTCCGTACGACCATTTTGAAGCACAAAAATCAATGGGCGGATTTCCGTTTATCAATGAGGTTCTCCAAAAAGACGGCGTGGCATGTCATAAAGTGATTGACGGAGGAAAAGATGATATAGGTAATGACATTGTGGTTGCGGGCGAAGGGACGGGGATTGTCCATATTGCACCGGGGTGTGGAGATATCGACCATAAAATAGGTAAAAAACTGGGTTTGGTGAATATTGCTCCCTTGGATGAAAGCTCTTGCTTCATCGATGGATTTGGTTGGCTCACAGAATTAAGTGCCACCAACGAAAGTACCAAAGACAAAATTATTGAAGATTTAAAGGAAAGAAATATTTTAATTCACGTCGAAAAATATCCGCATATTTATCCGCATTGCTGGCGATCGGGAGATGAACTCGTCTTCAGGATTGTGGACGAGTGGTACATCAACATGGATTGGCGTGACCAAATTAAAAAAGTTGTCGGAGATATCAATTGGATTCCGGAATGGGGACACGACCGTGAGATAGAATGGCTGGAAAATATGGGCGATTGGATGATCTCGAAAAAACGGTTTTGGGGACTTGCGCTTCCCATTTGGACATTCGAAGACGGATCGTTTTATGTTGTTGGTTCTAAAGAAGAATTAAAAGAACTCTCTGTGGAAGGTTGGAGTAAATTTGACGGAAATAGCCCTCATCGTCCCTGGATTGACCATGTAAAAATCCGCCATCCGGAAACCGGATTGATCGGAACCAGAATTTTGGACGTTGGTAATCCATGGCTTGATGCGGGGATTGTTCCGTTTTCCACACTAAAATACACGACAGATAAAGATTACTGGGAAAAATGGTTTCCGGCAGAGTTTATCACGGAATGTTTTCCGGGGCAGTTCCGCAACTGGTTTTATTCTCTGTTGGCGATGTCCGCATTATTAGAGGAGAAAACTCCGTTTAAAACACTCCTTGGGCACGCCCTTGTGAAAGACGAAACCGGGCGGGATATGCATAAATCTTGGGGTAACGCTATTTGGTTTGACGAAGCTGCCGAGAAAATGGGGGTAGATGTCATGCGGTGGCTTTACATCAATCAAAATGTTGAGCACAATCTCCTTTTTGGCTATGGACCGGCAAATGATATTCGGAAGAAACTTCTCACGTTGTGGAATTCATATTCCTTCTTTTCTACCTATGCTGCCGTGGATGGGTTCGACCCGGCAACTTCTGAAGTGGATGAAAAAGATTTGAACATTCTGGATGTATGGATACGTGCAAAAATGCATCAATTGATTCAGGATGCAAACGACGCCTTTACGCAGTACAGAGTCGATAAATTCATGCGAAAAGTCGAGAGGTTTTTGGAAGATTTATCCAATTGGTACATTCGCAGGAATCGACGGAGATTTTGGAAAAGCGATAATGATTCGGATAAAATGGCAGCTTACCAAACTTTATATGATGTTCTGATGAATACCGTAAAACTATTAGCACCAATGCTCCCGTTTGTTACTGAAGAAATGTACCAAAATCTGAAATCAGGGAATGGTGATTATGTAAAAGACAGCGTACATCTTTGTGACTATCCTACGGCTAATCCACATTTTATTGATGACAAATTGATGCGTCAGATGGATGCTCAAAAAAAGCTGGTTGAACTTGGAAGGTCAGCGAGAAATAAGGCGAACTTAAAAATCCGCCAACCGCTCTCTACGTTAATGTATCACGTTAAAAATAGTGAGCTATCTCATTTTATAGAAGAACATAAAACAGTTATATTAGACGAATTAAATGTCAAATACATTAAAGCAGTCGACAGCCCTCTTGAGTTGATTCATTACCATGTGAAGCCTAATTTTCCGGTCTTAGGACAAAAATACGGGAAGGATTTACAAACAATTCGAAAGCTATTGGCAGGTATTGATGGTGAAATTATTGTTACGAAACTGCAAACATCACAGGAAATATATCTACGCGGTGATGAGATGACTTTCACTATCACTTGGGAAGATATTTTAGTGGAGAAACAATCTCCAGAAGGCTTGACGTCTGCATCAGATGAAGGAATCACAATAGCGTTAATCACGAAATTAACAGAAGAATTGAAACAGGAAGGAATCGTGAGGGATGTGATTCGTCAGGTACAGATCATGCGAAAGGAAGCAGATTTTGCTGTAGAGGATCGTATTGAAGTATTTGGTAATTTCCCCGGGGATATTGAACTTGCTGTTCATGCTCACCGTGATTACTTTTGCAGTGAAACACTCACCGTCTCAATGAACCCTGAATTTGAAGAGGGAGAATATCATACCACATTTGATATCAGAGGTGAATCTGTTACTTTAGGAATTAAACGAATTTCAAACTAAAAGAGGTGCATTATGGCAACTAAAAAACGATACACAAAAGCCGAATTAAATAAATTTCGGAAAATCATCGAAAAGAAAATGGATGTGACTTTGCAGGATAGTGCAGACATAAAGGAATCGATGGGGAATGATTTCTCTTCGGATGCCGGTTTGTCTCCGGATTCTGTTTACAGTATGCATATGGCAGATGCAGGAACGGATTCTCATGAACGTGAAAAGAGCTATCTTTTCATGGCTCGAGAGAGTGCCTATTATAGGAATCTTGAAGATGCATTAGAACGAATTGATCGTGGAGAATTCGGTATTTGTGCCATTTGTGAAGAACTGATTCCAAAGGAAAGAATGGTCGAAGTGCCGAATGCGACTAAATGCGTTGATTGCAAAACAAAACAAAAGCTGAATCTTGTATGACAGTATTGTTTATGACTGCCTTTGTGATTGTTCTCGATCAAATTACAAAGGTGTTGGTGCGCAGTAAAATGGATATTTATGAATCCATACCCGTAATTCAGGACTTTTTTCATCTGACATATGTAACAAATAATGGGATGGCTTTCGGAATCAATTTTAACGGTGGGATCTACGTTTTTACTGCCGCATCGTTTATAATGACCATCCTTCTGCTTGTGTATTTATGGACAGAAAGAAAATCGTCGTATGTTTTGCGCAGCGCATTGGCACTGATTCTTGGTGGTGCGATCGGAAATCTGATAGATCGTGTCATTTTCAGAGAAGTTGCCGATTTCTTTGATTTTATTTTTGGCACTTACCATTGGTACATTTTCAACGTGGCAGATTCCGCGGTTACCGTCGGGATGGTGTTATTTTTGTACTACTCATTTTTTCTGCAACCTAAGCCGGAATCACCACCTCAATCTGCTTGACATCCCTTTCCTTTATTGCAGAGACGGATGGAACCCGTCTCGATCAATTCCTCTCGGATAAACTGGAATCACTCTCCAGAACACGTATAAAGCAGCATATTCTTAACCATCGTGTAACTGTGAATGGTGAATTTGCCAAACCAAGTTATCGCATCGAAAAGGCGGATGCGATATCGATTACTTTACCCGAAGAAACCAAGATTATTGAAACCATTGAACCTGAGAACATTCCGATCGATATTATTTACGAAGATGAGGAATTCATTGTCATCAATAAACCTCCGGAGTTGGTAGTGCATCCCGGAACCAGTCGTCGTAGCGGGACGCTAGTTCATGCACTTATGTACCATTTTAAACACTTGTCGGATGTGAATGGTCCGATGCGCCCCGGAATTGTTCATCGGCTGGATATGGAGACATCCGGACTGATGGTAGTTGCAAAAACAAATCGTGCGCACAGCCATATTGCGAAACAATTTGAACAAAGACGCGTAAAAAAAACCTATGCAGGCATTACATGGGGAGAGTGGAAAAAACCTTCAGGAACGATTGAAAAATCCATCGGGCGTAAACGATCTGATCCGACAATGTATACAATTTCCACAGATGGAAGATCCGCAACCACTCTTTATGAAGTTCAACAATCGCTTCGATATGTTAGCTTGGTTTATTTTTTTCCGAAGACAGGCCGAACTCACCAAATCCGTGTTCACGCAGCTTCAATGGGACATCCAATCTTTGGAGACGATAAATATTCCGGAGGTCAATCGAAAGTGAAAGGTTATATCCCTGAGATATCCCAACCTCTGAAGAAAATACTCAAGGATATTGGTCGCCATGCTTTGCATGCACATGCTCTTGAATTTGTACATCCCGTGACGGACAAACCATGCTCTTTTAAGGCACCTTTCCCCAACGATATGAAAACTGTTCTTATAACAATGGAGAGTTTACTTGTCTGACTATACCCTTCAAATCGTGAATGATTTTTTAGCGTATATCGAGAAAGAACGCAATTATTCTTTGCATACTGTTCAGGCGTATCGAACCGATTTATTGCTATTTATTAAATTTTGCGATCAGTATTCCGGCCGGGATATTGATGATTTTAATACGATTGACAAACTTCTAATTCGGCATTTTTTGGGGAGTGAATTTGAAAAAGGTTTAACGAGTAAAACGATTGCGCGGCGATTAGCATCTGTGAAGTCACTGTTCAAATATCTCTTACGGGCTGAAATTGTTAGGGACAATCCGTCCATCCATGTAAAAACCCCGAAAACACTTAAATCTCTGCCGGCATATTTAGACGTTAAAGTGATTGATCGACTCATGAGCATCCCGCCTGAAAACACCTTTTACGGCGTACGTGACCGGGCAATTTTGGAACTGTTTTACAGTACCGGTATTCGGTTGAGTGAACTTGCTCAGTTAAATACCGGAGATTTTAATCCTGAGAAAAACCTTTTGAAAATAATTGGAAAAGGCGGGAAAGAAAGGTTGACTCCATTTGGAATACATGCAAAAATTAGTATAGAGAATTTCCTGAATATGCGAGGAATTTGTTTACAATCTACACCCGGCAACACCCCTTTGTTTGTTACAACAAAGAACAAACGTCTATCCAAATATACCATCCAGCAAAGTGTTCGAAAGTACATACGAATGGTGGCCGAGGGTCAAGGGTTGGGACCACATACGTTACGCCATACTTTCGCAACTCACATGATGGACAGGGGAGCGGACATCCGTGCCGTAAAAGATATTCTTGGACATAGTAGCCTGTCTTCCACACAAATTTATACACACGTTCAGCCCGAACGAATGAAACGCATCCACCAACAAGCTCATCCGCATGGAAGTACATCTTCCAAGTGAAAACGATGTGTATCATTCATCTTAATAAACACAAACAAAGGAGTCGTTATGACGATTGAATTCACAGCCAGACATTTTCACGCACCTGAAAATCTGAAAGAATATGCCCACGCTGAAGTGCAGCGCATCTATAAAATATTTGACAGAGCGACCCATTGCCATATTATCTTAGCCCATGAAAATAATGCGTATACGACGGAAATCAATTTATCCGTCCCTCAACGAAATTTGAATGTAAAAGAAACCACGGATAATATAACGAAATCTATCGATCACGCCGTTGATAAAATGATTAAACGAGTGGAAAAAGTTAAAAGTAAAACGTATCATAAATAAAGTAAGTAGTGAATAGCCGGAAAAGAGAACGCAGGTGCATAGGTATCGCTCCTCATAAAATATTGTATGGTGTTTAGTCTCTCTAACTTCTTTTACATGGTTATCTCTGTTTTTCTCGGTGGCTCTGTGGCAAATAATACAGGTTAGGAAAGACAATGAAAGCAATTCTTCCTGTGGCAGGATACGGGACCCGTCTGCATCCGCACACACATCATATTCAGAAATCATTACTCCCTGTCGCAGGGAAACCCACGTTGGATTTTATCGTTGAGCCCTTGCTTGCCCACGGGATTGAGAACATTACGTTTATCGTCGGACATCTTGGCTGTCAAATTCAGAATTATATGAAATCGTTTGATGGAGATTTCCATTTTGTAGTACAGAAAGAACGATTAGGATTGGGACACGCGGTCTTGCAAGGTTTGACAGATTCAGACGAACCGGTACTGATCCAGCTTGGTGATACGATATTCCATGCAGATTTCATGTCATTTTGTTCTTCAGATGTCAATCGGATTGCAGTAATGGAGGTCGATGACACAACGCGGTTTGGAATTGTGGAAACAGAGGGTAACCGAGTTGTCGCTTTGCATGAAAAGCCCAAAGATCCTCCGTCAAATTTAGCTATTTCAGGATTGTATTCATTTATTAGCGAACGGAAGTTAAAAGAAACGATAGAGTATCTGATTGAGCAAAACATCCGGACAGGTGGTGAATATCAACTGACAGATGCGATGGCTGTCATGCTGAAAAACGGAGATCCGTTTGAAGTCGAAAAATTGGATTATTACGATACTGGAGTTCCGGCGACGTTTCTGGATACAAATCGAGCCTTGCTAAAATCATCTCATGAAGATATTTCGGGCTGCAAAATTGTTGATCCTGTTCATATCGGGTCAGGATGTCGGATTGAGAACTCAACGATTGGTCCAAATGTAACAATTATGAGTCAGTGCACAATTACGAACTGTACGATTGAAAACAGTGTTGTGTTACAAGGTTCAGTTTTGAGAAACCAATTGTTTTCTTCGAGAATCGTAGGTGCTGACGGGTCGGAATATTGTTGAGCTTAACCGCAGTGATATTCTGTTTGTTAAACATCAAAAACATAAGGAAATTGAGAGAAAGTCTTGATCTTGACCATTACTGCCTTTTCTAATAAAAATGTGTATTTTTTACGTATGAATTAACAAGACTAATAAAATGAAATATTAATCTTGTAATCGTTGCATTATATCGAAGACAACCATTAGATTACACGAAGCATTCTTTAAACTTAGAGGTAAGGAATTTCGAGTTTTTCCGTTCAATCAAACGTTTTGAAGTCAGAGGTATCCAATTGAGATCACAAAAATACATACATAAATCTTCTATTTTTATTCCGATAATTTTATTTTTGGCGATAGCTTATCCAACATCAACTCTTATTGCGCAAGATGCAGAAGATGATGCGGTTGAAGTATTTTGGGATGATGAAGAAGAAGTGATTGACGATGAAGAATATCTCGAAGAGGATGAATATTACGAGGAAGACGACTATTACGATGATGAATACTATGAAGATGAATTAGATAGTGAATACGCGGGCGAAGATAGTTTGTATTATGAGGAAGATTATGAAGAAGAATATGGAGAAGAA
>CAYLYH010000031.1:8144-10877 GCA_964388155.1 uncultured bacterium | reverse complement strand
AGAAGAATATGGAGAAGAAGAACTATCTGAAGAGGAATTAGCAGACTTAGCAAAAACGATGGGATATTCAATTATGGTTACCGGATCTTCTCCGGGGTTTGTGAATCATCCTCTCTCGACGTATAATTCTTCAATTGATTATCGAATCAGCATAGAGTTTCCACTTCTAATGCAATTAGGTTCCGTGCGCTTCCGATTTGGGGCTGAGATCGGGTCATTTAACTTCGAAAACTATTTGCCCATTGGAGGGAAATACACCGGAGCATCTGTCCTCGGAATAATTTCATTTCCTGCGGGACCCGGAAAAGTAAAATTTGGTACAGGAATGATTGGTGGTTCTTTTGGATTTATTGCAGAAAACTCTTATGGTTTTGCCATACGGAATGCCGTGGATCTTCGGTTCGGCATCCGATCAACGTCTGCGATTAACGTGAAAGATTCTGCGGAGAATAATCTTGGGTTCTCAAGTTGGGTAGACGGCTTCATAACAATCGGATTCACTCTCTAAACTTTTGAAGAATAATATGAAACGTATTACCTTTATTGGAATTGCCGCTCTGTTAACAGGCACGTTATATGGTGCTTCTACTATCGGTTTTTCTTCTGCCGCTACATCCGGTTCGGAGGGATCAACCTCTGCCTCCATTACGCTGACATTAGATACAACACACGGAAGCAACGTTACTGTAAATTATACGCTCAATGCCTCTTCTACCGCAAAGAACTATCCAACCAGCTATTATGATGTTACATTATCAAATGGAACGGCTACAATTAATGCAGGGGATTTAACAACCACCATCGACTTTACCGTTGTGGATGATACTCGTGATGAAGAAGATGAAACAGTCATCATCGATATTTATGGTGCTTCAGGCGGACTTTCGTTGGGGACGAATCAGCACACGTATACAATTACCGATGATGACGATCCGCCAAGTGTTACGTTTAGTACAAATTCTTCAAGTCGTGATGAAGCGTCTTATACATACATTGACGTCGATTTATCAAAAAGAGCAGGGAAAACCGTTACAATTGATTGGGCGATAAATGAAGATGCAAGTAGCGTTTCCGGTTCTGATTATAATACGAGTAGCGGTACGATGACTTTTACAGAGGGAAGTTTAGGCCACGACATAAACATATATTTACATAATGATGGTATTGATGAGCCCGATGAAACATTAGCTTTAGATATTTCAAATCCAACTAACGCAACGTTGGGTGGAATAACATCCCACGTAGTTACTGTAACAGATATTAATGATCCACCCGAAATAGATTTTTCTTCATCTTCATCCACAGAAAACGAAGCAGCAGGCACGGTAAATGTTTTAGTTTCACAATCTACTCAATCCGGGTATACAACTTTAATGAATTATACGGTATCAGGAACCGCAACCGGCAGTGGTGTCGATCATAACCTTGGGTCAGGGACAGTTACCTTTTCTCCGGGTGACCAATCAGAAGCAATCTCATTTACGATCACAAACGATGTCCTTGATGAGACAAACGAAACAATTATTTTAACCTTAACCAGTCCGGTAAATGCCAGTATAGGCACAGATACGACACATACAATCACTATTACGGATGATGATGCAGAACCTTTTGTCAGTTTTAACGACGCTTCATCTTCAGGCGGAGAAGAAAGTACTCCGGCAGTGCTTATGGCGGAATTGTCGGCTGCATCCGGTCGAACTGTATCTGTGAATTACGCTGTAACGGGAGGAACGGCTACCGGAAGCGGCACGGACTATACCCTTGCTTCAGATGTTTTGACGTTTTCTCCGGGAGTGACGTCCCAGTCCATCTTTGCAACAATTGTGGATGATGCGCTTGATGAATCTAACGAGACATTTATTGTGACGGTATCCAATCCGAGTTACGCGACACTTGGGTCGAACCAAACACATACGTATACAATTACCGATAATGATGTTGCCCCGACAGTAGGTTTTACAACAACAGAATATTCTGTAACGGAAGATGCCGGAGATGTTACGGTAACCGTCGAACTTTCTTCTGCGTCCGGGGCACAAATAGACATTGACTACATCGTATCGGGAGGCACAGCATCTAGTGGCGGTACAGACTTTACTATTTCTGAGGGGACACTGACATTTAATGCGGGCATAACGAGTCAGACGTTCACTGTAACGGTGGAGAATGATACCATTGATGAGAACAGCGAAACGATTATTCTCGCTTTGCAAAATCCATCCAATGTGAGCTTGGGTGATAATACGACGCATACGATGACAATCTCCGATGATGACGCTGCTCCGACCATTGCTTTTTCTGATGAAAACTCAAGCGGTGTAGAGAGCAATACTTCGGTAACATTTACCGTTCAGTTATCGGCAGTATCAGGTTTACCGATTACAGTTGGATACAGTGCAACCGGAGGAAATGCAACCGGAGGAGGGACAGATTATACGCTTACGAGCGGAACCCTCTCAATCCCGGCAGGATCCTCAAGCACGACGTTTGATTTAACGGTGGTCAATGATGCACTTGATGAAAGCACTGAGACCGTGGAAATTACATTATCAAATCCAACAAATTCATCATTGGGAACAAACGCGATACACACTTATTCTATCACGGATGAAGATCCGCAACCAACAATTTCCTTTAGTGCTTCAACCGGAACAGGAAGTGAAGCTGTTAGCACG
This sequence comes from uncultured bacterium, assembly GCA_964388155.1. GTDB lineage: Bacteria > Fidelibacterota > Marinisomatia > Marinisomatales > JACNKV01 > JACNKV01. The sequence goes on along the minus strand of CAYLYH010000031.1, from coordinate 8,199 downwards.
GTCGCCCTCACAGTTCAGTTATCGGCAGTATCGGGATTAGAGTCGACGGTTGGGT
>CAYLYH010000031.1:0-8044 GCA_964388155.1 uncultured bacterium | reverse complement strand
ATGAAGGCGATGGGACTGCCACCGTGACGGTTGAACTTTCTGCAGTGTCAGGAAAAAACATCAGCGTAAATTACTCTATTACCGGAGGAAGCGCAGAAAGTAGCGGTGTCGATTATACTTTCTCATCCGGTATTGCCACGATCGCTGCAGGTGAGACAGATTCAGTAATGACGATTGCTATCATCAATGATCTTCTCGATGAGATTGATGAGACAATTGAAATGACGCTTTCGTCCCCGGAGAACTCTACTTTGAACGCGAACACCGAGTTTACGGCGACAATTACGGATAATGACCCAACACCTACCATTTATTTTACAAGTGAAACTTCAAGCGGATTAGAAGCAGTTACTAATGTTTCGTTGGAAATAGAACTCTCCGCCGCCTCTGGACAAGGCATTTCTTTTAGTTATGTTGTTGATGCAGAAAACAGTACGGCAACGGGTGGAGGCATTGATTATTCACTAGAGGATGGAAGCATCACCCTCGATGCAGGAGAAACAATCGCAACGATTAATATTGTCGTTGAGAATGATAACATCGATGAAGATGATGAAGCTATCATTGTTGGACTCTCTGATTTTTCAAATGTAGCACCGGGTGGAGTAACCTCTCACAGCTATTCTATTTTGGATAATGACAATTCGCCGGAAGAATTCACCGTCGGCAATATTGTGACAGTAGGAGCTCCCATAATTTCCGGATATTGGAACAATAGTAATACGGGGCTTACTGTGACAGTTTCCGTGGTTGACGGAAATCCGGCATTAGAAGGTGGAAGCCTGCAGATATTAATGGGAATTAATACAGAAGACTATACAAATATAGGCGGAGCCTATACAATCCAAAGCTCTGATTTTGGTTCAACGGTGGATATATCTATTGATGGAACTGATTTTGAGTCTCTCACTTTTTATGATGAGCAAGTAGTTGTATATGTATCGGCTAGAGTTACAGATATTTACGGAAACGCCACAATTGGGACACAATCTCCCACTACGATTACCATTGATACCGAAAGACCGGGTGCCTTTACTGTCGGAACACTTACCACGCTTGGAGGGAATATTATCCCCGGGCATTGGAATGGCGGGAATACGGAATTAAATGTTGATATTCCAGTTGCAGACGATGCATCCCTGAATGGCGGTACCATTCAATTAATGGGATCAATTGGTATAAATGAATTTTCTGAGCAAGGTTCGGCTCAAACGATCACCGGCGGAGATATCAATACAACAGTTGTTGTAACTGCATCGCAGGGGGAAGTGGAATCTCTGGAAGAATTTTCAGACGAAGAGACTCTGCACGTCAATGCTATTCTCACGGATGTTGCCGGAAATTCGCGATCTGGAAATGCAAGCGTAACTACGCTGCTGATTGACCAAACCAGCTCAACGGTGTCGACGGTACAGTCTCCCGGCAACAATCAGGCATTTACGATTGATGATACAATCACAATTCAGCTTCTGGTAGATGAGGTTGTTTATATCACTGAAGGAACGCCTTTCCTTAACTTGGAAACTGGGGACAATGATGCGACTGCCACTTTTATTTCCGGCTCCGGGACGGATACGTTAATATTTGAATACGTAGTTAGTGTCGGTGATACAAGTTCAGATCTGGATTACATAAATGAGAGTTCGTTCGCTTTAAACGGCGCTGCAATTCGAGATATTGCCGGGAATGAAATCAACTCTGCATTACAAACTCCCGGTTCGCCCGGTTCGCTTTCGTTCAATCAAAACATAGTCATCGATACAGAATCTCCGACATGTGACCTGAGTTATCCTTCAGATTCTCTCTTCAACTTTGAAGATGGAAATATCCTTATTACCGCAACATTTAGTGATTCCATGGATTTAGTCTCTCCCCCGACGATTTATATCGATTTACCGGAAACAGAATCAGATATTGCAGACGCGGAAATGACAATGATGAACGGGACGGTATGGGCGTATACACTCACACAATTAGCAAATATTAATGGTGCAGCAATTGTCACGATTGCCGGAAGAGACAAAGCGTTAAACACGCTGGATGCCGGAGATGTCAGCGGCGGAACAAATCTGCGATTTGATAATGTTGCTCCTGTGTTTTCTTCGACGTATCCTGATACTAATGCGTTTATTAACCATAAAGATATAGGCTGGACACTTTCGGAAGATTTGGAGAGCGGTACAATTACATTTTCACGGACGAATGGTCCCGGTAGCACTGTCGAAGCAGATCTTTTTGCTGACGAACTCCTTCAAGGCACAATTTCTCCTGATGAAATCGAAAACACCGGATCGCTTAATTTAGTCAGTTATACCACCTATGATTTGATTTTTACAGGGGTAGATACAGCAGGGAATACCGGAACAACAACCGTGCCCGGACTCTACTACGACATCATGGTTCCATCTTTGGATTTAACCTATACTCATGAATTTGTCAGCGCAGACACGGTCGTAACGATAACCGCGATATTCACAGAACGAATACTTCCAACACCGACAGTATCAATTGATTATGCGGGTACGGGAGATGATGTATCCAATGCAGAGATGATATTGTTCAATGATGATTCTACGACATGGGTGTATGATGCAGTCATTCCGGGTGGTCAGATAAATAATGGTTTAGCGGTTGTGTCTATCACTGCGACAGATTTAGCGACGAACATTTTACCGGATGAGAATGTCACGGGAGATTCCACGTTGATTGTGGATAATACACTTCCTGCTGTACAATTAACATATTCAGATTCATTGACCGCAGAAGGGGATGTAGTTCTCATTACCGCAGATTTTAGTGAGACAATGCAGGTGAGTCCGTTTCCTCAACTATATATTTTGTATGCAGAAGGTACGGAGATGGACACAACAGTGATGGATTATGTAGATGATACGACCTACACATATTCAGTAACGATACCGGATGGGAATGATGGAGTGGCCAACGTCAGTATCATTGCGAAAGATATATCCGGTAATTATGTTTCTGAGGGAACGACCACCGGTGGTTCGGTTCTTCGTGTAGATAATACACATCCTGTGTTTACCTCTTTAAGCCCGGATTCATCAGTATTTATCAATCATACGCTGATGGGGTATTCACTGAGTGAAACGGTTGAGAGTGGAACGATAACGTGGACAAGGCGTGGCGGTGCACCGGATAACGACAGTCCTCACATAATTCAATTGGTTGATGAAGAGCTTTTAGGCAGTCAAACCTACGAAGATTATGCCCCGACCGATCCGACCAATGTGTTAAGTACTTTAATAAGCGGTACGCTTTATGACATTGCATGGTCTGCGATTGATTCTGCAGGGAATACGTCGCTATCGGATACGTATATTTCTACGTCAGTTACCTATGATACAACATCGCCGAATGGAGTTTTAACTTACACGCACGGCTATGCAAGCGCAGACACGGTCGTAACGATAACCGCGATATTCACAGAACGAATACTTCCAACACCGACAGTATCAATTGATTATGCGGGTACGGGAGATGATGTATCCAATGCAGAGATGATATTGTTCAATGATGATTCTACGACATGGGTGTATGATGCAGTCATTCCGGGTGGTCAGATAAATAATGGTTTAGCGGTTGTGTCTATCACTGCGACAGATTTAGCGACGAACATTTTACCGGATGAGAATGTCACGGGAGATTCCACGTTGATTGTGGATAATACTACACCGACGGTGACTTTCGCGTACGAAAATCAAACGCAGCCCACATTACAAAACCTTGGGAAATCGGGTGATGTGATAAAAATAGATGCCAATTTTAACGAACAAATCAATGCAACGATTCCACCAACATTAAATATCCAGTATGCAGATTCGACGGATGATTCGTTTGTCGGGCTTGAATATTCTGAGTCCTCGCAAGGAGATTCTGTATGGACGTACAGTATCACTTTACCCGATAGCGCAAAGAATTCCGGTGCGATCTTGGCTTCAATTGTCGGAAAAGACTTGGCGGGGAATGCCATTGATATATCGATAAATGATGAAATATTTATCGTGGATAATACTCCTCCTGCAGATTTTTCGACCGGGGATTTAATACCGCATGGTGTAAATGTCGTCAACGGTTGGATTAACGGAATCACGGACTCGGTGGAAGTGGTTATCCCTGTTATTATCGACGATTTGACAGAACATTTCGATATTGAAATGATTATTCCATTAAAGATGGGAGAAACTTGGGTTACCATAGGCGAAGCTGACAGCATCGTGCAGGCAGGGACCATGTCATACTACAGAAGTATATTGGATATTTCTGATGCACTTAACCAAGCAACAACCTTGGCGCAGGGAGATACAATCTATGTTCGGGGAGCAAAATACGATCTTGCCGGTAATCGGACGATTGGAGACTCCAGCCTTACTTCCTTGGTTTACGATCCCAACGCCATAACATTGGGTGAGTTTTCTCCTGACAGCGTTTATACAGTAAATATAGATTCGCTTATTTCTTCAGATACATTATTTGTCTTATGGACAGGTTTTACCGAACCATCAGCGCCTACAGCTTCCGGGATGGATCATTATGAATATGCTGTGCGTCAGCTTCCTGATGAAGGCATCAACAATTTTGTAGATTGGACATCCACGGCAGATACCGGTTTTACAGAAATTGTCCCATTAGTTCATAATACAGAGTATGAGGTTTACCTACGTGCATTTGATATTGCCGGTAATATATCCGATACATTATCTTCGAACCCAATTTTACGTTGGAACTCCGCTCCAATAGTTACACAAGTCAATGCCATAGATGCATACGAAGATTCGGTATTCACGCTATATTTGCACTACTCCGATCTTGATTTTGAAACATTATTAAACGATGTACTGTCGTTTTCTGCAACCACAACACGAATTATTGGAGATGAAGCCACAGATTCGGTGTCCATAGATGAAAATGGCATTATTTTGTGGAACCCAACTCAAGATGACACCGGTTCTTACGAAATCGAAATTATAGCTGAAGATAATTGGGCTTTCTCGGATACAATGGTGTTCCCGATGACCGTTCATGCCGTAAATGATACACCGACTGTCCAAATATTATCACCGGATGACCACATTCAATTTTACGAGGATCATCTTGATACAATTCAAATAAATTTGACGCAATGGGCAGACGATGTCGATAATGATTCAACAGAATTATCGTGGCAAGCAGTGATATTGGATTCTGTCTCCCATGAAGGGTATCCACTGGGACGAATCATTGCAGGACCCGGAACGTCCCCAAGACGTCTAGAATCACTTACAAAACAATATTCTTTACAGGGTAATGATAACCCGGCGAAATCTCCACGAATTGAAACGGGAGGAAGTATTTCTGTCACTATCGATACTTTGAGCGGGCTGACCTTTGCCACGTTCGACAGTGATTCAAATTATTTTGGTACGGAACATCAGGTCATCATGTTTGTAAGTGACCCTGATGATGCCGTTGCGTCTGATACCATTCTCATCACAGTTCTGCCGGAAAATGATCCGCCGCTCTGGAGTGAAATCCCCCGATTCACCGTTGTTGAAAACGATTCATTTTTTGTGGACTTTTCTGAGTTTGTCATCGATGTCGATGATACATTGTTAACGTTCAATCTTTCGGCGGATAAAATTGACACACTGACATTTAGTGTGGCAACCTTCCAGTCAACCGGTGCGGGTGATACGGTTATATTTCAACCTATCGCCGGATTGATAGCCTCCCACGATTCTGCGCATGTACAAATTATCGCTACGGATTCTCAGGGATTATCAGATACGACATCATTCACTATAGATATGATTCGCATCCCGCGGCCGCATCTTTCAATCGCTGTGATACAAAACAATGCCTTTTCAAAGTATTTCGAGGTTATCATTACGGATACAATGGGTACGACGGTTAATCCGATTTTACGAGTTCAAGAACAACGGGTCGTTTTGGATACCATTTCCGAGTATACGTTTACCGGTCATCATGATTTTGGGCTTGCCAGTGCCGGGACTTACACGTTTGCATGTTCCTCTTATGCTGTCGTTGGAGATACAGCCATCACCCGTCAAGTAGGATTGACCAGTGCAAGAATCTTAGAACCATGGTCAGGCAGGAGCCCGGACGGACTACTTAGAATATCCGGTGGAAAAGGAACCGCGAAAGAAAATCAACCACTTCTGATTGTTGATTCCACCATGTTTAATCCTTTCTTTAAAGATGAGGCGTTGTATTGCATCGGGAATGAATCCATGATGTTTGAAAATCCTGTGCAGATTACGATCGGAAGTGATTTTGAAGGATTGGCTATTTATCAGAGGAAAGATCATTTGCGGTGGGTGGAGCTACCATCTATGGCAGAAAACGGACATATTACGGCTTATACGAAGAAAATGGGGTATTTCAGATTAGGAGAGAAAACCCTAATTGTGCCGGAAAGTACAAATCTACACCGAAATTACCCAAATCCGTTTAACCCGGTAACGACCATCATGTATGACATTGGATTTTCACATGGCCCCGAACAGCAAGTGAATCTTTCCATTTACAATTTACTTGGGCAAAAAGTGCTGACGCTCGTGGATGGAAATAAAGCCATCGGGAGGCATACTATCCAATGGGCAGGCGTCAACTCATTTGAAACTCAGGTTTCCTCCGGGATTTACTTTGTCAGACTCATGACGAGTTCCGGCGTATTCAAAACTCAAAAAATCATGTTAATCCGATGAAGATTACGAACAAATTTATGTTGCTTATTTTAGGGCTTATCATTATAAGTATTTTCGGTTGCCGCAAACAATGGGACGCGACTCAGGCGGATATGACAGCGTATGCCTGGGACATGTATGAGAGCAGAGATTATGCGACCAGCAATGAATGGTTTCTTAATGCGGCAGAGCTTGATCCGTCCTACAAGGATGCGTATAATGGATTGGGATGGAGCTATGGAAAGCTGAGAGAGATGGAAACAGAACTGGATAGCAGTATAAAATATTTTGAAATGGGGTTACTGATGGCTGAAGATATAAATACTACAGTATTGCTTGAACATGAGATATTGGCCGGACTCTGTTTTGTTTACAATGCAAACGGAGAGGATTCACTTGCCATTATTCGTGGAAATCTTTTATTGGATGATGTTTCAGAAGAATGGGAGTTTTCACATAATCCATCCTTGAATTATCATGATATTCTTATTACCGTTGCATCTTCGAATTATTTTATCGGAGATTTTTCAACCAGTTTGTTGCATGTACAAACTATTCGATATATGTTAAATCCAAATGCGTCATTATTTTTCCCGGATATTGAAACGGTCATCGGTCGGCAGGTTCTTGCAGAAGAGTTAGAAACTCTCCGCGGAATAGTATCACAATAATCAAACGTCAGTAACACCCGAACACTCTAACACATGGTAGGCGATAATCCGAACAAAAAGTGGATGAATGAAGCCATTCGTCTGGCAGAAGAAGCGTTTGCAATGGGAGAAGTCCCGGTAGGTGCAGTTGTGATTAAAGAGAATACCATCATTGGTCGCGGATATAATCAGCGGGAATCGCTTAAAGATCCGACGGCACACGCGGAAATGCTTGCAATCACTGCTGCAGCAAACACCATCGATGACTGGCGTTTAACGGATGCTGTTTTATATGTAACCAAAGAACCATGCCCAATGTGTGCCGGTGCCATTGTTAACAGTCGTTTGAAAATGGTTGTTTTCGGGAGTTACGACGAAGAAAAAGGATGTTGTGGGTCGTTGTATCAAATTTGCGGCGATTCCCGTTTAGAGTCGAATGTCGCTGTTCTTGGTGGGGTGGAAGAAGAACGGTGTACGTTATTAATACAAGACTTTTTCCGCTCACGGAGACAATCGTAAATTTAACGGTAGGTTATAGGCAATTTATGGAGAGGTGGCAGAGCTTGGCTGAATGCGCCGCACTCGAAATGCGGTGTCCGATCTTCGGACCGGGGGTTCGAATCCCTCCCTCTCCGCATAATGTAGAATGTTTACGTTATTAAAACTTAAATTAAGCGATTCCGTAAC
>CAYLYH010000030.1:24813-25980 GCA_964388155.1 uncultured bacterium | reverse complement strand
CATCCGGCATATCCAAATCCTTTCAATCCGACAACGACCATACGGTTCGATGTCCCTGAATCGGCAGATATGTCTGTGACAGTGTATAACATACGAGGAGAAAAAGTAGAAACACTTGTTAACGAACATCTGACACATGGTCAATACAACGTTGTTTGGAATGCAAACAATCAGCCAAGCGGAATTTATTTTGTCCGTCTGGTCGGTAATACGACAACGCAAGTACAAAAACTGCTTTTAGTCAAATAAATCAGTTCTACTGAAAAAGCGGTAACAAAAAAAGCCCCGAAGAACGGGGCTTTTTTTTGTTATATTGTCTGTCTAATACCTATTCGCACTCCCAAGCACATTTTCGATTTTATGTTTGTAAAGTTCCTTTAATGCTTCCCTCGCTGGCCCTAGATATTTCCGTGGATCAAATGCTTCAGGAGATTCATTGAACACATTTCTGATGGCAGCAGTCATTGCAAGACGTCCGTCAGAATCAATATTGATTTTGCACACAGCAGAGGTTGCAGCCTTCCGAAGTTGCTCTTCAGGGATGCCGACAGCTTCTTTCATTACTCCGCCGTTGGCGTTGATTGCATCAACTAAATCCTGCGGAACGGAAGATGACCCATGCAGCACAATCGGAAATCCGGGCAGTTTTTCTTCAATCTCCTTAAGCACATCAAACTTCAACGGGGGTGGAATCAAATCTCCGTTTTCGTTTCGCGTGCATTGAGCTGGAGTAAATTTGAATGCTCCGTGGGAGGTACCAATGGAGATCGCCAGAGAGTCACAACCGCTTCGTTCGACAAATTCAATCACTTCTTCCGGGCGGGTGTATGTTGATTCTTCCGCAACGACGTCATCTTCAATCCCTGCTAATACGCCAAGTTCAGCTTCGACGGTTACATCAAACTGATGGGCATAATCGACAACTTTTTTCGTCACGGCAATATTGTCTTCAAATGAATGATGTGAAGCATCAATCATCACGGAAGAAAACCCCATATCGATACAATCTTTGCAGAGCTCAAATGTATCGCCATGGTCTAAATGGACTGCAATCGGAAATTTTCCACCTAATTCTTTGGCATATTCTACCGCACCTTGTGCCATGTAACGCAATAAGGTTTGGTTGGCATATTTCCTAGCACCGGATGATACTTGCAAAATAACCGG
>CAYLYH010000030.1:18778-24713 GCA_964388155.1 uncultured bacterium | reverse complement strand
GACTCCGCTTTTTCCTTTTAATGCAAACTCAGCTGCCAAAAATGCCGATCGTTTTATCAGGACAAGGTCTTTTTCATTCGCCGCTGCAGATCGGGCAAAGTACCCGCTTTTTTGCACTAAAGTTTTTTCAGCATCCAGCCGTTTAGCAAACTGCTTGGCAAACCACTGTCCGGGGTTGATTTCGTCCAAGCGAACATGTCCAAATGCATCACGCGGAACGGTCTCCCCTTTCGCCTCCATTTCTCGGACGATCGTATCCACTCCGGCACCTTCGCTGAGAAAGATATTTACACCGTCTTTCTCATCCATCCTTTTACGAAGCCGTTTCACTTCGGTTCCCATATCAAAATCTGATTCAGGGATGAACACGGCATCAATATCCCAGCGTTTTTTATCAATGAGCAGTTCCGGAAAAAACGACCGCTGTTCCAATCGTTCGCGATAGGCTCTTGCTGTTGCTGCAGTCAGCCATCCACAATTACGTCCCATGACTTCGTGGATGATTAATTGTCGCTTGCTGGTTGTATTTTCATTTACAACATTTTCGAAAAATATTGCTCCCTGTTCTGCGGCCGTCCATGCCCCAAGCGTTTGGGTAATCGGATACACATCATTGTCCACGGTTTTAGGCAACCCGACAACTGTTAGATTATATCCGTTATCATTTAAATATTTAGACAATTCAGCTGCCATCGTGTTTGTATCGTCACCGCCAATTGTATGAAGAATGGTCACACCGTCTTTCATCAATTGATCGGCGGCAACTTTCAGCGGTGTTTCCCCTTCGTGTATTAGCTCCCGTTTAACACAATCTTTTATATTAGTAAGCTTTACTCGGCTGTTCCCGATCGGGCTTCCTCCAAAGGAGTATAAAACGTCCACGTGGTTTTTTATATCTTCGGGAAAAGAAATATAATTGCCCAGAAGCAGTCCCTGGTAGCCATTTAAGTATCCAATCATCTCCGCTTCGGGAGCAAGTTCGGAATATTTCTCAATCAATCCGCCGATCGAGGCCGATAAACAAGGTGCAATACCCCCGGCTGTAAGAAATGCTATCTTCATAATATTAACTCCAGATTAAGACGGAGAATTTAAACATAATAGAACACAGATTTCGTGAATAATGCGAATTATTGTGTGGGGTGTTGTAAATAATTCACTAACCAGTCTGCCCCGCACACGTCCCAAGGTCCCGCCGGAGAGAAACACGAAGTGTCGGGGTAGACAGTATGAGCAAATAATCGAGTGAGGATCACTATAAAATCATTGGAAGACAATATAGGGTCTCAGGTAAAAAAATTAAATCTCAAGTATCAAAAGAAGGGCATCGACTTTCGTCAATGCCCTTCTTTGCTGCATTATGTTGAGAACCTACTTCAACATAACAAGCTTCTTTGTTTTTATGTAATTATCAGACTTCAACCGGTACAAATACATTCCCGATGCAACAGATTGACCGTAGGCATCTGTGCCATTCCAAATGATGTGATGTGTGCCGGCATTGATTCTGTCACTCACTAATTCCTTTACAACTCTGCCCATCAAATCGTAAACGGTTAATGTTATGTGACTTTCTTTTGGAACATCGTACACAATTGTTGTAATTGGATTAAACGGATTCGGGTAGTTTTGTTTGAGAGCGAACTCTATCGGAAGATTGTTCGTGCTAGTCTTTCGGATAGTGAATGATTCAATCGGGTGTTCTACCACGATTGTACCTGTGCGATTTAGCTTCACTCTGCCGATGTCTCCGTATTCTTCATCTCCGTGGATGCGTTTGGGTGCATTGCTTGATATCTCCCATTCTCCGTTATCGTTCAGAATGCCGTATTCCACCGTAAGCGGATAATCGGTGTTTCTGACTTCGATCGTTCCCACGTCTTCTGTATACGTTTTACCGTTTGCAAATCGTGTGTCCATGAAGTTCTGTTCCATCACTTCATCCGGAGGTAAGGGCGGTAATGTGTAACTGAGTTGGTTTTCTTCGGGAACGTTAACCCCAAAATACACTTTCTTTTCTTTGCCTTTGTTGTTCTTGAACTTCACCCAGTTAGCGTTCTCCATAAGGTTGACGAACTCACCGGAGGTTTGGGCTGTGTTGGTGATAGTGATGGTGCCTGTGTCATTAGCCCGCACCCAGTAGCCCTTGCCGGGGGTCATGGTCGTTACCGGCTGAAATCCTGCATTAAATTCATAAAAACTGCCGTGGATTATCAAGCCATCATCGTCAATAATCTGATCTAATGAAACCTCTTCCGATATCCCTGAAATCAGATTCCAACCGAAGAACAATGGGACATCTAACGATGTTATCACACTTCCTGTAATATTCGTACTTCCCGATTCAGAAAACCGTAACCAATAGCCTTCGCCTGTTAGTAATGTTTCCGTTTGCTGAAAGCCTGTGTCGTATTGATAACAGCTTCCTTCTACAGCCGACGGGAATACAGTGTTCACCTGCGTATTATTCACAGTCACGGGCAATCCGACAATATTCCACCATGCATGGTTCTCTACAGTAACACCAACATAATCGATATAATAATATGCTCCAATATCCATTCGCGTTCCGTCCGGATCTTGATCATCAATATCTGTTTCCCACGTTTCACCGTCTCCGTCAAAATCAATAACGCCGGCATCGATACAGGGGCTACCGGATTGGATGTGGTAATCATCGTTTACAGGATTAACAAAAAGAGGATCCTCATCCACTGTATTATTCCCAGAATACGTACTGCTAACCCCAGTGAAGTCTTGACTGGCATTATCGTAGAAGACATTCCCATTCGCTGATACAAAACCATTGCCTTGAAGTCCGATGTCATTTCCGTAAAAAATGCAGGCATTTACAAGAGTGGTAACTCCGCTTGGCAGTCTCGTAGATTCATATTCTACAGCACTCATTCCAATATCATTACCCACTATCGTCTCATTTTGTATGACGTAAAAACGAAATTCTTCTATCGCCTCTACCATCATGTGCTTTACATAGTAGCCAATACCGCAATTGTGAATCAAATTATGATGAGAGAAAAGCAAAAATCCTCCTTCAAGCCAAATTCCGGAATCATGACAGTCCCGTATTGTGTTATTTGACAACGTAATTGACAAATCGCTCATACCCTCCGATAAAGTCTCTTCATTTCCTTCATATCGAATTGCGGTAGCAAATTCCGAAAATGTACAATTTGATATGTTGATGTATTCTAATTCTATGTCAAAATCATAATTTTCACCTTCAAAATAGATTCCTTTTGCAGAAGGGAAAGATGAACTTCCTGTGAAAGTACAATTATTGATATCCCAGTTTCCTATTTCTATCACTTCATCATAAATCGCCGCTTCCCTAATGTCTGTGAATTCAGATGAATATACCGTAAGGTAGTTCCCCAAGTCATGGTTACTCATACCGATACCGGCATCACTTATGTGAATTTCATTGAAATCAAGATTGTTCCAATTGTGAATTTCAATGGCAGTACTGACGTTTTGAATGGACAAATGTTCCAGATAATCCCCTGTATAGTCATTATCAATTACTATTCCGTCCCATTGAACCGGATTACCGGAGACATCCGGTGCTCCTTTCAATACAATTTTATTCAACTCTGTGCCTGCAAATCGTGTGGGGTCTATCAGATTGATCTGACTCCCGGCAGGCATAGAAATTTCCGCTCCCGCAGGAATGATGTTCATCTCTGAATCAATGATCACCATATCACCTGCTTCGATGAGATCATAGTTTGCTTGAATCGATGCACCAGCGGACTTGAAGACGACATCAGTCTCTCTGTCTATCGTTGAAGTCGCACCATCACCAAAATCAATGTCAGTACCGGACCATTCAGAAAACTCATATATACGTTCGGTATCTGCGTAATACCTAGGCGCACGGAGGGAGTAGATGGGAAGATTATCATAGAAGTTTTCATTCTGATTCAGGAAGACGTTGCAGGTGCCGTCTTCGGTCATTTCTGTAAGCGGGCGGAACTCATCTGGCTGGGTTTGAGCGGTTTCGTCGTAATACCAAGGGTCATGCAAATTTATAGTAGCTCCGGTTAGATTTGAGGTAATTTCAATCTGATCTTGATTATCAAACCATGCAGATAAGCCATCTTCAAAATAATCCAGTCCCATTGGAAATTGTACAGTGGTTAACTTATGGTCAATATCATTTGTCCAAGTAAGATGTACTTCGTTGTCTATTATTTGACTGTGTGTCGTTGCAATATAGTTATCATTTGACCGAGCGAACACAGACGAAGGGGAAGGTTTATTTAGTTGAGTCAATGCAGGTGTGTCAATATTCTGCAACGAAATATTTCCTTCAATAAAATCCGCAGGTTCAGAGTTCGATTTGTTCGACACTATAATTTCATCATTCAAATACACAGAAATAAGAAGTGCATCGTCTGTGACTGTTAATTCAGGTGCATCTGATTGAAAATAGTACGGACTAAGTTCAGGATAGAACTCAACCAAATTCATAAACCGCAAATCATCCCAAAAACCTGCTAATAAGATTGATATACCTAAAAAGTCGTTTGCCCAATCCGGCCAAGTATTAACATTGATATTGACATTGTTAAGAGACAGGATACATATATCATCAATTTCATCATAGCTAATTTCCGGTGTACCTGTTACTGAAAAAGAAACATTAGCTGAATGATCAAAACCTAGAGCTGCTCCTAAAATAGTGTCCATAAAGAAGGTTGCATTTAGAGTTAATGTTATTGAACCCAACGAACTGTTTAACGATACAGAACCAGAATTCACACGAATATGATAGTTCGGATCAAAGATTGTTGACCCTGGCTCCCAGTATCCAAAATTCATTGCTCCAGTTTCAATAAATGAGTTCAAAGAGCTCTCGATTGTAGTAGTTTTGTCTAACCTAATTGTAAAAGATTTATTTCCGTGTAACAAACCTGATAATAAAATTAATACTGTAATTGTGTGTTTAAACATATTTATTCCTTTCTTTAAAATTCTGAACTAAACGTCATTTGTCGCCAATATGTCGATCCTTCGTCAGCAAATGTATATATTTGTCCTGTCCAACCATATTCGGATCCAAAGACAATTTGAATTATATATTGGCCGGGAGGTAAAGTCCCCTCCATACTTACAATATACCATTCGTTGGGTGTTAATGTAATATCCGGATAAACAACTTCTGTAGCAATCAGCAAGTCTATAGTAAGTATCTGAAAAAATAACACCTCTCTTTCAACGTTGCTCTTAAATTTAATGGCAAATGTGTCAGCGTATTCATTATACCACACTTCAAACCACGGTGCATTGACCGTATACTCCAAGGTAATCGTAAACTGTAATTTATCAGATAGTATATCAAATGAAAGTCCAAAATCAATCTCACTAACATCTATAAAATCAGGAATAGTAGATGTGGCATCTTCTAACAATGAATTAGGATACACGGTTAATTCCAATCCTTCATATTCAGCAATAATAATATCTTTTATCCACTGCTGACCTTCCATATCGTTAATCTGATCGGGTATCCCTTCAAGATAGCTGATAATACCGCTGACAGATAATTCTCCGGCGGGTATATTCAGCGGTAAGATAAAGGGATATTCATAATGGATCGGGATTCCGGCGATTACTACATCAGCATATATTGTGAAACTGAAATTCACTATCCCCGGTTCTATATCAACGGATGGATTCCATAGATAAATATCGTAATCATCACCATCATGATCACCTAGCGGATGTGGAAACACCTGTGTTTTAAATAGCGTACTGAGTGCTTCTTCTGTTTGCTCAAAGTATAGATTCACTGAGTATTGGTCAGAAAGACCAACTGACAGGAATAATATACTGGTCAACAATTGGAAAAATGCTTTTCTCATCGTTTACTCCTTTTTTTATTGTGTTGACTGAAAGATTAGGAGTAAACTCA
>CAYLYH010000030.1:0-18678 GCA_964388155.1 uncultured bacterium | reverse complement strand
CTCATCGTTTACTCCTTTTTTTATTGTGTTGACTGAAAGATTAGGAGTAAACTCAGTTGTATTCACACAGCCCCGGCGAAGGTATGACTTCTGTTCTTCCGGGGCTGTCTTCTCGTGAATTATTAGGTCATATTACCTCCTGCCAATGGCTACCATTCCACCCGGGATGTTATTGAAATGCCCGGGATTTACAACAATATCTCCCTGAAAGTCTCCCCGGGTAAATAGTGTATTTAAATTTCCATCATATAAATCATTATTAAAATCCCATGAATAACCGTTATAGTGTACATATTTTCCGCCTCCACCCAGCATAAATATATCGTTCAGATCTTGCACAACCAAGGAATGATAGGCATAATTGTTGAATACCCGGTTAATGGATGATTGAGATGTTAAGTAATTGTATTTCCATAATCCTTGTATCGTTACAAAATATGCCGTGTCACCCAAAACATATACAGAGGAAAAAATACCCAAATCAACATCATTGTCCGGATAAGTGCTTTCAGCGTAATAGAGAGTTTCGACACTTCCATCATTAATTTGATAAGCTACTGTGTAAGCCGGTGAAAAAAAATCTCTCCCAGTAATAAACACATACTCACCATCCGGTGTGCCGTGTATTTCTAGCAGTCGGACCTCGTACTCACTCTCAATCCCTACAAATTCAGAACCATCATAATGTACAATACTCCCGTTATCCCCAACAAAATACATATCATTTGAAGATGTGCCCCAGATGGCGTTTCCAGCACAAGCATCTAAACCCATATTTTGTAAGTGATACAATGTCCATTCATTCCCATCCCAATGAATAGGTGAACAAATATCTGTCACCCAAATATCATTTTCATTGAAATACTGAATACTATATAAATCTAATGTGTTACTGTAAATATCGATTAATTCCCATTCACTTCCATCCCAATGAGCCGCATTGTATTGCATACTATCCGTTTCAATATTACCCACCACCCAAATATCGTTCTCATTAATAATCGCCACATCGTTTAGGTAGCTTCCGGAGCTCCCCAGAGTATCAATCTCCCAAATAAAATTGTGTGAAGTAGTATCGCCTGTGGTTACGGTAACAAGATCACTTGAGTCTTTTCTAACCAGTCCGTCCATCCAATAGGCTTTGAAATTATAGGTGGTGGCTGGGTTCAATCCGTTATCCATAATCAGCGTGTCTTTTTGGTAAACCGTTTGAGTAATCACCACAGAATCATTTCTTGTTAATGAAAATGTCCACTCATCAGTGCTGTCTTCAACCGCTACCTTTAGTGTTGTCCCGGTGATCCCGGTTTCTACTTCTGTAAGTGTTATTGTGGTATCACGGTGTTGTTCTGTCGGCGGTTCGGGGCAAGCGAGTTGGGTTATGATAAGGATTAAGATTAGGAATAGGAAAATAGGGGAGCGAGTTAAGTGTGGTGAAGGCGATTTTGTCTTTACCCAATCTTTCAAATGGTGAAATGGTTTCATCTTTAATGATTTCCTTTAATTCTTTTTTAAAAGTTTACAGACCCTCTACTCTATATATCTCATTGAAACGCTTGCAATTGCCGAAATAATTCAAACTTTTTTTATTTTTTTCGATTTGTAGTGATTTTAGCATTACTTGTATTTCTATAAAAAAGCACCTTTTTATTGGATGTTCATAAGATTTCCTTTGACTACAATCACTTGATTTGTAGACATGCAATTTCCTACACAAATCAGCAAATCGTTCTTCACATCCAAATTCTCTAACTGTAAATTATCAAAAGTGGTATATCGGTGTATATTTTGACCATTGTAATGCCATACCCTCCCAATAATACCGACAAAATAAACATCATTATAAGCCCTGCCCCGCACACGTCCCAAGGTCCCGCCGGAGAGAAACACGAAGTGTCGGGGTAGACAGTTCATCATTTTACTTCATAGATACGTCACTTGAAGATCGTTCTACCCGTAACTGACTGGTTGATCTTTGATACAATTTCTAATTACTAATTTCCATTTTCAACTCGTAACTTCACCCCCATGATTACCAATATAAATTTGGCTAAAGCGGCAGCAAAAAATGCCGGGAGAGTTATTTTAGGGTATTATAAGGCAGACTACGAAATCCGTGATAAAAGCTACCACAACCCTGTTACGACTGCCGATCATGCTGCAAATGATAGCATCAAAGATGTTCTAATGAAAGGTCGTCCGGAGTTTGGCTGGTTCTCCGAAGAAACAGCTGATTCACCCGATCGTTTGAACAAAGAATATGTTTGGATCGTCGATCCGTTGGATGGGACTAAAGAGTTTATTGAAGGAGTCCCAAATTTTGTAGTGAGTATAGCCCTTGTGAAAAATGAAGAACCAGTTGTGGGAGTGCTGTATAATCCGGTGACGGAAGAATTGTTTACAGCAGAAAAAGGAGAGGGCGCGTTTTTGAATGGAGAACGCATTTACTGTGCAACAAAGAAAAACATTGGCGAGATGGTTATCCTGAACAGCCGAAGTGAAACACGACGTGGTCTCTGGGATAGGCATAAAAATACTTTTGGAGAATTGCGACCGATCGGCAGTGTTGCATATAAACTTGGGTTGACTGCAGCCGGAGAAGCAGATGTTTTTGCATCCTTGCGCCCTAAAAATGAATGGGATATTTGCGCAGGACACTGTATAATCTCCGAAGCTGGTGGTGTACTAATTGACCTAAATGGTAATTCAGTTAAGTACAATCAGCGAAATACGTTGATCACACCCGGCTTGGTGGCAGGGCATCCTGAAGCTGTGGAGAAAACAATCACAATATTAATGGAGAGTGTCGTATGAATTAAGCAAAATTCCTTTCATTGAAATATTACAGTAAATATTTTAGTAAGACGTTTTATTATGTACCGACAATGTGTTACATTTGCGTTACATTATTAAGGACTTAACAATGAGAACAGCCCATATAAACATCCGAACCGAACCCGAAACAAAGTATGAGGCAGAATCCATATTAAAACGTTTGGGGATGACAACTTCTGAAGCTATTAATTTATTCTTACGCCGAATAATCATGTCAAAAGGCATACCCTTTTCCGTCCGTTTACCTAATGAAGAAACCGTCGCAGCTATGAAAGAAATTGAAAATGGACATCATTTAGACACGAGCGGTGATACCGAAGAAATGTTCGAAAAATCAGGAATAATAATTGACTAAACAACTTGTATGGTCGTCGCGTTTTTCAAAAGACATGAAAAGGATGGCTAAACAGAACAAGGATATGAAACTCCTTTTCAATATAATTGATACGTTAGCCAACGACGAAGATATCCCAGCGCATTTTAAACCTCATCCATTAAAAGGGCGTTGGAAAAATTATTTGGAATGCCCTATTCAAGCCGATTGGTTACTCATTTGGAAGGAAGATAAAAAGGGAATATATCTCGTTCGAACCGGGTCACATTCTGACCTTTTTAAAAAATAATCTGAAAGATACCATGACAAAAATACCAGAAAATGTAATTAGATGCTTAGACAAGGGGTTCATCCGCTTAGTAGACAGCATGGGCGGAGACGATGCCATTGTGCAGGCTGCCCGCGTCAGTTACGGAAAAGGGACCACGAAAGTCAGCCGAGATAAGGGGCTGATTCGCTACCTTCTTCGGCATCGGCATTCCACGCCGTTTGAAATGGTAGAGTTGAAGTTCCATGCCAAAATGCCCATCTTTGTTGCCCGGCAGTGGGTCCGCCACCGCACGGCAAATATCAATGAGTACAGTCTCCGCTATTCAGAAGCCAGAGATGATTTCTACATTCCGAAAAAAGAAGACATCCATTTTCAAAGTCAATTTAATAAACAGGGCAGAGATGATACAACCGTCTCCGATGAAATGAAGGACAAAGTCATTCAATATTTCACCGAAATGTCAAAAAAGAGTTTTGATATTTATCGAGAATTGAATGATGCAGGGATTGCTCGCGAATTGGCACGATCCATTTTACCGGTTAATCTATACACAGAATGGTACTGGAAAAACGATCTACATAATACGCTTCATTTTCTTAAACTCCGGATGGATACTCATGCACAATATGAGATTCGTGTTTTTGCAGAAGGAATGGCACAGCTTGTGAAACAGGTTGCCCCAATCGCTTATGAAGCTTTTGAAGATTACGGACTGAATGGGATGTATCTTTCAGATATTGAAAAGGGGATACTGTCTAAAAATCTCCCTGACCGCATAGTGAATGAAATATTTGAAGATATTGTATATCGTATCGTTGCCAGCATGAATAAGAACAAACCGCGCAATGAAAATGAATGCTTCAATCTATATCAAAAGAATGGCGGAAAAGACAATCAAGAGGAGTTTGAAATCAAATGGAATGCCGGTGAGTTACAAACCGGAAATGTATTCGAACTCCAGGAGTTTAAAACCAAATACGAAGAAGTGTTCATAAAATAATAACCGTGAGCCTACTCCGAAAAGTTTCTTTTGGGGTTCCTTACTAGAGTGGACTCAATCGTAATATCTAAATTATAAATAAAATATGAATGTAGAAAACTCTAAAGAAGGTCATCGTCAGCGATTGCGGAAAAAATTCCTTAACAGCGGGTTAAATAGCTTTCATGATTATGAAATAATTGAACTGTTACTTACTATCGGGACTCCCCGAAAAGACTGTAAACCGAACGCAAAAGAATTGATTACAAAGTTTGGTTCCTTAAAAGCCGTTCTGGAAGCAGATCCAAAAGATTTAAAAGAAATCAAAGGCATCGGGGATAATAATGTCTTTGGATTGAAAATTGCTCAAGCTGTGGCAAGGCGGTACCTTGCAGATCGAGTAATTGGTGCGGACTTTATTCGTTCAGCAAACGACGCCATAGAGTATCTGACCCACAACCTTCGGGATCGTGCAAAGGAAGTTTTTATCGTTATCTATCTGAATGGTCGAAATCAAATCATACGCATGGAAGAACTCTTTGAAGGGACGTTAACAACCTCGGCAGTATATCCAAGGGAAGTGGTAAAAAAAGCTCTGAAAAATAATGCAGCTGCATTGGTATTTGTCCATAATCATCCCAGCGGGACGTTAACCCCCAGCAGAGATGACATAGCCATCACCAAAAAATTGAAACAGGCACTGACAACCATTGATGTTTCTGTTCACGATCATCTCATCATTGCCGGAGACGGATATTATTCTTTTGCCGATCATGGAGTTCTGTGAACTCAGTCTGATTTCCTCGGAATATATAGTGTAATTCCGTAATTTCTTTTGAAGGGCGGCATGCTATCCTGCTAATTCTCTTTCTTTGGGGTTAGTGATCAACACATACGTGCCGCCTTTTTTGGTCCATCGCAATAACCTGGACCTGAAGACCTCATAAGAATGGAGAGATGGATTGTTGGATGGTAAACCTCAAAATACAAATCCCAATCCTCAAATAAATTCCAAAATTCAATTTTCAAATCCGAAACCGTTGCGTTTGTGATTTTGATATTTTCAGTAAACACACCGAATCCATTTCCCCATACTCCGTTTTCCATATTCTCCTAATTACCCAATTTGTACAGTTAGTTGATTGGGCACCCAAAACTGTGATGAGCTATTTTTAAGGGAACTTGTCCTGCCTATTGTCCGTAAGAGTAATCGTTGATCACTTAAACCCCTAATGGAAGGAGAAAATCCATGAAACAAAAAGATACCAACAATAAAAAAGCCGTAGGAATAACGCTTCTCCTTGGAGCCGTTGTCGTCGGAAGTGTGTTTTATCAGTTTGTATCATCTGTAGAAGACGCACCGGTAATCATCGAAAAGTCAAATGATGTCTATTCGTATGAGTCTGAACCTGTTCAGCCTATCGTAGAAGATATCGTTATCCCAGATGAAAGTCCAGTAGTGGCTATCGAAGAATCGGTGAATGACGTTGATGTTGTCATCCCATCGTTTGATGAAGCATTTGCGGAAGCTCGAACATCACTTGGGCCTAATCATACTTTTTTCTGGAACGGAAAAGAGTACAGGACTAATTACCTTGAAGAGGAATCTGAACAGGATATGGCGATGCAGAATTTTGCAGACTCACTGACGACAAATGAAAATATCCAACCTCAGGATTCAGACTTCTCACAGGCTGCAATCACTCAATAAGTACAAACACAAAGAACAAAAACGGGCATGGTTTAACTATGTCCGTTTTTGTTTATATGTAGCAAAGGAATTTGTTTCCTCCATCAAATATAAGTCTTAATTTTTATCCATCATGCAAATAATTCAATGGCTCTCAGATATTGATACAGCTTTCTTTCTGTGGATTAATGTAAAACTTTCCAATCCGATATTTGATTGGTTCATGCCGAAGATCACCAATTCGGACAATTGGATAGTCCCCGGCATATTGCTTATCGCGTGGCTTATCATCTATGGAAAAAAACGCGGAAGAATTGCTGTCCTTCTTCTTTTAATCACGATTGGATTGACTGACAGTCTTGCTGCACAAATCATAAAACCCATAGTCGGACGCATCCGCCCCTCTCACAGCATGCCGGAGATGATTAATCTCTTAGTTTCTCGGGGAGGAAAACTAAGTTTTGTTTCGAATCATGCAGCAAATATGTTTGCCTTATCCGTTATTTTAGGCTATTTCTATGCGTCATGGAGACCGTGGATCACACTCCTTGCAGGAATGATCGCCTTTAGCCGTGTCTATGTGGGGGTGCACTATCCGGCAGATGCAATTTTTGGCGGTTTATTTGGCTATACCATCGCTTGGGGTGTACTTAGCCTGTGGGTTACGGTAAAAATGAGGGAGTTAAAGCGCGGACGAATGTGGGTGTGGTATGATGACATACCGCGCGCGGACTAGTTCGGAAGCGTATCCTTTGGCGGCTTCATGCCAAAAGCTGAAAATGATTCCTGTCCCGGAGACTTGATTTCACCGTGTTTGCTTTCGAATTTTCGGACATTGTCTGCTAATGCGTTTAAAAACGCTTTAATATGCGGAGGGGCCATGACAACCCTTGAATGAACTTTGGCTTTAGGGACACCGGGCAGGAGCCGGGTAAAGTCCAGTACAAACTCTGCCGGTGAATGGGTTATAACGACAAAGTTAGAGTATTCTCCTGAACCGACTTTTTCATCGAGTTCTATTTTGATTTGCTGTTTTTGTTTTGGTTTATCCATCACGTTCCTCTCGGTAAATAGCTATTTGTAAAACGAGTGACACCGTTTATTTAGTTTTAAAATCTTGCTTATTAAAATCCTCCCAATCCTCCTCTATCCCCTTGAACTCCTCGTAGGCAGTATCTTCTCCTTCTTGTTTGGATTGCTGCTGAACCATTTCATTTTCATACAGACTAAAGGTTTCTTTTCTCTTCTCATATTCGGAAGGATCGACTTCTTCTTCATCTTCCGGGTCAAGTCTTTCTATGTCTTCCCGGTAGACGTCTATATCGAAAAAGTCAAGATTTTCGACGATGCCGTTTGCCATGAGATACTCTAAAAAATCTAAAAATTTCCTGTCACGCAGGTCTGTCTTGCAGTGGACACAAATCAACGATTCCTTGAGGTCTACTTCCTCAAGCGTAGATTCGCAAATGGGACAAATAATGCCTTCTAACATACATAAACTCCTTCAAAATCGGAGGGGAATATACACGAAGCGAAACACTTGGTCAATACTTTGTTCGATATTTTTGTCAAGATAATTTATTTCATGATGCAATACAAGCAACAATATTAAAAAATACGACGAGATATATGCATTATTTTATAAGTATATGCATTATTATAAAATATTACTTGACATTAGTGCATATTTATTATAATATCATGCAGGTTTTATGACAGAATCAATTACAACACATAAGATTTTTTCCAATGAATCACAGCCAAACATAACGGGTGATCTAAATAATATCCCCGCCGATTTCCGCTGGATTGAGTTCATACACCAAGCATCAAAATTACATCTGGCAGATTTTTCTGACACAAAAGTAAATCTTGATTTGCTACTTAAAGATGAACATGACCCCGTAACCCGTTCCATTATTTATATTGGCATCAGTCGATATTATAAGGGAAATGGACATTTACTTAAAGCCGCACAAGCCTTGGGTCATGCAAACGCTCTAATAAAAAATATTGCACCCGTAGATGCACACGCATATCTATCAATGGAAATGGCTATCCTTTTATCAATAACGGGAAATGTAGAATACGCACAGGTACTCCTTGAAAAAGTCATGATAGCCACAGATTCAATTACATTAAAAAAATATGCACATTTTAGATATACAGAGAACAGAATGCGTCTTGGCGAGGATAATATTGTCAAAGAGTTACATAACTCCCTTCAATATTTTAATGGAATTAATGATACTACCGCTACAGCCAACCACATGAAAGCTCTCGGAAACGCATATCGCAGAGAGTCGGATTTTGATTCCGCGATACAGCATTATCTTAAAGGCATCGAAATTGCCATCAACCATCAATATCCACATATACTCACATCTATAGAACATGATATCGCCATGCTTTATTATCATATTAAAAAACATGATGAGGCAATCTCCAGACTTCAAGACGTCGCTGAAAACAGTAACAACTATTACGTTCAATGTGTCACTCAAGCGAACATAGGGTTTATTGAGCTTAAAGCAGGGAATCAAAACAGCGCCTCGAACCACATGACCAATGCCCTTACAATTGCCACAGAACACGGGATTTATCATAGAATTACAGGATTGAGTTATTATCTTGGAAAGATTTACAGGGAGCAGGGCAATTTGCAATTAAGCAGGTTCTTTTTCAACCAAGGATTTCGTGCTGCTATGAATATGGTTGATAATCATTTTCCGTGCGTTGGCGATACACTGAGAGCGATTAAAGGATATCATAACTTTGCCGAAGAACACCACCAGGGAGTTCTTACTGAAGGTCTTTCTGCTGTCTCACAATGGGAAAACTTGATAAACACATCCCTATCAGAAACAAAAAAAGTTTTTCAAAAACTGTTTCTCCACCACGCGATTGACCGAACCGGCTCAAAAAGGAAAGCTGCAAAATTTCTCAACATGAGCGAACGGTCTATTTTTACAGTCCTTAACAGGGTTCAATCTTCTGATGACAAAAAGATCTATCGTGTGATTAACACATTCGTTAATGAGAATTATGGGCTATCATGGAAAGACTTAAATCATAAGTTTGAAAGTGAAATAATTCGTAGAGCTTATGAAAGCAACAACAAAAAGACACAACAAATGGCCAGTGCTTTGAATATTAGTTATGCGAGTGCTGCAAAAAAAATTAAGGACATCAAGTGGTCAAACCGACAACTTGGGTCTTAATAATGAGTAAACAAAACAAACAGCCTTGGTTAGATGCGGGATCCCTTCTCTGCTTAATAATTAAAGGATAAAATAAAGGATAATACAATGAAAAACATAATGAAGTTAGCAGGGGCATTTATGCTCTTTTTCGCGTTTGGAATGGGAGCTTCACTCAGTGGTTTTGTTACGGACGGCGAGACAGGAATTGGCATCGAAAATGCTCATCTTACCATCCATTTAATTGACTCCACTCATGACAATTGGAATTGGGAAGAAACATTTTCAGGGGCAGACGGCAGTTATGCATTTGACAGTTTGTCAACCGGGTTTTCCTACGTTCTCTGGACAAATGCTGAAGACTACGATAGTTTCTTTACAACATTCGAATTAAACGAAGACATGACCTTAGATATCATATTAAACGAGGACACGTCACCGGGCAACGGATATGTCGTCTCCGGGTTTGTGAATGATTTTGAAACCGGAAACGGGATTTCTCATGCCGTCATTAGAAGAGAAAATGCGAACGGGTTCTGGTTCTTTCAGGCGCGAGCAGATGAAAACGGGTTTTACTCTTTTCAAGCAGAAGGTGATATTAACATTAAGGCGATGGCTTGGGGATATAACGAGCAAGAAATGTCTGTGTCTGTTGTAGAGGATACAACCATTGACTTCGCCCTCACCACTTATGGCTATACAGTTACCGGCTATATCCAAGATGCTGAGACCGGAGAAGGAATTCCTTTTGCCGTTTTGAAAAAGCAACTTGACAACGGAAACTGGTTTTATCTTGCATGGGCAGATACAACCGGATTATATACGTTTAATGTTGAAGGTGACTTAAACATTAAAGCATTAGCTTGGGGGTATAATTCAGAAGAAATGAGCATAACGGTGGAAGAGGACATGACGTTAGATATCGCTCTTACTGCTATTAATTATGATGGGGCTCTCTATGGAACAGTCACCAATAGCGAAACCGGCTCACCGGTCACCGGGGTAGAAGTTCGTGTCTTTGCAATGAGTACGGACTCCTCACACCATGGAGGACACAATGTTTACACTGCAGAAACGGATGCTGACGGGAATTACCTCATCGACAACTTACCTTCATCTGAAGTTTATGTAAGAGTGTTCGAAAATGGATACGAATTCTATTATGAATCGACCACAATCGTTGATTCCACTCTCTTTGATATCGTACTTACACCTATCCCGGGACAGGGTATGGTCTCTGGTGATGTAACGTACGATGACGCAGATGGCCCCGGATTCTCATTTATCCGACTTGTCCACCAGGATGGATGGGGATGTGGTTTTAATTTATGGGCATGGACAGATGAAAACGGACATTATGAAATTAACGCTCCCGAAGGTGATTATTATGTTGTGAGTATTGCAACGAATGATCGCGATGGCGGTCATCACGGCGGCAATCACGACCATCATGACTCCTCCTTCTTTTACATGGAATATTACGATGATGTGCAGAACATTGAAGATGCGACCATCGTTTCTATTGTAGAAAATGAAGAAACTGCAGGGATTAACTTTAGTATTCCTTTCCAGGGAGACAGTTCGATGGTAGCCCGAGTCAGCGGAATCATATCAACTGATTCTGATACTCCTCTCAATGATGTTGCACTGTCAGTATATGACAATGAAGGGAGCTTGATCGGCACAGGCTCAACGAACGCATTCGGAGCCTTTACCATTGAAGGCGTAGATGTAGGAGCTACATACAATCTAATCGCAAACGCAGATGGATTTGATGAAGTCTCTCAACTGTTCGAACAGGAAGGATTGATAACGGTTACCAATCTTCAATTAACGTCTCCTCTTTCAGTAGATATGGAGAACCTTCCCAGCACCGTCTCTCTTGCGAGAAACTACCCGAATCCGTTTAACCCAAGCACAAACATTTCATTCACACTTGAAACAGATCAAAATGTTCGTCTTGTGATTTATGATGTTTTGGGTAAGAAAATTGCTGAATTAACCAACAATCATTATTCTGCCGGCACACATATTGTGCGTTGGAACGGAGTAAACCAATACGGATTAACCGTCTCTAGTGGCGTATACATTTATTCGCTGATTTCCGAAACGGGAACGATCTCACAAAAAATGTTGTTGACCAAATAAAACACCTCATACAGTGCAGAGATTTATCCAATATATCTCTGCACTGTATATCGTTAATACATGAGGTAAACACATATGAAAAATATCTTAGCATTACTCACCGCAATTATTTTAGGAGCCAGCCTAAATGCAGCTTCTTTAACCGGGCAGGTTTACAACTCAGTAACCGAAGTTGGTATCCCGAATGCACGAGTTCGGTTATGGTATCTTGATTGGCATCATGATTCAACCGGAATGCACCATCTTGACTTTACAGACAGTAACGGTAACTATGAGTTTCTTGACTTGGCAGAAGGTCTTTATACACTTTTAGCGTGGAGTTTTTCCGGCTATGAGACATATATAATTGAAGAAATCAATATTACCGGGGAGATGGCCTTAGATATTCCTTTGAATCTGCTGTCGGGAATAGGAAATATCACCGGGCAGGTCTACGACGATGCTTCAGGAGATCCTCTGGAAAATATATTTCTTAAATTTATTCCTTTAGACACAAATAATGTGTGGCATTCAGCCTGGACATTATCGGATGGCAGTTATTCTGTCGGGCTTTCGGAAGGTGATTATTACGCCCTGTGTTTTCAATCTAGCAGAGATACAACCTCGCACCAAGATAGAAACTGGGATCATGATTCTTCTTACTGTCACTTTACTTACTTTGAATTCTTTGATAATGTCCAAAACATGGAACTGGCAACTTCGATTATGGTGACAGAAGGAGAAACAGTTTCTGGGGTTGATTTCGGCTTGCCACCGGAGGATCAAAACCTTGACCCCACGCATTTTTCAAATATTCTCAACGGATATTACGACCAATACATAAATTTTCATGAACAAACCGGTCTCGGAATGATTAACTACATCATCATCGAAGCAATTGAACCGGGTGATATCGGAGATGAAATCGGTATTTTAGATTCATACGGCAACCCCGGTCTTGGGGAATGCGGTGATGAAAACCAAGGTGAAGTGTTAGTTGGTGCGGGTGCTTACACCGGGGAATCGATGATCATTCCTATCTATGGGAGTGTAGAAGAGTGTGAGGACAGCAACACACAGTATCCTGGGTTCCTCGAGGGAAATCAAATTGAATTAGTTCTGTGGGATGCGTCGGAGGAGACAGAAACTGTCCTCAATGTTGAGTTTTCTTTTGGGTCTCCAACTCCGGACGCAGGAGGAACTTACAATCCTTCCGTTTTTGGAAACCAATATACGTTTGTGTCCATTCAAGGTGCAGTAGCTATACATCCCATCTCATCACCCAAAGAATATATTGTTGGGAAAAACTTCCCCAACCCATTTAATCCTGTCACAACAATACAGTTTACATTGCCAGGCGCACAAAATGTACAGATTTCTATTCACGATTTACTAGGCAAACACGTTAGAACGCTTGTCAATGATGTATTTCCGTCAGGAATACATTCGGTCCATTGGGATGGCACCAATCAGATGGGAACACAGGTAGCAAGCGGTGTGTATTTCTATACCCTTCAAACAACGAATCGTTATTTACTCGGGAAAATGTTATTGGCAAAATAGAGTATTATCGTTTACTCAATCCCCGGCAATGATCGGGTGAATGAAGGGACATGGGGTCTGTAATCAGACCCCATGTATTCGTTTAAAAAGACTTCGTTCTGATTCTGTCAGTTTTTGTTTTCTTCGAGATTTGACAATGACGGCTGTCTCAAAAAAAGTATCTAAATCTGCTTTTTTCTGTTTTCCATAAATATACCACGTAAACGAGGGAATGTTTCTGCGAGGGAATCCATGCGAAACGATATTACACCCGGGACCGATGACTGTTCCTGTGTTAAGAAGTGTACCGATGGCCGTTTTAGTGTGATCCCCGATATACGAACCAATGGATAATAATTTAGTATTTATTATCTTGCCATTCGCCCTAACAGAAACCGGTTTGTAATTATTTTTTAAATTACTGTTCGTTGTTCCTGCGCCAAGGTTTACCCATTCGCCAATATATGCATCACCTAAAAACCCATAATGTGATTTATTCGAAAACCCCTGAATAATTGTCCGGGTTATCTCTCCGGCAACCCTACATTTAGCACCAATGATACTTTGCCTGATTTGCGTGTGTGAGTGAATGGTTACCCCTTCACCGATATACAAAGGTCCCTGCAAATAGGTAAAGCTATTTATCTCTACATTTTTATCAATAATCACCGGTCCCCTTGAAGCATCGATTACAACTCCCGGATTAATCAAATCATGATCTGCAACATAACTATTCTCAGAATTTATCCAATGTGTATTTTCTGATTTACTCCCCATCGGGAAATGTTGCTGATCTACGTCTATTGCATGAGGAATTGTCTGAATAAAATCCCATAAATACCTCAAAACTGATTGTGATATTGACAATGTTTTCACGTTTTTTGGTGACTTATTTTGAAGAGGTCCGCCTTCATTCAGCCACTGATTCCCCACTCCGGATGTCACATTTGCAGCAATCAATGTCCCTTTTTTATCCACAAAAAGTGTGCCTGGATTTTTCACTATCATAGAAATATCCTCACGTGACCACAAAACAATTCCCAACAGCCAAATTCCATCGGCTACTGTAGGTGGATTCACCATAATTTCAGGATAGTTTTCCATGGTTGTGGAGGTCAATTCATCCCTGACAAACAAAGAAATGGTGTAATCCGGCATGAGGTTTCGAATGCGCTCAAACATCGTAAAGGGTCCGCACCGCAAATCAAAGACAGGTCGTGTCAGCGAAATCGGCTCCAAATCGAGCGCATCATTATTTTCAAAAATGTAAAGGTTTTTCATAATCCTAATAAGTGTTGAATGTTAATATATGTTTTTTCCAACGATGTGGTTTTTTCTTTCTTTAGCGTCACATTAAAGTAATAATCCGCATGCTTAATATCAAACCCAATCCGCATTGGGGCATTAGACTGCCGAACAATAGATGCAGCAACCGGTTGAAATGCAGGAGACATATCCACAACAGCTTCGAATGCGTTTGTAAATTTTTCCACAAAATCCTTCGTTGGCAAATCCCAGCGATTCAAATCCGTTTTTGAATAAACAACGAGAAATTTTTTCAGCCATGGAGAAACTAGCGATTGATGTTCATCCCTGCACAGGACAACCATCGTTTTTCCCGTGACGGACACAGATTTTATAAAATACTCCGCAATACGCATGTGTTCCTCCATTTCGGGGAGAATGAATAATACAGATTTTACTCCATCCCCCTTTGCAGAGACTTTACCCAGTATTTCATTTGTCGGCTGTTTATTGGTTATTCTGTTCAACCACAACCCAAATCGCGTCTTTAACGAAATTTTCATGTGAGAATTTAACTTAACCTGAATAATTCGACAGCAATTAATTAAAAGATGGTTTTCAAAAGTTTAACACATGAATTCAACGGGTTTAATTCCTACGTAAACAGTCTCCATTTCTTTACGCCTGAATCCCGACACTTTGTCGGGATGAGTTTAAATCATTCCTAAAACATTGGCGATGATTGATAAATTTTTCAAAGGCGACAAAAAAATCATCTGCGGTTATCCGTGTTAATCTGTGGCTGGTAAATTAGCTAGGTTAATAACAGGTTTTCAATATCTTCTTTACGTAAATGATGTAAATTCTCCGTGATATTTTGGAATAATAAACATTAACTCTATCACGATTTAACAAAGAAAAGAAAACATGAGTGTAGGAAAACGACTACTTTGGAGCGGGCTTGGCTGGGCATTCGGCGGACCGATTGGGGCAATCATTGGATATTCCATTGCCGGAATGTTTGACACACAACAAAACCAACATGCAAGCGGATACAGTACCGGGCAACGTCCCACACAGACTCGCGGAGGAGATTTTATCGTCTCCTTACTTGTGCTACTTGGTGCAGTAATGAAAGCTGACAAACAATTATTAAAAGCAGAGCTAAACTATGTAAAACAATTTCTGCAAAAACAATTTTCTCCGCGGGATGTTCAAGACTTTATGATACTGTTTAAAGATATTTTGAAACAGGATTACCCGCTTCGAGATGTCTGTCGGCAAATCCAGCGTTCGATGGACCATCCAAGTCGGCTGGAGTTGATTCACGTTCTCTTTGGACTTTCGCAAGCGGATGGACACATACACCCTGTCGAGGTCAAATTCATTCATACAATAGCTAGGTATCTGGATGTAAACGAAAACGATTTCACATCAATAAAGTCGATGTTTGTTAAGGATACGAATTCGGATTATAAAATTCTTGAGGTTAAATCCGGAGCAACCGACACGGAAATAAAAAAAGCCTATCGGCACATGGCAAGCAAATATCACCCCGATAAGGTGACTCACCTCGGTGAAGAATTTAGAGTATTCGCAGAAGAAAAATTCAAAGCTGTGAATGAAGCGTATCAAAACATTAAAAAGGAAAGAGCGATATCGCAGTCATGATTAATGATCAATATCACTCGCTTGTGTAGCATGACAAAGGCCGAAAAGCCCGGACAATTTCCATTTACACGCGGAATTTACTCCGAGATGTATAAAAAACGTCTCTGGACGATGCGCCAATATGCCGGGTTTACATCTGCCGAAGAAACCAATGAGCGTTATCGATATCTTTTAGAGCAAGGCGTAAGCGGTCTGTCCGTCGCCTTTGATCTGCCGACACAAATCGGATACGACTCCGATGATCCGATGTCGGAAGGTGAGGTTGGAAAAGTTGGAGTTCCGATTTCCTCTCTCAGAGACATGGAAATTTTGTTTGACCAAATCCCGCTCGATCAAGTGTCCACATCCATGACGATCAATTCTACTGCACCTATTCTGCTTGCAATGTATATTGCTGTCGCTGAAAAACAAGGTGTTCCAACTGAAAAACTCCAAGGGACAATTCAAAATGATATTTTGAAAGAGTACATTGCACGCGGTACGTATATTTTCCCGCCGGAACCGTCGATGAGACTCGTCCGGAATGTGTTTGAGTTCTGCGATACCCATGTTCCGAAATGGAATACGATTTCCATTTCCGGGTACCATATCCGCGAAGCCGGAAGCACGGCGGTACAGGAATTGGCGTTCACAATTGCCAACGGAATTGCTTACGTCCAAAGTGCGATCGATGCCGGGCTGGATGTTAATCGGTTTGGCGCCAGACTTTCTTTCTTTTTTAATGCACACAATGATTTTTTGACGGAGATCGCAAAATTTCGGGCAGCACGACGGATGTGGGCGACCATCATGAAAAATCGTTTCAATGCGACCAATGGAAAATCGATGCTTTGCAGATTTCATACCCAAACCGGGGGCTCCACCCTCGCCGCACAGCAAATTGATAATAATGTCGTACGCACGACGATTCAGGCAATGTCGGCGGTGCTTGGCGGTACGCAATCACTGCATACAAACAGCAGAGATGAAGCCCTTGCCCTACCGACGGAAGAAGCCGTTCAATTGGCTCTGCGCACCCAACAAATTATCGGGTATGAGTCAGGGATTCCTAACCACCCCGATCCGTTCGCCGGGAGTTATGTCATTGAAAAAATGACCGACAACCTTGAGTCAGAAGCCAAATCCTTAATTGAAGAAATTGACCATCTGGGTGGAGCGGTTAAGGCAATTGAATCAGGATGGATACAAAATGAAATCTCCCAAAGTGCTTACGATTATCAACAAGCAATTGATTCTAAAAAACAAATCATTGTCGGGTTAAACAAATTCACAACCGATGAAACCATTGAGCCATCCTTGCAGACAATCAATCAAGATTCAGTAAAAGCTCATCTTGAAAATCTAAACCAATTTAAACAAGATCGGGACAATGTACAGGTTTCAAAAACTTTGGCTTCGTTGAAAGCTTCAGCCGAACACGATGATAATTTAATGCCCTTTATTTTAAGTTGCATCAAAGCGCACTGTACGATCGGTGAAATTTCTCATGTACTACGTAGTGTTTTTGGCGAATACAGTCCATCGTGATTAACCGTTTTGTAAAAGGAATTTAATCTTTGTACAGACTTTCCACAATCATTTCGTATGTATTTCACCCAATGTTTTTATCAGTTGGGGTGTTTTGGATACTTATTTTTACCTCAGATGTTATCCATCCTTTTGCTGTTTGGAATTATTTAACAGTCGTGTTATTACTTAGTGTTTTGCCGATTATTACTTTAGGAATTTTAAAGAAAAATAACGTGGTATCAGATTGGGTTGTTTCGGATAAAATTGAACGATTAGTCCCCTTGCGGTTTGGCATTTTATATGCATTAATCGGTTTCGTTATTTTAACACGCCTGAATGCTGAACCACTCGTCCGTGGACTTATGTTTTGTTTTGTCACCAACACCGGTGTGCTGTTATTGATTACACGTTATTGGAAGATTTCCATCCATGCCATGAGTACTGCAGGGTTGGTTGTCGTCCTGTGGCTTTCCGGTATTCATATGCCCGGATTGATGCTGCTCATCCTGTTGGCTGTTTCTTTGGCTCGGCTAAAACTCAAAGCTCATACGATAGCACAAATTACAGTCGGAAATATTTTGGGATTATTGTTGACGTATATTCAGCTACAGTTCTTCTTTATATAAATTAAACTCCAGTCCTGTCCAAAATAAATTTGATTTTTCATATTTACTGAACACGATAACACATTATTATTTCCTTGCTGCCTTCTGCATTAGACGCTTACATTCCGTTTGCATGATTCATAGAATACACATTATTCTGATGCTCTTTTTCCTATGGGCGGGGTGTTCCCAACCGGAGGGACTAACCCCTGTGTCCGGTGTTGAAGGGACGTTACGGTTTGACGGTGTCTGGCCGGCTTCAGTATTTGGTGCCACAATTCTTGCCTTAGACAGCGATATATCGTCTGACCCGGAACATCCATCAGATTACCTTGTCTCTTATAGCGATCCCGCCATGAAAGGCGACACTTTGCTGAATTATTTTATTCAATTGAAACCGGGAGCATATTATTTGGTTGGAGCCGGTGTAACGGTTGAGCCTTCTTTTTTTATCACAAAACTAGATTCATTTTTATCGGACACAGTTTCGCTCCCTATTGCATTTTTTGAGCATGATATAATTGGTAATGTCATTCTGCATCCGCTTATTATCATAGATGAAAAAATCACCCGAAATAACTCGTGGGACACCATTCATTTTACAGATTGAATTAAATAAGGGTCATGACTAGAATGCATAAGACAAAAGGCTGTAAGTTCTTGTATGACA
>CAYLYH010000029.1:7293-27651 GCA_964388155.1 uncultured bacterium | reverse complement strand
AAATCAAGGCTCTAGAAGCCTATAAATCTGAAAAAATTTATGTGAAATCCGGAAACGTCATGGGTGATTATAAAGGAGATATTTTCGGTGGTGGTGGTCCTATCGGGCGTCATGAAAAACGCGTACCGGCACAAGATTATGAGTATTATAATTTGTCAGGAGAAAGAGCACGGATTATCTTTGCAGATGGTGAATTTTATGTCGTAACCGGATATGAGAATTTTCCGACAACCTATGTTTCTTGGGTAGGTGCCTTTGCTTTTTCAGAACATTATGGATGGCGTCTGCCGTTAAAACACGAATGGGAAAAAGCTGCCCGCGGTACTGATGGTCGTTCATTCCCATTCGGTAATTTTGAGCCGACACCGGAATACGGAAACTATCATCACAGTCATGATCCGTTTGACAAATTTAACGGGTTAACGCCGGTTGGTTTCTACAACGGAAACACTCATGGCAGTTTTACAACGAAAGACAGTCACAGTCCTTATGGATGTTATGACATGGCCGGGAACGTTGCTGAGTGGACAGGAGATTTAATTATTGGTAGTCATCAACGATATATTTACGGTGGTTCAATGATGGAATACGGGTTCGAAATGCGGTCTTATACTGAAAACAGTGGAGTTATGGGATTTGTGGACGATGAAGTTGGCTATGTTCCGCCTTATATGAGTTTTCAGGTAGGGTTCCGTTGTGTGCGATCTGAGTTTCAACCGAATGTAATGGAGGATCAAAGCCATCATTAAGCTGGCCAAATTTTATCTTCAGCTGATAAAAACCCCGCAAACGGGACTGTTGATCTTCACTGCTTTTGCGGCGTACCGCAGTGCCGGTGGAGGTCTGCCGACAGGTGAATTAATATTAGCTATGGTAGGGATGCTGTTGGCAGTCAGCGGAACGACAGCGATGAATATGGTGTTTGACCGGGATATTGATGCGGTGATGGGGCGCACAAAGAATCGTCCGATTCCAAAGGGAATTATTACGCCAAAGATGGCGTCGGTTTTTGGATGGTCATTAATCGTTATCGGGACAGTTCTTAATTTTTGGATTTCCATTTTGTATGGACTCATTGTATCCGCGGGAGTATTTTTTGACTTCGTCGTGTACACAATTTGGCTGAAGCGTAAATCTCCGTGGTCAATCGTGTTTGGCGGACTGTCCGGCGGTATGCCGATTCTGGCAGGGAGAGTGCTGGTAACAGGACAAGTGGACTTTATTGGGATTCTACTGATGTTCGCGATTCTCTTATGGATTCCAACACACATCCTTACGTTGGCAATGAACCACTCCAAGGATTATAAACTGGCAGGAGTTCCCACGTTCCCGAATGTCTTTGGATTTAATTCCGCACGTTATTTTATTGCCGTGACAAATCTGATCGCAGCCGGGATTTTATTGATTGTCGGGTATCTCTTACATATTAATCATTCCGGGATTGTTGCGTTAAGGATTGGAAGTCTGATCATGCTGGTGTTGTCCGGGAGATTAATCTTGAGACCATCAGAAAAAACAAATTTCACACTTTTTAAATATGCCTCTCTGTACATGGCAGGTGCAATGCTGATATTTGCATTATGAGTATTAGTATCGTTAATACGCCACATAAGCACAGAGAAAAAGGTATTAAGACTTAGTGTCCTCAGCAATTTCAATTAGAAAGAATTTTCAAAGATTAAAGATAAACCACAGGATACATCCTTTAGCAAAAAGGAAATTAGGGAATGAAAGGAGACGTTTTCTGTTTATCCTTAAATAATCTCTGTGGCAAATGTTGCAAAAAGATTTTGCAAAGAAGGCAGCAGCACGCTGCATTGCAAATACATAAAACAAACAAGGAGGAAATAACATGACTATTTTTGATAGAATAGTTCTTCTGCTCACGGGATTAGTACTGATTTACATGATTTGGTACTTTGTGAATAAACAAAAAAAGCCTGAAACAGCAGGGGCGCACAATCTGTATTACATCGTATCCTTTCTGGTATTTTTGGTTGCAGGATTGATCTTGATTTTTGCAGGTTGGGGCGCATTAGACAATAATTTTATCGCCGTTGTCGCTGGGTTGATACCCTTTGGTCTTGCAACCGGACTCATGACGAAATACCATGAAGAATATTCAAAAAACTATCTGTATTTAATGGTAGTTGGATTAGTGTTAATCACGGTTTCGCGTTATGGCAATATGAGTTGGGGAAGCATTGTGTATCCCGTATTTCATGCTACAGCAGGACTGACGATTTTCTTCATTCCAATTTTGGCGGTAAAAGCGAAAAAAGCAGCCAGCCAGTTTATTTATGTTACCGTTGGCGGTACGTTAATCGGACTTGGTGGTATGGCTCTGGCATTCTTGAAGGCAGGAAAACAACTCCTGTTTTTCTCTCAGGATTTCGTGCTGTTGATTCTGGCACCGCTCTTATTCCTGACAGCGCTGTTTTTCTCTCTTGGGTTTCTCAAGGAAGAGAATTAATCTATAACAAGATGAATTTAAAGGCTGAGCAGGTTAACCTGCTCAGCCTTTTTCATTAAAGGATATGTTAACTAAACCTGCTGTAAATAAACGCTGGCTTTTACTGGTCTCCGGATTACTTTGGAGCGGTGTTGGTATCATGCTAAATACATTTGCTTTCCGTTGGATTGCCCAGTATCATGGGATGGAATTATTTACGGTAATCTTCGTTGGAATTGTTCTTGGAATCACGATTGCCGCGTTTGGATTTCGCCGTATTGCTAAAAAAAACATTCAACGCATTAACAGTCTTCCTGAACGTGTTTGCGTGTTTGCTTTTCAGGCATGGCAAAGTTACATTTTAATCCTTGTGATGATGTCGATGGGCATCTTTTTGAGAACGTCTTCATTGTTTTCGAAGATACTTCTTTCTCCGATGTACATCGGAATTGGGATAGCTTTATTTGTTTCCGGGCTGGAATATTATTTGGGTTATTATCGAATAGAAAACTGAATGGTTTCATTTAGTCCTGCTGACCAGCGGAGGATTATGTTTTTGTAAATGCGGTTGAGATAATGGACCAAGGTCCCTGATGTAATATTCAAAAATATACCCGGTTCCCTGCCAGTTATCAACACGATTAATAATTTGAATATCCCCGCTGAATTTTGAAGATACCCCCAATTTAACATGCCCTGTAATGTAGCGGGTCGTCCCGCGTTTCTTTGCCCAGCTTAAATATACACGCTTTAACATTTTGGCATATCCGTTCCCTTTGTATTGAGACATGACCACAAATGCGTATGTATAGAGTGTGTTCCTTTTACCAAAATTAACATCCAGTCGTGCCCATGGTTCATGGCTGAGTTCTTCAAGTGGCACACCGATAATATATCCAATGATATTTCGACGGTATCGGGCAATAAACGGTAGCGATCCGGATTTATTAAAATATTTGTGAATAGTTGCTTTTGTTAACTGTGCCTTTGCACCATATTCAGGGACTAAATGTTCGGAGATTTCGACCAGTGTCGGGTAGTCATCCTCCCCAACATGCTTCAACAGTTCAATCTGGAAAACACCGCTGGAGGCAATCACTCGGGATTTTGAGGGGGATTCGGTTGTGATGGATAGCTGTTTCATCTATCAAATTTACACAGATCAACAGGAATGTCGAAAAGTGTTAATGGTGACTCAGACAGATAATTTGTATGTGGATATCATTTGTAAACTGACGGATTCAACTTTTAACTTTTGACTTTCGACTTTCATCTGTCGTTTACGTAAATTCATTGCATGAAAACATTCATAAATCGATTAGTTGACAGAATCAATGAGATAAATTCGCACCTTTGTGTTGGGCTGGATATTCGTCCGGAAGCCATGGGAGATGCATCCGCATCGCTGGAAACGCTCAAAGATCATACAAAAAAGATCATCGACGCAACACAGGATATTACCGCAGCCTATAAACCAAATCTTGCATTTTTTGAACGATGGGGAAGCGAAGGGTTCAAGTGGCTTGAAGAAACTGTAGAATATATTGGAGAAGGTCCGATCATCATTGGAGATGCAAAACGTGGAGATATCGGAAATACTGCAAAACAATATGCCATTAGTCTTTTCGACTATTTTGGGTTTGATGCTGTAACGGTAAATCCGTATATGGGGTCTGACTCAATTCGGCCGTTTATCGATAATCCTGAGAAAGGGATTTTTTTGCTTTGCCGTACGTCGAATCCGTCTTCAACAGAGCTACAAGACAGACGGTTGGAGAACGCCAATTTAATGTACGAGGAAGTTGCACACTTAGCCGTAACGTTAAATAAAAATAAGAATATTGGTTTAGTTGTTGGGGCAACGGCACCGGAGGAAATTCGACAAATACGAAAAATAGCACCTGACCTTCCGTTTTTAATTCCAGGGATTGGAGCTCAGGGTGGAGATTTAGAAAAGAGTATGCAACATGGGAACTTTAATGGTATTGCGCTCATAAATGTGTCCAGAGGGATAGGATTTGCCGGAGACCTCAGCCAAAAAGCCATAAGAGAATCCGCACAAAACTACGTAAAAGAAATGAGAGAAATACACGTATGAACAATGAAAAATTATTGAAAATATTCCGATCAACCGGTGCATTATTGGACGGACATTTTATTTTGACCTCAGGACGGCGAAGTCCAACCTATTTCCAGTGTGCAAAAGTGTTGCAGCATCCGAAATATCTCACACTGTTTTCTCAAATGATTGCCGATTACTTTTCTGATGAAAAAATAGATGTGGTGATTTCTCCGGCGGTTGGAGGAATTGTCATCGGGACGGAAGTTGGACGTTTATTGGGAGCGCGAACCATTTTTGCCGAGCGGCAAAACGGCGAAATGACGCTTCGTCGTGGATTTGAAATTAAGGCGGTAGAAAAAGTCCTTGTCGTGGAAGATGTCATTACAACCGGTGGCTCTATGCTGGAGGTTATTCATCTGGTGCAACGACAGGTAGCAACCGTGGTAGGTGCCGGAGTGGTCGTGGATCGGAGTAACGGTACCGTTACGCTGCATGAAAACCAATTTGCAGTTCTTCAGCAAAAAGTAATCAGCTATTCACCGGAGGAAGTTCCGGAGGCTTTAGCGGCGATTCCTGCAATAAAACCCGGTAGCCGCGGATTGAAATAACATTTAGATAAAATAACAAAAGGATGGAAAAATGAAAAAATGGATTTTCTTAATAATAGGAGTGATGATTATGAGTTGTGAAAAAGAACTTGAAGTGGGAGTCATCTCGACACAATTTGGTGATATGATTGTGGAGTTTTACGAAGAATCTGCCCCGAAACATGTCGAAAGTTTCAAGCTGCATACACAGAATGGATATTTCGACAGTACCACATTTCATCGGGTCATCCCGGGGTTCATGATCCAGGGCGGCGATCCAAATTCCAAAGATGATGACCGCTCTAACGACGGCATCGGTGGAAATGCTGCCAAATACTTTGGTATTGGTCAGGAAGATAACTCGGAGACGTGGATGATTCCGGCAGAATTCAGCGATTCATTATCACACTTTCGGGGAACACTGTCCATGGCGCGGTCGTCAGATCCAAACAGTGCCGGGAGTCAGTTCTTTATTTGCGTCGGAGAACCCAGTTGGCTAGACGGGCAGTACACCATCTTTGGCAAAGTGATTCAAGGTGTGGATATTATCGACAGGATTGTCAGTGTTCCTCGTGACCGAAGAGATAATCCGTTTGAAAAAGTAGAAATGACGGTAAAGATTGTCCCGAAAAGCGATGTGGTGAAGAAAGTAGAAAGCCAAAAGTAGAAAGTTAAAAGAAGTGAGTAGAAAGCAGTGGCAGTAGACAGGAGCAGTTGGCACTTGAACACCCTAACATTTCAAACTATTTCATGAAGAAAAAAACAATTGGTTTAGCTTTAGGCGGTGGTGGTGCGCGAGGAGCTGCGCATATCGGAGTTCTTCAAGTACTACATGCTTCCGGAATCCGTTTTGATTACATCACAGGGACGAGTGCCGGTGCTGTGATTGGAGCAATGTACGCAGCAACCTTAGATCCGGAATGGATTGAGCAACGATTCAGAGACTTTATACAAAGTCCGGAATTTGAAGCGTTGGGAACCGGACGAATGGTGGAAGACAGAGATCCGCATTCTCCGTTTGGACAATTGGCGAAAAAAGTTCGTGATCAATTTGTGATTGTCATGTCCCTTAATCGATCATCCATCATCAAAAAAGAAAAATTTAAAGCGGCCATGAAATTCTTAATTCCTGTTCAAGAATTTGAAGAATTAAGAATCCCCATTGACGTAACCGCAACAGATCTCCATACCGGAGAGATCGTGGTATATTCCTCGGGTGATCTGATTGAAGCTGTTGTGCAGAGCGGGACGATTCCCGGATATATTGAACCGACATTGACAGAGGACAAAATACTGGTTGACGGCGGCGTGGGGTTGCCGAATCCGGTGCCGCTTTTGAAAGAAAAAGTTGATATGTCTGTTGCAATCGACATCAATAAGCGAATTCGTAAAGAACTAACAGAGTTAAATATATACAATATTTTACAGAGAAGTGAGCAAATCACATACAATATACTTACCGAGCATAATGTTTCTGAAGCCGATGTGGTCATCCGCCCGAACGTGAAAGGATTGCACTGGTCGCAGTTTGAAGAATTTGATTCTATTTTGAAAAATGGTCAAGATGCCGCAGAGATTATGCTCCCTACCGTGTTGCTTAAGATGCGTAAACAACAATCGTGGTTCGCCCGGTTGAAAGAATTGGTTGTCTGAACCTATCTAAAACTGTTACCTTTACCGTTCTTCCTCATCAAATAATTATCATAGTGAGCACTGAATGAAACAAATCCAATCTATCGTTCTTTTTCTAGCCGGAATAATCCCGATTCTTTTATCAGGTCAGTTTCATGATCCCGTATCGGTGAAAGCATCTGTAGATGAATCTGCCCGAGCGGGTGAGGTGGTTACCGTCACGATGGTCGCCGAAATGGAAGAAGGATGGCACATCTACGCGGTACACGATGTTCCAGAAGGACCGGTTTCATCCGTGGTGTCGGTAGAGGGAGAAGCGGTTGATCGTGTAGGAATCGTCGATGAACCGGACCCGATTGTAAAGTACGATGAAGGCTTTGAACTGACGACTCCCTATCATGAGGGAAGGGTTGAATTTGTGTTACCGGTTCTCTTAAACTCTGACTTAAGTCCGGGTATGATCTCTCTGAAAGCGTCTTTGGTGTATCAAAGCTGTAACGATGCGATGTGTTATCCGCCAAAAGAGTTCTCTGAAATGGTGACCGTGAATATCGAAGCCGGATCACCACGCGAAAGCCAAACAAGTTTAGAAACAGAAGGTGACCCGTCCGGTTTTGTGGACCTTGATACTGCAATCCAAAAAGGATTTTGGTCGTTTATACTTTTGTCGTTATCGATGGGATTTCTTGCCTTGTTAACTCCCTGTGTGTTTCCGATGATCCCGATTACGGTGTCGTTTTTTACGCATCAAGGTGAAATTGAAGGAAAAAGCCCGATTAAACAAGCCTCAGTCTATGCGCTTGGAATTATTGCCACGTTTGCAATTTTGGGATTATTACTGGCTGCCTTCCTCGGAGCATCAGGAGCGAATCAAATTGCGGCAAATCCATGGGTAAACCTCTTTATCGGGGGATTATTTATCTACTTTGCGCTGTCTCTCTTTGGCATGTATGAAATACAACTTCCACAATTTTTACGACAAGCAACCGTCAAAAATGAAAGTCGCGGCGGATATGTCGGTATCCTGTTTATGGCGCTGACATTTACATTAACATCCTTCACATGTACTGTCCAATTTTTAGGACTTCTTTTAGTTGCAGCATCTCAAGGTCAATGGTTCTGGCCGGCATTAGGCATGATAATTTTTTCTACGGCGTTTGCAACACCCTTTTTCTTTTTAGCGCTTTTTCCGCAATATTTAGCAAAGATGCCAAAGTCCGGCGGATGGTTAAATTCCGTGAAGGTTGTGATGGGCTTCCTCGAATTTGCAGCGGCATTTAAATTTCTGAGTAATACCGACCTTGTTTGGAACTGGGGATTCTTTACGCATAGCACCGTCTTAGCGGTGTGGACAATCATTTCTCTGTTGACGGGCATATATCTGCTGGGGAAAATTCGGTTACCTCATGATTCTCCGATGGAAACCGTTGGCGTTCCTCGAATGTTGCTGAGTTTATTCTTTTTGACGTTCGCA
Source organism: uncultured bacterium (assembly GCA_964388155.1). Taxonomy (GTDB): domain Bacteria; phylum Fidelibacterota; class Marinisomatia; order Marinisomatales; family JACNKV01; genus JACNKV01. The sequence goes on along the minus strand of CAYLYH010000029.1, from coordinate 19,444 downwards.
CTATATCTCGGAACTGGATTATTAGGACGGCCTATCCATGGGCTGATCTATTCGTATTTACCTCCAAAATTGGAATCAGAGACAGGATCGGTTGTGACCAACGGTTCGATAGCGAAATCTAATCATTGGTATTCTGATCTGAATGAAGGATTGCAGGTGGCCCGACAAGTTCATAAACCGGTTTTTGTTGATTTTACAGGATACACATGCACTAATTGCCGTTGGATGGAAGCCAATGTATTTACGGATGAACATGTAAAACAGCGGTTCGAAAAATTTGTATTAGTTCAGTTGTATACAGATGGCGGGGAGAATTATCGCGAAAAACAACAATACGAAATTGAACGGTTTGGAACCGCAGCACTTCCATATTATGTGATTTTAAGTCCGGAAGATGACGTGATTGCAGAATACCCGGGGCTGACGAGAAATATAGATGAGTTTGTACGATTTTTGGACAAAGGATTAAAGTATTACAAATAAAGGATCGATGATGAGAAAAACACTAGTAGTGGGGATTTGGATGATGGCTATCGCAGGGATGACGCTTGCAGAAGGCTGTGGAGAAAAGGATAAAGCAAAGGCTGCTACATCAAAAAAAATTGTAAAACCCCACCCGCCGCGTCCGGCAGGAGCCGTTTTAGCACCGGAGTTTTCATTAGCCACTTTAGATGGTGATATTCTCTCTATGGAAGATTTAAAAGGGAACGTTATACTGATGAATTTCTGGGCGACATGGTGTGCTCCTTGCCGACGTGAGATTCCGGACTTCATCAAGCTTTACGAAAAATATAATGACGATGGGCTAGAAATTATTGGCGTTACTCTTTCATCAGGGACGCCTGATAAAGTTCAGTCGTTTGTAGATAAATGGAAGATAAATTATCCCATATTAACTGATATCCAGGGACAGGAAACTCAGCAGACAGCGACGGTATTCGGGCAGGCAGTCCGGCAGCCTATTTCCGGAGTTCCAACTACATTTATTATTGACCGTGACGGCTATATTGTAAAAATGTATGTCGGCCCGCGATCCGAGGAAATATTTTACAGAGATCTTAAACCGTATTTGTGATTTGTTGGAGACAGGAGACATAAAAAGCTGGTGGATTACAAAGGATTTGAATAAAAATACAAACGATAAATGATGATGAAAAGAATACATTTTCTGAGCTAAATCAACACCTAATCCCTAACGAACAACACCTAACACTCTAACCATGCTTAAGAAATTTCTTCTAACGTACTTTGTTTTTATGTCTGCTGTTCAAGCGGATGAGTATTGGCAGCAGTTTGTACACTATACAATGGATATCACATTAGACACTGCAAATCACGATATTCATGGTGAATCTTCTATCATGTATGTAAATCAATCACCGGATTCTTTAGACCAAATTTATATGCATCTTTATCCAAATGCGTTTAAAGAAGGATCGGTTAAATACAGAGAATTTAGTCAAAATTACGGACGTTTAGGACGGATTGCTGCCATGATGACGGACATGGACCCCTATGAGTCGGGAATTAATATTCATGATTTCTTAGTAAAAAATGAGGAGGAACACACGGGTACTCAATTTAAAATTGATGATACAATTTTGTCATCAAAGTTGCCGAACCCACTCGCTCCTTATGATACACTGACCATTGATATGAAGTGGACACACCATGTCGGAGAAATGATTGAAAGAGCCGGACGGATCGGGAACCAGTATAATATGGCGCAGTGGTATCCTAAAATAGTGGTGTACGATGAAAAAGGATGGCACGCAGACCCGTTTCACGCCGAGGGAGAATTTTACGGTGAATTCGGTACCTTTGATGTAACATTAGATTTGCCGAAAGGATATATCGTCGGTGCGACCGGAACGGTCGTTCAAGGAGATCCGGGGTGGAATGACGTCGCTGTTGATACAACTCAATTATTCTCAGCGTGGTTATCGGAATACAAACACACCAAAACTACGTCGGATTCAACGCAACGACGTGTGGTCACTTTTCATGCAGAGGATGTTCATGATTTTGCATGGATCACCTCACCCACCTTTTTATATGAACATGATGAGTGGAATGGTATTGATATACACATACTTTACAACGAAGATAATGGCGAAGATTGGTCGCGGGTTGTACGTGAACGGTCTTTGCGGGCATTGAAATGGTTATCAACAAAATTTGGTGCGTATCAATATCCGCAGGTAACAGTAACCGATCGACCTCCTGGCGGCGGAATGGAATATCCGATGTTGGCCATGAACGGTAGCAACAGCGAAAGTTTGATTGTCCACGAAATTGGGCATATCTGGTTTTATGGAATGTTAGGCAATAATGAAATAGACGAATCGTGGCTGGATGAAGGATTTACCACATTCCAAACTCGATGGTATATGGAAACCCGATATCCACCATCCGGTAATGATTTAAGTCTGAATCGATATAAACCTTATCAGAAAAAATACTGGCGGTTTACACCTTGGACGGACCATGCTCAGTGGAGTACAATCCGCTTTCAACAAAGCGGAAGAGATGAGCCAATCAGTCGGGCTTCTTATCTATTTGACAGTGGACGTGTTTACAGACAAAATGCGTACATAAAACCATCACTCATGTTAAATGAACTACGGTATGTGATGGGAGATTCGTTATTCTTGGTAGCAATGCAAACGTATTTTGACCGCTGGAAACTCAAGCACGTCAATGAAGAAAGATTTATTGCCATTGCCGAAGAGGTTTGCGAAGAGGAATTAGGATGGTTTTTTAACGCGTGGCTGCACGACACGCAGCAATTTGATATTGCTCTTTGTGGATGGGATAAGAAGAATCTTGAAGATGGAATTTGGGAGGTTACGGTAGACCTTCGGCAAAAAGGAAATCGTTTTCTGCCGGTAGAGATTGAAACAATATTTAAAGATGGCACAACATCGCGAACTTGGTGGAAGAACCATCTCTGGTGTTACGAAGATACATTTAATTATTCTGTATCTAAAGAACCGATGAAAATCGTATTAGACCCTGATAAGATGACGGTAGATGCAGATCGCCGTAATAATCAATCAGGGAGGATGAAGCGCGAAAGAATGTTCCGCAGACCGGGAATGACGTACAATCCCATCGATGCCTATGTGGTTCAATGGTCACCGTTACTGTATTTCCATGAGCAAGATGGTTACCGCCCGGGGATACGGATATCCAGAAAATACGGGCATTACGAATCGCTAGATCTCAAACTTACAACCGGAGTAAAGTCCAAAGATATTGGTTGGGCATTTTCCGGGCATCGAAATGCGATGCACTATTCTGCATTTGATGAAAATGACATCTCAGGACTAAATCTATATTATACAAAAAATTGGAGCCCTAAATACGGTATAGACCCTAAACATAAGTGGATGATAGGTCTATATGCTATTCATGCAGATAAAAACGCCAGAACAAATTTATATGAGGCTGGTGATGTAGCAGTGGTTTACGGGTCACATGCTGTAAACATGCGTGGCAGTTCATGGACAACAAGTTATGCAACCACGCCGGGTGGATTATCAGATTGGATATTTAGCCGATTAACCTCAGAATTAAGGGTGTCGCATTCACAGGGAATTGTTGAATATTCGAACCGTCTGCTAGGGGGAGTATCCTGGGCGGATAAAGACGGTATCCCTGCACAGGAGCGATTTACTGTGGAAGGTGCCGGTTCTGGAGATGCTTTTCAGAAAACATTTTTGCGTGATGAATCCGCATTTTTCGGGTTGACTGAATTGAAAAATCATTATCACTTGCCGGGAGATGCCAATCTTCGGGGATATTATGGAATGGGATATGCCGGGGTAGAAAGTGTAGTTTCCAATACATTTGAAGTTACTGTAGATATCCCTGTGCAAAAGGTGAGCCTTGAGTTGGCTGGGTTCGCTGATGCAGCCATATTTTGGGGAAGCCGATGGGAAGAAGGCGATAATAAATTTGACGGAGATATATTAGCCGATGCTGGAATTGGAATTCGTATTCAGAAAAATATACTAGGATATCCGTTAGCCCTTCGTATTGATGCTCCATTCTGGCTCAGCGAACCGGGAGATAGTGAGCCTAATGTGGATTTCAATCGTTGGATATTCAGCCTCGAAAAAAGTTTTTAGATTAATTGAATAATTCTATTTTGAATCTTTCAAAGGTGTTTGCCCTCTTCAGAAAGGTACAAATATCGTAATATGAAAATTATAACGTCATTTATTGTTAAAGATAATTTTTTTCATTAGAGAAAATCAGCGTTAATTCGCGGTTTTCAGATTCCAAATGAAACTTTTTAAAATCATCCGCATAAAATCATCAAAATTTGGAAGGATTACATCATGAAAAAAATCATCATCATTTTCTCTATTATATTTGTGTGTACGGCGAGTGCACAAAATTCAGTGGTAAAACAGTTCAGCGATGCACTTGCAGATGTTGCCGAAAAAGCAAATCCGGCTGTGGTAACAATCATGACGGAAACCGTTATGGAAATGAAGCCATTCCACGGAGGTTCACCTTTTGAGCAATTTGGTTTTTTCCCGAAGAATAAACCTCAGCGAAAATATCGTGGACGGGCTTTGGGTTCCGGTGTTATCGTTAATAAAAAAGAGGGCTATATATTAACCAATAATCATGTGATTGATAAAGCTGAAGAAATCAATGTAAAACTGATGGACAAACGGATATTTGCAGCGACGGTTATCGGAAAAGATCCAAAAACAGATTTAGCGGTGCTGCAAATTGAAGCAGACGATTTAACCGCACTTAATCTTGGAGATTCGGATGAGCTCAGAGTCGGTGAATGGGTCATGGCTGTCGGGAGTCCGTTTTCAGAAAATTTAAGTCATACCGTTACAACAGGGATTGTCAGCGCTCTTGGCAGAAGCAACGTATTCTCCGGAGATCATTATGAAAACTTCATTCAAACCGATGCGGCAATCAACCCCGGAAACAGTGGCGGAGCGCTATTAAATATGTCCGGAGAGTTGGTTGGTATTAATACAGCAATCGCCACCGGTGGTTACGAAAAAGCCAATCGCGGAGTGGGTTTTGCCATCCCTGTGAATATGGTGAAAAAAGTTATGAATGACCTCATCGAACAGGGCTATGTTGTGCGCGCGTGGTTGGGTGTGTATATCCAGGAAGTAAATGATGAAGTCGCGAAAGCCCTTGATCTGGAAACCCGTGACGGTGCCTTGGTCAGCAGTATTGTGGAAGACAGTCCGGCTGAAAAAGCGGGGTTGGAAGAAGGTGATGTCATCATCCAATTTGGTGAACGCACGGTTACGAACCCGGCAAACTTAAAAAATATTGTCAGTTCTACGCCGCCGTTGACACGAAGTGAGGTTACGATTATTCGGGATGGAAAAACAAAAACCCTTTATGTTATTTTAGAAGAGTTAAAGGAGGATAGCACCCAACCGTTGGCTATGCAATCTCAAACCGATGTGCTTGGATTGACAGTAAAAAATATCACACTCGAAGACAGAGATCACTTTGATTTGGATGATACAGATGGGGTTGTGGTGACAGAAGTAGATCCTGAGAGTGAAGCCGCCAGAGAAGGTCTCCGCCCCGGCGATGTTATTACCCGAGTAGGCACTCGAAGAATCTCCTCGAGAAATGAGTTTAGCAAAGAACTCAAACGAGAGAAAAATACCGACTCAGTACTTCTCCTTGTAAAACGAGGAAATATCTCACGGTTTTATACGTTGGAACGGTGAAAAGTAGTTAATAGTTGATAGTGAATGGTTAATGATGAATTTCTGATTTAAGATTGGTGAGAATATCAACCAACTATTCCACTTTTTAAAAGGCTGAAGTCATAACTCCGGACGTGGATTTAACCTGACAAAAAACCGGCGAGCAGACCCGCCAGGGTTTTATAATGACAAAAGATATAGTGTCATTTCGAACGGAGTGAGAAATCTACTATAATATATGTACGAATGTGAGTTTTATGCACAAGATATGCGAACTGGGTTTGATGAAGAAGATACTTCACCCGACCCGTCTGTCTAAGTGTAATAGTGGGTAGGTAAATCGGGTTCAGGATGACAGTTTTCTATTAAAGACAATCATCCATCCAAAACTCCATTCCTCCATTATTATAAAAGGCTGAAGCCTGAACAGAGTCTTAACGTAAGGAAGGAGCTACGCTTCGACTTTCAACGTATAACTCAATCATAAGTTTTCCGTAAATTCATTCCTGTTTATATGAAGAAAAACTCAAAAATTCTAACCATTGTAGGTTCCACCGCTTCCGGTAAGACGGGATTAACCATCGCTATCGCCAAAAAATATCATGGTGAAGTAATCGGGCTGGATTCTCGTCAAATATATAAAGGAATGCCCATCGGTACGGCACAGCCGTCTGAAGAAGAGCAGGCAGGTATTCCTCATCATTTGATTGGTATTCGTCCACCCAATCAGAAGATTACAGCCGGAGAATACGCTAAACTGGTTTTCGATGCGGTTGATGATATTCAGAATAGAGGTAAAGAAGCTATCATCTGTGGGGGCGCCGGATTGTATTATAGGGCAATCACCAAAGGAATCTTTCAAGGAAGCGTTAGTGACCGGAGCATTCGCGACCGCCTAGAACAGGAATATGATAGAATTGGCGGGGAAGCTTTATTACAAAGACTAATATTTATTGATCCCGATTATGCGGAAATTGTTCATCTGAATAATCGTAAGCGGTTGGTGCGGGCACTTGAGATTTACGAAGTAACAGGAAAATCTCCGACAGTACATTTTTCAGAACAGCGTAAAACATTGACTCCCAAATTGGATCTATTCACGGTTCGTCTGGATGTTGAAATGCAAGTACTGGAACGACGAATCCGCCAGCGGACAAAAAAGATGCTCAAGTCCGGTTGGATTGAGGAAGTACAATCCTTGCTAAAACTTTATCCGGGGCTAACCCTTCATCCATTGGATTCTATCGGTTATCGGGAGATTCTCCGATACTTAAAGGGTGAATTCTCAGAAAATAAATTAGAGGATGAGATTGTTTTGCGTACGCGCCAATATGCCAAACGGCAGAATCAGTGGTTCAAAAAAGAAACGATAGATTTAGTGGTAAACCTCACAGAAGAATCAAATATTGAGGAAGTAAGTGAATGTATTATAGCTGATAGGATTTAAAATTTAAGATTGAAGATTTAAGAATTAACACAGGATCTTTCGGCAGGACGCTTCCACAGTGAAATATGCTTCGCATTTCACGTGGTAAACGCTCCGACATTTTCTCCCGTAAAAAACACGGGATCGTCGCTTTGCTCCGACATTTTCCATTTTCCATTTTCCATTTTCCATGTTAAATTCCACCCCGGAATGACCCTTTAAACCGTTCCAGAGAGAAGGAAAGGGCAGAACGTAACCTCCGCACAGGGAGTTTCCACAAAGGAAATCGTCTGCCTGCAGGAGGTTTTTTTTACAAAAAAATAAGGAGGATGAATGACACCATCGAAGATAAAACTTTTCATGGATGCTACCGCAATCAGTCGATCCGTGACCCGACTGTCTCATGAAATTCTTGAACAGAACCATGGAGCAGAGAATATCGTTCTGGTTGGAATCCAAACCCGTGGTGAACCATTAGCTAAGCGCATAAAAAATCTGATGGACGAATATGCAAAAACCGATATCCCAATCGGTTCCGTGGATATCACATTCCACAGAGATGACTTTCGCAATCGGCTGGTTGTACCTCAAGTTAAAGGAACAAATCTACCGGAATCCATAGATGATAAAACAGTGGTGCTGGTGGATGATGTGCTGTATACAGGGCGAACCATCCGGGCAGCGATTGAAGTGTTGTTATCATATGGAAGACCATCAAAAATTCAGCTGGCAGTTTTAGTGGATAGAGGACATAGAGAAATGCCGATTAAAGCCGATTTTATTGGGAAGAATATTCCAACTCATGACGGGCAACACGTAAATGTACTGCTTAAGGAAATAGATGAGAAAGACGCGGTAGAGCTAAGAATTTATGACGAGGAGGCATCATGCTGAAACAGAGACACTTGCTTGGGTTAGAAGGATATCCTGCAGAAGATATTCAGACGATTATTGATACCGCATTTGGATTTCGTGAAGTGTTAGACCGGCCGATTAAGAAGGTGCCGTCTTTACAGGGAAAAACAATCGTAAACCTTTTTTACGAGAATTCCACACGAACTCGGATTAGTTTTGAGCTGGCGCAAAAACGACTCAGTGCAGATACGGTCAATTTTTCTGCTTCGACGTCCAGTTTGAAAAAAGGAGAAAGCTTTAAAGATACAGCTCAAAATATAGAAGCAATGAAGATTGATGCCATCGTGATGCGTCATCCATCGCCCGGGGCATCGCTGCACATGACGAAACACGTGGATGCGATTGTCATCAACGCGGGAGACGGAACGCATGAACATCCGACGCAGGCAATTTTGGATATGATGAGCATCCAAGAGAAGTTTGGAAAAATCAAAGGATTGAAAATTGGTATCATTGGAGATATTTCTCACAGTCGGGTTGCGCTGAGTAATATCCACGGACTAATCGCCATGGGTGCCGAGGTTACTCTTTGCGGTCCTCCCACATTGATTCCACCAAATATTGAAGCGCTGGGAGTGAACGTGTCTTACAATGTTGATGAAGTATTAGACTGGGCAGATGCCGTGAATGTTTTGCGTATCCAAATGGAACGCATGGGTATTGGGCTTTTCCCGTCTATTCGCGAATACCGTAATTTATTTGGCATTACGGCCGAACGTCTACAAAATCACGAAAAAGAAATTGTCATTATGCATCCGGGTCCGATGAATCGTGGAACGGAAATTGACAGTTCAGTCGCCGACAGCAAAAACGCGATCATTTTAGATCAAGTATTGAATGGGGTTGCCTCACGAATGGCAATTTTATATCTGTTGCTAGGCGGAAAACATCTTGAGGTTTGACCCATGAACAATAACTTACAAAGGAAACACATGAACGTAACGAAACAGCCCAAAACATTGGTATTAAAAGGCGGAACCATTGTGGATCCGCTGACGAAAAATTCTTATTCGGGAGATGTTTTAATTAAAGACGGTAAAATCGCCGGTGTGGGTAAGGTAAAGACAGATAAATCTGCTACGGTAATTGATTGCTCCGGTAAAATAGTCACACATGGATTTTGTGATATTCACGTCCATTTTAGAGAACCCGGGAGAGAGGACAAAGAAACGCTTGCCACCGGATCACGAGCCGCCATTGCAGGTGGATTTACGCGTGTGTGTGTGATGCCGAACACAACGCCGCCTTTAGATTCGCCTGAAACGATTCGTTACACTGTTGAAAAAGCGGAGAACCTTCCGGTGTATGTTCATCCTATTGGAGCGGTCACAAAAGGACAAAAGGGAAAAGAACTCACTGAAATGGCTGCGATGAAACGTGAGGGAGCTATCGCATTTAGTGATGATGGCGTCCCGATTTCGGATGCAACCGTGATGCGTTTAGCCTTGGATTACGGGAAAATGGTTGGTGCTCCGGTTATTAATCATTCCGAAGATGTCGGGCTCAGAAATGACGGATTGATGAATGAAGGGGCTTTTTCAACAAAGTTAGGACTCCCCGGCAATCCTGATATTGCAGAATCTACAATGGTGAATCGGGATATAGAAATTGCGAAGATTGCAGGCTCTAATCTTCATATTCCTCATACAAGTACACAAAAGTCTGTTGAACATATCCGCCGTATGAAAAAACAGAATATCCACATAACCGCTGAAGTTGCTCCGCACCATCTATATTTTACAGATGCAGATTTAGTAACCTATGACACTAATCTGAAAGTAGCTCCTCCGGTTCGCTCTGCAGATGACAAAAAAGCATTGATTGCCGGATTGAAGGATGGAACAATTGATTGCATCGCCACGGATCATGCTCCCCACACCATAGAAGATAAGGAAAAAACATTCGATCTGGCACCTTTCGGAATGATTGGGCTGGAAAGTTGTTTTGGAGCTGTCAACAAGGTGCTGGTGAAAGACTCCGGTTGGGATGTTGAATCGCTGATTTCTGCAATGACCGTCAACCCACGTAGAATAATGGGATTTGAAACAGATCTTTTTTCAATTGGGACGAAAGCAGAAATTACCGTCCTGGACACTACAATAGAATGGAGGTTCACAGAAGAGGATATCTATTCCCGATCAAAAAATTCTCCGTATGTTGGGAGAACACTTGTCGGGAAACCACAGGTGACGTTATCAAAAGGAATGATGGCTGAAATCGGATAGAAAAGAACCAACCTCCCTTTTTTAGTTTAAAAACAGGTTAGGGTAACAAATCCTCGTTTAAAGCACCTTTCGAAGATATTAAGTTTATCTTTGGGAGGTGCAATGACTGTATGGCCAACGAAAAATAATAAAAAATAATTGTTGTAGCATATAGATAAAAGTTTTGAGTTTTCAACCATAATGAAAACGATATTTCATCCGAATACAGTTTATTCCACCAATTTCTGGTGCTGGCCCCACCGGGCCTAATACATTTTTGTGCCTGAGGGCGCAGTCTAATATAGTTCACCCAATTTCAAACTCAAGCCATCGGTTACGTAAATCCGTATGGTATAAAAAAAAATAAGGAAACCCCCATGAAACAAACAAAAATATTTCTCAACGAAAAAGATATGCCAAGACAATGGTATAATATTGCAGCGGATATGCCAAACCAGCCGCCGCCACCGTTAAATCCCGGTACTCTTCAGCCGATTACACCGGATGATCTTTCTCCACTGTTCCCGATGCCGTTGATTCTTCAGGAAGTCAGTCAGGATAGATATATTGATATTCCGGATCCGGTTTTAGAAGCACTAACATTATGGAGACCTTCTCCGCTGATTCGGGCGCATCGTTTGGAGAAAGTTCTGAATACTCCCGCGAAGATATATTTTAAGTATGAGGGAGTCAGTCCAACGGGAAGTCACAAACCAAACACTGCCGTTGCGCAGGCATATTATAATCACACAGAAGGCATTAAGCGACTCACAACAGAAACCGGAGCGGGGCAGTGGGGAAGCTCACTGGCATTTGCCGGTGGAATGTTTGGTATAGATGTAAAGGTGTACATGGTGCGTGTCAGTTTTGATCAAAAACCCTATCGTAAAGCCATGATACAGAGTTTTGGAGCCGAAATTGTTTCCAGCCCGAGCATGGATACACAAACGGGAAGAAAAATATGTGAAGAAATGCCTGATACATCCGGAAGTCTGGGGATTGCTATCTCAGAAGCTGTTGAAGATGCTGCCGGACGTGAGGATACAAATTATTCACTGGGCTCAGTTCTTAATCATGTTCTTTTGCATCAAACCATTATTGGACAAGAAGCGAAGAAGCAGCTGGAAATAGTTGATGAGAGTGCGGATGTTATCATTGGATGTGTCGGAGGTGGCTCTAATTTTGCAGGACTTGCTTTTCCTTTTGTCAGGGATAAAATCAACGGAGCAGATATTGATTTTCTGGCGATAGAGCCGGCATCGTGTCCAACGCTAACCAAAGGTGCGCACCGTTATGATTTTGGCGATACGGCACAATTGACACCACTTTCTTATATGCATACTTTAGGACATGGATTTATCCCACCGGCAATTCACGCAGGTGGCCTCCGCTACCATGGAGATGCTCCGCTTTTGAGTCAGTTAGTTAAAGATGAGTTGATTCGTGCCGAAGCCTATTCGCAGTTGGATGTGTTTAAATCCGCAATCTTGTTTGCAAAGCACGAAGGGATTATTCCTGCTCCGGAAACCAGTCATGCTGTTCATGCTGCCGTCACACAGGCGATTCAGGCGCGGGAAGAGGGTAAAGAAAAGACGATCCTGTTTAATTTCTCAGGTCATGGATACTTTGATATGTCAGCGTACACGAACTACCTCGAGGGTGGGTTAATTGATCACGTAATGACGGATGAAGAAATTCAAGAAAGCCTAAAGAAACTGGAAGGACTTCCTTTGTCTTTCAATGGCTAATGCGTATTATTTTGATTAACACTCCGGCAGGAGATGCTCTGCCGGAGTGTTGCAGAAGTGAATCATGATTATCCTCACGTTGTATTTTAAAGAGTGCAGTGTCGTGCCAAGTATGTATTGATGCAACCAAGCTTGGTTGTTTTTTAT
>CAYLYH010000029.1:0-7283 GCA_964388155.1 uncultured bacterium | reverse complement strand
AATATTATCTTCGTTGAATATCTTCCGGCTATGAATAAAACATTCGCCTTGTTACTGACAAAAAATGCCTGTGACTTTTTACACACTACACACTTGATACGACAGTAGTAAAAAAAATATTTTATATTGGGATAAATTATTGACACTGATTAAAGAGGTGTGTTATTTTCATGGGCTATTTTCGAAGTGGAAATTATGAAAACAAGATCAATTAAAGAATCAGAAATACAACGCGACTGGTGGGTTGTTGACGCGGAAGGTCAAACCCTGGGTCGTTTTGCCAGCCGGATTGCTCAGGTAATCCGCGGAAAACATAAACCAAGTTTTACTCCTCATATGAATATGGGAGATTTTGTTGTGGTGGTTAATGCGGAAAAAATCCGTGTGACCGGCAACAAAGAAACTAAGAAAACTTATTTTAAGCATAGTGGATATCCGGGTGGCGACTCCAACACTGATTTAAAACATTTACTTAGGACTTTTCCGGAACGAGTGATTGAATATGCCGTAAAAGGCATGCTCCCTCATAACCGGTTAGGACGAGAACTATTTAAGCACCTGAAGGTCTATGCCGGACCTGAACATCCTCATCAGGCGCAAACCCCAAAATCATTGGAGCTTAAATGACAAAGGCTACCTATTATGCAACCGGTCGTCGCAAGGTGTCGGTTGCTCGAGTGTATATGACTCCCGGGGATGGTGCATTTATCATCAACGGTAAAGAGTTTAAAGACTATCTGTGCAGAGAAACTCTTGCTATTGATGTCATGCAGCCGTTAAAGTTGGTGGATGGTGAAAAAAGTTATTCTATTATTGCCAACGTAAAAGGCGGCGGATTAACCGGGCAAACCGGAGCGATTCGCCTTGGTATATCACGTGCACTTATCCAGGTGAATGAAGACTATCGAGCTTCATTAAAAGCAGCTGGATTTTTGACCAGAGATTCACGAAGAGTGGAACGAAAAAAATATGGTCAACCCGGTGCCCGAAAACGCTTCCAATTCTCAAAACGTTAAGATTATGGCTAAAGTTACATTCGATGACCTTCTAAGTACCGGTGCACATTTTGGACATGTGACACGTAAATGGAATCCGAATTTTAAACCCTACGTTCTTATGGAACGAAACGGGGTGCATATTATAAATTTGGAGGAGACACTTAAAGGGTTAGAAAAAGCACAAAACTTTGTAAAAGATATTGTGCAGAAAAAAGGTGAAATTCTCTTTGTCGGTACAAAAAAACAAGCAAAAGATATTGTCCAGCAAGAGGCTGATCGCTGCGGAATGTTTTATGTGGTTGAACGCTGGCTAGGTGGAACGCTGACCAATTTTTCTACCATTAAAAAAAGTATCAAACGTTTACAGATACTGGAAAAAGAAAGCTCCAGTATTTATGAAAATCTGACAAAAAAAGAACTCCAGATGCTGCATAGAGAGCGAATAAAACTCTCAGATCAGCATAGGGGAATTAAAGATATGAGACGTCTACCGAATGCGATCGTGATCGTGGACATCGATTATGAAGCAACAGCAGTTCTTGAAGCGAAACGCTTAGATATTCCGATTATTTCGATTGTGGATTCAAATACAGATCCAAGGAACATTGACTATCCTATTCCCGCAAATGATGATTCCATACGAACGATCCAGTTAATCGTTTCAGCTTTGGCTGATGTTGTTATCGATACTCTCACAGAGAAAAAAGAAAAGATAGAACAGGCAGCAAAGGAAAAAGAAGAAGCGAAACAGGCTCAACTATTAGAAAAAGCGGAAGCGGAAAAAGCAAAAGTCGAAGCAGAAACATTCTCAGTACCCGAACCGGAAAAAGTTGAAGAAGTAAAGACTGAAAAAGAAAGTAGCCCAAAAGAAGAAGATAAGACTGTAAAAGTTTCTTCAGAGAAAAAAACAGAAGGTAAACCTAAGAAATCTGCTGTCAAAAAAACGACAGAGAAAAAGGCTATTTCTAAAAAAGTTGCCGTAAAAACAGCAACAAAAAAGAAGACAACAAAGACGAAAACGGAAGCAACAAAGAAATCGACTACAAAAAATCCAGACACGGAAAAATCTTCTACAAAAGAAACAACGGCTAAGAAGACTGTGGTCAAAAAGTCTACTGCAAAAAAAACCACAAAAAAGAAATCGACAACAAATAAGTCAGAAGAAAGTAACAAATGACTATTGATGCAAAATTAGTAAAACAACTGCGTGAAAAAACAGGCGCAGGAATGATGGATTGTAAGAGAGCATTACAAGAATCAAAAGGTGACTTGGAAAAAGCTGTGGACTTTTTAAGGAAGTCGGGTGCTACCAAAGCAGAAAAGAAAGGGAGCCGTCTTGCTAAAGAAGGGTTGGTCTTCTCATATATTCACCACGGCGGGCGTCTTGGCGTATTGCTTGAAGTCGGTTGTGAGACCGATTTTGTTGCAAAAACTGAAGATTTTGTAAACTTGGCTCATAATATTGCAATGCAGGTTGCGGCAACAAATCCAATTTCTATATCAAAAGAGGATGTCCCTGAGAAGATAACCGATCGGGAAAAAGACATTTATCAGGAACAAGCAAAAGGCTCAGGCAAACCGGATAATATTATTGAAAAAATGGTTGTAGGCAGAATGAATAAATTTTATCAGGAAAATTGCTTGCTTGAGCAGACGTTCATTAAAGATCCGGATAAAAAAGTAAAAGACCTTATTACGGAAACGATTGCCACACTTGGTGAAAATATTACGATTAACCGATTTACAAGGTTTGCCGTAGGCGAAGAAGCCTAAGAACGGTTTACGGATAAAAATGAAAAGCCCTGTTTACAGGCGGGTTCTCCTGAAATTGAGTGGAGAAGTTCTCGCCGGTGAACAGGGCTTTGGTATTCAGCCCGATCGCGCTGAGTATTTGGCAACGGAAGTTAAGTCTATCCGAGACGAGGGGGTTGAAGTTGGTTTAATTATCGGTGCCGGTAATATTTTTCGTGGTATCAATGCCGCAGACCAAGGTATGTCAAGAGTTACCGGAGATTATTTAGGTATGCTTGCCACAGTGATGAATGCAATCGCTGTCCAGGATGCTCTTGAAAAGATAGGATGTGAGACCCGTACACTATCTGCTATCTCAGTATCGCAAATTGCTGAACCATATATCCGCCGTAGGGCGTTGCGTCATCTTGAAAAAGGTCGTGTTGTCATTGTGGCGGGCGGGACAGGAAATCCATTTTTTAGTACAGACTCCGCTGCAGCGCTGAGGGCGAGTGAATTGGATGCAGAAATTGTGTTAAAGGGTACAAAAGTGGATGGGGTCTACGATAAAGATCCTATGACATACAACGATGCGGTTTTGTATAACACAATATCCTATAAAGATGTTCTTCAAAAGAACTTGCGTGTGATGGATATGACGGCGATAACGCTTTGCATGGAGAATACACTCCCTATTCACGTTTTTAATATTCGTAATTCCGGAGACTTGAAACGCATTATTTTAGATAGTAAACTTGGAACGTTAATACAGGAGTAAACCACATGATTGATACGATTATTAACGATGCAGAGCATCGAATGGACCAGGCGGTTGTTCATACGCGGGCGGAATTAGCAAAAATCCGCACAGGTCGGGCTAATCCGGAAATATTTAATGCGATCCACGTTGATTACTATGGGTCACAAATGCCACTGAATCAAGTGTCAAATTTGTCGGTTCCGGAACCGAGATTAATTACTATTCAACCTTATGAAAAAATATTAATCCCGGTGATAGAAAAAGCAATCTTGGAACATAACTTAGGGCTGAATCCAACCAACAACGGAACGGCTATTATGGTTCCAATACCGGCTTTATCTGAAGAGAGACGTAAAGAACTAATTCGGGTAATCCATCGGCTGACAGAAAAAGGTCGAATTGCCATTCGAAATGTCAGGCGTGATGCGAACCAACATCTGAAAACAGCACAGGATGAAGACCATATTTCAGAGGATGAAATTAAACGGGCAGAAAAGGAAACTCAAGAGTTGACGGATAAACATATTGAAATATTAAATACGGATCAGGAAGAAAAAGAAAAAGAAATACTGGAAGTATAAAGTATTTCATCGAACAATTAAAAAGCCCCTGTGAACAGGGGCTTTTTTTATTTCTGTAGCAGTATCTACTATTATTCACATTTTGAAAAACCGCAACTCATACAAGTTACACATCCTGCTTCGTGTTGCACCTGACCGCCACAATCTTCGCAGGTGGTTATATTTTTAATTGTGAAATCTTGTACGTCTGATTTAGAAGATTCACGATCGTTTGCCATCGTAAAATGCGTAGCATGACTTGTATTATCCACGTTGTCCTTATCTCTATCAAGCATGTAATCATCCAATGCTTTTCCGATTGCATCAGGAGTGGATAATATAAGTCTTCCATCCTCCCATGTTGGGTTTGGACCGCTGATTCCTTTGAGCTGTTTAATAATAGCATCCGGGTTGATTCCGGATCGAAGTGCAAGTGAGATTAGGCGGCTAATTGCCTCAGATTGTGCCGCAGCATGCCCACCAGCTTTTCCGATAGTCGTGAACACCTCACATAAACCGTCATTATCTTCGTTTATCGTGATATAAAGCGTTCCCTCTCCGGTTCGGATGCGCCGTGTGACTCCCATAGTGACAATCGGCCGGATTCGGGGAGTCCGTTTCACCTCTTCTACCGTAGCTTGCTGTGACTCTTTTTTCTTTTCCTTGGTTTTTTCGGTGATGAGGATTCCTTCGCGGGAACCTTCTCTGTAAACCGTAATCCCCTTAAGATTAGCATTATAGGCAGCGATATAAATATCTCCAACGGTTTCTTCGGAAATATCCTCTGCAAGATTCACCGTAGATGAAATTGAGCTGTCAATATATTTTTGTAATATACCCTGCATTTTTACCCGGAAGAACGGATCGATATTGTGGGCTGTTACAACGTAATCGGGGAGGTTGGTATCATCTTTGAACAATTTCTTTATAATCGGATGATAAACTTTGTATTCTTCAAAATCCTTGCCATACCCTTCATTCTTTTTAACGCGACGCAAATAGCTGGTGGCAAAGATGGGTTCAATTCCGGACGATACTCTTGCGACGATAGCACCGCTTCCGGTAGGCGGAATGGTGGTTAACGTTGCGTTACGAATTCCAAACTGCAGTATTTTGCTCCGAATATCTTTTGGAAGGGATTTGATAAATTTACTCTTCATATATTCTGTAGAATCAAAATTGGGGAATCCCCCCTTTTTTCTTGCTAACTCGATACTGCTTTCGTAGGCAGTATCTCGAAATATCTGCATAATTTGATCGACAGTTTGTAAGGCATCTTCGCTGTCGTAACGGATCCCCATTTTTACAAGCATATCCCCAAGACCAAGTACGCCAAGTCCGATTCTTCGATCATTTTTTGCGTTTTTCTTTTGCCCTTTAAGCGCATGACGGTTCATATTGTAGTCGACCACATTATCCAAAAACCGCACCCCGGCTGAAACAGTTTGCTGAAAATCTTCAACCATAAAATTACCCTTTTCGTCGACAAACCGTTCCAGGTTAATCGAGCCAAGATTACAACATCCGCCATCGGGAAGAGGCTGTTCGGCACATGGATTTGTTGAGACAAGCGGGCTGCAGTACTCTGCATTATGATATTCTTTCATGGTGTCCCAAAAGATTAATCCGGGCTCTGCGCTGGAGTGTGCATGTTGAACAATCATATTCCATAGATATTTTGCCTTGACAGTCTTATAGATCTTTCCTCCCCAGGTAAGATCAAAGTCCTCATCCTTATCTACCGCTTCCATAAACGCGTGCGTCAGCAAAACAGAGAGATTGGAATATTTAACCATATTCGGATCCCCGGTCTTGATTTGGATGAATTTTTCAATATCAGGATGATCAACCCGAAGCGTCTGCATATTTGCACCACGACGTCCATGTTGAGCGATGGTGTTTGTGTTCTCACTAAAAAGATTCATAAACCCAGTTGGTCCGCAGGATTCACCACCGGTACCATTGATGGGGTCTCCTGAGGGACGAAGGACAGAGAGATCGTGACCACAACCACCACCATATTTATATGTGAGCGCTTCATCGTTTATCGTTTTGTAGATGGAGCGAATGGAGTCATCTCTGATGGCGACAACATAGCAATTATTCAGGGTAGTGGTGATATCCTCTCTGCCGGCACCATGCATAATCCGCCCACCCGGGACGAATTTAAAATCTTCAAGAATAGCGTAAAAGTTTTGTGTCCAAAGGTCTTGCAAACGTTTGGTTTTTTCGATGGAAGAAATAGCAACGGCTTGCCGCATCCATAAGTCAGTGGGATGTGTCTCTCCGGGGGCAAGATATTTGTTTTTTAGAACATCACCCCCCAATGAATCGTTATCATAATATGTATCTACATGATATTTCTTATCGACATCATCGTTTTGGCGATCGTCAGTTTCTTTTTGGATGTTCAGCAGGGTTTCTTTAACCCTTGGATCAATCTCTCTCTGTATGGATTTTCCCGCAGTAAAATCAAGCTCAATAGCTTCGGCCATTCTCATCTTCCTTTAGAAATAGGAGTTGTGTTTCAGTGTTTTGTTTGTAAACTGGTCAAGTAAAAGAACCCCGAAAAACGGGGTAATTAACGATAATTCGCTCGGTTGACAGGCTGAATCTATTCATGGAAAAAACAAAGTACAATTCTAAAAGTGAAATAAATATATTTCTCGTCGAGAAAAACATTAAGAAGATTCTATTCTGTGCAAATATAATTGACGTCCAAAGCATTCATATTTACAGGAATAATTCGTGCAACATTCTGTATGAATGGGTTTAGGTATATTAAGCTAAAGAACTCCATGGAAAGTTTGTAATAAATGAAAGTACAAACATGATAAAGGATAATCAAACTATTGTATAAAATCAACACAAAGTACTAAATTCGCTCCGCTATTTTTAACAAGAAATATGGCGTTAGCGATTTTTATGAAATCGAAGACATTGTTTTTATGAGAGTATTCGTTAGTATTTGGAGTCATAGCTTCCCGACAGGTCGGGAGGAGAGCGTCCCGATGGAATCGGGAAGGTCGTTATTTGGAAATATCGTTGCAAAATTATGGGGCCATAGCTCAGTTGGGAGAGCGCCTGAATGGCATTCAGGAGGTCGTCGGTTCGATCCCGTCTGGCTCCACAGTATTTATGTACTACGTTTATATTTTGAAAAGTCAGCAGACAGGCTGGTATTACATCGGTCATACCCAGGATTTGCCAAAACGAATTCACCAGCACAACTCC
>CAYLYH010000028.1:0-29279 GCA_964388155.1 uncultured bacterium | reverse complement strand
TTATCGGAGATAAATTTAATTTATAAGCAATAAAGACTGTCACCTTTCCATTTCAAAAATACGCAATCCATTCAGGATTTAAGATATAGCATATACCATATTAAATAACACTTCAATTGTTATAAAACTCGATTTTCAAAATACGCTCCATCCAACGACACAGAAATAACAAAAACATCGAATAAAAGGTTTAGACATTTTTGAATTTGCCATAAACTCTATTATGGCATGACTTGCGGTAAAAACATAAAGCAAAGACTGGAAAATTATATACTCGACCCACTGTAACGCCAGCAGTACCACTTACAATAATCGCAAGGTTATTTTCCAAACCCTACAAGCAATTGTGGGGTTTGCTGTATCTACTCGTGAAATAGAGAGTTACAGCATTATTTACTCCATTTATTTTGCACCACAATTTCCGATTATATTGATGTGTTGTAAGCCGATACGATGACTATTCGAACAAAGTTAACGACATTTTCTAACCATTCTGATGATAGATTCAGCGGAGTTAATCCCCTGTATTTGATGTAAAGGAAACCACGCAACATCAAAGGATTCATCACTGACGGAAATTGGTTCGTGCTCATCTGCTTCAAACAGAAATCGAATATCGTAATGCAGATGTTTCGGCATGGATGTATTTTCAGGGATCGTATGAATATCAATGTCAAAAATCTCTTTTGACAACGGACGAACAGACTGAAGCCCGGATTCTTCGGTTGCTTCACGATGGGCAACAGACAAAATATCCGCTTCTCCGTCAGCATGTCCCCCAAGTTGAATCCATGTATTGAGCTTGCGGTGATGCGTCAAGATCGCTTTATCTCTCTGTGAATTGAGAATCCATGCAGAGCCGGTAATATGCCCGAGTTTACATGAAGGAAAAAAGCAGTCCGGGTGATGTTTGATAAAATGTTTACACGTATCTATGTTATGTTTTTCTGAAGGATATTTTTCAAAATACACATCAAGTTGTGCGAGTAGCTGAGTATGGGTCATGTTTTTCTGTAATGAAATAAGATATTAAATGGGCTGAAGCCCGGGTTTGGTTCTACGGTCTAGCCCAAAATATCCTTTTCGGAGTAGACTCATTTATTCTGTTCTTTGTTCTCTTTATCATTAAAAATATCTGTGTATATCTACGTTTATCCGTGTCTGGTGAATAATTAATCTTAAATATTAAATTAAAATCAATCGCTCTCCCACTCAGGACAAAGAAGGTGTTTATAATCGCACCATTCGCAATGAAATCCCTTTTTAGCGGGGAAGTGTTTTTTTCGGATATTTGATGCAACTTCCGAAATATTATTCCGTGTTTCCAATAATTCTTCGGTAGTGAATTGATGTGTTTTTAATGGGTCGTCTTTTTCGCGAAGGAAGAAAAGTCCTGCCCATTCAGGCAAGCCGTGAAAGGCGGTATCCTCACTCTGTTGGAGATAAAGACTGTAAATTGCCAACTGCAGACTTTTCTTTGCAGGACTGGCGGTTTTACTCGTTTTATAGTCAATCACCCGTAAGCCGGCGCTTCCGTGGTCGATGCGGTCAATTTTACCTCGAATAGTAACATCCTTTATGTCAAACTGAAATTCCCGTTCGGTTGCGATGATATCCGGCGGATTGTCTTTAATAAATGTCCAGTATCGTTTTAATAATTCTTGACCCTGTTCAAAAAACTTCTCCTCGCGGGACTGATAGTCAAATCCCTCACTCGTCCAACACTCATCCAATAATGCCAGTAAGTGAGCTTCGGTTTGTATGGTATCGCCATCGTGAAACTTTTCCAAAACTTGATGAATGATATTCCCAAAGGTCAGCTGAGGTTTACTTGGTTTTTCCGGGACGTGGTCGATATTGCTTAACCGATATTTCAGCGGGCAGGACGCATACGTTTCAATCGAACTTGCCGATAAGGAAAGCGGGTCTGCAGGGGAGGGCCCAAAATTATCATGTAATTCATTTTTTAATTCAATTTCCCAAGGATGGTCCGTCCAAACGATGGTATCATCTTTCTCCATGGATGCAAGCCGCTCCACACATTTTATCAGTGTGTGTGCTTGGTCGTATTGATTTAGCGCGATGGCATCATTTAAACGGGTTTCGTATCGATGCCGTAATTTGCTGTAGGACGATGATTCTGCTGATGATTCGACTTGGGGCATAGTATTTTCCTCTGTAAGACTAAGCGTGAGATCTTTTTTGATAAACGGAGATGTCCGTTTATTAGGTGCTAATATAAAAAGTTTATCTTGGGAACGAGTTAATGCGACGTAAAAAATTCGCCGTTCTTCTTGATAATGATGTTCTTTCGGTGTGAGAGATGTTGCACGAGAGTAAATCAGCCAATCATCAGGCGGGCGGTCAACAATCTTGCTGGGTCGATAATTTAATGGAAAACTCCCGGTTTGGTTAAACGGAACGAATACGACCGGAAATTCCCCGCCTTTTACGCCGTGAATCGTTTGCACCAAAATCGCCGGACGGGTGGGTATTTTGGGGTAAATCGGTGCGATACTTCCGGAATGCTGTAGCGTGCTCATGTAATGTATAAATGACGGTAGAGAGGGGGTGTCGGGATGATTTTTTGTGAACGATTGCGCGCGTTTAATGAAATCACCCACGTTTTGGATGGCGATTTGATCTTGGTACTCATAACGATTAAACAGCGGACGAAATAAGTTGGTTCGTTCACATATTTCCCACACCATTTCATCGGCGTATTTTTTGCGGATGTCTGCTTGCAAAAAGCGAATGAGTTCCATCGGGAATTCAAGTTTGTGCCGGATGATGTCCGGCAGTGTATCCCACATATCACGGATGAGCTCAAGTCGGGGTGTGGAGTCACGTTTGCTGAACATCTGAAAAATATGGAGCGTTTCTTCATCTCTGAGATAGTGATTCAAAATGCGGTACAAAGCGCTGTTTTGATGTTGACCGTTCGCCAGAAGACTGCACCACGCCATCACATCCCGAATAGCCGGTATCTGAAAATATTCCGTCAGATACGCAAAAACGGGTACGTGAACTTTTTGTAATGCCTTTACCGTTTCTTTTACCTGGGCTCGCGTACGGCATAATATAGCGATATCCTGATAATCATATTCACCGGAGGAAACTAACGTCCTGATTTTTGTTGCCATAAAAGACAGTTGATCGTTTTTCGTCCCCCACAACAATTCGGGGAAAGCTCCGTTTTTCTGTTTGTAGGCGGTGAGGGTTTTTGCAATCCGGTCTTTATTCGTCAAAATCACATCATTCGCGACGTTTAATATCTGCTGATGAGAACGGTAATTTTCAACCAGAGAAATCTCTTTATAATCGGGAAAATGTTGATATCGTTTCTGAAAATCACGGATATTGTAGGCACTCGCCCCCCGAAAACTGTAAATCACCTGATCGTCGTCACCCACCACGGTAATGCTTCCGTGCTTACCGGCAATCATTCCAATAACTTCGTTAAGCGCGTGGTTGTTGTCCTGAAACTCATCGACAATGATATGACGGTAGGTTTGTTGTAATGTGTTCCGCAGAGATGAATCCTCGTCCATCATTTGGTAGGCTTGCAGAATCATGTCCCCGTAGTCCACATAATTTCTTTTTTTCTTTAATGCTTGAAACAGCGGATAAATACGACGCAAATCATTTAGTTGATCGACAGTTTCTTCTGTGATGAGTTTCCCGTCAATGTCAGGATTCTTAACGTGATCCAAGTTGATGAGTTCATCTCTAAGGCGATTAAAAAACGGAATAAAACTTTGTGTAACGGCTTTCACCGGATCCAGTGCAAATTCGACAGACTCAAATGGTCGAAATGAATCAAAATGATTTAATAAAAGAAAAATTGCATCGCCTTCTTCGAGAAGCGTCGGAACATCTTTCTTGTTTTGGTTATATGTTTTTACGATGGAATAACAAAATGCATGTAGTGTACCAACGGTGATTGATGACGTTTCGGTATTTAACTGTTCCTTGACACGTGTTCTTAATTCTTTCGCGGCTTTTTCAGTGTATGTAATAGCCAGAATGGTTTTTGGATCAATCTTTTGCATTTCGATCATATACAAAATCCGGTGGAAAAGTGTGGTCGTTTTTCCCGTCCCGGCTCCGGCCAGAATCATTAACGGTGCAGAAGGATGCTTAATTGCCAGAGACTGATTTTGGTTGGCGGTAAATTTTCCAGAGGAATATGTCATGCGGAAAATTACTCCGAAAATCGGGTTGCCTCCCAATGAATTAAGAATGAAGATTTAAGAATTAACCCGTTGTGCATATTAGAAAAAGAGCGGTTAAAACTCTTTTTATCACACTTATTCACCGTGGAAATTATGCATAATATATTCAAAATGTTAAATATGGAGTGGTTTGACGTCAATCCATGTACCGACATAGTCGGCACCTGTCCGATCCACAGGCGGGCTGTCCAAAACAAGCATCAATTCATTGTTTAAATCTGTGTGTATCTGTTTCTTCCGTGTTATCCGTGTTCTATCTCGTGTATGATTATTTTGTTTCAAGTTTGAAAAATATATTTTAACCTTTAGCACTCCCTGGAGTCTAAACGGGTACAAATGCATGAAAAACGATCATGAACTCATACACTCATTTCAAAAAGGAAGCCGGTCGGCGTTTGATGAACTTGTTCGACGGCACCTGGATTCGGTCCATCGCTTCTTTTTACGAATTACCGGCAATTCAATGGAAGCAGAAGATCTTGCTCAGGACGTTTTTCTTAAATGTTACAAATCACTTAAGACTTTCAAGTTTCAGGCAGATTTTACCACCTATCTTTATCGGATTAATATCAACACCGGCAACACATGGATACGGAGAAACCGGTGGAAACATTTTTTGCATCTTGACCAAGCTCCGGAACAGATTGAGGAAGATCAATCCATGGAAAAAGAATGGTCAAGAAAAGAACTGTGGTATAGCATTGCTACACTTCCAAAACAGCAGAGGTTGGTCGTGATGATGCGTATTGCTCAAGAGTTGCCGTATCAGGATATTGCCAATCTACTCGGGACGACAGTAGGCTCTGCAAAAGTCAGTTATCACCACGGTATACGCCAACTCAAACAAAAATTAGAGAAAACAAAATGAATTTTGAAGAACACATAAAACACGTTACATCGATTAAGAATGATACACCGAATGAAATCGGGTTTTTAGATCGTCTTCATCTTCGACAC
Source organism: uncultured bacterium (assembly GCA_964388155.1). Taxonomy (GTDB): domain Bacteria; phylum Fidelibacterota; class Marinisomatia; order Marinisomatales; family JACNKV01; genus JACNKV01. Next base: position 24,087 of record CAYLYH010000028.1, on the reverse strand, counting down.
GAAAATGAGATGCTGAAGAAACATCATGTTATGGCGAGTGTGGCAGCATTCGGTTTGATTTTACTCACCGGATTGTTAACCTTTGCCCGATTGGATAATATTGCGGAAAATTATGCAACAGAAAACGCCAACGAAATTGATAATGTATATATAGACGAACTGGCATTATCCTTATTAGATTATGATGAAGATGTGTGGGGCGTCGTAGAATTTTTAGATGAAGTAAATCATGAACCTATAACAACAATAGTGGAGGCATCAATATGAAATGGATACTCGTATCTGTGTTAAGTGTAATCTGTCTTTCTTCTGTATCTGCGCAACCCAGTTTTGGAGAAAAACCCCGTGCTGAACGGATGGAAATGATGGCCGTTTGGAAGTTAACAGAACATTTGAAACTCACTGGAGAACAAGCGGAGACATTTTTTCCTATTTTTCGTGAACATCGCGAGGTGATAAAACAGATTGGAAAAGACCAGAGAGAAATTGCAATCCAATTGAGAGAAAAAGCGGAAAGAGGGGATGTTATCTCCAATGAAGAGCTAAAAGATGAAATGAAAAAACTTGAAGCTTTTGAAATGAAACGTATCGAAGTCAGAGAACAATTATTTAACCGTCTTGAAGGGACATTGAATAATGTACAGCGAGTAAAATTGCTTGGTTTTGAGCATCAGTTTAAGAAAGAAATAAAAAAAGAAATCCGGAAACACCAAAAACGTAAAATAAAACATGGCCCCGGACAGGGAAATAAAAAAGGTTTTTGGAATTGATTAATAAACAAAAAAAGGAGACAGTAATATGAAAAACATACTGTACATACTCATAGTGGCAGGATTGGTGTTGACCTCCTGCGAAGATAAACAAGGTTCGTATGCAGTCATAGAAGCCGAACTGGAAGAACTCCTCAGAAATGATGATGCTTTCGGAATGGATGGTTTTGGAGATGAAGGGGCTGTGTCCGAAGAATATGAAGAAGGTCTGGAAGATGTTTCGGCAAAATTGCTTACCGAAGATGATTATCCACCGGACAGCATTTGGCATTACCGCTTTGGAAGACGGATTGAAAATGTCAGCCGTGATATTCAATACACGCACGAGGAAGATGAAGTTCTTGCGGAAATTACATGGACAATTGAAGGTCTGTTCATCATTAAAGTATTCGATACAACAGCGACGATGATTGATTCAGTAGCAAAGGACTTTACCAATAACTTCCAGCGAAAAGTGCGATTTGAGCGTTTGAACACTGAAGACGATAACGGACGGGAATGGAGAGTGAAAGAATTCACAATGGGCGTTGGCGGAATTGGCGAAAAAGTAGCCATTACGAAATTGGAGTATTTTATTGCCACGGAAGACTCAACCTGGGATTCCCAGTTTGTTATGGAGAGTGAAAATGTTCTGGATACCTTTATCTCGAGAGAAGACATTCCGACGTTTCCTATGTGGTCTTTTGTGAAGGTTGAACTGACAGTTTCAAATGTAGACCCAATCTACGATTATAGAAGCGGAGAAGGAGTGCTGACGCACTTCGGCCTCGATCGCCGACACAAAGCTCGTCGCAGAATGTTTGATAACGGAGAATTTGGTGACTTGGTTCCGTTAAATAACGTATTTACAAGAATTCGGTTAATGCATGGTCCGGGCTGGGGACATGATGCTCGCGTATTTCGCGCATTCTTCGATGTGATGGACTTTGGAACTCTGTTCCAAACTCAGACGGATGTTCATACAGCTTTCTGGGGACTTCCGTACAAGTGTGTACGACCGTCCGTTGTTGCTGTTGATGCTCAGATGCCGTAATAATTCTATTCTGTAATCTATTCTCTATAGTGATGCCCCCCGACTTAGGTTGGGGGGCTTTTTTTAAAAATATACCGCCAAGACCACAAAGAAATTACGCAAAGAAGATTCTTATCCTGCATTATTCCCTGATAGTCGGGATTAAAACATTCGACACGAATTACCCCGAAAAAAACAGTGGGTGGCTACTTTAACACCCTACCCTTTTTTTATCATAAATATTTTGGAACTATCTTTTGTTGGTTACGTATTATGGTTTGTAAATTTTGAGCTCTTATAGGAGGATAATACATGATTAAAGTTGAAAAACTGTCAAAATACTATGGTGATGTGAAGGCGGTTAAGTCTATCGATTTTACAGTGAATGACGGTGAAATTCTTGGATTCCTTGGTGCAAACGGTGCCGGGAAAACCACAACACTAAAAGTCATCACTGGATATCTGATGCCCACAAGCGGAAATGTGTATGTTAACGATATGAATATACGTGAACATACACATGAAATTCAGAAGCAAATTGGATACCTTGCTGAATTAAATCCGCTCTATAATGAAATGATTGTCTGCGATTTTCTTGAGTTTATAGCAAAGATTCGCGGAATTGAAGGTGTCGCCTTTAAAAAAGCATTAATCCGTGTGATTGACCAGTGTGGTTTAAGCGGCGTTGTACACCGGCAGATCGGTGCCTGTTCAAAAGGATATAAGCAACGTATCGGTTTAGCAGTTGCGATGATTCATGACCCTGCAATTCTCTTGTTAGACGAGCCTGTTACCGGACTTGATCCTAATCAAATTGTGGAAATTCGAGAACTCATTAAAGAACTCGGAAAAGAAAAATTAGTGATGATCTCCAGCCACATTCTACAAGAAATACAAGCAACCGTTGATCGCATTGTCATTATCCACAAAGGAGAAATTGTTGCGGATGGTACAAGTCAAGAGTTGATGAGTGGCTTTGTTGGAAATACCCGATTAACACTTGAAGCACACAATGTGAATGATGAAAGTATTCAAACGTTCGCTGCAACACATCCGGCTGTAAGTGTGGTTAAAACGGAAACCCTAAGAGGTAGCCACCGAATTTTACATTTGGAATATGCCAAAGAAAAAGATCCCCGAACGGATATTTTTAAATTTGCAGTTGATTCAGGCTGGGTAATCACAGAGATGTCTCCGCACCAGATAGAGCTAGAAAATATCTTTAGATCACTTACGAAAGAAGGAGATAGCAATGCGTAATATATTAGCTATATATACGAAAGAGCTAAAGTCATATTTTAATACTCCAATGGCATATATCTTCTTAGTGATATTTGCTGTCGTGAATGGATATTTCTTCACGAATACGTTTTTCTTATTCAATCAGTCGAATATGAGAGCCTTGTTTAATATCATTCCGTTGGTGTATTTATTTTTCATTCCGGCGGTGACAATGAGTCTGATAGCGCGTGAAAAGAATGTAGGCACCATTGAGATTGTTCACACCATGCCGATTAAAGATGGTGAATTCATTACCGGTAAGTTTTTAGCCGCTTTCACTCTGATTTTAGTAGGTTTGGGTATTACGCTTATTCACTTTATTACCCTGATGAGTGTCGGAATGAATATTGATTATGGTGCCGTTTTAACCGGATATCTTGGGTTAGCAATGGTCGGAGCGGTGTATACATCCGTGGGGACATTTTCAAGTAGTATTACTGATAATCAGGTTGTTGCGTTCATCATTGGATTGTTTATTGTCCTGATGTTCTTTTTGATGGATAAAATGCTGATTTTTGTTCCGGCATCTATGGCGGGCATCATTCAATATCTGAGTGTGGATTATCATTTCTCAAACATTTCCAGAGGTGTGATTGACTCCAGAAATCTAATTTATTTTGCATCGGTTATCGGGTTCTTTTTGCTGATGACTGCACGCATGCTCGAAGTAAGGAAGTGGAGGTAAATCATGGGTGTCAATAATAAAAAGTCATTCTTTATTTTTACGGCAATTCTTGTTGTAAGTCTTGTTCTGTTGAATTTGATTTCAAGAAATTGGTTTTTTCGCTGGGATTTAACTGATAATCAGCGATATTCATTGTCCGAGTCTAGTCGATCGGTCGTAGAGAAAGTTGAAGATCTGTTGACGATGAAAGTGTATTTTTCGGATAACCTACCCGGTGAATATGGAAATAACCGTCGCTATCTTCAGGATATCCTAGAGGAATATGCTGCTTTTTCAAACGGAAATATTCGGTTTGAATTCTTTAAACCCGAAACGGATAAAGATCTTGAACAGGATGCACAAAAAAGCGGAATTCAGCCTGTGCAACTGCAAGTCGTTGAAAATGACAAGGTTGAAATTAAACGAGTGTTTATGGGAATGATCTTTCTTTACGAAGATCAAAAGGAAGTGATTCCGGTTATTCAAACGACAGCAGGACTGGAATATGAAATCACGACTCGTATTAAGAAGCTGGTGGATACAGACAAAAAAGTTATCGGCGTTGCCAATTTGGCAAATGACGACGTTAAAATGGAAAATGTCAGTATGGCATTGAGCCAGCGATATCGTGTAAATCCGGTAAATCTTGATCAGGAAATATCCGGTGAAATCAACACGCTTCTTCTTACAGGTACCAGCGATACACTCTCGGCAGACGTTCGGACGAACTTGGAAGGTTTTGTCGCGAAAGGTGGTAATCTGTTTATTGCGCAAGCGGGCGTACAAACGGATATCCAGACTCAGCAAGCAACTGCCATCGAATCGGACTTGCTGGATATGTTGAGACAGTACGGATTAAGTATCCAGCCTAATTTGGTGATGGATCGCAAATGCGGACGTGTCAGCGTTCAGCAGAACATGGGTTTTATCCGTATGAATGTTCCTATGGAATATCCGTTTTTGCCGATTGTTCAGACATTTAATGATGCAGAACCGGTCGTCAGCGGATTGGAACAACTCCAGTTGCTGTTCCCGAGCGAAATCATCTCTATAGACTCCCTCTACAAAAATGCCAACGTAACATCTTTGTTCACGAGTTCGAATCGTTCCGGAGCGATGAGTGGATCATTTAACCTTAATCCTGATCCAAAACAGAATCCCGCATTTCGCTCTCTAAATGAAAAAGGAAAAGTCCTGGCAGCGCTTTCGAAATATACCCACAAAGCGACAGAATTAATCAGTCAGATTATTTTAGTGGCAGATTCTAAGTTTTTTGCGGATGATGGAGGAGGAGCTTCTCCTGAAAATCAAATCTTTACCATGAATGCAGTAGATTATCTCACTGGTGACAGTGAATTAATTTCACTCCGATCGCGTGAGATTACCATCCGTCCTTTGGAAGAAATCGAAGATGACGCACGAAGTCGGTGGAAATGGATGAACATTGTTTTACCATCCCTGCTGATTGTCGGATTTGGTTTCTTAAGAATGAAAAAAGAAGCGAAACGTGCAAAAATATTGGAGGAAATTTATGGATAAGAATCTGAAATACGGGATTATCGTTCTTGGCGTGTTAATTGTGGCATATATGCTGAACACAATGGGACAAAATACATATAGCAGCACCTCATCTTCGATGTTTACGGGCGAGGTAGATGATATTGCCAGAGTCGTCATCACAAAGAATCGCGACAGATTGGAACTTGTAAAAGTGGATACAACTTGGCAGATTACCGGTCATGATACTTTGGTGATTAAACGGCGTTCTGTGGAGAATCTGTTTACAAAAGCATTAATGGTAAAGAAAGGAACGGTTTTATCTGAAAACCCGGAAAAATGGAATAAATATTCCGTGGATGATTCCACCGGAACACATGTGTACCTTTTCAATTTTTCGGATGAAGATATGGGGCATTTTGTGTTTGGATCTTCTAAAGCTGATTATTCACGAAATAATTTACGAATCCCGGGAGATAATTCTGTGTATCAAACGGATCAAAATGTTGTTTGGAATTTAAGCACTCGTCCAAATTACTGGGGGCAGAAACCCAAACCGCCAGAACCGGAAATAATTCAACCAAACTAATAAAAAAGGCAGGATATCCTGCCTTTTTTATTAGTAGCCTTTTGTTGCGACGAATAGATTAAAGTGTTGATTTTAACTTTTTTACCACGTATTTATTGAGACTGTCCCCTTCAGAAATAGCACGAACTGCGAGTGCTTTGTGTAGTTCAGTACCCGTTCTTAAAATAAACTTCCCGGAATAATTTTTGTTTGTAGGAGCAGGAAGATCTTTATTATACCCTTTATAGATTGCAACCAATTCGTATACAATTTGACATAATTCATGATACACCTTTTCTTCATTGTCACCATGGCAGCAAGGACCAATCCACCCGGGAACAGACCCAACATAACATTGATCTTCTTCTGACCATTCGACGGTTTTTTAAATATTTGTCACGATCTTTCATGTTTTCGATTTTTGTATTGAGTCCACTCCAGAAAGGGGCTCCTGCCCGCTACATGATAAAATTTAAAATGGTAGCCGGCGGGCGATAACTCAAGTTAATAAAAATCCGTCCTAATTACGGGTTGAAAAAGTTCTTTTCTGTGTGAGCAGACGGAATCCGCACTGCATTGGGCACAATTAGGTTCGCTCATTTCGGGGCAGCGTTTTCGGCTAAAGAAAAAATATTTGTCAACAGTAGCCATCGATCTCCCGGAACGATTAGCCAATTGGTCAACCGCGCAATATGCAGAATAACGCACTGACCACTCATCTGCTTCGGAAACTATTTTTCTGTTCTCAAGACGGTGGTTAAGTTTTGAATCGTTGATGTTGATTAAGCCCATCCGCAAACATGACCGCATGCAGTGATAATCTACGATAGGCGGTAGAGATTCGTTCTTGCCAAAACTAAAATACGTTTCAGATCGGTTGTTTAAGATCATCGCTAATAATGCACTCTTTTTGCGCAACGGGTCTTCCCGATATCCTCCGATATGATCAAGGATTTGAAGAAAGGTTTTTAATGGTGTGTCTGTAGCAGCAGCCGTTTTCAAAATTCGTTGGGGAGTCAGAGCGAGTTTTTGCATCGTCTTGCCGTAACGATGGGCCGCACGCAGATGCATCTCTACGGCAGGCATCACATCTTCACCGTCATCCGATCGAAACAGCTCTACCATTTCCTCATATGTTTGTTCAGCTTGCCGTTTCGGAGTAAAATACTCAAGATCCGCCTTTAATTTATTTAGGTATGCCATAAACAAATAAAAGGCGCCTTTCAGATGTTCTCCTCCAATGGTGGCGTGCAGAGGGAGGTGATACCGTCCATTTTTCACAGACCAAAAACTGAATTGCTGCAGTGTTGTCACGAAAAAATAATCCACAGCCAAAGGATGATGCAACGGCGGGAGGGAAGACGCAATAAAATCGTAAGGTGCTTCTTCTGTAAGTTTAGAAATAAGTTTAGCTGTTCTGCCAATTTGGTCGTCGTTTGGAGTGACACGATTATCCGTATCAATTTTTGGATATATAGATTCAGTAAATAACATTTTCGGACCAATCCCGGTAATCATTTTTGCGGCTAAAGTTGAGGCATGTATTGCGGCTTTTGCCGGATGTTCTCCGTCGGAAATTCCGGCGATGGTAGCCCCGCAAAACGTATCGCCGGCTCCGGTGGGGTCCACAACTGAAACGTTGACAGAATCAATCGTGATTTCGTGGTTACCCAAAAAAACGGATGCTCCGTTTCCTCCTTTTGTGACAACAAGCAGTTTTCCGGTAGCGGTTCTGAGTGAGTCGACGGTCGAAAAAAGTACATGCGCTTCTTCTTCATTCATGAAAAACAAGTCGGTCGTTTTTATAACATCATGAATCAAGTCAGGGTTGTGTTGAATCAACGGTATCCCGGTTCCGGCAGAGATGAACCTTGCTCCCCGATTGCGACATGTGTGAATAAAGCTAAGCTGTCGAGCCGTATCACCAAGTGGAACGATATGAACGAGGTCATAGGCAGAGAGATCATCGGGTAAACTATTAGGGGAAAAATCTTCTTCGGCTCCGAAAAATGAGCGTTTATATTCTGTGCTGCCCTTTGTCTGTTCGATATGAAAGATTGGGAGTTCATTGGGGTGTATCTTAGGTCCAATCCAGTTGACGTAAGATGATATTTTAGATAAACTTTCCGGCATGGGATTTGGAAAAGGAGACAATAGTGTTACATCAGCTCCGCATTGAGCGCTAGCCAAAGCAGTATACAGTCCCGCACCGCCGGGGGATGAATGCTTAGTTCCATTAAGGGTTAGAATATCCAAAGATGCTCCACCCACGATTAATAGTTTTCCAGTAGAATGATTATTTGTCTTCATCGTTCGCCTTATGTTTGCCTTGAAAAATTACGGACATTCACTATGTCATTCAAACAGGTGATATCAACGATTAACTGATCATTGTAAAATCTGTGTAGTAATCCGCCTGCCTGTTCGTAGTCGAACGCAGACAGGTGTAATCTGTGGTTTTAATATTTTTCATTCGTTGCTGAAACGTTGTAAACTTCTGTCCGAAATTGGTTCATAAAACGTATTACTTGGAGCATAAAGTGTCAGACGTTAACATTTCAGGATATGGTGACAATCTTACCGTAAATGGAATTCGCATAGGGGATTTATCTCCGGCTGAACATGAGGCGATAGAAAAAGAAAAAGGCGGGCGAAATTACAGTCCTTTGGAAAGTGTGGTTGTTTCGCATGTGCAGGATTCGTCTACCTTGGTTTGCCGTAAACCCGATCCGCAAGATATCACCGCCTATATTGAGGAAGAACTTGTCGACGGACTTTGTTGCTATTCTGCGGTTAATCAGGGGCAGCTTAATCAGACAATAGTAGATGCGGTTGTTCATCATTTGACGAAGGAAAAAGTTCCTACCGTTCCACGTTCGATTCGGCATAAATATATGTCCGCATTTTTATTGGCGGCAACGTCGATTACCGGCATGGATCGCGTTGTTCCGAAGGTGGCTGGAGTTGAGGCACCTGAATTGATGTTCAAACTTTCTCGCCGCTGGGGATATCGTGTTAAAGGAATTCCGGAGAATGAGGCGATTATTGTGGCGGCAAAAGGCAATTTCCACGGACGGTCAATGACGGCAATATCTATGTCAGATGATCTCATTGCCAGAGAGGATTTTGGTCCGTACGTTCCGGGAATTGAACTTGTACCCTTCAATGATATAGATGCACTACGGAATTTATTTGAAAAGAAGGGTGATCGTATCGCTGCATTTTTAGTTGAACCAATTCAAGGTGAGGCTGGTGTGATTGTCCCGGATGATGATTATTGGAAGCAAGTATCCGCATTGTGTAAAAAATATAATATTTTATTGGCCATGGATGAAGTCCAAACAGGGTTTGCCCGAACAGGTGCAAATTTTGCTCATCAATTATTTGGCATAAAACCGGATTTAATGGGATGCGGAAAAGCAGCAGGTGGCGGAGTGTTGCCTGTTTCTTTTGTTGCCGGAAGAGATGATGTAATTGGCGTATTGACTCCCGGTTCTGAGGGTTCTACATTTGGAGGATATCCCTTAGCATCAGTTGTATCCACATACGCTATTAAAGTAATGGTTGATGACAACCTTGCTGAAAAAGCTCAGACTCGCGGGGCACAGCTTATGACCCATTTTAATACTATGAAACAGGAATTTTCCGATAAAATAAAAGAAGTACGCGGAAGAGGATTATTATCCGCTTTTGAAATGCATGACAATCCAAATTTGAATGGGCATACCGTCTCACTTAAATTACTTGATCGTGGAGTTTACGCAAAGGAAACACATCACAGCACTGTAAGAATTGCTCCCGCATTAACGATTAATGCTAACCAAATAGATCACATCGCTGAAGCGATTCGGGATGTTGTGAAAAATTTATGAGAAATAACGGAGTACAATAATAAGTCGTTGGCGAATTATTGTCAAATAAAAATGACTAACTTTGTTCATCATTTTACTCCGAAAAATATTAATTAACATCAAAATAAAATAAGGAAACAACAAATGGATATCTTAAAACAACTTGGAATTAAAGATGAAAATCATGGAGCTTGTTCAGGTTTAGGGGAATGGAATGCAACCACAGATGCAGGGAAACTCGATTCTATTAATCCGGCGACCGGTGAACGAATTGCATCGGTATATCAATGCTCAAAAGAAGATTATGAAACGATTGCTAAGCAATCCAATGAAGCATTTAAAGATTGGCGAAAAGTCCCTGCGCCTATTCGTGGTGAATTGGTGCGACAAATGGGCGAAGCTCTTCGTGAAAAAAAAGATGCTCTTGGAAGTCTGGTCTCCATGGAAATGGGAAAAATCAAACAAGAAGGCGATGGAGAAGTTCAGGAGATGATTGACATTGCCGATTTTGCCGTCGGACAATCAAGAATGTTGTACGGAAAAACCATGCACTCTGAACGCCCGGACCACAGAATGTACGAGCAATGGCATCCCCTTGGGTCTATTGGTGTGATTTCTGCATTTAATTTCCCTGTCGCTGTGTGGGCGTGGAATGCGTTCATCGCAGCTATTGCAGGAGATACAACAATCTGGAAGCCATCCTCATCTGCTCCGTTAACGGGCATCGCTATACAGAATATTTGTAACGACGTAATGGAGCGGAACGGATATACCGGGATATTTAGCGTTGTCGTCGGAAAAGGATCTGTTATTGGAGAAACACTTATTAACGATAAAAATATTCCGATGGTCTCATTTACGGGGTCTACAGCTATGGGAAGACACGTCAGTGAAATGGTCGCAAAACGATTTGGAAAAACCATTCTTGAATTGGGAGGAAATAATGCTATCATCGCCGATGAAACCGCTGATATGGATATGCTGGTTCCAGCAGTTGTTTTCGGTGCAGTTGGAACTGCAGGGCAGAGATGTACATCCACTCGTCGAGTAATTATCCATGAAAGTCGATATGAAGAGCTTACAAAACGTTTGGTCAGTGCTTATGGTCAAGTAAAAATTGGTGATCCTCTTATAGAGAGTACGCTAATGGGGCCTTTAGTGGATGCCGGTGCCGTTGAAGTTTATAAGAATGCAATGAAGAAAATAGCTGAAGTTGGCGGAGAGGTTCTCTATGGCGGAAACGCAATTGAAGGTACAGGATATTATGTAGAACCTACAATTGTGAAAGCGAAGAATGAGTGGCAAATTGTTCAGGATGAAACTTTTGCACCGATTTTGTATATTATTCCGTACAAGACGTTAGATGAAGCAATTGAAATTCATAATGCAGTTCCCCAGGGCTTGTCTTCGGCGATGTTTACGTTGAATGTGCGTCATGCTGAGCAATTTTTATCTGCTCGTGGCAGTGACTGCGGCATTGCCAACATCAATATTGGTACATCCGGAGCAGAGATTGGCGGAGCTTTTGGTGGTGAAAAAGAAACCGGTGGCGGACGTGAATCAGGTTCTGATGCCTGGAAACAGTATATGCGCCGACAGACAAATACGATTAACTGGAGTAATGAACTTCCGTTGGCTCAAGGAATCAAATTCGATATTTGAGTCGGCACAAGATAAAGATTAGGAATTTGGATTATTTACAAAGCATGATTCTTCCTTTTCCTAATCTTTATCCTAATCCAATACCATGACAACAGGAATTCTTTACATCGTATCAACGCCAATCGGGAATCTTAAGGATATCACTTATCGGGCAGTCGAAATTCTGAATAACGTATCCCTCATTGCCGCTGAGGACACACGTCATACGCGAAAATTGCTAAAGCAGTATGATGTCAGTACTCCTATGTTGAGTTATTATGAACATAACCGATTTACAAGAATTCCCCGACTTCAGGCACATCTAAGCTCCGGTAAAGACATAGCCGTGGTGACCGATGCAGGAACGCCGGGAGTGTCTGATCCCGCGTATAAATTGATTCGAGCTGCGATTGATATCAACGCAAGGATTGAATCAATTCCCGGACCGTCTGCCGTGTTGGCGGCATTGGTATCATCAGGGTTGCCGACAGATCGGTTTTTGTTTGAAGGGTTTCTTCCACCGAAGAAGGGAAGAAAAAAACGTTTCTCTGCTCTGAAAAATGAAACAGCGACCATTATATTTTATGAAAGTCCAAGGCGGTTAAATCGAACATTGAGAGATGTTTATGAAGGATTAGGAGACCGTCCGGCTGTTGTGTGTCGGGAGTTGACAAAGCTACACGAAGAAATTATCCGTGGAACTGTTGTCTCACTTATGGCGTATTTTACGAAAAACCCGGCCAAAGGCGAATGTGTGATCCTTGTTGGAAAAGACGATCCGCATGTGTATTTTGATTGGAGTGAATCATGAAAAAAACAACCGCTAAGTTTATCACATTTGAAGGCATTGACGGGTGTGGGAAGTCCACGCAAGCGAAACTTTTCCGTGAATGGGTTATCTCAGAAGGTTCTGAGGCTATTTTAGTCCGAGAACCGGGAGGGACAAAAGTTTCTGAATCCATCCGGGAGATACTGCTAAATCGAAAAAACCTTGAGTTAGTCGAGAGAACGGAAGCTCTGTTGATGACCGCAAGTCGAGCGCAATTGACAAAAGAGGCGATTCTGCCGTCACTTGAACAAGGAATTTGGGTGATTACCGATCGCTATGCTGATTCGACACTTGCCTATCAAGGAGGAGGGAGAGGATTGAGCGTTGAGTGGTTAAAACAATTGAATGATTTTGCAACCTATTCACTCAAACCCGATCTCACATTTTTTGTCGATGTCTCCCCTGAAGAGGGACAAAAAAGACGAAGCGGGGTGGATGATCGAATCGAAAGCGCGGGATTGGCACTCCAACAAAAAGTACGAGAGCAGTATTTGATGTTGGCTAAAGAGTATCCAAAGCGCATAATTATCTTGGATGGAACTGCATCGATGGAAATAATTCAATCAAGAATTCAAGAAGAAATTAAAAGGAGATTTTTATTTTAAAAATGAAGAAAGTTTACATGAAAAAAATTGTTATTATTCCTGCCTTATTACTTTTGGCCGGATTTTTATCTCTGGCATTGACAAAAACGGATGTTTACAAAGAAGTTTCCCAGTCAATAAAATTGCTGAATAATGCGTATAAATATATCATCACCTATTATGCAGATGAGGTGAATGTCGATGAATTTACACGATCGGTGTTAAGAAATATGTCGAGTGAGTTGGACCCGTATACCGTATACCTCGAAGCTGAAGAAAGACATGGAATCGATCTTCTGAAAACCGGAAAGTATGGCGGTGTCGGTATCCAAATTGGGAAACGTGAAGGGAAACTTACTGCTATTGCGCCCATGGATGACAGTCCTGCAAAACGTGCTGGGATTATGAGTGGCGATGTGATCAGTAAAATTGACGGTACATTTACACAAGATTTAGATATCAATGATGCAGCGAAGATGATTCGGGGTGAGAAAAAGACGCAAGTGATATTGACGATTGAAAGAGAAGGTGAGGATTCTCCTATCAAATTTGCATTAATTCGTGAGGATATCCGTGTGAAAGATGTTGCGTATTCAGGAATGATTGATGACGGAATCGGCTATATTCGATTGACGAGGTTTTCCAAGAATTCATCCGGCGAATTGAAATACGCTCTTGAAAACTTATTGAGTGAAAATGCGGACGGACTCATTTTAGACTTACGTGATAATCCCGGTGGATTACTGCAATCTGCTATCGAAATTTTGGATATGTTTATTCCAAAAGGAGACACATTGTTGTCGACACGCGGGAAGGTGCGCGAATCCAATCGAATATATACATCACGCCATAAACCCATGGTGCCTGAAGAGGTGAACTTGGCAATCTTAATCAATGAAGGGAGTGCGTCTGCAAGCGAAATTATTGCGGGAGCGATACAGGATTTAGATCGCGGTATTGTGGTCGGAAAACGGTCTTTTGGCAAAGGATTGGTGCAATCGGTCTATCGGCTGGGCAAAGATAGATCCTTAAAGATTACCACGGCAAAATATTACATTCCCAGCGGACGATTAATTCAAAAGCCGGATTATGTAGGTGAAGAACTTATTGTAGCTCCCACGGATGAAGATTCTCTTTTTACAACAGTTAGAGGACGAAAAGTGGTTGGCGGTGGGGGAATAACTCCGGATATAGACGTTGACGTGAAACTCTCCGGACCTCTGATGAGAGAATGTTGGCGTAACGGTTGGTTCTTTTCGTTTATACAAAGAGAGAAAATTCGTTACCTCACATTTGAAGATGTGCAAGCCGACGTGGCGTTAATGGAACGGTTTCAAACATTCTTAGACAGTATGGATGTTAACGTGCAATTATCCGGTGAACGTTTGTACGATGATGCCAAGGAGAAATTGACAGCCCTCGACTCAACTAATACTGATCTTGCAATTGCTTTTGCACAAATAGACGCCTTCATTTACGATGAGGAATCCTCACTCTTTGGAAGAGAGAAGGAAGACATTGAGCATCGTTTGATAATCGAGTTTGCGGATCACTTTAGTGGTGCTGCAGGACGTTTCAATGTAAGTTTAAAAAAGGACGAAGCTGTTTTACGGGCAATAGAATTTTTAAAAAATGGTGAAAAATACACCGGAATATTTTTAGGAAAATAAGCACTGAAAATTCTTTCACCGTTATTTGTTATATGGTTAAATTTCTAGGCTATATGGGCGATTAGCTCAGCTGGTTAGAGTGCCTGCGTGACATGCAGGAGGTCACTGGTTCAAATCCTGTATCGCCCACACATATTGCAACTTGAATAAATGAGAATCAATAATAATCGAAAAAAAGACACGTATTTCATCAAAGATGGATTGGGAATCGTATATACTATTTTCTCAAGATTTGTTTTCTAACTTGAATTATACATCACTTATTTTATGAATCAGATTACTCTGACCTTTCCCGATCAATCCACACACGTGTTTCCATCCGGTGTAACTCCGTTAGAAGTTGCCGAGAGTATTGGCGCGCGTTTGGCACAATCTGCAGTTGCGGCTGTTGTTGATGGCAAATCAGTGGATTTGAACGTGCCGATAAATACAGATGCAGAATTCAGTGTGTTGACAGGAAACTCGCCGGAAGGGCACGATGTTTTATTACATAGTACCGCTCACTTGATGGCGCAGGCGGTCAAAGAATTATTCCCGGATGCCAAAGTCACTATCGGTCCGTCTATCGAAAATAGATTTTATTATGATTTTGATGTCGAAAAACCTTTTACTGCCGTTCATCTTCTTCGTATTGAAGAAAAAATGAAATTCCTTGCGAAAGAAAACTTTAACGTAGAACGGACAACATTATCAAGAGATGATGCCTTATCTTTATTCAAAGAAATGGGGGAATCCTATAAAGTTGAGATTATAGAAGATATTGATCCTAAGGAGACACTTTCTCTCTATAAACAAGACAATTTTATTGATTTATGCCGAGGTCCCCATGTTCCGGCGACGGGAAAAATAAAATATTTTAAACTTTTGGATTCTTCCGGAGCCTATTGGCGCGGAGATGAAAAAAATAAGATGCTCCAAAGAATTTACGGAACGGCATTCAGCTCGAAAAAAGAACTGAAACAGTATTTGCATCTACTGGAAGAGGGCAAGAAACGAGATCATCGTAAGCTGGGCAAGGAGTTAGAACTCTTTACGTTTGATGAAGAGGTCGGTCCCGGTTTGCCTTTATGGCTTCCGAATGGAGCGATTATGGTTGAGGAACTTGAAAATTTGGCCAAAGAGACGGAAAGAAAAGCCGGCTACAAGCAGGTTCGCACTCCGCATTTGACCAAAGGACAACTCTATGAGCGTTCTGGGCATTTAAAGCATTATAAAGACAGCATGTATCCCGCGATGGATATTGATGGAATTGACTATTATGTCAAGCCGATGAACTGCCCGCATCACCATAAGATTTATGCATCGTCCATGCGCAGTTACAGGGACTTACCCCTACGGCTCTCCGAATATGGAACCTGCTACCGTTATGAAAAATCCGGACAGCTTTTCGGATTAATGCGCGTTCGAAGTATGCAGATGAACGATGCGCATATTTATTGTACGGAAGCACAATTTAAAGAAGAATTCCTTGCAGTCTGCAAGATGTATTTAAAATATTTTGAAATTTTCGGCATTGAAAAATATCAGATGCGGTTAAGTCTGCACGATCCAAAAGAGCTTGGCGGAAAATATGTGAATGAGTCGGAGTTGTGGCTAAAAACAGAAAAGGCTGTGAGAGAAGCGCTTGAAGAAGGCGGATTGAACTTTACAGAAATTCCGGGGGAAGCTGCTTTTTACGGACCAAAAATTGATGTGCAGGTTTGGAGCGCTATCGGTAAAGAATTTACATTAGCCACTAATCAAGTGGACTTTGCTATCCCTGAGCGCTTTGATTTGATTTACACAAATGAAAAGGGAGAATCTGAAACGCCACTTTGTATTCATAGAGCGCCGCTTGGGACGCATGAGCGATTTATTGGATTTTTAATTGAGCATTATGGCGGAGATTTTCCGCTGTGGCTGGCACCGGTTCAGGTAATTATCCTTCCGGTTTCGGATAAAGTTCTATCCTATGCAAAACAAGTGGAAGAAGAACTATTACAGGCAGATATCCGGGTTAATCTGGATGCCAAACCCGATAAAATCGGAGCAAAAATTCGTCAGGCGGAGTTATCCAAAATCAACGTGATGCTCATTGTCGGAGAAAGAGAAGCAGAGAATCATACCGTATCTGTCCGAAGGCGTTTTGAAGGGAATACAGGTACAAAAAAGGTGATAGATGTTATCACATCTCTGCAAGAAGAAATCAACCAAAGGAGGAATGCACATCGCAAAGAAAGCTAAAATACGGGTGAACGAGGACATTCAAGCGAAAGAAGTTCGTTTGATTTCAGGTTCAGGAGAGCAACTTGGGATTGTCTCTTTACAGGTCGCGTTAGACCAAGCAGAAGAAGAAGGGCTGGACCTTATAGAAGTCTCACCCAAAGCCAAACCCCCTGTCTGCAAAGTGCTGGATTATGGAAAATTAAAATATGAAGCAAAGAAAAAAGCTCAGCAGAATAAAAAAAAGCAGCACGTTATAAAATTAAAAGAAGTTCGTCTTCGTCCAAGAATTGATGATCATGATCTTGAGACGAAATTGAACATGGGTAGAAAATTCCTGAAAGAAGGAAGTAGGTTAAAAGTAACAATCATGTTCCGTGGGAGAGAAATGTCCAGATTAGACTTAGGAGATTTAATCATGGAACGTGTGAAAGAAATGCTCTCTGACGTCGCCGTAATCGAGAAACACAACCCTCTCGAGGGGCGTCGGATGTCCATTATCTTTAGCGGTAAATAGGAGAATCGAATGCCGAAACAAAAAACTCGACGCGGGGCTGCTAAGCGGTTCAAGCTTACAGGTACCGGGAAGCTCAAACGAAACAAAGCAAACCATAGTCATATGCTGATCAGACGGTCTAACAGTGCTAAACGTAAAATGCGTAAAGCAGGGTTAGTGGACGCTTCCGATGCACGGAAAGTCCGCCGGATGTTAGGCGTGTAAAAGGAGGGAACAATGCCAAGAGCAAATAGTTCTGTTCCGAGACATAGACGACATCGTAAAATAATCAAGCAGGCCAAGGGCTACTATGGTGCCCGGAGCCGCAATTACAAATCTGCCATTGATGCAGTCACGAAAGCAGGGCTTTACGCTTACCGTGATCGACGTCAAAGGAAACGCCAATTTCGGCGTCTCTGGATCGTGCGGATTAATGCTGCGGCTCGACTCCATGGAATGTCTTATTCTGCTTTTATTGCCGGTCTAAAACGTAAAGGGATAGAGCTGGATCGTAAAACACTTGCCTATTTGGCAGTGGAGAATCCGGACACCTTTGCAGAACTGGTGAAACAAGTTAACGCGTAGGATATGTCTTACCAAATGAAGATAGAGGCGGTCCGGAATTCTTTCCGGGCTGCCCTTGATTCTTTGACTGCCGATTCCCAGGCTATTGAGGAGGTTCGCGTTTCATACCTTGGGCGCAAAGGAAATATTGCTAAACTTTTTGCACTTATCGGCTCAATTGAGCCATCTGAAAAACCCAAATTTGGTCAGCTGATTAATGCATTAAAAAATGATTGCCAATCCTCATTTGATGAAAAAGTGGCGTCGCTTACAGCTGAAAAGAAAGATAGCAATGAGGATTCACTGGATTTTACTCTTCCGGGAGCTGTTTATCGCAGAGGATCTTTACATCCTCTACAGCAAACGATGGATGAGATTAAAGATGTTTTTACTTCCATCGGGTTTTCCGTGGCTTACGGCAGGGAAATTGACGATGACTATCATAATTTTCAGGCATTGAATATGCCAAAGCATCATCCCGCCAGAGATATGCAGGATACTTTTTTTGTGGATGAAAATACCGTATTGCGTACACATACATCCAATGTACAAATTCATCTCATGGAGGAACAAGATCCTCCTTTGAGATATATTGTTCCGGGGCGTGTGTACCGGAATGAAGCAATTAGTTTTAAAAGTTATTGTCTTTTTCATCAGGTAGAAGGACTTTATATCGATAAACATGTGTCCTTCTCTGAGTTAAAAGGGACACTGGAATATTTTATCAAACGGATGTTTGACGAAAACGTCAAAATTCGTTTTCGCCCGAGTTATTTTCCGTTTACCGAACCAAGTGCAGAAGTGGATATCTGGAACGAAGAACGCAATCAATGGATGGAAATTCTTGGCTGTGGAATGGTTGATCCGGCCGTTTTTGAAAATGTGGGATATGACCCGGAAAAATGGCAGGGATTTGCATTTGGAATGGGTGTGGAACGTATTGCTATGTTGAAATATAAAATCAATGATATCCGGCATTTCTATCAAGGAGATGTCAGATTTTTGGAGCAGTTTTGATGCAAGTATCCATTCAATGGTTGAAAAAGTTTGTTGATATCCGGGAAACTCCGGAAGAGTTAGCAGAACTTTTATCGATGCTTGGTTTGGAAGCAGAAGTGGAATTGGATCTTACCGGGATTCAACACTGTGTGACCGCAAAAGTGCTTTCCTCTGAAAAACATCCAAATGCTGACAAATTGAAATTATGCTCTGTCTCCGATGGTGAGGAGACTTTCAGTCTTGTTTGTGGAGCTCCAAATGTGTCCGCTGGGCAAACCGTGGTACTAGCAAAAATAGGTGCAGAATTACCGGGTGAGTTCAAAATAAAAAAAGCAAAAATTCGTGGGGAAGTTAGCTACGGAATGCTGTGCTCAGAGCGTGAACTTGGCATTTCTGAATCGGCGGATGGAATTATGGTCTTGGATGCCGAAACACCGTTGGGTGTTGAAATCTGTGACATTCTGAACGAGTCTTTGTCCTCGTTGGAAATTGATGTAACGCCAAACCGACCTGATGCATTGAATCACCTGGGTGTTGCCAGAGAAATTGCCATCAAAACAGGGCGTGAATTAAGAACTCCCGACGTGAATAAATCGTCTACAAAAAATATTTCTGAATCTGTTACCGTTAAAATTGAAGACCAAATTGGCTGTCCTCGTTACATAGCGGGTGTGGTGAAAAAAGTAACCGTAAAACCATCTCCCAAATGGATGGCAGATGCGCTTACAGCCGCCGGAATGCGCCCTATCAATAATCTTGTAGATATATCCAATTACATTCTGTTGGAGATGGGGCATCCCACTCATATTTTTGATTTTGACAAATTCCCGGCAAAAGAAGTCGTTATCCGACGTGCCAATGCGGGTGAAGAATTTGTAACCCTTGATGAAGAAAAACGTAAGCTAAACTCCGAACATCTGTTAATTACGAACGGAGAATCACCCGTTGCGCTTGCAGGGATTATGGGCGGGATGGATTCTGCAGTAGATGACACTACAAAAACTGTTCTGATTGAAAGTGCCTATTTTGATCCTATCACCATTCGTAAAGGCTCCAAAGCGCTGGGACTGTTAACGGAATCCTCACGAAGGTTTGAACGAGGTGCAGATCCGAATGGTGCTGAAACGGCTTATTGGAGAATAGTAGAATTACTTAAAGAATTAGCCGGCGGAGAGTTGTGCACAGATGTTGCGGATGAATATCCGGGAAAAAAAGACCAGCCGGTGATTCGTTTGAGACAATCAAAACTGAACAGCATTGCCGGGTATGAGAACTCTGAAGAATTTATTGAAAAGAATTTGACAGCTCTAAACGTAACAATTCAAAAAGTAGCTGAAGGTGAATGGGATTGCATTCCACCGTCGTTTCGACCGGATTTGGAAAGAGAAATCGATTTAATCGAAGAGTTTATTCGTATTTACGGATATGATGAGGTTATTTCCTCACGACGATATAACAGCTTATTTAGTTTCGGAATTCTTGATCCGCAGTCGAAATTGCTAAATATTTACAATACCTTGGTCGGGTTGGGCTTTCGGCAATGCTACAATAATTCTTTGCAGCCAAAAAAGATTGCAGAGTCAATGGACATCCCTGCAGTCTCCGTCGTGAATCCACTCAGTGAACAGATGTCTGTTTTAAGAACGTCGCTCATCCCAGGGTTGCTTCATACCATTGATTTTAATATCAAAAACGGGACAAAAGATTTGCGGTTATTTGAAACCGGACAAGTGCATCATCGTGAGACAGTCGGGTTCGAAGGCTTGAAAGAAACGCAAATCTTATCCGGCGTTTTACATGGGTTGGCATCAGCTACTTCTGTCCATGGAGATAAAGACTGCCCCGAGTCTGTGTATACGCTGAAAGGAATATTATCCGCCCTGTTTACGACAAGGTTTAAACTCATAAAAAAAGAAGTGAGTGGATATTCTAATGGCTTCGCTGTTGAATTAAATGGGAAGCCTGTTGGTGTTGCTGGTCAGATATCTGCTTCGTATATTAAAAAATTGAATTTGGATATGAAAGAAGTTTTTGCATTTGAAGTGGATTTGAATCAGCTTGAACATAATGGTGTTGTGTTTACCCCGCTATCGATTTATCCAGTGATTGGCAGAGATTTAAATTTTGTTTTGGATGATTCATTAAACTCAGGTGATATTGAATCTATTATCTTATCGTGCGGAAAGGGGTTGATAAAAAACATTGTTCCCACCAATATATTTCGTCATGAATCTATTGGAGATGGAAAGAAAAGTGTTGTTTATCATCTCACCTTCCAGAGTGATAATCGCACACTTGAGGATAAGGAAATAACTCCAATTATTGAAGAAATTATCAGTGTTGCCTCATCTCAATTTGGTGCTAAATTACGGTCATGAATGAATCATTATCACCTTTAGCAGAACTGGAAAACAAGATCAAAATACTGGTTGAGGAATTTCAGCATTTAAAAGAGAAAACGTCCGTAGAAGCGCCATCCATCACTACGTCAAACAAACTTGCACGTATTGAGGAAAGAGTAAAAAAGATTATTCAATATCTGAACGAGATATAAGGAGAGTAAAATGGATGATCAAAGTAGTTTAGTACGGGTGAGTATTTTTGGGCAGGAATATACTGTCAAGGCACCTGCGGATGCATCATATATCAAAAATATCGCTGAATATGTAGATAAAAAAATGCGCGAGGTTCAGGATGGGCTTTCTTCGGATCAATCATCCACCCGGATTGCAATTTTGGCTGCAATGAATGTCGCTGACGAGTTATTTATGAGTCGCAAAGATAAAGATGTTTCATCAGGGGATATCGACAGTCGAATAACTTCTCTAATCGAAATGATTGATGAATCATTAATGGGTTGAGTAGTCTACTGTGTGGAAAATATCAGTTCCAACATCTTATTTCTTTTGATTCGATAAACGTTTAATTCCGGTATTAAGATGACATTAACAAAGATTTTATCCGGGAAGGATGTCTGTAAATCTGTTTATACTTCTTTAGAAGAAAGAATAACACGGTTAAAAGCAAAAAGAATTGTTCCCGGTTTAGCAGTTATCTTGGTTGGAGAAAACCCTGCATCTCAGGTCTATGTCCGTAGTAAATCCCGCCGTTTTGAACGCTTAAGTCTGTATTCAGAAACGTTTGCAATGCCGAATACGACGTCGGAAAAAGAAATCCTTAAAAAGATAAGAGAACTCAACACGGATGATCGATTCCACGGGATTCTCGTTCAATTGCCTTTGCCAAACCATATTAATGAAGATGCGGTCTTGCGTGAAGTTTCTCCTTTGAAAGACGTGGATGGCTTTCATCCTGAAAATATAGGTAGACTTGCTATTGGTAACCCCCGTTTCATTCCGTGTACACCAAAAGGGATTATGCGGATATTAGAATTTTACGATATTGATTTATCAGGGAAACACGTGGTGATTATCGGAAGAAGCAATATTGTCGGGAGACCGTTATCGTTTTTGACTAGTCAGAAGAAATCCCTAAGCAATGCAACGACGACAATATGTCATTCCAAAACACCGGATATTCGGTATTTTACGAAACAGGCAGATGTGGTGATTGCTGCAATCGGGGTTTCGCAATTTGTGGATGAAACCTACATCAAGCAGGGAGCGATTCTTATCGATGTGGGCATTAATCAGATTCCCAATGATTCTGATAAAAAATATCGTTTGGTCGGGGATGTGTTTTATGATCGCATAGATGGAATTGCCGGTGCGGTCACACCAGTGCCGGGAGGAGTGGGACCTATGACCATTGCAATGCTTGTAGAGAATACTGTTGAATCCGCTGAAACACGCTTGTGAAAATAAAACCATATTTGTCCGATAGAAATAATCTACATAATTTTCACTATCACATTGGTAAAGAAAATGCCCTTGTAGTTCAACGGATAGAATAGGTCCCTCCTAAGGATTAGATACAGGTTCGATTCCTGTCAAGGGTACTGGGTAAGTGTAAAAAGTTGATCAAAGGTCGTGAGTCGACGGATCGCAGATTGGACAACGAAATTAAATAGAGAAGAAAGAAAAAGAATGTTAAAACCAAAACGAAAAATCACAAAAAAAGAGATCAAACATGATCCTTTGTTAGAGACAATCAATGAACTTCAGCATAAGTATGTTGAGTATAAACCATGGATTATACGTATCGGTGTAGCTGTATTAGTGTTGGCAGTCGTCATTATTTTCATGCAAAATTCATACTCCGCCAAACATCTGGAGGCAGAATCCGTGTTTGGGCTGGCTCTGGTAGCGTATGAAACCGGAGATGAAGAGAATGCAAAATTCCAATTTGAAGTCCTTGCAGAAGACTACAATAAGTTGGATTACGGAAAAATAAGTCACTACTATTTGGGTAAAATTGGTTTTGACAATCATGATTACGGTATAGCTGAGCAGGAGCTAAAAACATTCGCAAAAAGTAATAAAGGTGAATTACTTCAGAAGAATGCAAATATGATGCTGGCTGAAATCTATGGTGAAAAAGGTGAGACTAAGAAGACAGAAGATTATTTGAAAAAAGCGGTAAAATTGTCAAGTAATGAGACAGATAAATTTTCTGTAGAATTATCACTGGCCGACTTTTATATAAAGAATGAACAAACCGAACGAGCTATTTCTTTGATTCATGCAATATTAGCATCAAAAGATTTGCCTTATAACATCAAAAAGCAAGCCGAGGAACTTTCAGGGAAAATTGATTAGCTGATTTTACACCCAGTTGACTCATAATAAAAGGTAACCGTAGTCAGTTGCCTTTTTCATTTCCAGCTTCTTCAAAGATGCTGTTTGTTTTTTTAATGAATTGTTTGATTTTAGCTACCATAGCTTCCTGTAATTTAAATGGATTCAGTTTAATGAATTGAGCATTTAGTTTTTCTTTTTCCTCCTCGGATATTTTGTCGGAGTCTAATAATCTTTCAAAAGGAGTTTTAGGCTTATCATAAATCTTTTTCATTTTTCCGTTAACTCTAACCTTTTTCTGTAATTTTGATGAGGGTCTGAAGACGTTCATAAACAACCGCCACTCTGATGTGTAGATTTGATTTAATTCTTCAACTAACTCATGATGCTCAAACCGGTTATATCCAAGGTACTGCCTGATAATACTCCAGTTTTTCTCTTCGATATGTGCATTGTCGTTTTTCTTGTATGGTCTTGATCTGGTGAACTGAACAGGGGTGCTGCGACCGGTTAAATATCTGTAAATATGCCAGTTTAGAAACTCCGATCCATTATCACTATCAAATCCCAACATCGGAAATGGTAACGCATGTTCTATGCTACTTAATGCCTGTTCCATTCCCTGGTATCCTTTACCCCACACAGCTCTTTGTTCTGTCCACCCGGTAGCAATATCGACGGTATTGACAGTGTAGACGAATGATCCGGCAATGGAGGTTCCACAATGGGCAACGGTATCAGATTCTAAATATCCCGGACACG
>CAYLYH010000027.1:0-32481 GCA_964388155.1 uncultured bacterium | reverse complement strand
ACGGCTACCTTTACAACTGGTATGCAGTGGATGACAGCAGGAATATCGCCCCGGAGGGCTGGCATGTGCCCACAGATGATGAATGGACTACGTTGACAAATTTTCTTGGTAGTGATGCTGGTGGTAAGATGAAAGAAACAGGAACGACACACTGGAATAGTCCCAATACAGGGGCAACGAATGAAACCGGCTTTACGGCCCTTCCGGGTGGTTACCGTAACGGCAATGGTAATTACCACAGTATGGGTTACTACGGCGACTTTTGGTCTTCTACAGAGCGCCATAGTAGCACCGCATGGACCCGGACACTGCGTTACAATCTTTCAGGCGTGGGCCGGAGTAACGTCGGTAAGCAAAACGGGTTTAGCGTTAGAGTCGTCAGGGATTTAGACTATTCGACTATTTCGGATGCGGACTTTCAAAATGAAGCATCATCTTTAGCCATTCACTGGTCCGCATCCGCGGATATTTCCGGGCTTGCTAATTATGAATATGCTCTTGGCACCACTTCCGGCGGAACAGATTTTGTGGATTGGACATCCACCGGCACAGCCACCGGCGACACGCTGACAGGTTTAAGTTTGGTTGAAGGTACGACGTATTATTTGAGTGTACGGGTAACAGACGGCGCCGGAAATCTTTCTGATGTTGTAACAGGAGATGGAATTACCATTGATATGACAGCACCGATAGTTGGTACCGCGATTGACGGCATAGACGAAGACATCGCATATACGGGTTCCGATACGACGTTAACGGCATCATGGAGCGGATTCAGCGATGCCATTAGCGGGGTTGAAGGCTACGATGTGGCTATCGGTACATCTTCCGGCGGTACGGAGGTGATGAACTGGTTTTGGGTTGGCGATATATCCTCATGGACAAAAACCGGGTTGAATCTCACCCATGCGGAGACGTATTATATCTCTATCCGCGCCAAAGACGTGGCGGGGAATATGTCCATGCACACGACCACAAACGGCGTGATGGTGGATACCAATCCGCCCGGAGCTGTGGTGGATATCGTGGCAGATTATTACAATACCGAAGGATGGAACGCCGGGGTGAACATCCATGGGACGGCTGCGGATGATTTTGCCGGTCTTACAACGGTAGAAGTATCCATACACAACACCACGGCGAACCAATTTTGGAACGGCAGTTCATGGGCGGGTGCAGAACAGTGGCTCATGGCCACCGGCATTGACACCTGGACATACGCACTCAGTTCAGATCATCTCACCGACGGCGCAAATTATACAATCCGTGCCCGCGGAACCGACGAGGTTGGCAATGTAACCATCGCCTACGGTGAGGATACGTTTATCTTTGACACCTCCGAACCCGATGCGATGTTGACGATTTCAGAAACGTATTACAGTCCCAACGGATGGAACACCGCCCAGCCGATTTATGGTTCTGCCACTGATGCCTATTCTCCCATCACAAAAGTAGAGGTGAAAATAGAGCGTCAATCCGACCAATTCTACTGGACAGGTGAAGAGTGGTCTGCTGATACCGGTTGGCTAACGGCAAATGGGACAGCGGAATGGAATTACACTCTATCTGCTACTGCCCTCACCGATGCCGTGTCGTACACCATTGATGTGAGAGCTTTCGATGCCGCCGGAAATGTAGAATCCACCTTTGCAACAGATACCTTTATCTTTGATACCTCTCCGGCGTATTCTAATGTCCTTATCGAACGGGATTTTTATAACAATATCAACTGGAGCAATGCCACCTCCGTTACCGGTACCGCAGGGGATTCTACCTCCGGGCTGGCGACGGTGGAGATAGCCGTTCAGCGTTCCGGGGATAATTCCTGGTGGGGCGGCTTCAGCTGGGGCGGGTCCGAAATTTGGCTGACGCCCGTCGGTACTGATGTGTGGACATACAGTTTGAACAGTGTGAATTTCACGGATGGAACAACGTACACGGTCTTTTCACGTGCCGCCGATAACGTGGATAACCTCCAGTCAGAATCTGGGGAGGATGCGTTCACTTACGATTTAACGCCGCCACTGGCCGGACAGGTCATTGACGGCAGTGAATATGAGGATGCAGACTGGACGAATTCGACAACCACACTTTCTGCAAGTTGGTCTGACTTTAGCGATGCCACCGGCACGATTGTCGGTTATGAGGTTGCAATTGGGTCAAACCCCGGCGAGAGTGACATCGTCGGCTGGACGAACGTCGGCTTAGACACGTTAATCGATACAACAGGACTCTCACTCGAAAGCGGCACCACGTACTACGTGAGTGTCAAGGCGATGGATACGGCGGAAAATACTTCCAATCCGGTGACCTCAGACGGTATTTTAGTGGATGCCATTCCGCCGACAATTTCCTCTGTCTTTGAAGGTGGAGAAGATGCCGATGAAGATTTTCAGAACCAGACAGCGTCTCTTTCCGTCTTTTGGACCGGTACGGATACCCGAAGCATCGCGGCGTATTTTGTATCGCTGGGGACGTACCCTGACAGTAGCGATGTGGTGGACTGGACATCCGCCGGAATGGCGAACACGTTTACGTTTACCGATCTCAGTTTGTTAGAAGGAACTTCGTATTTTGCCAATGTAAAAGCCAAAGACATTGCAGGGAATGAATCTGCAATCTTATCGGGTGACGGCATGACGCCTGACCTCACCGGACCGACATCGGGATTCGTCAGCGACGGCGATTCGCTGGATGTGGATTGGGTCAGTAACAATTTTATGATTGTCGGAAACTGGGGTGGTTTTGCGGATGTACTCAGTGGCATTGAACACTATGAATATTCTGTGGGAATATCATCCGGGGGCACTCAAATTATTAACTGGACTCCCGTTGGATTGGATACAAGCTTAACGACTGCGTTCGGTTTGACGGAAGGACCGACATATTATATCAACGCCCGAGCGGTTGACGCCGTCGACAATACCGGTGAAGTCGTCAGTTCTGACGGATTCGGGTTAGATGAAACAAACCCGGTTGCAGGCACCATTATTGATGGACTGACAGACGATTTGAGCTGGAGTTCTAATGATACAACTTTATCCGCAAGCTGGAGCGGGTTCAGCGATGCACATAGTGGTATTGATTACTACGACTATGCCATCGGAACAACATCCGGCGGAACGGACGTTTTGGACTGGACGAATAATTCAGACAGTACAACGGTGGTGAATGACAACCTATCTCTGGTCAGCGGAGAGACGTATTACATGTCCGTACGTGCTGTGGATGTTGTGGGGCATATTTCGGATATCGCCACGACAAACGGAATCACCATTGATACGGGTCAACCTGTGGTTTCTGATGTATTAGAGGGTAGCGTCGGCACGGATTATGATTATCTGAACACGTTGGATTCTCTGACGATTTCTTGGTCAGGCACAGATGGATTTACCCGGGATATGAGTTATTACGAATACGCACTGGGCACGGAACCGAGCCTCCCTGATGTTGTGGAGTGGAGAGAGAACGGTTTGAGTACGGATGTTACGATTACCGGATTGACATTAACGGAAGGGATGATGTATTATGCGAATATCCGCGCTGTGGATATGGCAGGGAATGTCTCAGAGATTGTCTCCGGTGACGGCATTATCCCCGATGTGACTCCGCCAAGTCTTGGATTGGTGATCGATGGGCTTATTGAAGATTTGACCTTTACCGGTACCGTCGACAGTTTGTCCGCAACGTGGTCAGGTTTTGCCGATACTTTAAGCGGCATTGCCTTTTATGAAGCCGCAATCGGCGATATCGCCGGTGGTACATCCAATGTAGACTGGACAAATCTGTCTCTGGATACATCAGCGACATTCATAACCTTTGCAGAAGCTCTTCAAGACGGTGAAACATATTTTGTCTCTGTGAGAGCCACCGATGATGTCGGAAACCTGTCAGATGTGATGTCCAGCAATGGAATTACCACGGATATCAGCGCTCCTCTCACCGGCACCATTATTGATGGGAGCGACTCCGACATTGACTGGACAAATTCGACAGATTCACTCATGGTCACCTGGACAGGATTTACGGATGAAATCAGTGGAATAACCCATTACGAAACTGCCGTCGGACTTACTCCGGGTGATGACGATATCGTACCATGGATGGACAACGATTTGAACTCAGAAATGACATTTACGGGTCTTTCCCTGACAGACGGCGTCACCTATTATGCGTCTGTTCGGGCAATCGATGTTGTCAATAATGTTTCGGAGGTCATTTCAACGAACGGAATCACGGTGGATATCGTGTTACCGGAAATGATGTTGATTTACGAAGGCAGCGTGGATGAAGATTTTGAGTTCTCCGGCAGTAATACAACATTTACGCTTGCCTGGGCGGGCAGTGATGATGCTTCCGGAGTTGAACATTTTGAAATTGCCGTTGGTACCTCACCCGGTGAAACGGACATTGTGGCATGGACGGATGTCGGAACAGAAAGCAATACCGTCGTGAGTGATTTAACACTGACAGAAGGCTCACTATATTATGGGTCTGTACGTGTTTATGATATCGCCGAGAACCTCTCAGAGCCACTAAACGGGGACGGACTAACGATTGACCTGACTCCGCCAAACCTTGGCACGATTCTTGACGGAACTACAGATGATATGACGTTCACCGGTTCCCCGAATTCTCTCACGGCAACATGGGTAGGATTCACCGATGACTTGAGCGGCGTAGACTTTTATGAGTATGCGATTGGCACCGTCGCGGGGGATGAAAATATCCATCCGTGGACACAAGTTAATTTAGAAACGACGACAACAACGAACGAATTAACTTTAGTTGACGGAACACAGTATTATCAGTCCGTCAGGGCCACCGATGTTGTCGGATATGTCTCCGAAATTATGTCGACAAATGGAATTATCGCTGATCTCTCCTCACCGGTCATCGGGACAGTGATCGATGGTACGGAAAACGATATTGCATGGACAAACAGTCCGAATACTTTGACAATAACCTGGACAGGATTTTCAGATCAATTCAGCGGAATTCAGTTTTACGAATATGCAATTGGGACATCTCCCGGGGAACCCGATATGGTGAATTGGACGATTATCGGGCTTGATACGACCGTAACCTTGGATAATTTGACCTTAGACCATGATGTGACCTACTTCGGCTCAATCAGAGCCACCGATTATGTTGGGAATATTTCAGATATTTCAACCAGTGATGGTGTGACAGTCGACCTGCAAGTTCCGACGGTAGAAATCCCATGGGAAGGCAGTTCTGTAAACATGACGTATCAGGGTGCCTCAGATACACTGGCGGTATTTTGGCATGAATGCGATGACCCCCAGCTGGATTACTACGAATACTGCATCGGAACGGCAGAAGGAGATTCCGATATCGTTGACTGGACGAACGTTGGGTTGGATACGCTTGCAGTGTCGTACGATTTAACCTTAGTCCATGCCGTAACGTACTTCATTTCTTTACGTGCGTATGACCTTGCCGGGAGTCAATCCCAAACGGTAACGAGCGACGGAATCACGGTCGATCTTTCCGCGCCCGTGTTAGGAACCATTATGGATGGTCTGGTCACGGATGAATCCTTTACAGGATCCCTAAATACGTTATCGGCAATGTGGATTGGGTTCAGTGACACAACCAGCGGTATTCAGTTCTACGAATATGCGGTGGGGACATCCCCTCATTCAATCGATATCAAAGATTGGACGGACGCGTCACTGAATACAGACATTACCGATGAATCGTTCACCCTTATTGACGAAGAAACGTATTATGTCTCCGTTCGGGCAACCGATGCGGTGCTGAATCAATCTGAAAGTGTTTCCACAGACGGCATCACCGCAGACCATACGGGTCCGGCAGGTTTGATCGCCGTTGACGGAGATACAACCGATATCGACCGACAGAATTCCACGGAGTATTTCAACGGACATTGGACATTGTTTACGGATGGAACCTCCGGGTTAGCCTATCATGAATTTGCGCTTTATGATACAACGGCTGCAGACTTTACCATTGCATGGACGGATAACGGGTTAGACACATCGGCAGCCTTAACCGGTCTTGAATTGGTTACAAATCATGTCTATCAGCTGCAGGTAAGAGGAGTGGATTATGTTCAAAATATCGGCGATGTCGTAAAAAGTGATGGGGTACTGATTGATCAGTCCGCTCCGACGATACCGGCGAATTTGGTCGGGTATTTCACAACCGGTCGTATTTATTTGAACTGGGATGAAAATACCGATGAGGATTTTGACCACTTCACGGTTTATGCAGGTGAATCTCCAAACCCAACCACTGTTGCTCTGCAATCAACCACAAACGAATGTGAAGCGTATGTAAGCGGATTTACTGATGGAAGTCAATACTTCTTACGTGTGACGGCAACGGACATCCCCGGAAATGAAAGTGTATTTTCTGACGAAGTGTATGGTACTCCGCAGCAGGCGCAAATTACGCGGGTGGTTCCCGACTCTGATGTGATACTGGAATCGGATGATTCAGAGATATCCGTTCATTTTTCTCAACCATTATTGGATATTGGTGACCAATCTATTTCATCGTTGGCGTATGGTAATATGGCATTTACAGCAGATTACTCCGAAAGTGATACAGCCATTGTGATTACATTTGCGGAGACCTTAGCTTCTTTAGATACATTGGATATGGTTTTCAGCAATATTGTTGATTGGTCTGCAAATAGCACCGAAACAAAGGAATTACAGTTTTCCACATACATGCTTGGGGATTACAATGATGACTTTACCGTAGATGTCGCCGACTTATCGAGTTTTGTCTCCGGCTGGACGAGCGAAGATTACTCGTATGAACTAGGACCTGTTACCGGTACCGTTCCGCATTTGATTCCTGCAACCGACGGGACGTATGATTTACGGGATATCATGACGTTTACCCGGATGTGGAACTGGGATTATCAGAATGCGGTATCGTCCAAATTACTTACAAAGCAAACAATCGGGAATGAATTGATCTATGAAACCAGCGGCAGTGAGATAGTGATACCTTTCCCTGAAAATGCCAATGTCGGGCAAGTATTTATAACTTACTCGAATCAGGTGATGGATATCTCTGCAGCACCGGAAACATCTGCAGGGAACAAGATTGTACTGGTTAAGAAGGATGAAGAACATAGTACATTGTTAGTTGAAGCAGGGTTCTTCAATAAAAACACATCGGCGCAAATATCACTGAATATCCAACCCATAGACAGACAAGACCCCGATTTTGACATTGCGTACACCTTTTATTCCGAGGACCAAGTCATTGTCCAGCAGGGATTGCAATCGGTGAAGATAAAAGCCATCCCGGATGATTTTGTGCTGTATCATAATTATCCGAACCCGTTTAATCCAACTACAACAATTGACTACGGCTTACCGGATAACGGTATTGTGAATCTAATGATTTACGATGTCCTTGGCCGTGAAGTAAAAACGTTGATTAATCATGAGCATCAAGAGATTGGTTATCACAAGGTAATCTGGAACGGCACAGACAGGTTTGAACAACCTGTCTCAAGCGGTATGTACTTTATCGTCATGCAGAGCGGATCGTTTAGAGACGTGAAAAAGATGGTGCTGTTGAAATAAGGAAGTGCTTCCGGGGGCATTAACGAAAGTTGGTGCCCCTTTTTACCTCGCAAAATGTTTACCGTAGCAATATACATATCCTAACTGCACCCACGGGGACCTTACCCACATGCGCAAACGTGGTCTGATTGATTTGGTATCCCCCTATTTATATCCCCATTTTGCATATCACTTGGAATTATTTGATACTATTTGATACTTTTTAACTAATACGGTTAGCAGTTAAATTACATAGCAGCGTATCGTGTAATTTTCCTTGTTCCCGACGGTAGTCAATCGCTAAATTTCCCATCGCTGCGGGCGTCGTATAATGGTTATTACCCGAGCTTCCCAAGCTCGTGACGTGAGTTCGATTCTCATCGCCCGCTCTACCCCCGCCCCCTGAGGAGATTTCCCCTTTCTCCAAGGGGGGCACTTTTTCAATAAACAAACGCCCCGACAATCGGGGCGTTTGTTTATCAATTAAACTGGAACTGAATCTATTTCGATAGATATTCTCTTGCCATTTTCTGTCCTTCTTCGATATTGACTTTCATAAAGAAATATGCGCCAAGGACGAACAAAATCAAAATTGACAGAATTCCATAGCGGATATTTCCGGTAATCAAGGTAATTGTCCCCATCATCATAGGACCGATCACAGCGGCGAATTTGCCAAGCATGTTATAAAACCCAAAGAATTCTGCGGCTTTTTCTGCCGGGATAAGGCGGGTATACATACTTCTGCTGAGGGCCTGAATTCCTCCCTGGAATAAACCGATCATTGCAGCCAATGTGTAAAAATGCCATTCTTCAGCCATAAAGTAACCGAGAAAGGTGATAACTCCGTATCCGGCGATTCCGACTAAGATTGCTGGTTTCAACCCAATTTTTGTTGCGAAGTAATTGTAAAGAAGGGCAGAAGGAAATGCAATAAACTGTACCATCAATAATGCCGTAATTAAGGCACTGCTTGGGAAGCCTAATGTCATCCCGTAATCTACTGCCATTCGCACAATGGTGTCGACGCCGTCAATATATAACCAATAGGCGAGTAGAAACATGCCCACTACTTTTAAATGACGTATATCTTTTAATGTATCCATCAATTGTTTCCAACCAAGACCGATCGCAGCACCGATTCCGACCGGTTCATAAATTTCAGGTTCGTCAACCCAGAGCCAGATTGGGATAGTAAATACCGCCCACCATACCGCTACAGATACGAAAGAAATACGAATTGCAGTTGCGCCATCAGGGATACCAAAAAGTTCCGGTTTGAGGTACATAACAACGTTTACCAGGAATAACAATCCGCCACCGATGTACCCCATGGCAAAACCAAGAGAGGATGTGTAATCAACTTTCTTTTCCGAAGCTACTCCGGGTAAGAGGGAGTCATAAAAAATGTTTCCGCCGGAGAAACCGATGGTCGCAATGACATAAAACAGTACCGCCATTTGCCATTGTCCTTGAGCCACCATCCACAACCCGCCGGTCATGATGATGCCCAAAAAGGCAAATATATACATGAATTTTTTCTTGGCGGATCCGCGATCTGCAATAGCACCCAGGAATGGCGCTAAAGCTGCCACGATGATGGAACCGATAGAATTTGCTAATCCTAAATAAAACGTACTTTCGGCAGGGTTATCCGGGTTTGCCCAATATCCTTTGAAGAACAGAGGGAAGAATCCCGACATGACGGTGGTTGCAAATGCAGAGTTCGCCCAGTCGTATATAGACCATCCCCAAATTGATTTTCGTTGATCAAGCATATTACCTCCTTGGTTATTATGTAAATATCTTGAATACTTGCACGGAATTTACATTAAAATATTTTAGGAAATGTTGAAATAACGTAAACAAAAGTGATGAAGATATTTTATGTTACCAAAAACTCAATTCACTAACACTTGAACACACTAACACTTTAACACATAGATTAATAAAAACTAATGCATTTATGGTGAAATATGATGAAATTCCATAGCTTATTCATTTCAATAATCGTCACATACATGGAGGAATCATGAAAAAACTAAGACGAAACAGATTATTGGTATTTGTCATCGTTATGATGATGAGTGTGGTAATCGCACAGGATGAAGACAAAACCCCAACCGGATGGAGTTTTGGTGGTGTTCCGGCAATTGGCGGTAATTCAGATATCGGACTTTTATACGGTATAATTCTGAACCCGTATAACTACGGCGACGGTTCAGTGTATCCCGATTATAAATATCAAATTTACCTTGAGGTTTCAAGGACAACCAAAGGTGGCGGAATCAACCGTGTGCAGTTTGATTCAAAATATTTACTGCCGCTTGGTTTACGGGTTACCGGAGAATTGGCGTACATGACTGAGCAGGCATTGCCGTTCTACGGATTTAACGGCTATGAAGCAAGCTATAATCCGGTCTTTGAGATATCAGATGTTGATAATGAAGATTATAATAATGATCTCTATAAAACCCGTGTTTATTACCGCCACGAACGAAATGTCACTAAATTAACGGCTGATTTTCAGAAAAAGATCTACGGGGATAATCTGAACGGACTGTTTGGAATCGGAATATTTAACACGGAAGTTGCCTCCGTCGATATTGAAACTCTGAACGAAGATCAGGAAGATGAAGATGAACTTCCGGCTGTAGACGGTCTTTATGATGAAATGGTCGATGATGGTATAATCAGCACGGATGAAAAAGAGGGTGGAAGCACGAATTATCTGAAATTTGGTGCAGTTTATGATACCAGAGACAACGAAGCCAATCCTATGAGCGGAATGTGGACGGAAGGACTTGTCCAGGTTGTTCCGAGTTTCTTGGGCAGTGACTTTGATTATTCCGTATTTACGTTCACACATCGTCAATATTTCAGCATAATTCCTGATGACTTATCATTTGCGTATCGCGTAGGATATCAAGGTGTTCTGAGTGGAGATATTCCTTTCTTTATGCTGCCGTACTACCAAAGCAGTTATCAGACACAGGAAGGATTCGGCGGTTCAAAAACCATGCGCGGAATACTTAAAAACCGAGTTGTTGGAAATTCCATTGCTCTGTTTAACACTGAATTGCGCTGGAAATTCCTGAGAACACAGGTCTTTGGTCAGAATCTTTATTTAGCCTTAAACGCTTTTGTAGATGGCGGTCAGGTCATGGATAAATATCCGACGACAGAAGTACCAAGTGGAGAGGAATCGCTGCATCTGTCTTACGGTGGTGGATTTAGAATCGCGCTTAATGAGAACTTCATTGTTGCTGTCGATTACGGAATGGCTGCAGATGAACAAGATGGAACCAGCGGACTTTACATTGGTTTAGGCTATTTGTACTAAACTATCCTGAGTTTGCCGTGAAAGGTTAGGGGAGATGAGGTGAAGAGGAACAAGGGTGACCAGCCTCCAACACTCAGAACCTAACACCCAGAACTATGAATATCTTATCAAGCGGACGTGGAGAATTAATCCAACCTCCGGATATAGATGCATTTCGGGAATGGAACCGCACACATAAAACCAGAGAGTTAATCGACAAACGGATGACGGAGCGAGAAGCGGTATCACTGTTTCTCGCAGAGGGTGATTACATCGGAATTGAGTTATATGGGACGGTTCGTGCTCCGATGTCTCTTGTTCGCGAGATACTGCGCCAGGGTTTTCGTGAATTGAAATGTGCCGGGCAAGGCGTTTTTGAATCCGATCTGTTAGCAGCAGCAAATGCGGTGAAACAACTGGATTGGACATATATCGGTTTTGAGGTTTACGGCCTTTCTGCGAACGCACGACGATCAGTGGAAAGTGGTTATGTCCAAAAAATTGTTGAGTGGTCAAATGCGGCACTTACCTGGAGGTTTAAAGCTGCTGCAATGGGTGTACCGTTTCTTCCTACTCAAGTTATGCTGGGTACGGATACATTCAAATACAGCGCAGCAAAAGTAGCCGAATGTCCGTTTACAGGGAAGAAACTTTGTTTGTTGCCCGCACTGATTTTGGATGTGGGTTTCATCCATGTGAGTCGAGCTGATAAATACGGAAATTGTCAAATTGATGGTATCAGCGGGTTTGCAGCAGAGATGGCAAGAGCTTCCAAACGGCTCATTATTTCTGCTGAGGAAATTGTGAATGAAGATGTCATTCGCAGCCAGCCGGATAGAACCATCATCCCATATTATCTGGTGGATGCGGTCGTCGAAGCTCCTTTTGGAGCGCATCCCGGGGAAATGACGAACTGTTACGAGCGGGATGAACAGCATATCCGGGACTATGTAAATGCCACGAAAGATGAAGCCGATATAGAAGAATATCTGAACACATGGATTTATGATATTCAAAATCATGAAGACTATTTAGCGAAGGTCGGGAATAAGACATTAGATGCGTTACGTATTGGGAGCAGAGATGAATAAACCTCGTTACAATTCTTCGGAGCTCCTCATTTGTATTTCAGCACGATTAATGGAAGATGGCACCACGTGTTTTATCGGAACGGGAATCCCGATGCTTGCGGCGTCTCTTGCTCAAAAACTATATGCACCTAATCTCATTTCTATTTTTGAGTTTGGCGGCGTCGGTGCACAATTGGATAAACTTCCGCTTGCCGTCGGAGATATGCGGACATTCAACCGCGGTGTGGCGGCTGCAGGAATTTGTGATATCATGGAAACAGCTCAACGAGGATTTGTGGATTACGGGTTTTTAGGTGGTGCGCAAATTGATATGTACGGGAATCTCAATTCAACCATCATCGGGGATAATCATTCTAAACCGAAAGTTCGTTTGCCCGGGTCGGGCGGCGGAAATGATGTAGGGAGCACATGCTGGAAGACGATTGCAATTATGCAGCATGACAAACGACGATTTATTCCAAAAGTCGATTTTATTACGACTCCCGGTTATCTGACCGGACCCGGAGCAAGAGAGGAAGCCGGCCTGCCCCGAAACACAGGACCATATCGTGTAGTCACAAATTTATGTACGCTTGGATTTGATACTGAAACAAAATGGATGAAACTGTTGGCATTAAATCCGGGAGTGTCCGCCGAAAATGTAACAGAGAACACCGGCTTTGAATTGGTGATTCCTGAGAATATTCAGAGCAACAAAGAACCAACCGATGAAGAATTGCGAATCCTGCGGGATGAAGTCGACAAAGACCGATATTATATTTAAGGAGACAGTTGGCAGTCGGCGGTTGACCGTCAGCAGTTGGTAGTGGACAAGTGCTTTATCACACTATCACATTAACACACGAACACTTTAATACTTTCTTCCTTTTTAATCATGGAACTATGTGAGAATGATTCTGTATTTTACGAAGCTATACTGACGCAATAAAACTTTAGGATAAAAATGGTAACATCACAAAAAATTCAGTTGCAATCCATTCTGAAATTGAATGAAGAGATCAGTCAAATTCAGGATTTGGATGCGGTTCTTGATTATTTACTCACTCGTGCAAGGGAAATGACCCACGCCGATTCAGGAACGTTATATATCACAGATGGAGATAATCTTGTCTTTAGTTATACGCAAAATGATACGTTATTTACCTCTAATCTGGATAATAAAAATTTATACGCTGCATTTAAAGTCCCGATCAATGATAACTCCATTGCGGGCTATGTTGCGAACCGGAGAGAATTATTAAATATTCCGGATGTCTATTCATTGGACGAGGCATTACCGTTTTCGTTTAATTCATCATTTGATAAAAACTCCGGGTATCGAACAACATCAATGCTGACAGCGCCGATTATTAACGCTCACCAAAACATCGTCGGTGTACTTCAATTAATCAACGCACATACGCCCGAGAAAGACATTATTCCGTTTTCAAAAGAAGATGAAATGCTCATCACGTATTTTGCAGGAAATGCCTCTGTTCACATAGAGCGTGCGGAATTGACAAGA
The DNA here is from genome assembly GCA_964388155.1 of uncultured bacterium. Lineage (GTDB taxonomy): Bacteria > Fidelibacterota > Marinisomatia > Marinisomatales > JACNKV01 > JACNKV01. The sequence goes on along the minus strand of CAYLYH010000027.1, from coordinate 18,990 downwards.
GAATTAATTTTGCGAATGATCAAAATGGCGGAGTTAAGAGATCCGAAAGAGACCGGTGCTCATGTAAATCGCGTCGGAGCTGTTGCCGCAGAACTTTATGTGCATTGGGCGACTAAGCAAGGGATGGATCCACTTGAGATTAAGAAACAAAAAGGGAATATGCGACTTGCAGGAATGTTGCATGACGTTGGAAAAATTGCTATTTCTGATTTAATTTTGAAAAAACCCGGTCGGTTTGATGACGATGAACGAATGATTATGAACTTTCATACGATTTATGGGGCAAGACTGTTTTTAAATTCAAAGTCAGAGATTGATCAACTTTCAGAAAAAATTGCTCTGATGCATCATGAAAATTGGGATGGCACGGGATATCCCGGGAAAATTGGGGATATTAATCAGGATATTGAATCCATGGGAGAAGGATATAAGGGAGAAGAAATTCCGTTAGGTGGCAGGATTGTCGCGATTGCGGATGTCTATGACGCATTAATGTCCATTCGGGTTTACAAAAAAGCGTGGACGGAAGAAGATACGTTAAACGAATTACGGAAATGCAGCGGGACACAATTTGACCCGGAATTGATTGACTGCTTTTTTGAGATCTATGATACTGTGAAAGCCATCCGTGGAAAATATATTGACTAGAGATTTTATTTATTTCATATTCTTAACACTTATCCGCTACGGGAACATGAAAGCTTTAACACTTTAATACTTTAACAGCCTAACACTTGCACACCCTAACACTTTTACACAGGAGTTTAACCCATGAAACGTATAACACTAATTTTTGGAACAATTATTTTATTAACCGTGATAAGTTGCGCGGGTTTATGTCAAAAAAAATCCTGTTGTGAAGAATCTGTAGAGCCATCGGCGGCTGTATTGCCGGTAGATCCGAATGTAACCATCGGTACATTGAGTAACGGACTTCGCTATTACATCCGTGAAAACCATAAACCGGAAAATCGTGCCGTCTTGAGGTTGGCAATAAATGCCGGATCTATTTTAGAAGATGAAGACCAGAAAGGTCTTGCCCATTTTGTAGAACACATGGCATTTAACGGATTGACACATTTTAATAAATCAGAACTTGTGGATTATCTGGAAGGTATCGGAATGAGATTTGGTGCAGACTTAAATGCACATACATCTTTTGATGAGACGGTTTACAAACTGCAGGTTCCAATGGATGACCCGGAAGTAATAAAACAGGCATTCCAAATTTTGGAAGACTGGGCGCACGGTGTTGCATTTGAGGACGAGGAAATTGATAAAGAACGAGGCGTTATCAAGGAAGAGTGGCGGTTAGGGCAAGGTGCCGGTATGCGGATGTGGAATAAACACGCGCCAATTTTGTATAACAATTCGATGTATTCAAAGCGCTTACCCATTGGTGATATAGCTATTGTTGACACAGCACATTATGAAACTCTACGCAGATTCTACAGAGATTGGTACCGTCCCGATTTGATGGCGGTCGTTGCGGTTGGAGATTTTGATTCCGCAGAAATTGAAGAATATGTTAAGAATTATTTTGAAAAATTCCCGGTAGTTAAAAAGCCAAGAGAACGCAAAATATTTCCGGTACCGGATCATGAAAAAACATTTGTGTCCATTGCTTCAGATCCGGAAGCAACTCGTACCAATGTTACTGTGTATTTCAAAAAACCGGTCAGGAATGAACAAACGAAAGAAAACTATAGACATAATATCCTTGAAAATTTGTATTCCGGTATGATCAATGCTCGTTTCGATGAAATAACCAAAAAGCCGGATGCATCTTTTATGTATGCGTACTCCTTCACGAATAATATTGCACTGTCCAAATCCGCACATGTCTTGTTAGCGGGGGTCAAAGAAGATGGAATTACCGACGGACTGAGAACGATTCTTATGGAGGCAGAACGTGTTGCACTCTTTGGATTTACGCAAACCGAATTGGATCGCCAAAAAACTGAATTTATGAGAAGAATTAAACAGGCATACGATGAGAGGGATAAAACTGAATCAAAGAGGTACGTGGGTGAGTATGTTCGAAATTATCTTGAAGGAGAGTCTATCCCCGGCATCGAATATGAGTTAGAACTTTACAAAAATATCCTGCCAAATATCCAATTACTTGATATCAATCAAATGAGTGCTGAAATGCTTCCGGGAGGAAATCGTGTCATTACGGTCAGTGCCCCGGAAAAGGAATCTCTTATTCTTCCCGGAGATGAAGAACTCCTGTCGCTGTTTGCCGAAGTAAAAACAATGGACATCGCTCCCTATATCGATGCGGTTTCGGATGATCCTCTCGTAAAAATAATTCCCACTCCTTCGAAAATTGAATCCTCTGAATTATTGGAGGATATTGACGTTGAGAAAATAATCTTGTCGAATGGAGTAACTATCCTGCTAAAACCGACGAAATTCAAAAATGATGAAATCTTATTTACAGCTTTCAGTCCCGGTGGAAAATCAAAAATTTCAGATACCGGATACGCTTCTGCGGACGCCGCCGCATCTCTGATTGGAAACTTTGGGATCGGAGGTATTACACAAATAGAGCTTGAAAAGAAACTGGCCGGAAAGGTCGTGTCTGTTTCACCATATATCGACGGATTATTTGAAGGGATATCGGGATCAGCTTCTCCGAAAGATATAGAAACGATGTTTCAGCTGATCTATTTATACTTTACAGCTCCGCGTATGGATGAAGATGCATTTGAAGCGACACTTTCACGGTGGCGTGGATTTTTAGAAAACCGAAGCTCAAGACCGGAATCGGCGTATCAGGACACTATCCAAGTTACGATGGCACAATACCACCATCGTGAACGCCCATGGACGTTGGACTTTCTTGACGAAATTGATTTAGAAACCGCCTATACGTTTTACAAAGACAGATTTGAGGATGCCGGTGACTTTACATTCTTTTTCGTGGGGAATTTTGAACCGGATGCAATTAAACCACTTCTCCAAACCTGGTTAGGAGGTTTGCCGACCATTCACAGAAAAGAAGCATGGGTGGATAACAACATCAATCCGCCGGTTGGGAGAATAAACAAATCAGTGATAAAAGGGATGGACCCTAAAAGTATGACGCAAATTATCTTCACCGGTCCATTTGAGTGGAATCGAGAAAATCGGTATGAATTAAATTCTATGGCACGTGCATTCCGCATCAAACTGAGAGAAGTTCTGCGAGAAGATATGGGCGGTGTTTATGGCGTAGGTGTTTGGGCATCGACAGATCATTACCCGGATGAAGATTACAGGCTCACGGTTTCATTTGGCTGTGCCCCTGAAAGAGTAGAGGAATTGACAGAAGCTGTTTTTGAGCAGATTGACAGTTTGATGACAACGGGCACGACTGAAAAATATCTGAATAAAGTAAAAGAAACACAGCGTCGTGAGAGAGAGACATCTCTAAAAGAAAATAAATTTTGGTTAAGACAATTATCGTCATATTCTATTCACGATCAAGACCTTTCAAATATTTTACAGTTTGAAGCTCTGGTCAATGAGTTAACATTGGATAACATTCAACAGGCGGCAAAACAATATTTCGGAACTAAGAATATTGTGCAGGTAACCCTATACCCGGAGAAAAGTAGTGAGTAGAAAGTCGAAGCGTAGCGCCTGCCGCCCGCCCCTTTTAGGTAGCACCACATCCTACTCCGGAAAGGTAGCAAGAGCCTTTTGCCAACAACCAAGTACCCGGCAACCAGAAAGAGAGAATACTATGAAAACAGTCCTCAGTTTAATCCTTAGCCTTAGTGTAATCTCCTTTGCACAGGAACCCATGAAAGATACAGGAGAGTTTATTGAGAAGAAACCCGGTTTCTGGCATGTGATCAAAGATTCAATGGATACATATTATGAAGAAGAGGATGCTCCTGATCTTCGATTCAAAATGAACTTAACCGACGTGGATATTCCTCAGGATACCAGCGAATTTACCAAATACTGGCACAATCCGCCGGTATCACAAGGAATGACCGGTACCTGCTGGTGTTTTTCAGGTACATCGTTCTTAGAGTCTGAAGTCTATCGCTTAACAGGAAAAGAAATTAAAATTTCTGAAATGCATACGGTATACTGGGAAACAGTTGAAAAAGCCAGAAGATATGTTCAAGAGCGCGGAGACTCCCAGTTTTCTCAGGGTTCTGAGTTAAATGCTGTGACGAGGATCTGGAAGATGTACGGTGTCGTTCCGTTGTCTGCTTATCCCGGAAAGGTTGATGAACAACCGTTTCATGATCATGGTGATATGTGGTCAGAAATGCGTTCTTACCTTGAAGAGGTAAAGGAATCAAATGCGTGGAATGAAGAGCTTGTGTTACAAACAATTCGTTCTATCATGGACCACTATCTTGGTGCACCTCCTGAATATGTAAAAAGTCATGGAGCCAAACTGACCCCAAAACAATATCTGAAACGCATTTTGAGGATAGATGTGGAAGATTATGTGGATGTAATGTCTCTGATGGAAAAACCCTACGGAGAATTCACCGAATACGATGTTGCGGATAATTGGTGGAATAGCGAAGACTATTTGAATCTGCCCTTACCGGATTTTATGTCCGTAGCTAAGCATGCAATCCGAAACGGGTTCACATTGGGAATCGGAGGAGATGTGTCAGAAGCCGGATTACGCTCTTGGGAAGAAGTGGCTATTGTTCCGACCTTCGATATTCCGTCAGAATTTATTGATGAGAATGCGAGGCAATTCAGATTTAGCAATCGATCGACAACGGACGATCATGGAATTCATCTAATCGGCTATTCGGTGAGAAATGGAGAAGATTGGTATTTGATTAAAGATTCCGGAGCAGGCGGACATACCGGGCCGACAAAAGGATATTCCTATTACCACGAAGATTACGTGAAATTGAAAATGATGACGTACATTGTGCATAAAGATGCTGTGCAGGGCTACACTCCAAAATAACAATTTGAAGTGAAAAATATCGTCCGATAGTTATGTTCTGTTTAATAAGTAAAACGAGGTAAATTATCCTATGAACTCTGAACAAAGACCGTTCCGCTTAACGGATAAAGACAAAGCCCGATATACGAAGAGCATTGAAAAAATAGATTTATCAATCAAGGGAAAAGTTTTAGAAAATATTCCGAGAAAACTTGAGCGGATAGCGGCACAAAAACAGTTAAATATTTTTGAAGCCGAAGTATATGAGGGCGTGACTACCTTGTTTTTATTATTGAACACTCATTCTGAAATACCGGAATCCTTACAGAAGAAAATTCTGTTTGCCTTACAATATTTTATTAAGGCTAAAGATGAAGTCCCTGACAACTTGGAAGGGATTGGATTTATGGATGACGCAGCGATTATTTTGTGGGTCATCGAGGATATTCGACTCCAACATCAACAGTATTTTGACGCCTGAGAAAGGAAAATAGACGAACAGATGAATCAACCAATTACAATTGCCGTTGACGCTATGGGGGGAGATAAGGCTCCCCATGTAATTATAAAAGGAGTCCTTCGCGCCGTACGTGCACATCCGGTAAAAATTATTTTAGTCGGAGATAAAATAAAGATAGAAGACACACTGAAAAAACTTCGTTATTCCGGCAATGATATAGAAATTGTTCATACCGTTCAAACAATCCAGATGGGTGAACGTCCCAAGGATGCTGTTCATAATAAACCGGATGCCAGTATTGTTATAGCGGCAAAATTAGTATCTGAAGGACGAGCAGATGCTTTGGTTTCCGCCGGAAGTACCGGGGCGATTGTTCTATCCGCAGCAAAACACATCCCAAGGATTTATGGCGTGCGCCGAACGGCAATTGCAACCGTTTATCCAACCATGAATGAATTTAAACGCAACGACCATCTTGCCTTTATGCTCGATGTCGGGGCGAATGTTCATTGTACGGCAGAAGAACTTGTGCAGTTTGCGATTATGGGCTCCAGTTATGTTTCTGAAGTTCGAGGAATTCCAAACCCGACAATATCCTTGCTGAACAATGGAGAGGAAGCGTCTAAGGGTGGTGAAAAAATGCAAAAAGCCTACCGGATGTTATCCGAAACAGCCGGCGTGAATTTTATAGGGAATATTGAGGGAAAAGATGTTTTACGAGGAGTAACCGACGTGATTGTAACAGAAGGATTTGTCGGGAATATTGTCATTAAGACACTAGAAGGGGCTGCAAAAGCAGTGGGGCATTTAGGAAAACTTGCTTTCAAGATGAAATGGTCGTGGAAAATAGGTATGCTTATGCTGCGTAAAGGGATTCAAGCGTTAAAGGAAATTACGGATTATGCAGAATATGGTGGTGCTCCACTGTTAGGATTTGAAAAGATTGTCATTACGGCTCACGGACGATCAAATGAGAAAGCCGTTGCAAATGCAATTGCGTTGGCGGGTAAGTGTGTCAGAGATGATGTGTGCGGTCAGATAGAAAAGCGCATCAAGGATTTTGAAATGCGGTCCCACAGTGAATACGATCGAATGACAGAAGAGTTTTAAAGTATAAACGTGTTAATGTATTAGAGTGTTCAAGTGCTAGAGAATTTATGTGAATTTTAGTAGAACCCTTCTCACGCCTGACTGCTCACTATTCACTTCTAACTATTTTTATATTAAATCATCCACATCAAATAAAGTACAATACACGTAATCGAAAATCCAGTAATGTATGTAACAACCTGTTCTTGCCGGATGCGTTTAAATTCTGCACGGTGAATGTCATAAATTAACACAACATTAACGGTATCATTTGCAGGGATATAAACTCTTTTCACCGCTTCAGGAAGGCGATCTTTGATGGACGGTATTTCAAAATTTGGCGGGAGGTAACTGATTTCGTGGATTCCGTTTTTTATTGGAATGGGCTGTGTGATGGGCGTTTTACCGATATAAACTCCATCGATAAAAATTGGTGTCCCCGTACTATCGGATTCCGGAAGGACATAACCGATTTGGTTATTCAAGATGTCGCCATCAGGATGTACCGCTCCCGGGAGCAGAGCAGAGAGAAAAGTAAGAAATATCAAACACTTTTTCATGAAATAAGTTACGAAAGACATACGGGTGAGAACGAGTTAAATATTTCCAAATCAATATTCTTTATCCTTCAATGTTAATTTAGTAAGAATTCATCTTGTATCTTGTCTAAAACATGGTGAATTTCCGTGAACATTCTATGCGTAGAAAAACCATTTTATCCATACTTTTCGTCATAATAGCCGGACTTCCGAACGGGTGTGCGTATTTCAATACTTTCTATAATGCCGAGCAATATTTTGATACGGCTGAAAAAGCACGACTAGAGAAAACAGACGAAAACCTACCGACAACCGCAAAAGATGCCTACGAGAAAGTCATCCAAAAGTCGAGGATTATTTTAAAAAAATACCCCGATAGTAAGTTTGTAGATTCTGCACGTTTGCTAATTGGTATTTCCCGATATCATCTAAAAGAATATAAAACAGCCGAAGCAGTATTTCGGCAACTACTGCAAGAGGGAAGCGTGTCCTATCAATCGAAAACACGCTATTGGTTAGCTTTATGTAAGTGGAAACAAGGATTGCCGCAGCCCGCACTGGATGATCTACAGGAACTGGTTCAAATGGATATTTCTGATGATTTGATGTCAAAAGTGTATTTGTCCATTTCCGGGTTATATCTTGAACAAGAAGATTCAAAAAATGCTCTGAATATGCTCGAGAAAGCTGCGGTATTGGCTCGTTCATCTACGGAAAAAAGTCAAATCTATTATCGGCTCTCTGAGTTGGCCGAAAAAGAAGAAAATTGGGAACGGGCTGTGGATGCCTATCAGCAGGTAATCAAACATTCGTTGGCAAAAAGCAGAATTATGGATGCGCATTTACAGATAATCAGGATTTATCGATTAAGCGAACAGACCGAACGCGCCCATAAAAAAGCAACGAAATTGATTAAGGATGAAGATTACGAATCCATTCATGCTGACTTAACACTCGAAACCGGAAAAATATTACAAGATCAGAATAAAATCGAAGACGCACTGAATATCTTTGCTGAAATTCCTACAGATTACCCAAATACGGAGGCGTCTGCCGAGGCAAGATATCTTTTGGGAGAACACGCACTGGACGTTCTATGGAATTTGGAAAAGGCAAAAACAGAGATGGAAGAAGTTTCGAAGGAGTATCGTCAATCCTCCTATACTTCTTTAGCTCAGAAACAAACAAAGCAGATTCAAAAAGCTTTAACAGCCATGGAATCTATACGATCATTAACACATGAAATTATTGCATTAGATACCGTATCTCAAGACAGCGTTGTTTTGGATACGACGAACGTGGACTCACTCGCAATTGAAATGAAATTAGAAGACATTGCAAATTACCGATATGCGCTTGCTGAGCTGGAGACATTCCACTTCGATAAACCAACAATTGCTCTAACCCAACTGGATACTATTTTACAACAGCCGAAATCGTTAAGTGTTTATCCAAAAGCTGTCTACCTGAAAGCACATATTTTGGAAGCTTCCGGTCACACAGAGGAAGCAGATTCTCTTGAAAACGTGATTGTGGAAGAATGGCCATCGACTGAGTTTGCGGAGGAAATATTAGCTTCTCGCGGTGTTGTTAAAGAGATGACGCAATCAGAACAAACGTTTAATTATTATGAGAGCCTATGGGAAACAAACCCTGAAACTACGTTTGTTCATTTTAAAAAATTAATTCTGACAGATTCATTGAGCACGACATCAGCTTCTGCAGGATATTTTTTGTCCTACCATTATGATCACACATATTTTGAGTTAGACAGTGCATTAAAATATTACCGATGGCTTCAGCATTTCCATCCAGAAAGCGAACAAGCAATAACATCGAAAAACCGTTTTCAAATCCTACAATCTATATTCAATGAATTGAATACCGATTCAACAGAATTCATAACAGATTCACTTAATGTGAAAACAGAGAAAGATTCACTAATAATACCAGATTCACCGGATAGCAGTATAATTGCAGAAGATTCAATTCAAACTTTGATTGTACCAGACTCCCTCAATGTGATAGGGTTAAATGACTCATTGGAGACATCGGAGTTACCCGATTCGCTTAACATTACCGTTATAAAAGACACAATTCAATCGGTCATCGTTCGCGATTCTTCGATTGTAGATAGTGTAAACAGGATTCAGGAAGCGCCGTTGAACAAAATACAATGGGATGAATAAGATAATTAGAAAAGAAAACTGTCTGGTGACTGAGAATCTTCGGTTGGCACGAAATCTTTGGTCGATGAAGTTTCAAGCTCCTGAAATTGTCGGTGAATATTCCGGTGCAGGGCAGTTTGTTTCCATCCTTGCCGATGATACGTGGGAACATCCTTTGCGTCGCCCGATGAGTATTGCCGATGTTAAGGGTGATTGTGTTTCCATCATCTATAAAACCGTGGGAGCGGTTACGAAATCCCTGGCAAGATTGCAGACGGGTAATGCTATCAATGTTCTTGGTCCTTTGGGAAATACATTTACAGGTTGGGACGATGAGAATGACCTTATTTTAGTCGGGGGCGGTGTGGGGTTAGCACCCATACTCAACCTCTATAAAACTGTAAAATCTTCAACGGTAATTCTTGGAGCGCGCACGGCTGAAGAACATTTTTTTACACATTCTCCGCAGGAGGGAGTGTTTTTAACAACGGATGATGGCTCAATAGGAATTCGTGGAACGGTAATTCCAACGCTTGAATGTAAGATTTTATCAAAACAGAATCCTATAATATTTGCTTGCGGACCTGAGCCGATGCTGAAGACAATCCAAAATGTTGCGAAGAAAAATCACATTCCTGCCCAGTTATCAGTAGAAAGCTATATGGCATGCGGCATGGGGATTTGTCAGGGATGCGCAATAAAAAAATCCGAAAAAGAGAAATCGTCTGTTCCAACATACCATGAAAAATATGATTTGGTTTGTGTAAATGGTCCGGTTTTTTCGGCTGAGGAAATTTCATTTGATTGATCTTCGAATAAACATTGGTGATATCACTTTTCGCAATCCGGTGTTTACTGCTTCCGGTACATTTGGTTATGGCATAGAAGCCTCTTATCTGACCGATGTATCAAAACTGGGTGCGATTGTAACAAAATCTGTTACACGTTTTCCCAGAGAAGGAAATCCGCCCCCAAGGGTTGTTGAAACCCCTGCCGGCATGATAAACTCCATCGGACTTGCAAACGTTGGCGTGGAGAGATATATCAGTGAAATGATTCCGCTTTATGATAATATTGGAACAAAGGTCATAATGAATATTGCGGGAACAACGCTGGAGGAATATTGTGATGTGCTGGAAAAGGTTGAAGTTATTTCATCCAATATTTGTGGATATGAAATAAATATCTCCTGTCCGAATGTGAAAAAAGGCGGAATGCAATTTGGGGTGGACTCATCCATGACAGAAGCACTGACTGCTGAAATGAGAAAACGAACAGAACGGTTAATAATCATGAAACTCAGCCCGAATGTTACGGACATCACATCCATCGCAAAAGCCGCAGAAAATGGAGGGGCGGATGCCGTATCCGCAATTAATACTGTTGTCGGCATGAGCATAGATCCCGAAACAGGAAAAAGTCAAATATACACAACTTACGGCGGATTGTCCGGCCCGGCAATTAAGCCTATTGGGTTAGCAGCTGTCCATAAAGTCTATCAATCTGTTAATATTCCCGTCATTGGTTTAGGTGGAATTACCACAGGTTTGGATGCGGTTGAATATCTCCTTGCCGGAGCGGTTGCTGTCCAAGTCGGAACAGCGACGTTTCGACATGCAGATGCCGGTGAACAGATTATCAACGAATTACATCAATTCGGAGATAGCAAGTCTATTGAAAGAATATCATCACTTACCGGCGCTGTAAAAACATATACGGAATGATGAGCATCAGGAGAATTACACTTACTTTTGCTCTGATTTTTTCGCTTGGATTTATGATGTCCTGCACGAATTCTCCTCGGTACGGTGGAACATCCGGTGGTAAGACGAAATCCGGTAGGAAAAATATTATTCGGTCAAAAGTACTGACCGGGATTAGTTCTTATTACGGAAAAGATTTTCATGGAAAGCTGACAGCAAATGGCGAAGTTTACGATATGTACGGACTTACAGCAGCACATAAAACATTACCTTTGAATACAATCATACGCGTGACAAATCTTAATAACGGTCGTTCTATTATTTTACGTGTGAATGATCGTGGACCCTATGTGAAGGGGAGAATACTGGACTGCTCATACGGAGCGGCAGTGAAGTTAGAATTTGTAAATCAAGGTACCGCAAACGTAAAAATTGAAATCATTGAGGTTGGTGACAATAAATACATGAAACACGATTGACAGGAGACAGCCTGCCTACCAGACAGGCCTGCCCGACAAAGAATGCAGGCGGGGAGACAGGGAAAGTTATTAGATTACGAATAATATTATTAGGAAAACAAAACAAAAATTTTTGCAACAAACACATAACCCATAACACACAACGTCTAACACAATCGATGAGGTAATAAAATGGCAAGATACATTCTAGTAGTTAATCCGCAGGGCGGAGCAAAAGCAGGTAAAGCAATCTTAAAAAAAGTCCAACCGGTATTTGAATCTGTAAATGCTGAGTTAAACATTCTTGAAACTGAGTATGCCGGTCATGCTAAAGAAATCGCATATTCGTTTGATTTTACGGGATATGACGGATTTTGTGCGATTGGAGGAGACGGAACCATGCACGAAGTTGTGAATGGAATGTTATCTCGTCCGGATGAGAGAAAGCTACCGATAGGATTAATTACCGGCGGGACCGGAAATTCATTCATGCGGGATGTCAATTGTTTAGATCCAGTTGTTGCAGTCAAACGAATTATCACCGGCAGAAAAAGACCTGTTGATGTTGCGAAAGTAGATGCGAACGGTGAAACATTGTATGCGTTTAATATCGTAGGCTGGGGAATGCCGACAGAAATAAATCGCATTGCAGAAAAAATGCGATGGCTAGGCGGACAAAGATACAATATTGCATCAATTATCGAAGTGATGAAAAACCGCCAGCGATTGGCCACATTGGTTGTCGAAGGTAATCGAATCGTAGGAAACTTCGGGTTCATTATGGGATGTAATACTATTCATACCGGTAAGGGAATGAAAATGGCACCTTTGGCACAAATTGATGATGGATACATAGATTTAATCATCGTGCATAAAGCAGGGCGGATGAAATTGTTGAATATGTTTCCGAAAGTATTTTCCGGTGCACATATTGGTGATGCGGCAGTTGAGTACAAACAAGTGAAAGAATTCTCTATCATTCCGCAGGAACAGCATGAACTGAATATCGACGGTGAAATGATTGGGAGTACCCCTATCCATGTCACGATGATAAAACATGCTGTGGAAATGTTGGTGTAAAAAGGAGAAAAGGAAGAGCGGTAAGACGGAGGTTTGGTGAAGATAGTATAATGGATAAATGGATAGATTAAATGGACGATCATAAGGGATACAATAGAACGATTTCAGTGTTTCCAAACGTCATTCGTCAGCAATTGTTGCATGAATTATTTGAAAGACTGAATTTTTCTTTAACAAACCAATGTACTTATTACGCAGAAATTATCGGCGATGCCGGTACCGGAAAGAGTGTATTCTTAAATCAAATCAATCCGTTTCTTAAATACAATGGGATTTTCTCTCAATATCTTCAGATACCTGGCTCTGAAACGTTAAATGTGCTTGAATCTGTGACCGATGAAGCCAAGACTCAGGGAATCCAATTAAATGAGATAGAGACATACGAAAAATACGCAGCTACTTACCTTTATAAACTGTTGGTTGGTTTAAAATCTCCTCAAAAAGATGTATTAATTCTTGTCATCGATGATGCACATTTACTGTCGAAAGAATCATTAAATCTACTACGAAAAGTTTTTTATAAAATCCCCGGTTCCAGGTTGTTCTTAGTTCTGTGCGGACGCCCGGGATTTGAATCAGAGACACCACTAAAAATATCCAATTTTAATGATGAAGAATTCCAAAACTATTTTACGAACTTACTACATCCGGATTGGATACTTGAACATCCGGATTTATACACATGGTTTTCATCCATCACAGAAATGCATCCGTATCGTGTATCGCTGTTGGTAAATATATGCATCGATAAAGGGCTGCTGTCTGCGACGTACGCTGCACCGATGGATATGTTTATGAACATGGAATTTCCCAAAGATTTAGTAGAGGCAATTCGAAGTAAATATCGTTACGCAAAGCTAAGTTCAGATGAGCAGAAAGTGATGACGGCTATAGCCCATTCCTATTCAGGATGGAAGCAAAGTGAATTGAAGAAGATTCTAGGAAAATCTTGCCAGAAAGCACTCCGAAGTTTGACAGAAAATCAATGGGTTTTAAAAGATAAGCAGAGGATATATAGAGTGGTTCATCCTGTCCTTAAAGAATGGGTTCAGTCTAAGACAAAGGACAAAAGATTGGAGATTTATCAAAAGATATTAACATCCGGTGTACTTCTCTCCCTTGGTGAAAAGTCGGCGTATTTGCTCATGCAGAATGCTTGGTCAAAATCAGAACGTGATACTTTGTTGGACTACGTAAGCGAATTGGAGCAATCGGGGTTTTACTTTTCTGCCAATGAAGTTCTCTCAAAATTAGATCCAAAGTATTCTCACCTTGAAACAGGCGTTAGGGCTTCTGTGAATTATGCTTCTTTGAACCAGATGGAGACAGCCAAAACAATCCTTGAGAAATTGAAAACACACCCAGAATCTGAAGAATCGTGGAAAATTAATAATTATCTAGGATACTTTGCTTTAGCCGGCGGAAAAATTAACGATGCGGAATCAATCTTTCTCGAAGGATTGTCACTAGAAAACTTGCCGGAGGATGGTTTTGTCCGTCTCAATTATCGATTAGCGCTGGTGTACGCAAATCAATGGAATTTAGATAAAGTGCATGAAACGGTTGCAATTTTGAAAGAGTATGCCCTCAAAAAACCGGAGTGGGAGCTGCTGTATCGTGCTACGGTCGCTAATTTAAATACGAATATACCGATGGAGATTGATACGGAGCCATTTATCCAGGACGGAATCACCTTAGCGAAGTCACGTGGCGATCAGCAGCAAGCAGCTTATTTTAATATCGCGCTTTGTTCTTATTACATACGAATGACAGAGTTTGAAAAATTAGAAACCGTCGGGAAGGAACTCCTCCAGTACGGTATTGATCTTTTTGATACAAACATTCAGTTTCAGGCACATTATTTGTTGGCACTCGGATATTTGAACGGCGAAAACTATGTTCCTGCCATTCAGCACATGGAACAGGCGCTCGCCATCATGGAAAAAACGGGCATTGCCTATAACAGAGATTCCGCGCTGACCGGCTTGGCGCAGGCGTATGTCAATATCGGATGCGGGACAAAAGAAAAGGACACATTCACGAAGCTTCGCAGCTGGATTAAAGACTACCCTACGCCAAATATGGAAGCCAGAGTGAAACTTGCCCTGCACGAACTAAGAGACGGAAATGAAAAACAAGGTATTTCTGATTTGAAATCTATCATTATGGACTGCACCGAAAACGGGAATGATGTAGATAGACTTAATGCCGAAGCGTTCCTTTCATGTACTCGTGTGAAAAAGGAACCGCAAAAAGCATTAGCCGATTTCCAAGAGACAATCGCTGGACTAAAGAAACAAAATGTGGATGGGTTTTTACCGCGGAAGTATTTCGAATTTGCTTTTAGTCTTGGGGATAACGCAGAAAAAGAAATGTTATCTGTTATCCTCGAAAAATGGGAGCGTCCGGATCAACCTCAGCACTTAATATTATTGCCCATCGTTAAAATATTGAAGTCGGCGTTAAACGGAAAACATCGTGCAATGATGGCACAGGTGAGGAACATGGAAGAAGCCTTTATCGGAAAGTTTCTACATGAATATCATCGGCTGTATCGCTTTTTAGCTGAAAAAGCTGACACCAACAATAAAGCAGTGAAACGGTATCAATTTATCTCCGATTGTTTGGATGTTATTATCGCAGGGAAACACAAACAATTTCCACCGAAAAATACATACGGAAAGGATGGGTTTGCCGGATTGATGTATGCATGGGCGCGTGCCATTCACGATGACATACCCTTCAGTAGTGAGTTTGTGGTGGAAAATGATTATCCATGGCTGGAACAAACCTTGTCTGTGTGGGATATTCAAATTGAAGATGAGTCGCAAATCGGATTAACAGATGGGACTCCGATAGTGATTAATCTGCTGGGAAAAATGGAATTAACAATTAACGGGAAGCGTTTAACCGGCAAAGACTGGACATCCCGGAAAGTGCTTGAGGTATTGGCGTATCTCATCTTGAATGGGTATAAATATAGAACATCTGTGTTGAAAGAGGATTTACTTCGGGATGTATGGCCTTCGGATTCTGATACGCAATCACAGACAATGAAATATAAGAATGTCACGTTGACAAGATTGCGGAACTTGTTCAAAGATTGCAAAGAGGATTTTATCATTGAGACGAACGACCATATCGGCATAAACTGGGAATCGGAGAACTTCCGTTTGGACATAGAACATTTCGAAAGAGCATATAAACGTGGTATGGAATTAAAGAAATCCGGTCGGACGGAAGAGGCGAATTCGCATTTCGAAATTGCCAAGGATTTGTATCATGGTCCTGTGGCAGATACGTTGGGCGGTTTATGGATAGAACCTTACCGTGCAACCTTTTTCCAGATGAAAGAAGACGTATTAGACAATCTTATGTAAAATGTTGTAGCGAAGCGGAAATCCCGTGATTTTTACGGGGGAAAATGTAAAACGTAAAATGTAAAAGGGAAAACGGATAATTGATAATGTCTGGGCTCCGGTCTCTGCATTTACCTTTTACCCATCAACTCCCCGCCTGCATTCTTTGTCGGGCAGGCACTGCGCTCCAACTTCAACTTTTTTACCCATTTACCCATCTACTATTTTCTAATCCTCAGATTGTGTATTGATGGATATAATAATTCTATTGTACATTACAACCGTACAATAGAAGGGGTAATCATCTCATGCAGACTATTGCAGTCAGTGATTTAAGAGCAAATCTAATGAAAGTTTTAAAAGCCATTGAAAATGGACTGTCGCTCACCATTACATCCAGGGGAAAGGAAGTAGCAAAGTTGGTGCCGCCTGCCTACCCGAAAATGGTTGCGGAGTATAAGTTAACCGAAATAAGTAAAACCGCGAAAATTCATGATATTGTTAAGCCATTCAATGAAGAATGGAATTCAGAGAAATGAGAGTTGTTGCGGATACGCATATTATTATATGGGATGCTTTATCACCGGAAAAACTCAACAAGAATGCACGAAGATATTTTGACCAGGCACACCTCTCTGACGGCATTATTGTTTGTGATATCTCATTATGGGAAATAGCGATGCTCATGGATAAAGAACGTCTTATCATAGATTCGACTTATTTGGAATTTATCGAATTGATTCAATGGACAAAGAATTATATCTTTCAACCAATCGTTTCTGAAATTGCTGATTTGTCTGTTAACCTTTTAAGGAAGGTCAATGCTGATCCCGCCGATCGACTCATATCTGCAACTTCGTTATATCTGGATGTGCCGCTCATCACAGCAGACAACACGATTCGTACTTCTAAAAAGGTGAATACAATCTGGTAGTAGAATAGTCCAAAGTTGCCTGTCCGCTTTCGGCGGGAAAGTTGCCGGTCTCCGTATTTCCCATCTACCCATTTACCCATCTACTCATTTACCCGTCTACCCATTTACCCATCAACTCTTTTTCAAAAACCTGCTTATTTGTAACTCTCGGATATTATCTTATGTATTGTGAAAAAAGCAAAAACACATCACGTTTATCGCATCTGCCCCGATTGCGGGTATTTTAAGCCAAAGGATCCGACACTCACAGACGAATTCTGCTCACGCTGCGGTCAGCGGTTATATAGCCACTGCCAAAGCTGCGGGCTTGAAATTACAGACCCGTTTGCAAAGTATTGTAGGCGGTGTGGGCATACTATCGGAAAAAAACGTCCATGATTGAAACAGGACTCATTATCGGATTGATGTCATTTTTTGCTGTCGTGATTTTAGTAGAAAAATTACCGGAGAAGATTAAACCATTTGTGTTTGGACATCATTTGGCGTCAGATATATTATTTACTGCTGTTGCTTTTAGCATTTTTCCGGTGACAGGTGCAGCGACGCTTTTGTCGGCATCTACATTTTGCTTATTGTTTACCCTTTATATATTTTTGAGAAGGAAATCAGTTACCTGGAAACGAATAACTTTCGATGGATTAAGAATAAAATTTATCGACGAGACCCAATATAATCAGCAGAAATAATCTATGTTTACAAAACAATTAACATTAGGCTGGAAAATTCTAAAAAGAGCATTTATTGTTTTTGCAGGATTATTGTTATTTGTTGTATTTATTGAAATCATTCGGGCGTTACAAACCTTGTCTGCAATTCATCCGATTTTGGCATGGGTTGTGGGAGGTATCGGCGTTGGGTCAGTGCTGTGGGGTGTATGGAAAATTTATTGTTTACTAAACGAATTTCCAAGTGCCCCGACAGCGCCCGATCCTGCTAAGTATGAAAATAAAGAGAACACTCAATATCTGAAAGCCCAGCTTCAATATTTAAAAACCGTCGTAAAGGGTCTGAAGACTAATAACCATATCTCTGCTGAATATAAAAAGACCTTAACTAAGTATTACACCGCAGGTAAATATTTTGACTCATCCGGAGATATAACCAGCCTTAAAACAAAGATTAACACCATTGATTCTGAAATCATCAAACCGGTTTTATCTGAGCTAGACAATCAAGCAGAAATCATTGTGAGAAATACGGTGCGTGATACGATGGTCGGAGTGATGCTGTTACCATTTAAAGCTGCAGATATTTATCTGGTGATTTACCGAAACGGTGCGATGTTTTTCGATCTTGTAAAATTGTATAATCAGCGTCCCGGACCGGTACAAACTTACCATGTATTCAGGGATGTCGTCAAAATCGTAGCCACGGTAAATATCTTAAACTATGCAGAACGCTTTACACAAAGGGTGATGGCAAGTGTGCCGTTTTTGGATAAAACCATAGACGACATCATGCAGGGAACTGGTGCGGGTGTGTTAACGACGGCTGTAGGAAAAGCCACCATCCAGCGGTGCCGGACGTATTCAAGCTGGAATACCGAAGAACAGATTGATAATTACCGTAAAACCACCGTGGATTTTCTGGTGTACGTCAAAGAAATATTCACCCAGGATGTTTTACCAAATATGTCCAAACCGTGGAAAATAGCCTGGGGGCATTTGAAAGGGTATTTTGAGAAAAGTGAAGCAAACGAAGTCGGATTAGAAAAAACAAACAAGAAACAAAATTGGAAAGAAAAAGTGACTTTTTGGAAGAAAAACAATGACAACGGCAACGAAACACAGAGGTAACCGAAATGTTTTACATAGACCCCGTAGAATTGTTAAAAGTCATTGGCTTAGCTGGACTGGTAATTGCTGTATTAGTCTTGCTACTGGTGTTTGGTGTTAAAAAAATGTGGAAGGATAAACGAAAATGAAAGATGAAAATACGCACTATTGGTTAATTGATTTTAAGGAAAAAATGGGAAATATGGATGGTTATGATTTATCTTCAGCATTAACCAAAGTCTTAATCAAAGGGATAGAAAATGGAAAAAATGGATTGGATAAATGGGAAATTAAATTCATTGATAAAAATATTTTAATCGAACAATATTTTGAAGATATTCCGAGGACTATTAGGGGTTTAGAAACTTCTAAGTTGAGAATTCTTCTAGAGTCCCTAACAAATCATAGATTTGATTTATTTATGAAATGGGATACAGAAGAAATGGAACGGCGGTATAATGATGATAAAATCGAAAATGAAATGCTTGAAGAACGATTAAAGAC